>DASUUU010000051.1:0-24813 GCA_036373915.1 Jiangellaceae bacterium | reverse complement strand
ATCCCGCAGCTGGCAGCCCCGCCGGGTCACCTGATCGTTTCGGCTTGAGGGCTGCTGTGAAGAACTGCCGGCACGATCTTGAAAATCGGCCCGACTTATCCGACATAAGCTGATCCTGATCAAGATCGGTCCGCAGTTCTTCACAGCTCGGCCAGAAGCGCGGGATAATTAGTCCCTTATGCGGAGAGATCCGGGACACCTGATCATCATGACCGCCGCGATCAGGTGGCGAAACGGCGATCAGGTGAGAAACCCGCGATCAGGTGATCCGGCAGAGGATGGCGCCGTTCGCCACCGTGGTGCCAACGTCCGCGGACAGGCCTGCGATCACTCCCGACTTGTGCGCATTGATCGGCTGCTCCATCTTCATCGCCTCGAGTACGACGATCAGGTCACCGGCCTCCACCTGCTGGCCGTCCTCAACGGCCACCTTGACGATGGTTCCCTGCATGGGCGAGGTGAGCGCGTCACCACCTGCCGCGGCGGCGGCTGACGAGCCGCGGCCGCGGCGAACCGGCTTTCGTTCTTTGCCGGAAGCGACTGCGCCCAGTCCGGCTGGCAGCACAACCTCGAGCCGCTTGCCGCCTACCTCCACGACCACCGTCTCGCGCTCACCGGCCTCGTCCGCCACAGCAGCGCCATCGGCGTACGGTTCGACGGTGTTCGCCCACTCGGACTCGATCCATCGGGTGTGCACACTGAAGGGCTCGGATGCGAAGGCCGGATCGTCCACGACCGCTCGGTGGAACGGAATCACCGTCGCGAGCCCGTCCACTTCGAACTCGGCAAGAGCGCGGCGGGCCCGCTCGAGAGCTTGCCGCCGGTTCGCGCCGGTGACGATCAGCTTGGCAAGCAGCGAGTCGAAGTTCTGCCCGATCACGCTGCCCTGTTCGACACCCGCGTCAACCCGCACTCCCGGTCCGGCCGGTGGGCGGAACACCGAGACGGGGCCAGGGGTCGGCAGGAAGTTGCGCCCGGCGTCCTCGCCATTGATCCGGAACTCGATCGAATGACCGCGCACGGCCGGGTCGTCGTAGCCGAGCGGCTCGCCGTCGGCGATCCGGAACATCTCTCTGACCAGGTCGATCCCGGTGACTTCCTCGGACACCGGGTGCTCGACCTGAAGTCGGGTGTTGACCTCAAGGAACGAGACAGTGCCGTCCTGCCCGACGAGGAACTCGCATGTTCCCGCGCCCACATAACCGGCCTCGCGCAGGATCGCCTTGGACGCGGAGTACAAGATGGCGTTCTGCTCGTCGGACAGGAACGGTGCCGGTGCCTCCTCGACGAGCTTCTGGTGCCGGCGCTGCAACGAGCAGTCGCGTGTGGAGATCACCGCCACGGCACCGTGCTGGTCCGCTAGGCACTGGGTCTCGACATGTCGCGGGCGCTCCAGGTAACGCTCGACGAAGCACTCGCCCCGCCCGAAGGCGGCCACGGCCTCCCGGACGGCCGAGTCGTAGAGCTCGGGAATCTCTTCCAGCGTGTGCGCAACCTTCAACCCGCGCCCGCCACCGCCGAACGCGGCCTTGATCGCGACCGGCAGGCCGTGCTCGGTTGCGAACGCGACGACCTCGTCGACGTCCTTGACCGGATCCGGCGTGCCCGCGACCAGCGGTGCACCCGAGCGCTGCGCTATATGCCGCGCGCTGACCTTGTCGCCCAGCGCCTCGATTGCGGCGGGCGGCGGTCCGATCCAGGTCAGCCCGGCGTCGATGACAGCTCGGGCGAACGATGCGTTCTCGGCCAGGAACCCGTAGCCCGGATGGACGGCGTCAGCATCCGCGCGGTCCGCTACTTCCAGCAGCTTGGGGATGGCCAAGTACGTTTCCGAGCTCGTCTCGCCGTCCAGGGCGTACGCCTCGTCGGCCAACCTCGCGTGTGGTGCGTCCCGGTCCGAGTCGGCATAGACCGCGACGCTGCCGATGCCGGCGTCGCGGCAGGCGCGGATGACCCGCACGGCGATCTCGCCGCGGTTGGCGATGAGAACCTTTCTGATGCTCACGCGTCCTCTCCTACGTCTGGCAGTCCGGAGCTTAGCCGGGCCAAGTCGGCGTGGCACCGGCGCTCCAGGTCGTCCAGTTCGGCAAGGGTCTCCTCGATGTCCTTACGGCGCTGCTCGAGCTCGTCGCGGCGGACGCTGATCTGGTCGAGCAGGTAGCGCAGCTGGCCCACCTCGCCGGGCTCGGCGTCGTACATTCCGACGATCCGCTTGATCTCGTCCAAAGGGAAGCCCAATCGCTTGCCACGCAGCACTAACGCGAGCCGTACTCGGTCACTGTTGTGGAAGATCCGCTGTCGGCCGCGCCGCTCGGGGTTGAGCAGACCGTGCTCCTCGTAGAACCGGATGGTTCGCAGCGTGACGCCGAACTCCTCGGCCAGTTCGGTGATCGTCCACGTCTGCACACTTGCCTCCCGAGCCTACTCGGCTTACGTTAACGTAAGCGTAAGAGAAGGGCCAGGACAATGACGTTCGAACTTTCGCCAGAGCACGAGACCTTCCGCAAGGTCGTCCGCGAGTTCGCCGAGGCAGAGATCGCGCCTCATGCCGCCGAGTGGGACCGCGAGCACCATTTCCCGGTCGACGTGGTTCGCCAGATGGGTGAGCTGGGCATTTTCGGGCTCACCGCGCCCGAGGAGTTCGGCGGCGGGGGCGATTTCACCAGCCTGTGCGTAGCTATCGA
This sequence comes from Jiangellaceae bacterium, assembly GCA_036373915.1. Classification (GTDB taxonomy): domain Bacteria; phylum Actinomycetota; class Actinomycetes; order Jiangellales; family Jiangellaceae; genus JASLBX01. The sequence continues at coordinate 22,129 of DASUUU010000051.1, read as the reverse complement.
GGAGATCGGCAGGGTCGACCAGTCGCTCGGCATCACGCTCGAGGCGGGCGTCGGCCTGGGCATCACGCCCATCCTCAACTACGGCACCGACGAGCAGAAGCAGCGCTGGCTCCCCGACCTCGTCGCCGGACGCGCGCTGGCCGGATTCGGCTTGACCGAGCCGGGCTCGGGTTCGGACGCCGGGGCGACGGCCACCCGGGCCACTCTGGACGGCGACGAGTGGGTCATCGACGGGGCGAAGCAGTTCATCACGAATTCCGGGACGTCGATCACCTCATGCGTGACGGTCACGGCCCGGACCGGGACTACTGACGACGGCAAGCCGGAGATCTCGGCGATCATCGTCCCATCCGGTACGCCGGGCTTCACCGTCGAGCCGGCCTACGACAAGCTCGGCTGGCGCGCCTCGGACACGCACCCGCTGACCTTCGAGAACTGCCGCGTGCCGGCCGGCCATCTGCTCGGCGAGCGGGGGAAGGGCTTTTCCCAGTTCCTGGCCACGCTGGACGACGGCCGGATCGCGATCGCCGCCCTTGCCGTCGGCTGCATTCAGGCGATGGTCGACGCCTCAGTGGCCTACGCGAACGAGCGCACCGCGTTCGGCGTTCCCATCGGGCGCAAGCAGGGCGTCGCGTTCCAGATCGCCGACTTGCAGGTGATGGCCGAGGCGGCTCGCCTGCTCACCTACAAGGCGGCGGCGCTGCGCGATGCCGGACGCCCCGCAGCAGCGGTGAAGCAGGCCGCCGCCGCAGCAAAGCTGTACGCGACCGAGTCGGCCGTGACTGCGACCAGGATCGCCACGCAGGTTCACGGCGGGTACGGGTTCATGGAGGAGTACCCCGTGGCCCGGTTCTACCGGGACGCGAAGGTCCTCGAGATCGGCGAGGGCACGAGCGAGATCCAGCGCATCCTTATCGCTCGCGGCCTGGGCCTTCCGGTCGAGTAGGTTCAGGCCTATGAGCGCCCACGACCACTACAAGGACGTCGCGGCGGCACGGGAGGCGACGCTTCGCCCGCCGGAGAAGGCTGCGGCCAAGCTCGCCTCCCAGAACAAGCTGTACGTCCGTGATCGGCTGGCGCTGTTGTTCGACGACGGGACGTTCGTCGAGGACGGCCAGCTGGCCAACGCGCAGGCCACCGGGCTGCCGGCAGACGGGGTCGTGACCGGACGCGGGCTGGTCGACGGCCGGCCTGCGCTGGTGGTCGCCAACGACCCCACGGTAAAGGCCGGTTCGTGGGGTGCGCGCACGGTGGAGAAGATCGTCCGGACGACCGAGATCGCTCTGCGTGACGAGCTGCCCATCTTCTGGTTCATCGACAGCGCGGGCGCCCGGATCACCGACCAGGTCGAGCTGTTCCCCGGGCGCCGCGGCGCGGGCCGGATCTTCCACAACCAGGTCGCCCTGTCGGGCAAGGTGCCGCAGATCTGCTGCCTGTTCGGGCCGAGCGCGGCCGGCGGCGCGTACATCCCATCGTTCTGCGACGTTGTGTTCATGGTCGAGGGCAACGCCTCGATGTACCTGGGGTCGCCGCGGATGGCCGAGATGGTCGTCGGCGAGAAGGTGACTCTGGAGGAGATGGGCGGCGCCCGGATGCACGCGACGGTCTCCGGCTGTGGCGACAACCTGGCCGGTGACGATGCCGAAGCCATCGAGCTGGCCAAGGTGTACTTCTCGTATGTGCCGGGCAACTGGCGCACCGGCCCGCCGTCGTACGCTTCGGCCGCTCCGGCCAAGTCGCTGACAAGGGACGTCGTCCCGTTCGAGGAGTCGGTCGGCTACGACATCCGCGCGGTCATCGACGGAATCATCGATGAGGACTCGTTCTTCGAGATCAAGCCGCTGTTCGCGCCCGAGCTCGTCACCGGGTTCGGACTTCTTGAGGGCCAGGTCGTCGGGATCGTCGCGAACCAGCCGGCGGTCAAGGGTGGGGTGCTGTTCGTCGACTCAGCGGACAAGGCGGCCAGGTTCATCTGGCTGTGCGACGCCTTCAACATCCCGCTGATCTACCTGGCGGACGTCCCGGGCTTCATGATCGGTTCCGAGGTGGAGAAGCAGGGGATCATCCGCCACGGCGCGAAGATGATCACGGCTGTGTCCGAGGCCACCGTCCCGACAGTGTCCGTGATCGTCCGCAAGGCCTACGGCGCCGGGCTGTACGCCATGTCCGGGCCCGGGTTCGGTCCGGACGCGTGCATCGCGCTGCCCACGGCGAAGATCGCGGTAATGGGACCGGAAGCGGCGATCAATGCGGTCTATTTCAACAAGATCGCCGCCATCGAGGACGACGCCGAGCGGGAGACCTACGTAGCCGGGCTTCGGGAAGAGTACGAGACCGACATCGATATCCTGCGCCTGGCCTCGGACCTGGTCATCGACGCGATGGTGGAACCGGAGTCGCTGCGCGAAGAGCTCGTCGCTCGGCTCGCCGCGGCTATCACGAAGGACCGGCGGTTCTCGGACCGCCGCCACGGCGTCCCGCCGGTCTAGCCTTGGGCAAGGGGGGCCTGGGTGATCTACACGTTCGGCGGCTACGAGCTCGACGTCGACGCTCACGAGTTGCGTCGCTCGCGGGAACTCGTGCGGGTCGAGCCGCAAGTGTTCGACGTGCTGGCCTACCTGGTCGAGCACCGCAGCCGCGTGGTGCCGAAGCAGGAACTACTCGACGCGGTCTGGCGGACGAGCTTCGTCACCGAGGCCACGCTCACGAGCCGGATCAAGGCGGCCCGCCAGGCCGTCGGTGACGACGGCAGCGCGCAACGAGTGATCCGTACGTCGCACGGGCGTGGATACCGGTTCGTCGCCCCAGTCGAGGCGTTCGCAGCGCCGGCGGATCGGCCACCATCGAGTTCGGAGCCCGACGGTCACCAACCGATCACCCAGGACATCCGATTCTGCCGGTCTGCGGACGGCGTTCAGGTCGCCTACGCCACCTCCGGCTCGGGACCCGCGCTGGTAAAGACGGCCAACTGGCTATCGCACCTGGACTACGACTGGGAGAGCCCGGTCTGGCGGCACTGGCTGCATGCGCTATCCGAACGCCACCGGCTGATCCGCTACGACGAGCGGGGCTGCGGTCTTTCGGAGTGGGACGTCGAGCGACTATCGCTGGAGAGCAAGATCGCTGATCTCAAAGCGGTGGTGGAGGCCTGTCGCCTTGACACATTCCAGCTGCTCGGCGTCTCCGGTGGTGGGCCGACGTCGGTCGCCTATGCCGCGCTGAACCCGGATCGCGTCACGCACCTGGTTCTCTACGGTGCGTTCGCTCAGGGTCGCCAGGTTCGGGCGCGGACTGTCGCCGCCAAGCGGGAGGCCGAGCTGATGCTCGAGTTGGCCGAGGTGGGGTGGGGACAGGACGACCCGGCCTTCCGGCGCGTCTTCACGACGCAGTTCATGCCAGACAGCACCAGTGAGCAGTGGGAGGCGTTCGACGAACTGCAACGCCGGACGAGCTCGCCCCAGAATGCGGCCCGGATCATGGCGGCGACCGGCATGCTCGATGTGGTCGATTTCGCGCCGCAGGTCAGGGTGCCGACGCTCGTGCTGCACGCGCGTGGCGATCGGCGGTCACCTATCGAGCAGGGCAGGCTGTTGGCGGCGCTCATACCCGGTGCCCGCTTCGTCACGTTGGACAGTTCGAACCACATCCTGCAGGCGGACGAGCCGGCTTGGCAGCGGTTCCTGGACGAGTTGAACGCCTTCCTCGGCTAGGCCCGGCGTAGCGCGGCCCGCATCCTCACACCGAGCTTCCACGGTGTTGCGGAACACTGGCACCGAGCTTCCACGGTGTCGCTGGACACTGGCACCGAGCTTCCACGGTGTCGCTGAACACGGGCACCAAGGTTCCATGATGTCGCTGCGGCAACAGTACGGAGCCTTGGTGCGGGTTGGGCGCGGCAGTGTGGAAGCTCGGTGTGGGTTGGGCGCGGCAGTGTGGAAGCTCGGTGTGGGTTGGGCGCGGCAGTGTGGAAGCTCGGTGTGGGTTGGTCGCGGCAGTGTGGAGCCTTGGTGTGGGTTGGTCGCGGCAGTGTGGAGCCTTGGTGCGTGCTGGACCCGCACTGAGGCAGCACGGCGCAGTTGACCCCCGCCTTGCGATCACGCCCAGGACTGATCAACCGGCGGCACGGCGGAGTGCGTCGAGGCTGCGTGCGAGGTCGTCCTCATCGGTGGACCAGTTGCTCACCGAGATTCGCAACACGTCCCGACCATGCCACTTCGAGCCGGTCATCCAGACGGTGCCGTCCTCCATCAGGCGCCGGCCGACGTCGCGGGTGCGTTCGTCCGCCCCGAACGAGAGGCACACCTGGGTGAACACGACATCGTTGAGCACCTCGACGCCGGGCAGTTCTCGCGCACCGTCGGCGAGTGCCCGCGCGTAACGGCAGAACCGGTCGATCATCTCGGCGACTCCTGACCGGCCGAGTGATCGAAGCGCGGCCCACACCGGGATCGCGCGGGCCCGCCGCGACGACTCCGGGACGCGCTCGTACGATTCCAACCGGGTCTCGTCGGTGATCAAGTAGTCGCCGTGGTAGCTCATGGCGCCGCGAACCACCGCGCTGTCCCGGACGATCGCCAGCCCGCTGTCATACGGGACGTTGAGTGTCTTGTGGGCGTCGGTGGCCCACGAGTCGGCCCCGCTCATGCCGGCAGTCAGGGCTCTCGTCCGCGGCGACGCGGCCGCCCACAGGCCGAAGGCGCCGTCGACATGGACCCAGGCTCCGGCTTGCTTGGCCAGTGGTACGGCTTCGGCGAACGGGTCGGAATCTCCTGAATGCACGTTGCCGGCCTGTAGGCACACGATCGTCGGTCGGTCGCGGTCGGCGGCCAGGGCGTCGGCCAGCGCATCTGCTCGCAGCCGGCCCTGCTTGTCCGCCGCTACCGGCTCCGGCGCACCCAACCCGAGGTAGTGCAGGGCCAGGTCGACGGTGTCATGCCGCTCGGCGCCGACAATCACCCGAACCGGTGGCGCACCTGTCAGGCCGCGGGTCCGAACGTCCCACCCCGCGCCCTTCAGCGTGGCGTCCCGGGCCGCTGCGAGGCAGGTGAAGTTGGCCATGGTCGCACCTGTGGCGTACCCGACGGCCGACTCGGCCGGAAGATCCAAGATGTCGAGCAGCCACGCCGAAGCGATGTCTTCGATGGCCGCGTGCGCCGGACTGCTCGCGAGCATCACAGCGTTCTGGTCCCAGGCGCTGACCAGCCAGTCGGCGGCGAGAGCAGCGGGCAACGAACCACCGATGACCAACCCGAAGAACCTTCCGGACGGCGTTGCGACCAGGCCCGGCTCGGCCGCTTCGGCGAGCAGATCGACCACCTTGGCCGGATCGGTCGGCCCTTCCGGCAGAACCGGCCCGAGAGCCGCGACGATCTGATCCGCTGATGCGGACGCGGGAACCCGGCGGTCGGGCAGGCTGGCCAGCCACTCGCGAGTTCGAGCCATGGCGGCATCCAGCGCCGCACCATATTCGTTCGGGTGTGTCGCCATGCCATCCCCCTACGCTGAACAAGTGCCGCGGCACTGACCGGGTGCCCTACGGGCTGTGTGAGGGCCAACCTACTCAGTCTGCCTAGTGTCGCGGTCGGCCCGGCAAGCTCACCACAATTCGTGCCAGCGGACGCCGAACTCGGCCAGTAAGCCCCGCAGAAGTGGGAGTGAGAGCCCGACCACCGTGTGATGGTCGCCTTCGACGCCCGTCACGAACGGGCCACCCAGCCCGTCGATCGTGAATGCACCGGCGACTCGCAGCGGCTCGCCGGTCGCGACGTAGGCCTCGATCTCCTCGTCGGAGAGGTCGGCGAAGTGGACGGTCGTCGATGCGACGTCTCCGGTGCTCCGCGAGCCCGTCCCGGAGCGGTTGTCGACCAGCCAATGGCCGGTGTGCAGGACACCGGATCTGCCGCGCATGGCACGCCACCGGTCGACCGCTTCGGCGGCGTTGGCCGGTTTGCCGTACGCCTGGCCGTCCAGCTCGAGGACGGAATCGCACCCCAGAACCAGCGCCCCGTCATCGTGCACCGCCTCGGCCTTGGCGCGAGCGAGCAGTAGCGCGGACTCGGCGGGGGTGAGCTTGCCGCGTTCCTCGATGGCCGCCGCGAGCACCGCATCCTCGTCGACACCCGAGACCACTACCTGCGGCTCGATGCCGGCGGTCCGCAGCGTCGCCTGGCGTGCGGGCGAGGAGGACGCGAGCACGAAGCGGATCACGGCAACCTCACCTCACAGGCGAGCCAGCGCGGCTTTGAGCGGGTCGAGGCCAAGTGCGCCGAGGTCGAGGGCGGCGCGGTGGAACTCCTTGAGGTCGAACGCGTCACCTTTGCGGCGCCGCGCGTCTGCCCGGGCTTCGAGCCAGATCCGCTCGCCGATCTTGTACGACGGCGCCTGGCCTGGCCACCCCAGGTAGCGATTCAACTCGAACGCGAGGATCTTCTCGTCCTGGCGGATGTGCTTGCGCATGAACTCCCAGGCCGCGTCCGGCGTCCACTTGCCGGCCGGCAGGCCGTCGCGCCGAACCAGTTCTTCCGGTACCTCCAGCTCCAGGTGCACGCCCACATCGACCACCACGCGTGCGGCACGCAATGCTTGGGCATCGAGAAAGCCGAGCCGGTCACCGAGATCGTCGAGATAGCCGAGCTCGTCCATCAACCGCTCGGCGTAGAGCGCCCAGCCCTCTCCGTGTCCGGACACCCAGCACATCGTGCGTTGCCAACGGTTCAACACCTCGCGCTGGAGGACGGCCTGGGCGACCTGCAAGTGGTGGCCGGGAACGCCCTCGTGGAACACGGTGGTGGTCTCACGCCAGGTGGTGAGCTTCTCCAGGCCCTCGGGCACGGACCACCACATCCGACCCGGCCGGGAGAAGTCCTCGCTCGGGCCGGTGTAGTACATGACGCCGTCGTGAGTCGGCGCGATCTTGCACTCGAGCGTGCGGATCGGATCCGGAATGTGGAAGTGCCGGTCGGCGAGTGAGGCGATCGTGCGGTCGGACAGGTCCTGCATCCACACCCGGAACGCTTCTACGTCGGAGGCAGTGCGGGCCGGGTCAGCGTCCAGCACCTTGATGGCGTCGTCGATGCTGCCACCCGCGGAGATCTTCGCCGCCACGTCCACCATCTCGGCCTCGATCCGGTTGAACTCCTCGAGGCCCCAGGCATAGGTCTCATCCAGGTCGACCTCCGCGCCCAGGAAGTAGCGGCTGGCGACCTGGTAGACGTCACGGCCAACCGGGTCGTGGGTGCGCGCCCGAGGCGCGATGTCGCTCGCCAGATAGCCGGCGAAGGCAGAAAACGCACCGGCTGCCAGTCTCGCGGCGTCATCCAGCGTGGTTCGTAACGCCTCGGGTGCCGGCCCAACAACCGACGGGAAGAAGTCTTCCGCGGCCCTCCTGGACTGGGTGATCACCTCCCCGACCTGCCGTGCGGCGGGTGGGAGGCCGGCTGCAATGTCGGCTTCGAGGGTGCGCTGGTATTCCTCGAGCGCGTTGGGTACTGCGCGCAAGCGGGCCTCGATGTTCGCCCAGTCCGCCTCGGTCGCTGTCGGCATCAGGTCGAACACCTCTCGCACCCAGTGCACGGGGGCGGCCACGTTGTTGAGAGAGCGATCGAGCCCTGCTTCGTGCATCTCCAGTTGTAGGCCGAGCCGCTCGCGCATGGCGTCGCCGGCGACCTGCTCCCTCGTGTCGCGGGCGCTCGCGGTTTCGAGCTGGGCAAGCGTACGCCGCGCGAGGTCGGCGCGCTCGGCGAAACCGTCCGGTGAGAGGTCGGTGGTCTCGGCATCGTGGCCGGCGATGCCGACGAACGTGGCCTCGTAAGGGTCGATGGCGGCGACAGCGTCGACGTAGGCCTCGGCGATCGCGTCGACGGTAGCTTCTTGAGCAGCTGGAGCGTCAGTCACGTGGCCGACCCTATGCGACCCTCCTGACAGCAGCCACCTGGACTGAACCGCCTGCTAGCGCGGCAGGCCGCTGGACCGCCACGCGCCCGGGCCTGTGAGCAGGGGACGCCGGACGCTGCGCCAGTAGGCGGCCCAGTTCGACGGCCGGGCCGGCTGTGCCTCGCTGGCCGCTGCCACCTTGGCGGACACGACGGCGACCAGGGCAGCCAGTTCCTCGGGCGTGGGCTCGCCCTTGACCACCCGCAGCGACTGGTCAGAGTTCTCGGTCACGAGCCCAGTCTATGGCCGCTGGCCGGCGTGCCGCCCGGTGTCAATGGTGTAACCGCGCACCGGCCAGCACCTTGTCGACAGCATTCTTCGGGCCGTGCAAGGCCAGTCCGACCAGGTTGAGCTGTTCCGTCGGCACCGCTCGCACCGCAGCCCGGTTATCCCGGTCGTTACCGGTGCCGAACAGGTCGGCGGTGAAGATCGCGAGCCGGAGGCTGCGGCGAAGTGCTCGGGTATGCGCGGCGCTGAGCGTCTCCTTGTCGCCGGCGAACACGAGGACCGGCTGGCGGAACATCGGCAGGTAGCGCGTGCCATCAGCGTCCTGGTAATCCTCGCCGATCAACTCCGGTTCGCTGCCGGCTACAGCGCTGGCCAGGAACGCCGTGACGTTGAGCCGCTGCCAGGTCTCCAGGTCGTCGCGGAGCAGGATCGCGATCTTGGTGGGGAATCGGATGGGTTGTTCGCTCACGTTTCGCCATGGTGGTCGAGTCGGCCCCGGCCGTCTTGTACGTTCTTGACATGACCGGGTGGCGTCGTCCCGCCCCGACCGCACGCAACGCCGTCACCGCCTGGCGGCCCGCCGTCGACGGTGTCACGGAGGTCTTCCACGCGCGGTTCATCGACCATGCCTACCCTTCGCACACCCACGACTCCTGGACGTTGCTCATCGTCGACGCCGGTGTGATCAGGTATGACCTCGACCGCCACGAGCACGGCGTTGTCGAATCGACGGTGACCCTGCTGCCTCCGGACGTCCCGCACGACGGGCGCCCTGGCACCCGGAGCGGGTTCTTCAAGCGGGTCCTCTACCTGGACCGGGGTGTCCTCGACAATGGCCTGATCGATGCCGCGGTGGATCGGCCGTCGTTGCGCGATCCGGTCCTGCGTCGGCGCGTCGGTCAGCTCCACCAATCGTTGGCACATCCGGCCGATTCTCTTGAGGCCGAGAGTCGGCTGGAGTTCATCACCGAGCGCCTGCGCCGCCACCTACGCCCCTCGCTCAGCGCCGTCGAGCCACCTGCCGAGGGCCTGGCCGCGCAGTTGCGCGACCTCCTCGACGCCAGGCTGGTCGAAGGTGTCACGCTGGCCGAGGCGGCGACCCTGCTTCATGCACACCCGACGCACCTGGTCCGGGCGTTCACCCGCCGTTACGGGTTGCCACCGCACCGCTACGTGACCGGACGTCGCATCGAGGCGGCACGCAGCCTGCTGCTTGCCGGTGCGCCGCCGGCCGAGGTGGCGACCCGCACGGGGTTTTATGACCAGGCACATCTGAGCCGGCACTTTCAGCGCTATCTGGGGGTCAGCCCGTCGCGCTACCGACGGCAGTGATTCCGCGTTCGAATGGCCGCCGACGTGCTGGCGGGGGTTGACGCACAACGAGTGCAGGCCTTGGATGAGTGCACGGTGTCACATTGCACCTCGCTCACTCGACGAGGAGGTTGAGTCATGAGGTCACTTCCCCTGCGCTCACGGAAGCGGTTAGCCGTTCTGGCGGCAACGCCCTTGCTGCTTGCCGGGTTACCGTTCGCGCAAGGCGCCGGAGCCGAACCCGACAACGCGCCAGTAGATGCCTTGGACGGTGGTGGACCCGCTGAGTTGGTCTCGGTTCTCGTGTCAGGTCAGGACGATGTCCTCGATCTGATCGCTGCCGGCGCCGATGTCACGGAGTACGCCAGGCCGGTCGACAGTGGACTCGAGGTCCACATCGTCGCCACCGAGCAGCAGCAGGCCGACCTGCGCGCCCGGGGCTTCGCCGTCGGCGAGGAGGTGGTCGGCGCCGACGAGGTCGAGACGGTCGTCGCCGAGCGTGAGGCGGCGCTGCGGACGCTCGACGACATCGCCGCGATGACGACAGACACGCTGACCGTGCTTCGCTCCGAATGGTTCGAGAGCGTCGGCGGTGAGACTTATCTCAACGTCGAAGTGAAGAGTTCGGCCGGTGCCGACAGCACAACAGTGCTCACCGTGACCTGGGACGGCAACAGTGAGACCATGAGCCGATTCGTCGATGCCGGGCAGTACCTCTACCACCGGTTCAGTGAGCCGGTCCAGATCGACGAGATCCCCGACGAGGTTGCGATCACGAGCAGCATGGGTGGTGAGACCACCGTGCCGGTCGTCGAGTGGCTGGGCGAGCCCCGCAAGGCCGACGGGCCGCACTACGCGACCTCATTCGTCGATCACTACATGGATCCGACCGAGGTGTACGACCGGATCGAGGCGCTGGCCGCCGAGTTCCCCGATCTTGCCGAGATCGTCGAACTGCCGCACCCGACGAACGGCTACCGGCGTCACGCGCAGGCCCTGATCGGCTCGTTCACCAGCACCGCCTTCTATGTGACCTCGCATGACTGGGGTCATGAAGGCGGCAATGATCTTAGGCTCGAGACCCGAGACCCCGGTGTCCCCGACAGCCCGCTGAGCGTCACGGTCGAGGACGGCACCACGATAGCCGTGTCACTCGCCACCAACGGCGCCGGCGAACTGGTCAGTAGCGCGGCCGAGGTCGTGGACGCGATCAACGCCTCGCCGTCGGCTTCGGCGCTGGTCTCGGCGGCGACGTTCCGCGGCAACGCCGGCAATGGCGCTGCGGAGGTCGGCAGCCAGCAGCTCTCCGACTTCCTGAACGCTCCAGAATCGGTGTCCCGCGAGCCGTTCACCATGCGGGCCATCCGCATCGGGGAGCACCGCGACGGGTCCAAGACCGGGGTGCTCGCCTATTCACAGGAGCACGCGCGCGAGTGGGTTACGCCGCTGGTCGCGGTCGAGGCGGCCGAGCGGCTGCTGCGCAACGCCAAGACCGACGCCGCCACCAAGCGGTTGCTCAGGGATCTGGACATCTTCATCATCCCGTCGGTCAACCCCGACGGCGGCCACTACTCGTTCTACGACCGCAACTTCCAGCGGCGAAACATGACCAACTACTGCGGTCCTGAGTTCGGCGATCCGCTCGCCCGAGGCGCGTGGGGTGTCGACATAAACCGGAACTTCAGCGTCGGTTCCCGCTTCGACGGGTACAGCGGTGCGTCAGGATTGTGCGTCAGCGACGTCTACTCGGGACCGGAAGAACTGTCCGAGCCCGAGGCGATGAACGAGGTCTGGCTCACCGAGCAGTTCGAGAACATCAAGTTCGCGATGAACGTCCACTCGTACGGCGGCTACTTCATGTGGCCACCGGGGGCGTACATCCAGTCTGGACGGGTGCCGCTGCCGCGTCCCACGGTCGGCGAGGAGAACTACTTCTGGGCGGCGTCCAGCCACATCCTGTCGGCTGTGCAGTCCTGGCGCGGCACTGCCGTGTGGCCTGGACGCACCGGGCCGGTCATCGACGTGCTCTACTCCGCAGCGGGCAATTCGGCGGACGAGCACTGGTACAGCCGCGGAATCTATGGCTGGGACTTCGAGGTCGGCGCCGACCTGTGGGATCCGGAAGAGGGCGACTGGGACGCCGTCGGGTTCCAGCCACCGTTCGAGGAGGGATTCGAAGAGGCCATGGAGTTTGCGAGCGGCCTGATCGGGCTGCTCGAGGTGGCCCGGGCGTACGGATCGGACGTAACGCCGCCGACGACGGAGTTGGTTCTCACTGAAGACGGTGTCACGTTCGACACGTCCGAGCCGGTCACGATTCACTACACCCTGGACGGAAGCCGTCCGACTTACGCATCACCTGTGGTCGGTTCGGCCGGCCTGCGCGAAGGCGAAGCGGCGATCGCGCTTGAGCTCGGGACGACCACCGTGCACTGGTTCTCGGTTGACGCGGCGGGCAATGTCGAGGCCCGATACAACCCGAACGGCAACGGGAACAATTACCGCAAGGAGGTCGTAACCGTCGAGTAGTTCAGCAGGTCCATCCGCCCCTGTCTCCAGGGGTGAATGAACCAGCGTTGGGGCTGTGGCCGGGGGCCTACCTGGTCACAGCCCCTTTGCAATGCTCACCAGTAGGCAGCGCTTCCCCCAGGTGTGCATTGCAAAGCGGCGCGAAGTGACATGAGCCCGGCGGCGCCGGCCACACGCTCGACCTGCCGGGCCGCCAGAGAGCGTCCCTATAGCGGGATGTTGCCGTGCTTCTTCGGCGGCAGCGTTTCGCGTTTGGTGCGCAGCGCCCGCAACGCCTGGGTGATCGCCACGCGGGTCCGGGACGGCGGGATGACAGCGTCGATGTATCCCCGCTCGGCCGCGACGTAGGGATTGGCGAGGGTGTCCTCGTACTCCTGGATCAACTCGGCCCGGCGGGCGTCCGGGTCCTCGGCTTCGGCGAGGTCTCGCCGGTAGAGGATGTTCACCGCGCCCGGCGCTCCCATGACGGCGATCTGTGCCGTCGGCCAGGCCAGGTTCATGTCCGCGCCGAGGTGTTTGGACCCCATGACGTCGTACGCCCCGCCGTACGCCTTGCGGGTGATGACCGTGACGAGGGGCACGGTGGCCTCGGCGTAGGCATACAGCAACTTCGCGCCGCGCCGGATGATCCCGTTCCACTCCTGGTCGGTGCCGGGCAGGAAGCCGGGGACGTCGACGAAGGTCAGCACGGGGATGTTGAAGCAGTCGCAGGTTCGGACGAAACGCGCGGCCTTCTCGGACGCGTCGATGTCCAGTGTTCCCGCGAACTGAAGCGGCTGATTGGCGACCACCCCCACCGAGCGGCCCTCGACCCGGCCGAAGCCGACGATGATGTTCGGCGCAAACATGGACTGGACCTCGAGGAACTCGGCATCGTCAACCACGCCCGCGACCACGTCGTGCATGTCGTACGGCTGGTTGGCGCTGTCAGGGATCAACGCGTCGAGGGTCCGGTCGGCGTCGGTCACCTCGAGCGCCGCGTCGGCTTCGTACGACGGCGGCTCGTCCAGGTTGTTCTGCGGCAGGTACGACAGCAGCGCGCGGACGTAGTCGATCGCATCACTCTCGTCGGTGGCCATGTAGTGGGCGTTGCCGGACTTGGTGTTGTGGGAGCGCGCCCCGCCGAGGTCTTCGAACCCGACGTCCTCGCCGGTGACCGTCTTGATGACGTCGGGCCCGGTGATGAACATGTGCGACGTCCCGTCCACCATGATGGTGAAGTCCGTGATGGCGGGGGAGTAGACCGCGCCACCCGCGCACGGGCCCATGATCAGCGAGATCTGTGGGACGACCCCGGACGCCAGCGTGTTGCGGCGGAAGATCTCGCCGTAGAGGCCGAGCGAGACGACGCCCTCCTGGATCCGCGCGCCGCCGGAGTCGTTGATCCCGATCATCGGGCACCCGGTCTTGAGCGCGAAGTCCATGACCTTGACGATCTTCTCGCCGAAGACCTGGCCGAGGCTTCCGCCGAACACGGTGAAGTCCTGAGCGAACACCGCTACCTGCCGGCCGTCGACGGTGCCGAAGCCGGTGACGACGCCGTCGCCGTATGGGCGGTTCTTCTCCATGCCGAAGGCGACGGAGCGGTGCCGGGCGAGCTCGTCGAACTCCACGAAGCTGCCCTCGTCCAGGAGCAAGGCGAGCCGCTCTCGGGCGGTCAACTTGCCCTTGGCATGCTGCTTTTCAACCGCGCGCTCGGAGCCCGCGTGCACGGCGTCGTCGATGCGGCGGTTGAGGTCGGCGAGCTTGCCCGCGGTGGTGTGCGGATCGAGCCCCGGGTCCGTTGTGGTCATGCGGGGCAGGTTAGACGAGCGTCCATGCGCTGGAACGACCGGACGCCGAATCCACGTTCCTGACTACCCTGGAGTCGTGCCACCCACTGCCACCGGGCCTCGCGAGGTCGCCCGCTTCGAGATGCCGGACACGCTGCGTGCCGACGTCCGGACACTCGGCGACGCCCTCGGCGAGATCCTGCGAGAGTACGGCGGTCAGGGCCTGCTGGATGACGTCGAGCGGCTTCGGGAACTGGCTATCGCAGCGCACCACGAGGATGCGACGGTCGCCGATGACGCCGCCGTTCAGGCAGAGAAGCTTGTGGCGTCCTGGCCGCTCGACCGGGCCGAGGACGTTGCCCGGGCCTTCACGGTGTACTTCCACCTCGCCAACGTCGCGGAGGAGTACCACCGGATTCGCTCGCTGCGAGCCAACGAGAAGCCCGACCGGCCGCTGGCGGGCACGGTGGCGCAGGCCGTCGAGGAGGTCGCCCGGTTGCACGGCCAGGCGCAGGCCGCGGCGTTGCTGAAGGGCCTGGAGTTCCGACCGGTGCTCACCGCGCACCCCACCGAGGCTCGGCGGCGGGCGGTCGTCAACGCGATCCGGCGGATCGCCGAGCTGCTGGAGTACCGCGACGACCCGCGGCTGGCCGGCTCTGAGCAGATCGACCTGCGGCGCCGGCTGCTGGAAGAGGTCGACGTGTTGTGGCGCACCGCCCAGGTGCGTCCCGACCGACCGGGGCCGCTGGACGAGGTCCGGACGGCGATGGCCGCCTTCGACCAGGTGCTCTTTTCGGTGGTGCCGCAGGTGTACCGCCGGGCCGAATCGGCGCTGGCCGGTGACGCGGCAGGCACGCGCCCCCCGTCGATCCCGGCGTTCGTCAAGCTCGGGTCCTGGATCGGTGGCGACAGGGACGGCAATCCGCACGTCACCAGCGCCGTTACCCGCCAGGCCATGTCGATCCAGGCCGACCACGTGCTCACGGCACTGGACAACGCGTGCCGCCGGGTCGGCAGCGCGCTGACCGTGGGCGCGCGGAGCACGCCGCCGTCCGTCGCGGTTCGGCGGTTGCTCGACGATGCGGCCGCCGTCCAGCCCGAGCTGGTCGAGGACGTCACCCTGCGCTCGCCGGACGAACCGCATCGGGCGGTGCTTCTGCTCGCGGCGGAGCGCATCGCCGCGACCCGCCGGCGGAACGCCGACCTTTCCTATGCCTCACCCGCCGAGCTGCTGGCCGAGCTGCGCATCGTTCAGAACAGCCTGGCAGCGGCCGGCGCCCCGCGACAGGCCTACGGCGAGCTTCAGAACCTTATCTGGCAGGTCGAGTCCTTCGGTTTCCACCTCGCCGAACTGGAGATCCGCCAGCACAGCAAGGTGCATGCCCGGGCGCTGGAACAGATCCAGGCCGGCGGCCAGCTGTCCGCGGACACCGAAGAGGTGCTGGCGACACTGCGGGTGGTCGCCCAGCTACAGCAGCGGTTCGGTGTGGACGCCTGCCGCCGCTACGTCGTGTCGTTCACCCGGTCCGCCGGCGATATCGCCGCCGTCTACGAGCTGGCCCGGCACGCCCTCGGTGAAAAGGAGATAGTCCTTGACGTCGTGCCGCTGTTCGAGACCGGCGAGGACCTCGAGCACTCGGTCGATACGCTCGAACAGATCATCGCCCTGCCGGACGTACGCCGCCGGCTGTCCGCGACGGGACGGCGGTACGAGGTGATGCTCGGGTACTCCGACTCGGCGAAGGACGTGGGGCCGGTCTCCGCCACCCTCGCGCTGTACGAGGCCCAAGACCGGTTGACCGCCTGGGCGGCCAGACACGCATTGCGGCTGACCTTGTTCCATGGCCGGGGCGGCGCTCTCGGTCGTGGTGGGGGACCGGTGAACCGGGCCGTGCAGGCACAGGCTCCCGGGTCGGTTGCCGGGCGGTTCAAGGTCACTGAGCAGGGTGAGGTCGTGTTCGCCCGGTACGGCAACCCGATGATCGCCCGGCGGCACATGGAGCAGGTCGCCTCGGCGGTGCTGCTGGCCTCGACCCCTGCCGTCGAGGAGCGGGCTCGAGCCGCAGCGATCGAGTTCGCCCCTGTGGCGCAGACGATGGACGCCGCGGCTCGCGACACCTATCACAAGCTCATTCTGGCCGACGGGTTTCCGGACTGGTTCGCTCGCGTGACGCCGCTCGAAGAGATCGGTTCGCTGCCGATCGGCTCGCGCCCGGCGCGGCGCGGACTCACCGTCGAGTCACTGGACGACTTGCGGGCGATTCCCTGGGTCTTCTCCTGGGCGCAGACTCGCGTCAACCTGCCCGGCTGGTACGGCTTGGGCGCGGCCTTGGAGGCGGTCGGCGACCTCGATCTGTTGCGCCGGGCCTACCACGAGTGGCCGCTGTTCACGGTCATGCTCGAGAACGCTGAGATGTCACTGGCCAAGACCGACCGCCGGATCGCCGAACGGTACTTGGCGCTCGGCGAGCGCCCCGACCTGACCGAGTTGATCCTTGCCGAGCACTCCCGAACGACCACGTGGGTGCTCGCCGTCACCGACCACACCCGCCTGCTCGAGGACCGCCGCGTGCTGGGATTGGCGGTCGCCCTGCGCAACCCGTACGTCGACGCGCTCTCCTACCTTCAGGTAAGGGCGTTACGAGCGCTCCGAGCCGAAGGCGACGACCCTGATGACACCGAGGTGCTACGCCAGTTGCTGCACATCACCGTGAACGGCATTGCCGCTGGACTGCAGAACACCGGCTGAGCGAACCCGCACCTGCGCCGGCACCGGCCGTCCCGCGGCGAGCCGCACCGGTTCCTGTGGACTGCGCGGCTCGATTTGGCAAGCGCTCTGCTCATGGCACGCGCATGATTGGCAGGTACCCACGCTCTCTCCGGCTTGGAGATGGGTGTGTCGGCGGAAGTCTCCTGGGTAAAGGGGAAACGTGTCCATGCTTACTCCCAGTCCGCAACAGGCCGAAGAATCCGAACGTCAGCTCCGCCGCACTCTGGAGTGCCTCATCGGGGTTCACTTCACCGAAGGCAACGCGGTCACGGTGCTGCGAAACGGCGACGAGATCTTTCCCGCGATGCTCGAAGCGATTAAGAAGGCGGAACGCACTGTCGATTTCATGACCTACGTCTACTGGAAGGGCCGGCCGGCGCACGACTTCGCGGACGCGCTTTCCGACCGGGCTCGCGCAGGTGTCCGAGTCCGCTTGCTGATCGATGCCGTAGGCGGCCTCCAGATCGAGGAGGGACTCGTCGACGCGATGGCCGAGGCCGGAGTCGACGTGCAGTGGTTCCGGCGTCCGTGGATGAAGTCCCCCTTCAAGCAGAACCACCGCTGCCACCGCAAGGTCCTCATCGTCGACGAGCGTGTCGGCTTCACCGGGGGAGTCGGCATCGCCGAGGAGTGGTGTGGCGATGCCCGAGACGAGACCGAGTGGCGGGACACTCACTTCCGCGTGGAAGGCCCAGCGGTCGACGGCCTTGCCGCGGCGTTCGCGCAGGACTGGGCCGAGACCGGCCGCGCCCTCTTCGACGAGCGTGATCGCTTCCCGGAGCAGCCACAACCCGGCAAGGCAGTGATTCAGGTCGTGCGCGGGTCCGCGAGCATCGGCTGGGACGACATTCACATGGTCTGGTACGTGCTGATGCGGTCCGCCCGTCGCAGCATCCAACTGCAGAGCGCCTACTTCTCCCCCGATCAGCCGCTGATCGACGCGCTCTGCGAGGCTGCCGGGCGTGGTGTCGAAGTCGACATCCTGGTTCCCGGTCCGCATGCGGACAAGAGGGTCACGCAGCTGGCGAGCGAGGCGACGTACTCCCAACTCGTCTCGTGCGGGGTGCGGGTGTGGAACTTCCAGCCCTCGATGCTGCACGCCAAGGTCATGATCGTGGACGGCAGCGCCGCCCTCGTCGGATCGAGCAACGTGAACCGCCGGTCACTCGACCACGACGAGGAGGTGTCGATGGTCGTCCTGGACCAGGAGATCGTCGGGACGTTGCAGCGGCACTTCCGCGAGGACCTCGACCGAAGCCGCGCCATCGACCTCACCAGGTGGGAGAACCGCTCGATCGGCCAGCGCGTGCTCGAAGGAGCGGTGGCGCCGATCCGTCGGTGGTTGTGACGCTCTCGCGGGCTACCTGCGTTGGTACCGGGCCCTGGCGAAGCAGTAGATTCCGAATGCTGCGAGGCCTATCGCGACGATCATCAGAAGCCACGGCCCGAACGGCTGCTCCTGCAGCGTCTTGAGCGCTGCGTCGAGGCCACCGGCTTCGTCCGGATCATGCTGAACGGCGGCTACGACGAACAACACCCCGACCACGGTGATTGCGACTCCCTTGGCCGCATATCCGAACGTGCCCAGTGCCGTGATCGCCGTACCGCTGGTACCCGTGTCGGCATCTGATCGCAGGTCGTCCAGGAAGGACCGGCTGATGCCCTTGTACACGTGGTAGATGCCGACGGCGACGATCCCCAGGCCGGCGGCACTCACGATGAACCGGCCGCCCGGCCACTCCAACACAGTCGCGGTCGCGCTTTCCTGGCTCCCCCCGCCGCCACCTGAGCCGAGGGCGAAGCGGACAGACAAGAACGCGAAGACAGCGAACAGAATCGCCTTGCCGACGTTCTTGACAGTGTCGCCGAGTTGGTGAGCGCCGCTGGGGCCACGCGAGCCGCCGATCGCCTCGATGAGCCACCACACACTCAGCGCCGCGAAGCCGACGGCACCGGCCCACAGAACCACCTTTCCGAACCCGCTGTCGGCCAGCGTGGTCATCGCGCCGGACTCATCAGCCCGGCCGCCCCCTCCGAAGGCCAGCCGCGTCGCCGCAACGCCTACGAGCAGGTGAATCACGCCGTAGGTGACCCAACCGATCCGAGCGAGCTTGTCCAGGTATCCATTGCCGGAGGCGCGCTGCGCCGACGAGGCGACCGTCATCTTGTCCATCCCACCCAACCCGAGGGCGGTTACCAGGGGCCGGTAACCGCGGCTTCTAGGTACGGATACCCGCAGGTGGTGACGCGAATCACGGCACGCCGTTTGGCCGGACGGAGTTTTAGTGCTAAATTTGCATCCAAGCCGACAGCCCACTCGGAAGAAGAGGTTGAAGGTACGTCCCGTAGAGACTCCAAGGAGGAGACATGTACCGCAGCACCACCATCGCAGGGGCACTACTGGTGCCACTTGCTCTGGCCACGGCCGGCACGGCCACGGCCGCCAACTCAGACTCGGACGAGGCCACGGTCAGCGTCCTGCACGGCGTCCCAGGCCTTACGGTCGACGTCTACGCCAATGGCGACGAGCTCATCCCCGACTTCGAGCCCGGCACCCTGACCGACCCGCTGGCCTTGCCGGCGGGCAGCTACGACATCGCGATCTTCGCCGACGGCGAGGGTCCGGACGGTGACCCGGCGATCGAGGCTTCCGGCGTCGAGGTTCCCGCGGGGGCGAACGCCACCATCGTCGCGCACCTGGACGAGGAGGGGACCCCGACCGCGTCTGTGTTCGTCAACGACATGTCCGAGCTCGCGGCCGGCGATGCCCGGGTGACGGTGCGCCACACCGCGGCCGCGCCTGCTGTCGACGTGCGGGTCAATGGGACTCCGACCTTCGAGGGTCTGACCAACCCGAACGAGGCGTCCGCTGACGTCGCCGCCGGCACCATCGAGGCCGACGTCGTGCTCGCGGGCACCGAAGACGTCGCGCTGGGCCCGGCAGACCTCGAGCTGGCCGAAGGTACCAACACGATCGTCTACGCCTGGGGCAGCGCAGAGGAGCAGAACCTCGAGCTGGCGGTGCAGACCATCGACGGGCTGCACGGCGCTCCCAGCGGTGTCCCCGGTGGTGAGGCTGGCCTCGTCGCCGGCGACTCGTCGATGACGCCGTGGCTGTTCGCAGCGGCGCTGGCCGCCATGGCCGCGATCGGTGGTCTGTTCCTGCGCCGCCGCTCCGCGGCAGAGCGGGCCTGATCCCATGCGGGCCAGGAATGTCACCCGGTGGATCGCACCGTTGGCCACAGGAGCGCTCCTGGCCCTGCTCGCTGGCTGCGCGGAGGAGGCTCGGCCCAGTGCCGAGCCTCCTCCCGCGCCGTCGGCCGAGGCCGACGCCACACCGGCTCCGACGTCTAGGCCTGCCCCGACCGCTGGGACGGATGAGCGCACCGGCTCGGCCGCCCCGGTCGGCCGGTCCCGGGCCACCCCACCCGCTCCGCGCCAGGTGGATGCTCCCGTGTCGGTCGAGATGCCTGCCGTCGACATCGACGCCGACGTCGTCGCCGTCGGAACCGCCGACGACGGGCAGATGGAACTACCCGAAGACCCCAACGTGGTCGGCTGGTACCGATTCGGGCCGACCACCGGCGCCGGTGCCGGCTCGGTCGTCCTCGCCGCACACGTCGACTCGCGTCGCTACGGCATCGGGCAGTTGGCCCGGCTGACCGCGGCCGAGGTCGGCGACGAGATAGAGGTCCGTACGAGCGACGGCGACGCGCACACGTACACCGTTGTCGACGTGCAGGTGGTCCCGAAGGCCGAGCTCCCGACAGCAGAGGTGTTCAGCCGTGATGGAGCGGAGCGCCTCTTGCTCATCACCTGTGCCGGCGACTTCGACGGCACCCATTACCTCGACAACGCAATCGTCACCGCCGAACCGAAATGAGCCGCCGATGAGCCAGCCCGTTGTCACCGCCGAGCCGACGATCGATACCGATGTCGAGCTCGCCTTCCAGTTCAGTACAGGCGACGACCTCGCCCTGGCCCGGATGTACCAGCGATACGGGGCGCTGGTCCATTCGGTTGCCGTGCGCGCCCTCGGCGATCCCGACGAGGCTGCTGACGTCACGCAGCAGGTCTTCATCGCCGCCTGGTTGGGCAGAGCCCGGTACAAGCCGGCTGCTGGCGGGCTCGCGGGCTGGCTCATCGGCATCGCCCGGCACAAGATCGCCGATGCGTGGGCGGTCCGTGGCCGACAGCGCAAGATCTTGAACAGCACCTCGGCCACCATGCCCGAGCCGGCCGACGGCTCGCCGTCGCCGGCCCAGCTGGTCGACCGGATGCTGTTGACCGACGAGGTGACCCGGCTGGCCGAACCTCAACGCAGCATCATGCGCCTCGCGTTCTTCGACGGCCTCACACACGGCGAGATCGCCTCGTCGCTGCGGATGCCACTGGGCACCGTCAAGAGCCACATCCGGCGATCGCTCGCGCAGCTGCGGACCCGGCTGGAGCCTGATCGGGCCGCGTGACAGCCGTCCGGGCCCGGCAGAGCGCCGTGCTGGCGCGGCGACTGGCGCCAGGACCTGGTTAGTGCTAAATAGAGGAGGTGACTTGGGTGAACCATGAGCTGATAGATCTGCGCGAAGCCGCCGAGCGGCTCGGGGTCCACTACATGACCGCCTACCGGTATGTGCGAATGGGCCGGCTGCCCGCTACCCAGGATGGCGGCCGATGGCTGGTCGATCCGGAGGACCTCACCCGGCTGCAGCCCGGTCGCTCCGCACCGGAAGCCCGGCGCGGTCACGCGCAGCCGGAGCTTTACCGGGAGCGGTTGAGGGACCGGATACTGGCCGGCGACGAAGCCGGCGCCTGGAAGCTCGTCGAAACCTTCCTCGTGTCCGGCGGAAGCGCGCAGGCCGCACTACTGGAAGTGCTCGCACCGGCGATGCGAGAAGTCGGTGACGGGTGGGAACGCGGAGAGCTCAGCGTCGGTGACGAGCACCGGGCCACCGCGGTGGCGCTGCGGCTCGTGGGCCGGCTCGGCCCGATGTTCGTCCGCCGAGGCCGGCCGCGAGGCAGGGTCGTCGTCGCATCCGCACCGGGCGATTCGCACGCCCTGCCGACTGCGATCGTCGCCTCGGTGCTGCGAGGGCACGGCTATGCCGTCGTCGAGTTGGGTGGCAACACGCCGGAGGGCAGCGTCCTTGCAGAGGTCGAGGCCGCCGGCGCGCGGCTGCGTGGCGTGGTGATCAGCGTCAGCTCGCAGGACCGGCTGGAGGCCGCCCAAGCGGTGGCCGCCGCGGTGCGCTCGGTCGCGCCCGACACGCCGGTGCTGATCGGTGGACCGGCCGTCGCTTCAGGACAAGAAGCGGCCGAACTGGGCTCGGACGGGTGGGCGGCCGATGCGGCCGGCCTGGCCGACCTGCTGGCGGCACCGCGCCGAGGTTCGGCGTGACGGTCTGTCATCGCTCGCGGCCAGGCCGCGTGACGGGCCGCCGCGAATCGTTACTCTTGACGCCGTGTGGCGGGTGAGCCGAGTCGCATCGACCGCCTCGACGAATGCCGATGTCGCTGAGGCTGCGCGTGCCGGCGAACCCGAGGGGTACGTTCTCGTCGCCGACGAGCAGACGGCCGGCCGTGGCCGGCT
>DASUUU010000050.1:0-17116 GCA_036373915.1 Jiangellaceae bacterium | reverse complement strand
CCGTCGATCTCGGCAATCGCCCGAGCCACGTCGGCCGCCTTGCCTACCTCGGTCTGGATCAGGATGTATGCCTGGACCACGGGCGTCCTCCTGGGGGTTGGGGGGAAGATGTCCGACAGACTGGGCGTAAACCTACCGCCTCACTTCGAATGCAGGGGAACCTATGCCGGACAAAGTAGCCGACCTGGGTGAGTTCGGGCTGATCGCGGCGATCGCAGAACGGCTGCCCCAGGGCGACGACGTGCTTGTCGGTCCAGGCGACGACGCCGCAGTGGTGGCGGCTCCTGATGGACGCGTCGTGGCGACCACTGACATGCTCGTCGAGCAGCGGCACTTCCGTCGTGACTGGTCGTCGGCGTACGACGTGGGACGCAAGGCCGCCGCTCAGAACCTTTCCGACGTGGTTTCGATGGGGGCCAGGCCGACGGCGTTGCTGGTAGGGCTCGGTGCGCCGCCGGACCTGCCCGCCGAGTGGGTCCTGGATTTGGCTGACGGGCTGCGCGACGAGTCGGCCGTCGTCGGCGCGTCGGTCGTGGGCGGCGACACTGTTCGCGCCGACGTCGTGGTGATATCTGTGACCGCCCTGGGCGACTTGGGCGGACGCGAGCCGGTGACGAGGTCGGGCGCACGACCCGGCGATCGAGTGGCGGTGTGCGGCCGGCTGGGCTGGGCCGAGGCAGGTCTGGCAGTCCTCTCGCGCGGGTTCCGGTCGCCGCGGGTGCTGGTGGAGGCGCACCGCCGGCCGGAGGTGCCGTACCAGCTTGCGCTGCGTGCTGCTGCCGCCGGGGACATGACAGCGATGTGCGACATCAGCGACGGCCTGCTGGCGGACGTCGGGCACATAGCGGAGGCGAGTGGCGTGGCGGTCGACATCGACTCCGCAGCGTTCGAGGTGCCGCCGCCGATGCGCGACTTCGCGGCCGCGCTGGGAGCAGACCCGCTGCACTGGATCCTGACCGGAGGGGACGACAACGGGTTCGCGGCCACGTTCGCGCCCGGCTCGGAGTTGCCGGAAGGGTGGTCGGTGGTCGGATCGGTTGGTGAGGGCACGGGCGTGACAGTCGCCGGTGAAAAGTACGAAGGCCCAGGCGGTCACGTCCATTTCGCCTGATTGCGGGATCGCTCGGGTCGCGGTCGAGGCGGACCGGCACCGTGGAGACGTGATGCTGTCGCGCCGCCGCACCGTGGAGGCTCGGTGTCGCTGTCGCGGCATCCTGGTGGCGTGGTGCCGGCCACCGGCTGCATTGTGGAACCGTGGTGCAGGCATGCAAACGGC
The DNA here is from genome assembly GCA_036373915.1 of Jiangellaceae bacterium. GTDB lineage: Bacteria > Actinomycetota > Actinomycetes > Jiangellales > Jiangellaceae > JASLBX01. The sequence continues at coordinate 15,840 of DASUUU010000050.1, read as the reverse complement.
CGGTCCGCCCTGTTGGACGAAGCCGGCCGTTCAACTAGCCGAAAGTGGGGTCAGCGGGTGACCTTTCCGGCTTTCAGGCACGAGGTGCACACGTTGATCCGCTTGCGGGTGCCGCCCACGGTCGTGCGCACGGTCTGGATGTTCGGGTTCCAGCGACGGGGCGTCCGGCGGTGCGAGTGCGAGATCTTGTTGCCGAAGCCCGGGCCCTTGCCACAGACGTCGCAGTTGGCAGCCACGGGAGACTCCTAGCGGGTAGATGTTGAGGTGACAGCGCTTATGCGCCCAGCGGCGCAGCGCCGCCGCGGGCAACCGCAGCAGGATACCTGGTTCGACGCGGTGAACCCAAACCGTGGCAACACGCTCCCGGGCGGTTACGCTTCGACGCTTAGGCAGGCGCAGTCGAGGAAGGTTATGACGCGAGAGCCGGTCCTGGACGCACGGGTCGCCCTCCGATGGTGTCAGGCGGCCCTGGAGGGCCTTGCCGACGCTCGCGAAGAGATCGACGCGCTGAACGTATACCCCGTACCGGATGGCGACACCGGCACCAATTTGTATCTGACCATGGAGGCCGCGACGCAGGCTGCTGAGGCCGCAGCGGCCCGCGAGGATGCGACACTCGCCGACGTCATGGCGGCCGCTGCTCGCGGAGCGCTTTTGGGAGCGAGGGGCAACTCGGGTGTGATCATGGCTCAGATGCTGCGTGGGGTGTCGAGCGTGTTCGGCGCTCCGGAGCCGCACGATGCCAGCGACGCGGCCGCACTCGTCGCTGCTCTCGTGAGGGCGGCTCGCGATGGATATGCGGCGGTTGCCAAGCCGGTCGAGGGCACGATCCTGACCGTCGCCCGGGCCGCTGCCGACGCGGCGTCGGCCGCGCTTGACGACAAGGCGTCGCTACCGGACGTGGCGCTGGCCGCGGCTCGAGGCGCCAGCGAAGCGCTCGAACGCACTCCAGAGCAGCTGGACGTCCTCAAACGAGCCGGCGTCGTTGATGCCGGGGGTCGGGGGCTCACAGTTGTGCTCGACGCCTTCGACACCGTGCTGACCGGCCGGCGCCCGTTGCCGCGCCCCCGGGAGCTCGCGGCGCACGAGGTACCAGAAGTGATCTTCGCGGCCCCCGAGGCCGGTCAGACCGGACCGCGATACGAGGTCATGTACCTGTTGGACGCGGACGAGGCAGCGATCCCTACACTCCGCGCGACGCTCGAGCCGCTGGGCGATTCCCTCCTGGTGGTGGGCGGCGCCAGCGGCGGCTTGGGGCTATGGAACGTCCACGTTCACGTCGACGATCCAGGTGCGGCGATCGAAGCCGGCATCGCGGCCGGCCGGCCACACCAGATCCGCGTCACGTATTTCGCCGAGCAGGAACCCGTAACGGTTCCGGCGGGCAGGGCGTTGGTCGCGTTCGCGGCCGGAGACGGGCTGGCTGAGCTTTTCGAATCGGCCGGCGCCACGGTCGTTCGGTCACCGATCGGCAGGAGGCCGTCCACGGCAGAGATGCTCGAGGCGATCCGCCAGTGCGGCGTCGCTGAAGTCGTGCTACTGCCCAATGACCGGGACGGGATACCGGTCGCCGAGGCAGCGGCTGCCGAGGCTCGCGCACACGGCCTGCGGGTGGCCGTCATCCCGACGACGGTCCAAGTACAGGGGCTCGCGGCCGCGGCGGTCCACGAGCCTGGCCGTGCGTTCGACACCGATGTCGTCGCCATGACGACGGCAGCAGGTCACACCAGGCACGGCGCCGTGACGATCGCCGCACGCGAGGCGGTGACGTCCGCGGGTGTCTGCCAGCCAGGAGACATTCTCGGTGTGGTCGAAGGCGACTTCGCGGTAATCGGATCGGATCTCGCCGATGTGGCCGTCGAGGTGGTGCGCCGGATGCTCGCGGTAGGGGGAGAGTTGGTGACGTTGGTGACCGGGCAGGATGCTGACGGCACGCTTACCGAGACTGTCGGCGCGGTGGTGCATGCTGAGCATCCAGGGATCGACACCGTCGTCTACGCGGGTGGCCAGGCACGGTACCCGCTGCTGATTGGGGTTGAGTAGTGGGCCTGTCGTTCAGCGACCCGCTGAATCGCCTGCTGGGTCCGAAGACGGCCAAGACGCTGGCCGAGTCCCTCGATCTGCACACCGCGGGCGACCTGCTTCGCCACTATCCGCGCCGCTACGCCAAGCGTGGCGAGCTGACCGACCTGGACGCCCTTCGGATCGACGAGCAGGTCACGGTGCTTGCCAGGGTGAAGACGGCGAACGTGCGGCCGATGCGCTCTCGCCGCGGCTGGATGCTCGAGGCGCTGGTCACTGACGGGTACGGTGAGCTGTCGCTGACGTTCTTCGGCAAGTCCGAGCGGGCTTTGTCGGGTCACTCGCGACAGCTGCGTCCCGGCCGGGTCGGGCTGTTCGCCGGCAAGGTGTCCCAGTACCAGCGCAACCGCCAGCTCACCCATCCCGACTACAACATGCTGGACGATTACGACGACCCCGCACATGCGGTCCAGTCGTTCGCCGGCCAGCTGATCCCCGTCTACCCCGCCACTGGCAGGTTGCCTACCTGGCGCATCTCGAAGTCCGTCGCCACCTTGCTCGATCAGCTCGACTACGTGCGCGAACCCATTCCCGCATCCCTGCGTGCGCGCCTTGGCCTGATGGACGCCGACCGCGCCCTGCGAGTCATCCACCAACCGCAGTCGATGGCTGATGTTGAGAAGGCACGCCACCGCCTTCGATTCGAGGAGGCCTTCGTCCTGCAGGCGGAGCTCGCGCGGCGACGTGCCAGTGTAGAAGCCCTGCCCGCCACCCCGCGCCCGCCGCGCGACGATGGTCTGCGCGATCAGTTCGACGATCAGCTGCCGTTCGAGCTGACGATGGCCCAGGTGAAGGTCGGCGACGAGATCACCGCCGACCTGGCCGAGAGCCACCCGATGCATCGGTTGCTCCAGGGCGAGGTCGGCAGCGGCAAGACCGTCGTCGCCCTCCGGGCGATACTGCAGGTCGTCGACGCCGGAGGTCAGGCAGCGCTCCTGGCCCCGACCGAGGTTCTGGCTCATCAGCATTATCGGACGCTGCGGCAACTGATGGGCCCGCTCGCCGAGGGCGGCATGCTCGGGGGCTCGGAGATCGGCACCCAGGTCGTGCTGCTTACCGGGTCGATGCCCACCGCCACCCGCCGGCCGGCCCTGCTGGCTGCCGCCTCCGGGGAGGCCGGCATCGTCGTAGGCACCCACGCGCTTCTCGAAGAGCAGGTCCAGTTCGCCGATCTGGGTCTGGTCGTCGTCGACGAGCAGCACCGCTTCGGCGTCGAGCAGCGTGCCGCCCTGGCCGAGAAGGGTCCAGCCGGAACCCGGCCGCACGTGCTGGTCATGACTGCCACGCCGATTCCGCGCACGGTGGCGATGACGGTGTTCGGTGACCTGTGGGTGTCGACGATGAGCGAACTGCCAGCCGGGCGCGCGGATGTCGAGACTCACGTGGTTCCGATCTCGGAGAAGCCCCAGTACCTCGACCGGGCCTGGCAGCGGGTACGTGAGGAGGTCGAGGCCGGCCATCGGGTGTACGTGGTGTGCCCACGGATCGGCGGCGACCTCGACAACGATCCGGATGCCGCGGGAATTGCCGGAGAATCAGCCGACCGGCGACCGGTTGCCGTCATGGAGGTGGCCGAGATGCTGCGCGAGGGGCCGCTCGCTGACGTGCCGGTCGGAATACTGCATGGCCGGATGCCGCCCGAGGACAAGGACGAAGCGATGCGCCGGTTCGCCTCGGGCGAGGTGCCCGTGCTGGTCGCCACCACTGTCATCGAAGTGGGGGTCGACGTGCCGACCGCCTCGATGATGGTGGTGATGGACGCGACGCGCTTCGGCGTCTCGCAGCTTCACCAACTGCGGGGCCGGATCGGCCGCAGCGACATCCCGGGCCTGTGCCTGTTGGTCACGGACGCTGAAGCCGGCACCACCGCACGGGATCGTCTCGATGCGGTCGCCAAGTCCCGCGACGGCTTCTACCTCGCTCAGGTCGATCTCGAACAGCGGCGGGAGGGCGACATTCTCGGCGTCGAGCAGTCCGGCCGGCGCTCAAGCCTGCGCCTGTTGAGCGTGCTCCGCGACGAGAATCTGATCATGGTGGCGCGCGACGCTGCGGGTTCGGTCGTCACGGCCGATCCACAGCTCGACAGGCACCCGGATCTCGCCGCCGCCGTGGCCGAGCTCGGGGTCCAAGAGCGTGACTATCTGGAGAAGGCGTGACTCGGATCGTGGCCGGCGCCGCGCGGGGCCGTCGGCTCAAGGTGCCCGGAGGCAGTAGCACCCGCCCCACGTCCGACCGAGTGCGCGAGGCATTGTTCTCGGCGGTGGAGTCGATCTTCGGCTCGCTAAACGGGTTAAGGGTGCTCGATCTTTTCGCCGGCAGCGGCGCGCTCGGGCTCGAGGCTGTTTCCAGGGGCGCCGGGTACGCCATGCTGGTGGAATCGGACCCGAACGCGGTACGCGCCATCCGGGCTAACGTTTCGACGATTGGCCTGGGCGAGGTCGACGTCCGGCCGAACTCGGTCCGGCGTGTCCTCGCCACATCACCAGACAAGCCATTCGATCTTGTAATGGCCGATCCGCCATACACCATGGATTCGGGTGAGATCTCCGACATCCTGAGCCCTCTGGCATCCGGCTGGTTGGCACCCGAGGCGGTCGTGGTGATCGAGCGACCCAGCCGCGGTGAGCCGATGCGATGGCCGCCTGGCCTGGCGGCTCTGCGGGATCGACGCTACGGCGAGACGACTCTCTGGTACGGTCGGCCGGCTGGGTGACTTTGGACCTTGCGGAGGGCAAGATGCGACGTTGCGTGTGTCCCGGGTCGTTCGATCCGGTGACGAACGGTCACCTGGACGTCATCGAGCGAGCGTCCCTTCTGTTCGACGAGGTCGTCGTGGCCGTGCTGGTCAACGTGTCGAAGAAGGGCCTGTTCACCGTCGACGAGCGCATCGAGATGTTGGGTGAGGTTACCGCACCGCTCGGCAACGTCACGGTCGAAAGGTTCGAGGGGTTGCTGGTCGATTTCTGCCGGTCCCGCGACATCCCGGCCGTAGTCCGCGGTCTTCGAGCCGTCACCGACTTCGAGTACGAACTTTCGATGGCCCAGATGAACCACCGGCTGTCCAGCCTTGAGACCCTCTTCGTCGCGACAAATCCAGACTATTCGTTCCTTTCGTCGAGCCTTGTGAAGGAGGTTGCGTCGTACGGGGGTGACGTTTCGGGCCTGGTGCCGGATACCGTGCTGGGAAGGCTCACGCAACGTCTCGCCGAACGCTAGCGGGGGTGGGGGATGTGAAGGTCCAGGAGAAACTGGATGAAATCAGGGCATTGGTAAATGGCGCTCGCACGCTGCCTATGTCGTCATCGATTGTGGTTAACAAGGCCGAATTGTCCCGGTTACTGACCGAACTCGGCGAGTTGTTTCCGGACGACTTGGCCCAAGCCGAGGCTGTACTCAGCCGGCGGGATGCGATGTTGTACGAGGCCACTGCCAATGCGGAGCGGCTTATAACCGCCGCCATCGAGGAACGGGCCCGGATGATCTCGGACGAGGAGGTGCTCCGAGAGGCCCGGATCGAGGCGGCCGAGTTGATCCGCGACGCGCAGGAGCGGTCCCAGCGCACGTCTCGCGAGATTGATGAGTACGTCGACGCCAAGCTCGCCCATCTCGAGGTATCGGTCACCAACATCCTCGAGACGGTCCGGCAGGGGCGCCAGCGGCTGGCGCAGCCAGGGTTGTACAGCGAGTTGGCCTCGTTGCCCGAGGACGGTCCGGTATCGGACACGGAGGCTGCGCAATTGCCTCGGCGGCCGATGGCAGAGCAGGCCGCGGGCTCGTTCGTGATCAGTACCGGTACGGACCAGGCGGCTGATTGGAACTCGCCGCCGCAGCGGGGCGCACAACCCGACAGCTACGCCCTGTCGCGATGGGATCCGAAGCCCGATGCGGTGGATCCCGACGACGGGTCGGATCTGCTCGTCAGCGGCTCCCAGTCTTGGGGGAACCCCGAAACCGCACAGGGCTCTGCGACGGCGGAGCATGGCGGCGGCTGGACACCCCGTCGTCCAGGAGACGTGGGCGAGTTCAACGGGGGCGATCCCGCGGCTACGGGGCTATCGGCACACGATGGTCCGGCGGCCACCGAAGCCGAATCTGAGGCCACTGAGGGTGAGTCTGCGGCCACTGAGGACGAGCCGGCCACTGAGGACGAGCCGGCCACGGAGGACGAGCCGGCCACGGAGGACGAGCCTGCCGCTGAGGGGCAGCCGGCCGCCGAGGCCGAGCAGTCCGGTGCAGGGGTCGCTGCCGAGCCGTCTCGCGGGGACGCCGAGCCGTCTCGCGGAGACGCGGAGGAGTCTCGGCGGGACGCGGAGGAGTCTCGCGGGGACGACGAGCTATCTCACCAGGACGAACCCGAGGGGTCGGACGAGACGGCCGCCGAGCCGCGGCCGCAGGAGGCTCGCGCTGACTGACCTGTCCCGGTCTACGGCTCGAATTGTGTGCGACCACCGTCTCTCTAGTAACCTTGCGTGTCGGCCTCGCGCCGAGGCCATGAGTCGGCATGCCCGCAACGACCGAGAGTTGGAACCCTGAGCACCCTCGACCCGCGTACGCCGCTCGTGCTCGACACCCATGAGCTCGGGCGCCGACCAGGGGCGATGCAGCGGATCCAGCGGTCGGTGCCCGCCCCGGCCGACCTTGGTATCGGCGGCGTGGTCGGTGTGCCCGAATCGGCCGAAATCGAGTTGGAACTCCGGCTCGAGGCGGTCATGGAGGGCGTGCTCGTGTCGGGAACGGCGCGGGCTCCGCTGGCCGGTGAGTGCGTGCGCTGCCTGGACGCAATCGACAGTGAGACGACTGTCGAGTTCCAGGAGCTGTACGTTTATCCGGACCGCGCCGAGGAGGTAGGTGCGGAGGCGGACGACGACGTGCGCGTGGTCGAAGGGGAGCTGATCGACCTCGAGCCGACGTTGCGAGATGCAGTGGTGCTGGCTCTACCGCAGGCACCATTGTGCCGGGACGACTGCCCGGGTCTGTGCCCGCAATGCGGGGCCAGGCTGGCGGACGACCCGACACACCAACATGAGACCACCGATCCTCGGTGGGCGGCTCTGGCGAAGCTGCGTACCGAGGGCAACGATGTGTCCGGCCCGGAGTTGAACCAAGGGGCCGGCCCGACGGAGGAGAGATAACCGTGGCCGTCCCGAAGCGGAGAATGTCCCGGAGCAATACCCGCCACCGCCGAGCGCAGTGGAAAGCCAAGCTGCCGCAGATTCAGAAGCGCACCGAGAATGGGCGCACGGTGTGGGTGGTGTCTCACCGCGCCCACGTGGTAGAGGACTCGCAAGGCACGCCGCTGTTCCGCGAGTACAACGGTCGCCAGGTCGGCGACGTCTGACCACGCGTCGGGATCCGCGCGTGGCGGTCACGCTAGCGGAGCTTACTGACAGGCTCGGCGTCGCAGTCGACGCCGAGCTACTTGAACGTGCGCTGACCCACCGCTCGTACGCGTATGAGCATGGTGGCCTGCCGACGAACGAGCGGCTCGAGTTCCTGGGCGATTCGGTGCTTGGACTGGTCGTCACGGAGGCACTGTTCCGCCGACATCCCGACCTTTCCGAGGGGCAGTTGGCCAAACTCCGAGCCGCTGTGGTCAACATGCGGGCTCTCGCCGAGGTCGGCAGGGCGTTAGGCCTGGGCGAATTCATCCGGCTCGGCCGCGGCGAAGAGACCACGGGCGGTCGCGACAAGTCCTCGATCCTCGCCGATACCGTCGAGGCCCTTATCGGCGCCGTCTACCTCCAGTACGGCTTCGCCGCCGCGACAGAACTGGTGCACAGACTCGTCGACAACCTGATCGACGAGTCGGCGTCGCTCGGTGCGGGTCTGGACTGGAAGACCTCATTGCAGGAGCTCACGTCGGAGTTCGGGATGGGCGTGCCGGACTATGAGGTCACCGAAGAAGGTCCGGACCACGCCAAGATCTTCACGGCGTCTGCGATCGTTGGCGGCACGGTCTACGGCAAGGGGCAGGGCCGGAGCAAGAAGGAGGCCGAGGCTGGCGCGGCCGAGACCGCGTGGCAGGCCCTTCGATCGTTCAGCGGCAACCCGCCCGCCCACACCTAGGACACCGCGGTGCCTGAACTGCCCGAGGTCGAGATTGTCCGGCGCGGGTTGGACCGGTTCGCCGTCGGGCGGACCATCGACACGGTCGAGGTGTTGCACCCTCGGGCGATTCGCCGGCACCTTGCCGGGTCAGCTGACTTCACGGGCCTGTTGACCGGCTCTACCATCCTCGCCGCGTGCCGGCGCGGCAAGTACCTGTGGTTGCCGCTCAGCGGAGGATCAGCCCTGATCGGCCACCTGGGCATGAGCGGCCAGCTCCTGGTACGGCCGTCCACCGCTCCGGACGAGATTCACCTTCGCGTGCGCGTCACTTTCACCGACGACGGCACCGAGTTGCGGTACGTCGACCAGCGGACCTTCGGCGGCTTGTCCGTGTCGATCTCGGTGGGACCGGACGGCGTCCCAGCCGAGATCATGCACATCGCCCCCGACCCGCTGGCGCCCGATTTCGACGACGATGCCTTCGTGTCCGCCGTTCGCCGCCGCCGGACGGGTATTAAGCGAGCACTGCTCGACCAAACGCTTATCTCGGGAGTCGGCAACATCTACGCCGACGAAGCGCTGTGGCGGGCCAGACTGCACTATGCCCGTCCCACGACGACCCTGACCCGTCGCGTCCTGCTCGACCTGATCACCGCGGTGCGCGAGGTGATGACGTCCGCCCTCGCCGCCGGTGGGACGTCCTTCGACGCGCTGTACGTGGACGTCAACGGTGACAGCGGCTATTTCGAGCGCGGCCTCGCCGTCTACGGCCGGGCCGGTGAGCCGTGCCGGCGGTGCGGGACTCCGATCCGGCGAGACCCGTTCATGAACCGCTCGTCCTACACGTGCCCCCGATGCCAGCGCCGTCCCCGCCATCCCCACTGGTAGTTCGATCACGTTCAGCATGCCCGTCGGCGCCGTACCACCCGCACGCGCATGGCACGGCAGGCATACGGCTGCTGAACGTGATCGAACGACGGCAGACTGGGGGAGTGGGCAACGGGAACGAGCACGCACAGGTAGTCGCCCGCGTGGAGGGCTTCGTCCAGGGGGTGGGTTTCCGCTGGTTCGTGCAGCGCATCGCCGGTGAGCTCGGGTTGTCCGGCAGTGCCACCAACCTGCCGGACGGAAGCGTCGAGGTCGTGGCCGAAGGCCCGCGTCCGAAGTGCGAACGCCTGATCGAAACGTTGCGGAGTCGGCGTGCGCCGGGACAGGTGCGCCAAGTCGCGGTATCATGGAATGCGCCAACGGGCATGCGTGGTTTCCGGACGGGGTGACGCCTCCCTCTAGAGCAGGCGAGCGCATCGGAAATGCGTCCTATTGACCGCGTTGCTCGGTGGTGCGAACCTTGAATCAGCGGCCTGACCCCCCGGTTCGCGGTGAGGTGGTCTGGCCTGTTTTCAGAGATTTGGTGGAGGATTCCTGAGATGGCGAAGGCGCTCCTCGGGCACGTCGGCGGTCCTGACCCTCGACTCGTTACCGAGGTAAGGCGACTACGTCGGCGAGTACACGACCTCGAAGCCGAGGTACTTCGGCTTCAGGCCGAGAACGACTCGCTGACCGATGCATTGGAGACGGGTCCGGTCCTCGGTGAGGTCACCGAGCCCGAGCCCGCTCTGGCCTGAGCTTCAATACCGTCACCCGGCCGCCCGCGACACGCGGGCAGTCGGGATCATCACCGTGCATGGCGGCCGTGCCCGGTAGCATGACGTCAGCTTCCCCGGCGCACCTGACCAAGCTCACAAGAGAGTTCGCCCTTTGTACCTGAAGAGCTTGACGCTGCGGGGATTCAAGTCCTTCGCCTCGTCAACCACCCTGCGCTTCGAGCCCGGCATCACGTGTGTCGTCGGCCCGAACGGCTCTGGCAAGTCGAATGTCGTCGATGCCCTGGCCTGGGTCATGGGCGAGCAGGGCGCGAAGAGTCTGCGCGGCGGCAAGATGGAGGACGTCATCTTCGCCGGCACCGCCGGACGCCCGGCGCTCGGCAGGGCCGAGGTCGTGCTGACGATCGACAACACCGATGGCGCATTGCCGATCGACTACTCCGAGGTCACCATCTCGCGGACGATGTTCCGCAACGGGGGGTCCGAGTACGCGATCAACGGGCAGTCGTGCCGGCTGCTCGACGTGCAGGAGTTGTTGTCCGACTCCGGCATCGGCCGCGAGATGCACGTCATCGTCGGTCAGGGCCAGCTCGACTCCATCTTGTCCGCCACGACCGAAGAGCGGCGCGGATTCATCGAAGAGGCGGCCGGTGTCCTCAAACATCGCAAGCGCAAGGAGAAGGCGCTGCGCAAGCTCGAGGCTATGCAGGCCAACCTCACCCGCGTCCAGGACCTCGCCGCCGAGCTGCGCCGCCAGCTCGGCCCGCTGGGCAGGCAGGCCGAGATCGCCCGCAAGGCCGCGACCATCCAGGCCGACCTGCGCGACGCCCGGTTGCGGCTGCTCGCCGACGAGCTGAGCCAGGCTCGGGCATCCCTCGAACAGGAGGTCGCCGACGAGACGGCCCTGCGCGCGCGCCACGACGAGGTGGCAGCGGCCCTGGAGGAGGCAAGAGCGACCGAAACCCGGCTCGAGGCCGAGGTGGGTGAGGCCGCGCCGCGTCTCGCACAGGCCCAGGAGACCTGGTACCGGCTGTCCGGCCTGCGGGAACGCCTGCGGGGGACGATGAGCCTTGCGGCCGAGCGTGAGCGTCACCTGGCGTCGGTCTCCGAGCAGGAGGCCACCGGTCGCGATCCGGACGAGCTCGAGCGTGAGGCTGCGGCCGTCCGGTCGCAGGAGGCCACGTTGGCGACCGAGATCGCCGGTGCCCGTGAGTCGTTGGACGCCGCCGTGGCCGCTCGCCGAGCCGCAGAGCAGGCCGCCGACCAGGAGGAACGGCGGCTCGCCGCGCTCGTGCGCGCCGCTGCCGACCGGCGCGAGGGCAAGGCGAGGTTGTCTGGCCAGGTCGAGGGGCTGCGCCGCCAGGCGGCCACGGCCGAGGCAGAGATATCGCGACTCACAGCAGCACGTGAGCAGGCCCTCCAGCGCTCGGCTGCCGCGCAGCGCGAGTACACCGCCCTCGAAACCACGATCGCTTCGCACTCCGCCAGTGAGCAGCGCCTCGATGCCGAGCACGAGCGGTGCCAGAACGAGCTCGGCACGGCAGAGGCCGCGGTCACGGACCTGCAGGATTCCTTGCATGCGGCCGAGCGTGACCGATCCGCGCTGGCCGCCCGTCGCGAGGCGCTCGAACTCGGCCTGGCCCGCCGCGACGGCTCGGCGGCGCTGCTCGCAGCCTCCGACCGGGTTCCCGGCCTGCTCGGCTCGGTGGCCGCGCTGCTCGCGGTCGAACCAGGTTGGGAGGCCGCCGTCGCCACGGCGCTCGGCCTGTCGTCAGATGCGGTGGCCGTGGAATCTGTCGACGACGCGGTCGGGGCGCTTCGGCTGCTCCGATCGGATGACCTCGGCCGGGCCGGTTTGTTGATCGGTGGTTCGCGGTACGACGGCGGGGAGTGGCCGCAGCTGCCGGGTGGATTGCGGTATGTCGTCGATCTGGTCACCGTGCCTGCCGAGCTACGACCGGCCCTGACCAGCCTGCTGCGGGGCGTGGTTGCGGTCGAGGACCTTGCATCCGCACGTGCTCTCGTTGCCGAGCTCCCGGATCTCGTGGCGGTCACCCGCGAGGGCGACCTGCTGGGGCCCGACCGCGCCTACGGCGGTTCGGCCAACGCTCCAAGCTTGCTGGAGGTCCAGGCGGCCGTGGACGAGGCTGCCGACCAGCTTGCCGAGGCCACGGGCCGGGCCGAGCGAGTCCAACGTGAGCTCGTTGCCGCCACGGAACGGCGTGACGCCGCGGCCGCACGGGTGGCTGCGGCGGTCAACAAGCTCCACGAGTCCGACGCCGAACTGGCCGCCATTGCCGAGCAACTGGCCGCCTTGGGTGCCACCGCGAAGTCGGGCGCCGAGGAGGCCGAGCGGCTCGCGGCAGCCATCGCCGCCGCCGAGGCGGCCCGCGATCGCGATCTCGCCGGTATGGCCGAGCTCGAGCAGCGACTCGAACTCGCCGAGGGCGGCGACGATGCCGACTACGAGCCGTCCACGGACGAGCGTGACCGGTTGGCCGAGGCCGCGCGAGCGGCCCGGCAGGCAGAGACCGAAGCCCGCCTGACCCTGCGGACGGCCGAGGAACGGGCTCGCGCGCTGGCCGGCCGGGCCGAGGGCCTCGAACGGGCCGCACGCAACGAGCGCGCAGCCCGCGAGCGCGCGGTCGCTGCGGCCGAGCGTCGCGCCCGGCAGGCGCGGGTTGCGGCAGCGGTCGCCAGGGGTGCGCACCTGGTGATCGAGCGACTCGACGGGTCCCTCGAGCTTGCCGCGGCTGAAAGGTCGGCCGCGGAACAGGCCCGAGCCGAGCGTGAACGCCAACTCGCCGAGGCGCGCGGCAAGGTGCGGGAGCTCTCCGCTGTGCTGGACGAGTTGACCTCCTCGGTACACCGCGACGAGCTCGCCCGTGCCGAACACCGAATGCGGGTCGAGCAGCTTGAAGGCAAGGGGATCGAAGAGTACGGCGTCGACGCCGAGACGCTCATCGAGGAGTACGGACCCCACCTGCCGGTGCCGCAGCCCCCTGGCGAGGACGGTGAGCCGGTCGAGCCGGTTCCATACGTCCGTGAAGCCCAGCTTAAGCGGGCCAAGGCGGCCGAGCGCGCGATGGCCCTGCTCGGCAAGGTGAACCCGCTGGCGCTCGAGGAGTACGCGGCATTGGAGGAACGGCACTCGTTCCTCGTCGAGCAACTCGAGGACCTCAAGCGAACCCGGCGCGATCTGCTGGACATCATCCGCGAGGTGGACGATCGGGTCGAGCAGGTGTTCGCGTCGGCCTACGAAGACACCGCGCGGGAGTTCGCGGACGTCTTCGCCCGGCTGTTCCCCGGTGGCGAGGGCCGGCTCGTGCTCACCGAGCCCGACGACATGCTCGCTACGGGAATCGACGTCGAGGCCCGGCCGCCGGGTAAGAAGATCAAGCGGTTGTCGCTGCTTTCCGGCGGGGAGCGGTCGCTTGTCGCGGTGGCGTTCCTGGTGGCGCTGTTCAAGGCCCGGCCGAGCCCGTTCTACGTGTTGGACGAGGTGGAAGCGGCGCTGGACGACGTCAACCTCGGCCGGTTGCTGGAGATCTACGAGGAACTGCGCGAGAACAGCCAGCTGATCGTCATCACCCACCAGAAGCGGACCATGGAGATCGCCGATGCGCTGTACGGCGCCTCCATGCGCGGCGACGGCGTGACGGCAGTGATCAGCCAGCGCATCCGCGAGCACGAAGTCGCCTGAGTTCGATCACGTCCAGCATGCCTGTCCGTGCCGTACCAGGCGCACGCGCCTGTTGGAGTGCCGACGAACCTGCTGAACGTGATCATTCGGTGCCGTAGGAGGCGCGTGCGGGTGGTACGGCACCGACGCCCCTGGTGGGCGGCCCACTGCGGGCAAACGCACGTCAGCTATCTGGTCCGGCGAGCTGGCCGTACGCGGGTGTGAGCAGGTCGGCGAGAGGACGGCGGCGGATGTGGATCGCGGGCGGCTCGGCGAGCCGGAGCACCAGATCGGGCGGCGCCGGCGGCGTCGGCAGGTGAGTCCGCAGCCGGGCCAGGCTGACCCGCGGCTCCCAATACGCGTCCAGGCATTCCTCGAGCGGAGCGTCGACTACCGGTGGGCCCTCGGACGCAGTAGCAGGGGCCCGGGCCCGTAGACCGGCCAGCAGATCGTCGCGCTCCTTGCCGCGCCACAGCAGAACCTGGAACGGATCGTCGTCGAACCGCTCGGCCAGCAGGTACAGGACCGCCGCTTGATGCTTGCACGGCAGGCCCCAGTCCGGGCACGAGCACTCCATGTCGAAGTCGGCCAACGCCTCGGGAAACAGGGGCGCTCCGACAGCGTCGAACACGTCCTCGATCTCCTGCGGCATCTCGCCGGCCAGCAACTTGGCCCGGAACACCGCCCGCGCGGCCAGCGCCGCTTCGACCTCGCGCCACGTCTCGTCCGCGAGCCTCTCGACGCCGATCGTCACCCGGTACGGCTCGACCCGCGATCCCTGGACAGTGGCGACCACGATGCCCGGCCCCAAGGCTAGGTGAACGACCTGCCCCGCCCGGGCGTACGTCCGTCCCCGCTGCAGCCGGCCGCCGACTCCATACGACTCCAGGACGTCGATGAACCGGCGAGACCACCAGCGTTCACCGATCTTGCCGCGCTTGGTGCGCGCCTTGATGCCGCCCTCCACCTTGCGGCGGGTCGTCGGCTCGTCGAAATACCAGTTCACTGCCCGCTCACCGCCTCCGGTGACAGCGAGACGACCTCGCGCAGTTCGGCGACCGAAAGCTCGGTCAGCCAGTCCTCGCCGGTGCCGACGATCTTGTCCGCCAGGGCCTTCTTGCGCTCGATCATCGCGTCGATGCGCTCCTCGAGCGTCCCGATGCAGATGAACTTGCGCACCTGGACGTCCCGCCGTTGGCCGATCCGGAACGCCCGGTCGGTCGCCTGGTCCTCGACCGCCGGGTTCCACCAGCGGTCGACGTGGATCACGTGGTTGGCCGCCGTCAGGTTGAGCCCGGTGCCGGCCGCCTTGAGCGACAGTAGGAAGACGGTGGGCTCGTCGTCGTGCTGGAACCGTTCGATCAGCTGGTCGCGGCGCTTCTTCGGAACGCCGCCATGCAGCCACAGCACGGGACGGCCAAGGTTCGCGGAGAGGTATGGCTGGAGAAGCGAGCCGAACTCCGCGTACTGCGTGAATACGAGCGCCTTGTCGCCCTCGGACAGCAACTCGTCCAGGATCTCTTCGAGCCGGGCGAGCTTGCCCGAACGCCCGGGCAGCGCCGAGCCGTCCTTGAGAAGGTGGGCCGGGTGGTTGCAGGCCTGCTTGAGCTTGGTCATTGTGGCCAGCACTAGGCCGCGCCGCTCGATGCCCTCAGCATTGGCGATCTTGTCGAGCATGTCATCGACGGTCGCCTGGTAGAGGGACGCCTGCTCGGGGGTCAGGTTGCACCAGACCTTGATCTCCTGCTTCTCCGGCAGATCAGAGATGATCGTCCGGTCGGTCTTGAGCCGCCGGAGGATGAATGGCTGCGTCGCGCGCTTCAATGCGTCGGCCGCCTCGGGGTCGTTGCCGTCCTCGATCGGATCGGCGAAGCGGCGGCGGAAGGTCGCAGCGGATCCCAGCAGCCCGGGGTTGGCGAACTCCATGATCGACCACATCTCGCCCAGCCGGTTCTCGACGGGCGTTCCGGTCAGTGCCACCCGCCCGTTGGCCGGCAGGTTGCGCACGGCGGTGGCCTGTTTGGTGGCGCTGTTCTTGATGGCCTGTGCCTCGTCGCAGACAATCCGCGCCCAGCGGACGTCGGCCAGTAGCTCGCGGTCGCGGGTGGCCGTCCCGTATGTCGTGATGACCAGGTCGGCAGTTGCGACGGCCGACCTGAAGTCGTCCCCACGCCGGCGCTCTGGACCGTGGTGAACATACGTACGCAGGGACGGGACGAAGCGCTCGGTCTCGCGGCGCCAGTTGGCGACCAGCGACATCGGAGCGACGACCAGGGTCGGCGGCGGGCGATGTTCGCCGGCTCGTTCGGCGGCTAGCAGGGCGAGCACCTGGATGGTCTTGCCCAGGCCCATGTCGTCGGCGAGCACGGCGCCGAGGCCCACTTGGTCGAGGAAGCTGAGCCAGGCGAGGCCACGCTCCTGATA
>DASUUU010000049.1:0-38687 GCA_036373915.1 Jiangellaceae bacterium | reverse complement strand
CCCCATCCGTCGCCGGGCTGGCTGTCGCCGATTCGCACGAATAGGAACTCGCTGTTCTGGTCCGGCAGCAAGGTGAGGTCCACGTCGTACTCCTGCCGGTTCGACAGGTCGCGGATGTTCCGGGTCTCTTCGAGCGCTGTCACCCAGTTCTCGCCATCAGCCGAGATTTCGACAAGGAACTGCTGCGCGAGGTCGATCGCCAGCGTCGCATCCGTCACGCCATTGCGCAGCGGCAAGCGGTAGATCACGAAGCTGTTGCCGTCGGTGAATCGGGCACCGACATTGCAGTCGTTGCTCGCTCCGCTCTGCGCGCCCCCAGCTTGGAACAGCCAGGGCTGCTCGTCTTCGGTGAAGGTGCAGAACGCGATCACGTCTCCGATCACAGTGACCGATCCGGTGCCGCTGCCCGGCCCGCGACCGGACGTCGCCGAGACCTCGATCGGGTAGGTGTCCGGCTCGGTCTGGTCCGGAACGCCGACCGTCAGTACGACCGTCGCCGACTCGCCACTGGCCAGCCGGCCGAACGTCGCCGTCTCGGGATCGACGGTCCATCCCTCTGGAACCGTGGTGGTCAGCTCGCCGCCCTGGACGGGCTGCTCGGCGTCGTTGGTGACGGTCACCTCCACCTCGGCCGTTCCACCGGCCAGGGCGAACGTCTGCTCCACGTCGACCGAGAGCGGCGTCGCCAGCGGCTTGTTCGAGGCGAGTAGCTCGACCTCGGCCAAGGTGACCTCGCTTCCATCGAATGAGATCCGGTACGAGGAGAAGTTGCCTGGCCGGTCCAGCTTGAACGGCCGGGTCTGCGAACGCCACTGGAACGTCTCGTCGTGACGTTCGTCCAGCACCGTCCACGTCGTGCCGTCGTTGGACCCCTCGACCACCCAGCTGCCCGGGTCGGCCGCGGCATCGTCCGCGCTCGAGGTCAGGGTGTAGAAGTCGACGCGTTGCCGGTTGCCGTCGCGGAATGCGTACTGCACCCACGGCTCGTCGCCCGTCACCGTGACCTCGGTCGCGGAGGTGTTGTCGAACAGTCCCGCCACGTCGGCTTCGTCGCTTGCGGTCGCCGTGCCGCGATCCGGGCCGGTTTCGTCCTGCATCGGCCGCGGGACGTCCGTGTCGTCGGTGATCGAGGGCGGGACGTCGTCCGCGCCGGTGCCCCACGACGACGGGTTGGGGCCCATCTCGAAGTTCAGCACGGCCCCGTCGACGAGCACGCTGTGCGGCACGTAGGTCTTGCTCCAGGGCTCACCGTTGATGGTCAGGCTCTGGACGTAGACGTTCTCGCGGCTGTTGTTCGGCGCGTTGACGACGAGCTCCGCCCCGTTATCCAGGTGCACCGTCGCCTTGGTGAACAGCGGAGAGCCGATCACCAGGTTCTCACTGCCGACCTGCAGCGGGTACAGGCCGAGCGCGGCGAAGAGGTACCAGGCCGACGTCTCGCCGTTGTCCTCGTCGCCGGCGTAGCCCTGGCCGATCTCCGAGCCGACGTACATTCGCGAGAGGACCTCGCGCACGATCTCTTGCGTCTTGTGCGGCTGCTCGGCGTACAAGTACATCCACGGGATGTGGTGGGACACCTGGTTGCTGAACCCCCACTGGCCCATGCGCACGTCGCGGGCCTCGCGTATCTCGTGGATGATGCCGCCGTACGAGCCGGGGAACTCCCCGGTCTCCGGTGTCGCGAAGAACTCGTCGAGCTTGTCCGCAAGCGCATCGCGACCGCCGTAGAGGTTGGCCAGGCCCTGCCCGTCGTGGGGCACGTGGAACGCGAAGTTCCACCCGTTGGTCTCGGTGTAGTCGTGGTCGTGCCCCCAAACGAGCGGGTCGTAGTCCTCCGGCGCCGACTTCCAACCGCCTGAGGCATCCCGGCCCTGGAAGAAGCCGATCCCAGGGTCGAACATGTTGACGTAGTTGCGCGCCCGCTCGAGGAAGTACTCATGCTCCTCGAGGTAGCGCTCGCGGTCGGCTGCGCTCACGGCGGGGTCGTCGGCCAGCGCCAGTGCTTGGTTGGCGATGCCGAAGTCGTTGATGTAGCCCTCCAGCGCCCACGACACGCCTTCGGACACCGCCGAGTGGGTGTAGCCCCGGAAGATCGAGGTTTGCAGGCCCTTACGTCCGACGCTGGTGTTGTTCGGGTTGGCACCCGGCGGCGCGACCGTGGCGTTCCTCAGAGCCGCGTCATAAGTGTCGATCGGATCGACCCCCGGGACACCCTTCACGTAGGCGTCGGCGAACGACACGTCCGAGCTGGTCCCCGTCATGAGGTTGGCGTAGCCCGGTGACGACCACCGCGATACCCATCCGCCGTCGCGGTACTGCTGGACGAACCCGTCGACCAGCTCGCCGGCGCGATCGGCCGCCAGCAGCGAGTAGGCGGACCACACGGTCCGGTAGGTGTCCCAGAAGCCGTTGTTGACGTAGACCTTCCCGTCAACGAGCGGCGCGCCGGTCTCGGTCGGCCCGCTCGACGGGGTCGACGTGGACGACTGGACCGCGTGCCGGTATACGGGCTCCTCGGCGGTGCCGACGTTCTCGTGTGCCGAGTTGGGGTAGAGGAACAGCCGGTAGAGGTTCGAGTAGAGCGTGACCAGCTGGTCTTCGGTGGCACCTTCGACTTCGATCACGTCGAGCGTGTCGTCCCACAACTGTTGGGCGCGCTCGCGCAGGTCCTCGAAGGTGTCGTCCGAAGCGATCTCCAGCTCCAGGTTGTGCTTGGCCTGGTCGATGCTGATCAACGACGTCGCGATCCGCATGGTCACGGTCTTGTCGCTGCTCGTGTCGAATCGCAGGTGGCCGAAGACGTTGCTGCGGGTTCCGCTCGACGGCTTGACCGCCGCCGCCACCGGCTGGTCGAACGTAGCGTAGACGTACATGCGGGTGGCGCCGTTGGACAGGCCGCTGCGCACGTCGGAGTAGCCGGTGACCACACCGTTCGTAGCGTCCAGGGTCAGCCCGCCGTTGTTGTTGACGTTGTCGAACGTCACGTACGAGGTGTCGCCGGTGAATGTGAACCGGAACATCGCGGCGTGGTCGGTCGGTGCGATCTCGGTCCGCATGCCGTTCTCGAACGTGACGCCGTAGTAATGCGGTTTGGCGATCTCGTTCTGATGCCGGAACGCCAGCGCCCGGGCAGTTCGGTTGGTGGTCGGCGTCTGGGCCGAGGGCATGACCTGGAACGTTTGCCGGTCGCCCATCCACGGGCTCGGCTCGTGGCTGGCGGCGAATGCCTGCAGCGTGGGCAGGTTGGCGGCGTTGTTCGCCCGCTGGTACTCGTACAGCCAGCTGGTTGAGCCGGCGTTGGTCATCGGCACCCAGAAGTTGAAACCATGCGGGACGGCGGTTGCCGGGATGGTGTTGCCGCGGGAGAAGCCACTGCTGGAATTCGTGCCCCGGGTGGTCACGACGTAGTCCGATGGCCGATCGACGTCGAGAGCGGGACGCGTACCGATCCAGATGTCGTCGATCCAGCCGTTGAACAATGACGGACCGCTAGCCGCGCTGTAGCCGACAAGAATCCGGTCGATCGTCTTACCCGCTGCGACGGCGCCCACCCGGGATCGCTTGTGGTTCCACTGGTCGGGCCACAGCGAGTTCGACTCCCCCTGGGCCTGCGGGTCCAGTCCGAAGCCATGGTGGTCCTCGGCCGCCAGCTCACTGAGGTAGGTTCCGTCGTCGAACGCGAGGTCCACGGCGACGTGGGTGCTCGGGTAGCTCAGGTCGTTCGCCGTCAATTCTGGGAACGCGACGTACGACAGCTCGGTGGTGTCGGTAACCGGGATATCGACGTCGAAGACCTTGTTGTAGGCGAAGGCGTGGCCATCGTCGATGTGGCCGCCGGAGTACTGGAGTGCCTGGACGCCCGTCCAGCCGGCATTCGGCCGCATGGTGAAGCCGTTGACCGGCCCGCCACTGACGAACGTGCGCATGTCGGTCGGTGGCGGTGGTGTCGTATCACCGTCGGACAACTGCAGCTCGGCCAGCTGGACGATGCCCGCGCCCCAGTTTCGCGTAATGTCCAGCCGGTACCAGAGGTACGCGGTGTCGTTCTCGATCCGGTACTCGTTGGTGTAGAACCGCTCCGGGAACTCCTGGTCGGTCTGGCTGTCCAGCGTGGTCCAGGTCTGGCCGTCCTGCGACCCCTGCAGAGTCCAGTCACGCGGGTCGCGGGACGGAACGTCGTTGGCCGAAGTCAGCGCGTAGTGCACGACGGCCACCGGCTCGTCCAGCCGAACCTCGACCCATGCCGTGCTATCGAACACCAGCCACTTCGTGTTGATGTCGCGGTCGACGACCCGCTCCTTGGATTCGCCCGGTGGGTTCTCGCCGCTGGCCCTGACCTCCACAACTCGGTCGGTCACATTGCCCGGGATGCCGGTCGGCGGGCTGCCGGTGACACCCGACATGCGCTTGTTACCGCCGGCGTCGGTCTCGGCGGTGTTCTCCCAGTCCGGTTGCGGCTCGCCCGCCTCGAAAGAGGTGAAGAAATCGGTGGTGACGCCGGCCGTCTCCGTCGCGGCGTTCTCGTCCGGGGCCGCAGGAACGGCGGCGGCAGGTGACAGCGTCAGGCCGCTGCCTGCCAGGACTGTCGAGCTCGCCATCAACCACACCAACGTGCGGCGGTACTGACGCTTCATCTTGCCGCCTCCTTGATAACGTTGTCACTGGCAACGTTGTCATCCAGCCAGTTCCTCCAATTAGTTCGCCGCCGGTACGCCGGCGTCAAGAGGGAGGCGAACCGGCGTTACCTTTCTGTTACATTTCCAGACTCGCCGCTGGGCGAATATCAGGCCGGCACCGTTCCCGAATCAGCCGGAAGATGACATTACGGGGCGATTCGAATCGATCATCGAGGGCTGCGTTGGCGAGCCCGCCGAAGTGAATTCACAGATCCGGGGCGCCGAAGTGGGCAGCAGTGTGGTAGATAACGTTGTCACGTCGCTTTGTTGGTATGTGGATGTGAGGTTCGTGCAGAGGCGAGCCATAAGGGAGGCGTGGACGGTGAGCGAGAACTCGCGAGCTCGTCAGCGGGCTGGCGGCCGTCCGACGATGAACGACGTCGCGCGCTTGGCCGGCGTGGGTCTCAAGACGGTCTCGCGAGTCGTCAACGGCGAACCTCGAGTGAGCGAGGCGATGGCAGAACGGGTGCGGGCGGCGATCGAGGAACTGGGCTACAGCCCCCATGAGGGTGCTCGCCTGCTGCGCCGAGGGCAGACGGCATGCATCGGCTTGTTGCTCGAGGACGTAGCAAACCCGTTCTACTCCGCACTCGCCGGAGCGGTGGAACAGGTGGCGAGGGCGAACGGCTTTCTGCTGTTCACCGCCTCGTCGGAGGAGGACGCCGCACAAGAGCGCGAACTGGCCCTGGCGTTCTGCGCGCGTCGGGTGGACGGGCTGGTGATCGTCCCAGCGGCTTCGGCGGATCATCAGTACCTCAAGCCCGAGATTGAAGCCGGTGTGATCGCCGTGTTCGTCGACCGGCCCGCTGTCGGGATCGCGGCCGACGCCGTGCTCGCCGACAACGTCGGCGGCACCCGCGCTGCCGTCGTTCATCTGCTCCGGCATGGACACCGGCGGATCGGCTACATCGGAGATGCCGCAGAGATCTTCACGGCCGCCCAGCGGCTGCGCGGGTACCGCGACGAACTGGTCGACTCCGGATTGCCGTTCGATGAGTCGCTGGTCGCCATGGGACATCCTGAGCCGCAGTTCGTACACGCCGCGCTCGACAGGATGTTGGCCGGCCCCGAACCGGTCACAGCGCTCATTGCTGGTAACAACCGGGCAACCGTGGCCGTCCTGCGGGATGTGTCGACGCGTCCCCAACAGCTGGCACTTGTCGGGTTCGACGATTTCGAGCTGGCCGACCTGCTGAACCCCGGGGTGAGCGTGGTCGCCCATGACCCTGTCGCGCTGGGAAGGACCGCCGCCGACCTGTTGTTCCGCAGGTTGCAGGGGTACCGGGGCCCGGTGCAGACGATCGAGATCGCTACCCGGCTTGTTCCTCGCGGCTCCGGCGAGATATCTCGATGACAGCGCAGTCCACTCAACGCGGGGCGGCGAACGTCGGGGCCGTCCAACCTCCCTTGGTTGCCGGTGTCGAAGCCGGCGGCACCAAGTTCGTCTGTGCGATCGGCACCGGGCCGAACGATGTGCGTGCCACCACCTCGTTCGCCACGACCTCTCCGGAAGAGTCGCTGGGGCGGGCTGTCGCCTTCATTCAGGAGCACCAGCGCATTGGTCCGAAGGTGGCGGCGGTAGGCGTTGCCTGCTTCGGCCCGCTGGATCTGCGCGAGGAGTCGCCGACCTACGGGCACATAACCTCCACACCGAAGCCAGGCTGGCGGGACACCGACGTCGTCGACGCCTTTGCCAACGCCTTCGGAGTTCCGGTGGGCCTCGACACTGATGTCAATGGTGCTGCGCTGGCTGAGAGCCAATGGGGCGCGGGGCAGGGCCTGGACCCGGTCGTCTACGTGACGGTCGGGACCGGTATCGGCGCAGGGGCGATGGTCAACGGTGGCCTCTTGCACGGCCTGGTGCACCCCGAGATGGGTCACGTGCCGGTACGCCGCCATCCAGACGATCCGTTCGAGGGCGTCTGCCCCTATCACGGCGACTGTCTGGAGGGCCTGGCCTCTGGACCGGCCATCGAAGCTCGGTGGCAACGGGTGGCTCGTGATCTGGGGCCTGAGCGCGACCGTGCCGTTGCGCTTGAGGCGTGGTACCTCGCACAGCTGGCGTCGACACTGGCCTACGTGCTGTCGCCGGAGGTGATCATCTTCGGCGGTGGCGTGCTCAAGCTACCCGGGCTGCTTGCTTCCATCCAGGCCGAGACCGCCAGGCTGTTAAATGGCTACCTTGACGCCGCGGTGGCCCGTGAGCACATCGATCAATACATCGTCGCACCGGAGCTGGGAGATCGGGCCGGGGTTCTGGGCGGCATCGCGCTCGCTCACCATCAGATTCGCGGATCGGAAGGTTACAAATGAGTCACGTACCTGCGGCGGATCCTTGACGGCGATTTGTCGAGGGTGGCTAATTGGTCTCGTGGCATCGATGACAACGCTGTCATCCATACGACCCTAAGCGCTTTGAGGAGATGCGAGGCGTACTAGTTGTACCAACATGGTTCCAGATAGGAGAGACACAATGTCGTGGATTCAACGAAGGAGCCGAGCGATCGCGCCGGCGGCGCTGATCGCCGCGGCATCGCTGGTGCTCGCCGCGTGTGGCGGTGACGACGACGATGGTGGCAACGGAGAGGGGGCCCAGGAGATTCCGACCGAGGACGCCAGCGGTGAGCTGGAGTTCTTCTCGTGGTGGACCGGTGGCGGTGACTCCGAAGGCAAGGAGGCGCTGCTTCAACTTTTCGAGGAGCAGTACCCGGAGGTGGAGGTCGTCGACGCGGCGGTGGCCGGTGGCGCGGGAACGAACGCGCAAGCGGTGCTGGCGTCCCGGCTTGGTTCCGGTGAGCCGCCGGATTCGTACCAGCGGCACGCGGGCGCGGAGTTGCTGTCGGACATCCAGGACGGCTTTGTGGAGGACGTCACCTGGCTCTTCGAGGAAGAGGGCTGGATGGATGTGTTCCCAGAAGCTCTGCTGGAGCAGATCACTGTCGACGGTGGGATCTACTCGGTTCCGGTGAACATTCACCGGTCGAACTTGCTCTGGTGGAACCCCGAGGTGCTCGCCGAGGCGGGTATCGATGGTCCGCCGGCGAGTTGGGACGAGTTCTTGACTCAAGCGGAAGCGCTCGAGGCCGCGGGTAAGACGCCGTTGACGGTGGGGCCGCTGTGGACACAGCAGCACCTGTTTGAGAACGTGCTGCTTGGTGAGTTGGGCCCGGAGGCCTACACAGGGCTGTGGAACGGCGATACCGACTGGGAATCGCAGGAGGTCATCGGCGCGCTGGACATGTTCACGCAGGTGCTGGAGCACTCGAACCTCGGCCAGGCGGCGGCGGACTGGCAGCCGGCCATTGACCCGATCGTGGACGGCGACGCTGCTTATAACGTGATGGGTGACTGGGCGTGGGCGTACTTCGAGACCGTTCAGGGCCTGACGTTCGAGGACGGCTACAACGTCACCGAGTCGCCCGGCACCGAAGGCGTGTTCAACTGGTTGTCGGACAGCTTCACGCTGCCGGTCGACGCGCCGAACCGTGACAACGCGGTGCGGTGGCTGCAGCTAGCGGGCTCGCAGGAGGGCCAGGACACCTTCAACCCGGTGAAGGGTTCGATTCCGGCACGCACCGACCCCGACGAGTCCTTGTACACCGGCTACTTCGAGATGCCGCTTCAGGACTGGGGCGATGAGGGTGTCGCCAAGGTCGGCTCGCTTGCCCATGGCACGGTGGCTGACAGCGCGTGGAAGGGCGAGATCGACTCCGCGCTCCAGGAGTTCGTCGGGAGCGGCGACTCGGCGGCGTTCGCAGCTGCCGTGGCGCAGGCCTACGAGGACACCAGGCCGTAAGCAGTCCGAGCGCACGGGTTCCCTCCCCGCGACCACGGCCGTGGGGAGGGAACCATACTGGTTCCGCGCTGAGGAGGTGACCGTTGTATCGACTGCGCAAATGGGGTCCGGCGATCTTGCTGATCTCGCCGTCTCTGCTGGCCATCGGCGTGTTCGTGTACGGGTTCCTGGGGTGGAATCTCACCGTCTCGCTCAGCGACTGGCGCGGACTCCGGCCGTCCTACAACTACGTCGGGTTCGAGAACTACACCCGGCTGGCCAGCGACGGGCGGTTCACCAACAGTGTCGGCAACGTCATCGTGTTCACTATCGTGTTCGTCGGCGGCGCCCTGCTGGTTGGTTTTCTCCTGGCCTACCTCCTTGAGCGACGGATCCGCGGCGAGGGGTTCTTCCGGGCGATCTACTTGTTCCCTATGGCGATCTCACTGATCGCCGTGGCGATCATCTGGCGTTGGTTGATGAGCAATGCGACAGGTGCGCAGCAGACCGGGTTGAACCGGCTGTTCAGTTCGGTCGGGCTGGACTTTCTGGTCAACGACTGGTTCAAAGCGGACCAGCCGTTCGCGGTGATGGCCGTGGCGATCGCGGCCGGCTGGGCGCTCAGCGGCTACATCATGGCGCTCTTCCTGGCCGGTATGCGCGGCGTTTCCGACGACCTGCGCGAGGCCGCGCGCGTGGACGGCGCGAGCGAGGCGCGGGTCTTCTGGCACATTGTGCGGCCGATGTTGCTCGCCGTGCTGATGAGCGCCGTGGTCATCCTCGTCCATATCTCGTTCAAGACGTTCGACCTCATCTTCGCCATGGACGCGGAGAGCAGGCTCATCGAGATGCCGGCGATCTACATGTGGTTCACGACGTTCGACAGCTTCAACTTCAACAGGGGGGCCGCGATCGCGACTCTCCTCATGGTCGGCGTGGCCGTCGTAATCGTCCCGTACATCTGGTACTCGATGCGGGCGGAGCGTCGGCAGTGAGCGCCCGCGTCGATGTTCCGCGTGATCTGCGCATTCGGTCCCGCTGGGGGCCGCATGTCACGACGCTGAGGTATCTCGCGCTGTTCGCGCTGGTCTGCCTGTTCCTGATCCCGGTGTACGTGCTGGTGGTCACCGCTCTGAAGGACCCGAGCCAAGTCAGCCCGCGGCAGATGTGGCAGCTGCCGGACGCGCTGTCGCTTGACACGTTCCGGACGGTCTGGCCGAAGCTGGAGACCGGATTCCGCAACAGCCTGGTCATGGCGGTGCCGGCGAGCATCATCTCGTCCGTGCTCGGTGCGGCCAACGGTTTCGTGCTGTCCAAGTGGCGGTTTCCTGGAGCGGATATCGTCTTCCCGCTGATCCTGTTCGGGATGTTCATCCCGTACCAGTCGATCCTCATCCCGCTGCGGCAGGTGCTGAGCGACGCGGGGCTGACGAACCTGACCGGGCTGGCGCTGGTGCACATCATCTACGGCCTGCCGATCACGACGTTGATCTTCAGGTCGTACTTCGCGTCGATCTCGGACGAGCTCATCGACGCGTCGCAGGTAGACGGCGCGGGCATGCTGCGCACATTCGCCTATGTCGCGGTGCCGATAGCGCTGCCGGCTTTCGCCGTGTCGATCATCTGGCAGTTCACGCAGGCGTGGAACGACTTCCTGTTCGGGATCGTCGTGGTGACCCGGGCGACGCACTGGCCGGTCACGGTGGCGCTCAACAACACGGCCGGCAGTCAAGTCGTGCCGTACCACGAGGCGATGGCGGCCGCGGCGCTGGCTAGCATCCCCACCTTGCTCGTGTACATCCTCATGGGCCGGTTCTTCATGCGTGGTCTGATGGCCGGCGCGCTCAAGGGGTGAATTGATGGAACCGGTAGGCATCCGACTTCAGGGCGTGACCAAGCGGTTCAAGGGCCACGTCCTGGCTGTCGACAACGTCAATCTCGAGATCGAGCCCGGCGAGTTCATGGTGCTCGTCGGCCCGTCCGGCTGCGGGAAGTCGACGCTACTGCGGGTCATCGCCGGGCTCGAGGAGGTTTCCGGCGGGCGCGTCTACCTCGGCGACGAGGACGTCACGACCAAGCTGCCGCAGCATCGCGACGTCGCAATGGTGTTCCAGAGCTACGCGCTCTACCCGCGGATGTCGGTGCGCCGCAACATGGGCTTCGGGCTGCGCATGCGGCGTACCGAGAAGACCGAGCGGGATCGGCGCGTTGACGAGGTCGCCCACATCCTGGGCCTGGAACGGCTGCTGGACCGGCGTCCCGGGGCGTTGTCCGGCGGGCAGCGGCAGCGAGTGGCGATGGGCCGGGCGATCGTCCGGGAGCCCAAGGTGTTTCTCTTGGACGAGCCGCTGTCGAACCTCGACGCCAAACTGCGGGTGACCATGCGGGCCCAGCTGTCGCTGCTGCACCAGCGGCTCGGGATCACCACCGTCTACGTCACCCACGACCAGGTCGAGGCCATGACCCTCGGCCAGCGCGTCGCCGTTTTGAGGGACGGCGTGCTGCAGCAGGTCGACACGCCGACGAACCTGTTCCGGCATCCGGTCAACTTGTTCGTCGCGGCGTTCATCGGCTCCCCGTCGATGAACTTCGTGCAGGGTCGGGTGGCCAACGGGTCGGTGAACTTCGCCGACGTGACGATTCCGCTGCCGGCCGGTTCGGCGCTGGCGGGTTCAGATCGTCAGGTTGTCGTCGGAATACGCCCGACCGGCTTTACGACAGCGACCGGCGACGGGATGCCGACGATGAAAGCGGTGCCGGACGTTGTGGAGGATCTCGGCGACGAGCGCTACATCCACTTCGACGTCGACGCGCCCCGCGTAGACACCGAGGCGACTCGCGCGGCGGTCGATGCGAAGTCTGCAGAGGACATCCTGCTGCTGCCGGAAGACCGGGCCAGGTTCACCGTCCGGCTCCCGGTGGACACACCCGTCACCGCCGGACAACCGGTAACCCTGGCGGTGAGCCCGGAACGCCTGCACTTCTTCGACCCGGAATCCGGCGCGACCCTGTGACAAGGGACTCCCTGGAGGCTCAGATTCGGGCGACGGACTATCACACTGCTGGTGAGCCGTTCCGGATTGTGACGTCGGAGATCAGGGGGATTCCAGGCGACACTGTCGCCGATCGGCGGATGCACGCCATGCGGTCGCCGGAACTCGACCGAATCCGTCGGTTCTTGTGCTACGAGCCGCGTGGTCACGCCGACATGTACGGCTGCTTCCTCGTGCCGCCTGACGACGATCGCGGCGACGCCGGAGTCCTGTTCTGGCATAAGGACGGGTTCTCCACGGCGTGCGGGCACGGCACGGTTGCGCTGGCGACCTGGCTGGTCGAGACCGGACGGATTGAAGCAGCGTCCGACGGCGTGACGGATCTGGCGATCGACGTGCCGTCCGGCCGGGTGATCGCGCGGGTGAGTTGCGAAGCCGGGCGGGTCCAGCACGTCGTATTCCGCAACGTCGCGTCATTCGTGCTGGATCGCTCAGTGCCGGTCGAGACCCGCAAGGGGATCGTCTACGCCGATCTAGCGTACGGCGGCGCCGTGTACGCCAGCCTCGACGCTCAGTCGGCGGGCCTGAGCGTGTCACCTGATCACTACGCGGATCTCATCGCCGTGGGCCGGGAGATCAAGTGGGCGCTCGACGAGGCAACGCAGGCTCAGCATCCGTCGGACCCGAGGCTGTCCGGCGTATACGGCACGATCTGGTACGACGACCTCGGCGACATGGCCGACGAGATCCACCAGCGCAACGTCACTGTGTTCGCGGACGGCCAGGTCGACCGGTCCCCGTGCGGTTCCGGCACCGCCGCGCGGGTTGCCCTACTCGCAGACGAGGGCCGGCTCGCGCCGGGCCAGGTATTGATCCATGAGTCGATCATCGGTACCCGGTTCACCGCGTGGGTCGCAGAACTGACCACAGCGGAGGGCCGGCCCGCAGTCGTCCCGGAGATACGAGGCAACGCTTTCATCACGGGCGAGCACGTATTCGTCCTCGATCCGCGCGACGAACTCGGGACCGGATTCGTGCTGCGATGAATCTCGACGCGCTGCCGCGGATCGAGGCCGACACGCTGAAGACTCTGATGCCCGTGGCGGCGGCGATCGATGTAATCGATGAGCTCCTGCGATCCGGCTTCGACCCGGAGACCGACCCCGCTCGTCAGGTGCTCGATCTGGCCGGGGGCGATGTCCTCATCATGCCGGCGCACACCGCCCAGTGGGCCGGAGTCAAGATCGCTACCGTGGCACCGGGCAATCCCGCCCGTGGCCTGCCGCGCATTCAGGCCGTGTATCTGCTTATCGACGCGCTCACGCTGAGCCCGGTGGCTGTCTTGGACGGGGCGGCACTGACGGCACTGCGGACGCCGGCTGTCTCGGCAGTGGCCGTCCGGCATCTCGCTCCGCCGAATGCCGGCCACCTGGTGCTGTTCGGCACCGGACCGCAGGCATGGGGTCACCTTGACGCCCTCCGTGCCGTCCGGCCGATCGAGCGCGTCACTCTCGTCCCGCACTCGCCTGACCGAGCCGAGGCGCTGGTCGAGCACTGCCGTTCCACGCTCGGATTGCTCGCCACTACCGGCTCCCCCGACTCCGTGGCCGAGGCCGACATCGTGGCCTGCTGCACCACGGCGCGCACACCATTGTTCTCCGGTCGCCTTCTGCAAGACCACGTCGTCGTCGTGGCCATCGGATCGCACGAGCCAGATGCGCGCGAAGTGGACGACGTGACCGTCAGCCGTAGCACCGTCGTCGTGGAGGCCAGGACTGCCGCGCTCCGCGAAGCCGGCGATGTCATCGGGGCAGTGCGGTCAGGCGCGCTGGACGCCGACCGCCTCATCGGGTTGGCCGACGTCGTACGCGGGACGGCAGATCTACCGCCTGGCCCGCGCCTGTACAAGAGCGTCGGCATGAGCTGGCAGGATCTGGTGGTCTCCGCTGCTGCCTACGAAAGATCACTCCAGCCCGACAGGTAGGTGTGGCGGCCGAGTCATGCGGCCAGCCCCAAGTCCGTGAGGATAGCCAGCAACTTGGCGTTCTCGTCGTGGATGTACGCGCCGAAATCAGCGCCCGCCAGGAAGGCATCGGTCCAACCGTTCCTGACCAGGACATCTCGCCACTCGGCCGATGCGTGGAGCTCGGCGATGGCATCCTGAAGCGCCTCGACGTCGGCGCTATGAAGGCCCGGGGGTGCGACGATGCCGCGCCAGTTCACGTACACCACGTCGACCTCAGACTCTTGCAGGGTTGGAACATCCGGAAAACTTGGGTGACGCTCCTCGCTGGTCACGGCCAGCGCCTGCAATTGGCCGGATTTGATCTGGTCGGCGTATTCGCCGACGCCGGAGACCCCGAAGGCCACTCGCTCGTCAAGGATTGCCGCGAGGAGGGCACCGCCCCCGTCATGTTGCACGTAAGTGACGTCTTTCGGTGCAATCCCTATTGCCTTGGCGATGAGCATCGGTGCCAGGTGATCCGGGCCGCCGGGAGTCGAACCGCCGCCAACGGTGACCTCGCTCGGGTCGGCCACCCAGTCGGCCGCCAGCTCGGCCAGTGTGTCGTACGGGGAGTTCTCGCTGACCACGACGATTTCCGGCTCCTCGATCAGGCGGGCGATCGGTGTGGTCTCTTCGAGTGTTGCGGCGGACCTGTGGGTGTACTGAGCGCCCACCATGCCCTGACCCATGAGCATCAGCAGCTGCCCGTTGCCCTCCTCATACACCATGCGCTGCAACCCGACCGTCCCACCGGCGCCGGGCAGGTGGAACACCTCGACACTGTGGGCGATCCGGGAATCATCTAGCGCCTTTGCGACGGTTCGCGCGGTCGCGTCATAGCCGCTGCCTGGCGCGTTTGGCACCATGATCCGCAGGCCGGACAGGCTGTCGTCGTCACCGGCGCATGCAACCAGAGCAAGTGCGGCCGCCGCGCCGGCCAGCGCGAGGCGGCGCCATCGTCCCATCGGATGCTCCTTCGTAGCCTTGGACAGATGCTCCTCCCGGCTGGACGTCGGTGTCATCACTTGTGGTCGCGCATTCCGTTGTGGTCGTTGTGGTCGTAGGTCTCTTTTCCCAAGGCTTGCCCGACCCGCCCATTGTGGCGTTTGCTGTGGTCACCGGCACGACCGTACTGCGACGGCGAGTACGCCCGGCGAACGGAAGCAGATCATGCGCTGGAAGATGTCGCTGGCGAGGCAGTTCTTGCTGCTTCAGTTGTGCATCGTGCTGCTCGCCGTCAGCGCTGTTGCCGCTGTGTCCATCGCCCAGTCCGACTCCCGCTTCCGCAACGAGGAGGGCCGGCGGCTTCGTTCTCTCGCCACGAGCCTGGGCAGCAACGCGCCGATCCGACTCGGGTTGGAGGACCCAGCCCGCTGGCGCGACGCGCTGGCGGTTGAGGCTGAGAGTGCTCGCGGCGTCTCTGGTGTCTCGTTCGTTCAGATCGTCGACGACGGCGGCCACGTGCTCACCGGACCGGACACCGGCCGCCCGGCGATGCTGGGCGAAAGCGACGCTCTCACTGGCCGTTCGTGGGTCGGAGTGATCAATGACGGAACGGAGGCATTGGTCGCGCATGAGCCGGTGTTCAACGAGGACAACGGCGAGATAGTCGGCTTGGTCGTTGTCGGCAGAACGTATCCGACCATGCGCGAGCAGTTGGCGGCGGCGACCCCGGACCTGCTGACCTACCTCCTCCTTGGTGCGACGCTCGGCGTCGCCGGATCGCTCCTGCTCTCCCGCCGGATCAAGCGGCAGACTCTCGGCCTGGAGCCCGGTGAGATCACGGGTCTCGTCGAGCATCGTGAGGCGATGCTGCACGGCATAAAAGAGGGCGTCATTGGAGTCGACACCGCTGACCGGATCACGCTGGTGAACGACGAAGCGGTCCGCCTGCTCGGCCTGCCGGCGGACGCGGTCGGCCGATCGCTGACGGCGCTCGAACTCGGCGATCACCTGCGTGAGGTGCTTACCGGTAAAGTCACCGGCCCGGACCAGGTCGTGGTGCGAGATGACAAAGTGCTCGTTCTCAACCAGATGCCAGTCGTCGTCCGCGGCCGGTTGGCCGGTTCGGTTACCACGCTTCGCGACCGTACCGAGCTGGCCGTCCTTCGGCGGGAGCTGGACGTGAGCCGCCACACCACCGACACGCTGCGTGCGCAAGCACATGAGTTCACCAACAAGTTGCACACGGTGGCCGGTCTGGTCGAGCTTGGCGAATACAACGAGGTGATCCGATACATCACCCTCGCCAGCCAGGCCCACGAGCAGCTCATATGCGAAGTCACCTCGCGTATCGCGGACCCAGCTTTGGGTGCGCTGCTCATCGCCAAGGCGAGTCTCGCCGCGGAGCAGAACGTGGAACTGCGAATTGCCCCGGGCTCAGTCATGGACCCCCTGGACGAAACCCTCGCCGCTGATCTTGTGACCGTGGTCGGCAACCTGGTCGACAACGCGGTCGACGCGCTCAGTCCGGGTGGGTGGGTGGAGGTCGGAGCGCGGACGTCCAACGGCGAGATCACCGTGACAGTGCGCGACTCCGGTGAAGGAGTTGCTCCCGACATGATTGACGAGGTGTTCACGCTGGGATTCACAACCAAGTCCGGCGATGGGCACCGGGGCCTGGGGCTGGCGATGGCCCGACTGCTCTGTGCTCGTCGTGGCGGCACGATCGACGTGCAGGGATCGGTGTTCACTGTTCGCCTGCCGCTGGCGATAGGGAGTGCGGCGTGATCAAAGTATTGGTCGCCGACGACGACTTCATGGTCGCAAAGGTTCACAGTGGATTCGTGGAGCGAATTCCCGGCTTCGTTGTCGCAGGAGTGGCTCACACGGGCGAAGAGACGATTGCAGAGGTTGGACGGCTGCGCCCCGATCTCGTTCTGCTGGACATTTACTTGCCGGATTTCTCCGGCCTCGAAGTGTTGCGCCGGCTACGTGAGGACGACGCACAAGTCGACGTCCTGGCCATCACCGCGGCGCGCGACGTGGACACGATCCGGACTGCACTGCGTGGAGGCGTTGTCCACTACTTGATCAAGCCGTTCACCTTCGAGAACCTGCGGGATCGTCTCGAACGATATGCGGCGGCCCAGCACCGGTTCGACAGCTCGGGCGACGTGGCACAGGATGACGTGGATCGTCTGTTCGGGGCGCTCCGGTCGGCTCGGTCCAGCCTGCCCAAAGGGCTTGCCCGGCCCACGGCCGAGCTTGTTGCCGGCACGCTCCGTCGCGCCGGCGGCGATCTGTCGGCGGCCGAAGCAGCGGCTGTAGCCGGGTTGTCACGGGTGAGTACCCGCCGATACCTGGAGTACTTCGTCGCTGCCGGCCTAGCGGCAGTCCGGCTGAAGTACGGCGGAACTGGCAGACCCGAACGCCGATACCGGTGGACGGGGAGCTGACGGCCGCGGCCGGCAAATGCTGGGGGTGTGGCGGGCACGCTCGCTATCAATCCTCGGTGCCGATTGCGATCTTTTCGGCCTCGCGTCCGCGAGTGCGGGCGACGATCCTCGGTACGTAGGGCAATACCAACGCGACCACGGCAAGAAGCAAGAGGCACAGCGTCAGCGGCCGGGTGATGAACACAGACAGGTCTCCGTCGGAGACCAGCAGGGCGCGGCGGAACTGTATCTCCATCATCGGACCGAGAATGACACCCAAGATCACCGGCGCCAGCGGGAAGTCATGATGCCGCATGAACAGTCCGACGATGCCTATCCCGTAGGCGACCAGCACATCGAAGATGCTGCCGGAGATCCCGTACACACCGAGGGTCGCGAACACCAGGATGCCGGCGTAGAGCACCGGCCGAGGGATCTGCAGGACCTTGACCCAGATCCGGATCAGCGGAAGGTTCAGCGCGAGCAGGATGACGTTCCCGATGTAGAGGGACGCGATGAGCGCCCACACCAGGTCCGGCGACTTCTCGAACAGCTGCGGGCCCGGCTGGAGGTTGAAGATCTGGAACGCGGCGAGTAGTACCCCCGCTGTGGCCGAGGTGGGGATCCCAAGCGTCAGCAACGGCACCAGGACGCCCGAGAACGACGCGTTGTTCGCCGCTTCGGGTCCGGCGACGCCTTCGATGGCACCGCTGCCGAACTCCTCCTTGTGCTTGGAGCGGTGCTTCTCGTAGGTATACGACAGGAACGTCGGGATCTCCGCGCCTCCGGCCGGGAGGGCGCCGAACGGGAAGCCGATTCCAGCGCCGCGTATCCACGGCATGAAGGAGCGCCGCCAGTCGTCACGGCTGAGCCAGCCGAACCGGCCCTTCGCTGGTTCCAGCGGGGCAACGTGCTCGGGGATCTGGCCGGGCCTGCTTGCGACGTAAAGCGTCTCGCCGATCGCAAACAGGCCGACGATGACGATGACGATGTCAACGCCGTCGAGCAGTTCCAGGCGGCCGAATGCGAACCGGTCCTGGCCGGTCAGCTGGTCGATGCCGATGAGTCCGAGGAACAGTCCGAAGAACAGCGACATGAGCCCGCGCACGAGAGAACGGCCGACCAGCGCCGTGACCGACACCATGGCGAGGATGGCGAGAGCGAAATAGTCCGATGCCCGGAACTTGACCGCGACGGAGGCGACCGGCTCGGCCACGAACGTCAGCAGGACGATAGAGATGGTGCCGGCGACGAAGGACCCGATGGCAGCGGTGGCCAGCGCAGTGCGGGCACGACCCCGCCGGGCCATCTGGTAGCCCTCGATGGCGGTCGCGACCGAAGCCGACTCGCCGGGTGTGTTGACCAGGATCGAGGTCGTCGAGCCCCCGTACATCGCGCCGGCATAGATCCCGGCGAACATGATGAAAGCCCCCGTCGGGTCGTTCATGCTGAAGGTGAGCGGCAGCAGCAGGGCGATCGTCAAGGCCGGTCCGATTCCCGGAAGAACACCGATGAGCGTGCCGAGTGTTGCGCCGAGCGCGGCGAACAGCAGATTTTCCGGGCTCAGGACGGTGTCGAAGCCCTGCAAGAGATCACTGAAGACGTTCACAGTGGGATCACCCCCTGAGGCAGTGGGATGTCCAGCAACCTGGTGAAGCCTAGGTAGATGACGATTGGCACTGTGACACCAACGACCAGGTCTCGGCCTACGCGGCGGCTGCCGAGCAGCCGCGCCGCAACGACGAAGAAGGCGGCCGTGGCCAACACGTAGCCCACTCCGGATAGCTCAACGACCAATGAGTAGCCGACAAGCGCCGCGGTCAAGCCCGCGGGTGTTCGCCAGTCCCACCGCACACGGGCGCCCGGAATCTCATCGGCCTCGTGGCGGCTGACCCAGGCCGGCACCACGACCTGCTGCAGCAGGTACGCCACGGCCAAGGCGATCCAGCCCACTGTCACCACGACTGGCCATAACCGCGGGCCGTCGATCGTGAGGCCGCTATCGCCGGCTTCGGCGATAGCCTCGCGAAGGAGGAGTAGGCCGGTGGCCAGCACGACAAGGCCAAGGATCCGCGACTGCCCGCGGCGTTGGCCGTGGTCGGAGGCGGCGGCGGACACCGCCTCCGACCGCGGCTGGCCGCTGGTCACAGCCATCTACTCGGCCAGTCCTATGTCCGTGAGCACCTCGGTGATCCGGGCGCTCTCGTCCTGGAAGAACGTCGCGGCCTCGTCGCCGTTGACGTAGAAGTCCTCCCAGCCCTGCTGTTCGAGAACCTCCTGCCACTCGGGCGACGAGCGCATTTCGTCGATCAGCGTCACGATCGATGCGCGCTCCGCTTCGCCGATTCCCGGCGGAGCGACCACGCCGCGCCAGTTCATGAGCTCGACGTCATATCCCGCGTCGATGATGGTGGGAGTCGGCTCGTCGGCGCCAGCGTCCAATGGTGCGGAACTCGATACGGCAAGCGCGCGCGCCTCGCCGGCTTCGACCAGATCCCTGAACTCGCTCACGCCCGAGACCGCCGCGGTCAGATCTCCGGACAACAAACCGGCCTTGACCTCGCCGCCTCCTGAGTAGGCGACGTATTTGTCCGTGATCGCGGCGGGATCGACGTCGGCCGCCTTAGCCAGCAGTCCTACCAGAACGTGGTCGGTGCCACCGGCCGAGCCACCGCCCCACGTCACTGACGCCGGGTCGGTCTTGAAGTCGTTGACGAGTTGTTCCAACGTCTCGTACTCAGACTCCGCGGGAACGATGATGACCTCGGCTTCCGCGGTGAGCGTTGCAATCGGAGTCGTCTGGGTGAGATTGACAGCCGAGTCGTTGGTAACCACGCCTCCGACCATGACCAGCCCGGAGATCATCAGCCGATGGGCGTCACCCTCGTGCTGGGTCACCAGCTCGGCGAGCCCGAGCGTGCCGGCCGCCCCCTCGACGTTGTAGACCTCGACGGAATGCCCGTTCACCAGGTCGGCGTCGCGGAGCGTCTGCTGAATGGTGCGGGCGGTGGTGTCCCAGCCCCCGCCGGGTGCGGCAGGCGCCATCAAGTGCAGGGTGGTGGTTGGGTATACGACCGGAGCCGAGTCTTCGGTGTCGTCGGCGGCCGGGTCCGCGTCACCTTCAGTGCCGCCACAGCCGGCGGAAGCGATCGCGAGCGGGAGTGCGAATGCGGCTAAAGCCAGCCTCCTGGCGCCCGGCTTGCCGAGGCTGAAGCGCTGAGTTGTACCAGTGATCACGACGGTCATCTCCTTAGCCGGATGGCCTGCGATGGCGTGCGTGTTGCATGCCTGTTACGAGGAGATGCTCACGGACCCGTTCTGCCGCGTCACGATTTCGATCGGAAAGTGTGTTGTGGTCTCTTCGGTCGTACTCCGCCCGTTACCCGACACCGCGCCGAGAACTTCGAAGGCCTGGTGCGGGACAAGGCCTTGGCGCCGAAGGCAGAACTCGTCGCAGCGGCGCCACGGGATTGGGCCGTGCGCCTTCCTCACGCGCCCTCGGCTCTGCAAGATCGCCACCGTGGGTATCCTCGACGGAGGGGCCGCTAGCTCAACTGGCAGAGCAGGAGACTTTTAATCTTCGGGTTCGGGGTTCGAGTCCCCGGCGGCCCACCAAGCCCTATTGAGTGGTGTGCCTACTTGGTGCCGACCCCGATGTTCAGCGGCGCGGTCAGCACGGCCTCGCGGTTGCCCCCGGAGCGCTCTCGGACCATGCCGTCGAGCACCGTGATGATGTCCATGCGCTGGTGGTCGGTGAGGTCGGCGACGAGCATCCCCGGGAGCGGGTTACCGCCCATGGTCCAGTCCCACAGTTGCTGTCCCGTTCGCACGGCAATGCGCTCATCGTTGCTCGTGTCTACGGTGATTTCCCTCAGTCCTGCGTCGAGGAGTCGCTGCCGCAGGACATGCGGGTCGGCGAGCTGGAACTCCAGCGGCGGTTCATCCTCCGGCGGTCCTGCGAAGTCGAGGACCACCGCCTGCACCGCGCTGATGAACACGTGCAGAGCCTCGAAATCGGCTGGGTTCCCGTATGCGATGACGAGAACCCGTCCGCCCGGTTTCGTCACCCGCACCATCTCCCGCAGCGCCTGTGCCTGATCGGGAACGAGCATGACGCCGAACAGTGAGCCGGTGACGTCGAAGCTGTCGTCGGGGAGGTCGAGTGCGTGGCAGTCCATCACCCGCCCTTCCGCGTCAAGATCTTCGGTACTCACACGTGCGTTGAAGTGGTCGATCATCTTCGGTGACCAGTCGGTGGCCAGTACCCTCGCGCCGAGCCGTGCCGCCGGAAGGCTCAAGCCGCCGGGCCCAGCGGCGACGTCGAGAAAGGTGTCGCCCGGTTGCAGCCTCGCCAGGCGAAGTCCCGCCATTGCCACCTCGGCCTCGCCTGGGGCGACGTGCTCGTCGTAGCGGGCGGCGAGCGCGTCCCAGGCATCGACAGGGGCGGCGTGCTCTCCGTGCTGAGCTGTCTCGTGCTGCTGACCTGTCATCTCCGGCTCCTTCCTGAGAACGTCATCAGAGGAGAGGAACGCTAGGCATGCAGCTGCCGGATCGCTTCGGCCAAACTGTCCAGGGCGCGCCCGGAGGCATGGTCACTTCTGTGTATTGCGCCTAGATGAGGCCGTTCTCGTACGCGTAGGCGGTGGCTGCCGCACGGGACGGCACTGCGAGCTTGGTGAGGCAGTTGTGGACGTGGCGGGCGACGGTCTTCTCGGAGAGGCTGAGCTCGGTCGCGATCGCCCGATTGGTCTTGCCCGATGCGACGAGCCGGAGTACCTCCACCTCGCGCGCGGTCAGACCCATAGCGCCCTGACCGTAGGGCTGCCTGGTGAATGCGTCGAGTCTCTCGACGTCCGGCCTGGCCCCCAACTGCTTGAAGACTCTCCTTGCTTCGTCGAGCTCCATCACGGACGTGTCGGGATCGCCGAGCGCAGCGCAGCTGAGACCGATGAGGACCTGGACGCGGGCTGTCTCGTAAGGAGCCTCCAGGTCCCGCCACGCCGATCCGGCGAGCCGAAGGCTGCGCAGCGCCGATCGTGGGTCGCCCTCAGCAAGCAAAACCGCTCCCGCAGCCGAGGCAGCCACCGCACGGAGATAGGGAGCGTCCAACAGCGCCGCGATCTGCCCGAGCTCGTCCGCGCCCGCGCGAGCCGACGCCACATCCCCGGAGGCGATCATGATCTCGACGCCGGCGGGAAGTAGACGAGACCGCGCTGACGGATCCGAGGTTTCCTCCAGGGCGCGGCGCAGGACACCGGTCGCCACATCGATGCGTCCCTGCGCCAGCCGAAGCAGCGCGAGGCCCGGCTCCGGCCGGCGGCCGGCAGCGCTGGCCTTGCGATAGCTGTCCTCCGCCTCGGCGAAAAGGCCACGCAGCCGCTGAAGCTCGCCGAGCTGGTAGTACGCCGAGCCCAGCGTGTCCCATCTGACCGGCCCGGACAGGTGGTCGCAGGCTTGCCGGGCGGCCTTCATCGCGTCGGTCCACGCACCTTCCAGCTGCAGGAGCTCGCACCGATGGACCAGGCAATTACCCCGGTATGGCACGAGATCGGGCTGGGAATCGCACCAGCGGGTCAGTGCGGCCGTCCATTGCCTCGCACGCTGCAGATCGAAGAGCTCCGCACAGCCGGCGATCACCGTGCAATACGCGATTCCTGCGTACACCGTGGAGACCTCGCCAGAGGAGACGGCGACCATGACTTCGTCGAGCAGCGCCAACCCCGCTTGGCGCTGGCCCTGGACGATCAAGCACATACCCTGGCCTAGGCGTGACATGACCACTAGGTCGGTGTCATTGAAACGCTGACCACGGGTGACGCTCACGGCGAACGCGGTCTCTGCACCCTCCGGGTCTCCGCGCCACATCTGTGCGAAGGCATTCCACGTCTGCAGCCAGACGTGTTCTGCGCATTCGCCGCAGCCTTCAAGCAGGCGTCCGCCGCGCGCGAACCATCCCATCGCCGGGGCAGTCTCGCCTCGGAAGATAAGGCCAGACCCGACAAGGAAGGCGTTCCGAGCGGCGCGCCGCGGATCGCCGCGGCGGATGGCTTCATGGTGAGCTCGTGTCCACGCCCGAGTGGATTCAGCGTCATGGCCGGTCAAGTACGAGGCCAGCGCCAACTTCTCGAGATCGTCGAGATCAAGCGACTTGGTGGCGTCCGCCGTCTCGAACTTCGCGCGAGCATCCCCCCACAAGCGTTCGGCGAACGCCGCCCGCGCTTGCTCCAGTACGCCGCTCCTGGTCACAGGTCCAGTGTGCTACGTGTCCGCGGAATACTGTCACGGGCAGTACGCCGCCATTCCGTCGTAGGTGACCCGGCTCTACAGCAGCGTGTCCGCCTCGTCGAGCTGCGCTACCGCGAACTCGTCAAACTCCGGGTCGAGGTTCCAGAAGTCGAACTCCTGCTCCGGTTCCTCGTCGTACCCGTCCATCGTGACCATCAGGAACGCGAGGATCTTTAGCATCGGGACACATCCAGTGGGTTCTGATGGATTGGCAGTGCGGCCGTCCGAGACTCATCGATTGATCGATTGGAGGCCAAGCTTGGCCTCCGGTTCTCCGGCCAAACGCCCCTGCCGCCGGAGAAGAGGTGTATGCCCTGCACCGGTGGGGTACACGGGTGTGCCCAGAAAAGCGGCGATGAGCTGCGGAAAGATCACGGAGGCAAGAGATGAGTTCAGCCGATTATCAGCGCCCAATGTCCAACGACGAACCTTCGGGCACTAAGGAGCAGGCCAAGCAGACCGCAGGCAACGCGGCCGAAGCCGGAAGGCACGTCGGCGGCGTAGCCAAGGATGAAGCTCGGCAGGTGGCAACCGACGCGCGCCAGCAGGCCCGAAACCTGCTCGGCGAGGCCAAGACCCAGGTCGAGGATCAGTCGCGGACCCAGCGGGACCGTCTGGTCAGCAACCTGCGTACGTTCACTGACGACCTGGAGCAGATGGCCGGTCAAACAGACAACAGCGGGATGGCCAACCAACTCGTGCAGCAGGTGGCCAGTACCGCGCGCTCGGTTACCGACAAGCTCGACCAACGCGAGCCGTCCGAAATGCTGGATGAGGTCAGGCGCTTCGCCCGCCGACGGCCGGGCGCGTTCCTGCTCAGCGCGTTCGCGGCCGGTGTCGTGGCCGGACGGGTCGCGCGCGGTGCGAAGGACGCGGGCTCCGAGGAGCCGACGGACACGACCAGGACGACCGAAATGCGCGGCGTTCCCGACGCTCGTGGCGGAGCAGGGCTGCCGCCGGCCGCCCAGCGCCCCGGCGACCCAAGCCCAGCCGGTGTCGCACCGGCAACGGGGACAACTTACCCGAGTCAGGGACCGGGCTATGCAGATCCCCAATCCGTGGGCGGCGGACGTTATGCCGCTGGTCAAAACAGGAGAGGCACCACATGACCATTCCCGAATCCGGTGCCCGCGGTTATGTAGACAGCGATCGCGCGCCGTACTCCGAGAGAACCACCGGTGGCCTACCGACCACTGGGGAGGCGGACGAGCGGTCGATCGGAGACATCGTCGGCGAGATCGCCAGTGATCTCAGCAACCTGGTCAAGCAAGAACTCGACCTGGCTAAGACCGAAGCCAAGAAGGAGGCCAAGAAGGCCGCCCGCGGCGCAGGGATGCTCGGTGGCGCCGCCGTGGCGGCGTACCTGACGCTCCTGTTCCTGTCCCTGTGTCTGATGCTCCTTCTGGACAACTGGATGCACATCGCCTGGGCGGCGCTGATCGTCGCGGCAGTGTGGGGCATCGCCGCGGCCGTGCTCGGCCTGCGTGGCAGGAAAGAGTTCCAGGAATTCAACCCTTCGCTTGAAACGACACAGCAAACACTGAAAGAGGACGTCCAATGGGCGAAAGAACAGAAGAACAGCTGACCAGAGACATCGAGGGCACCCGGGACGATCTCTCGCGCAACCTCGACGCTCTCAACGACAAGGTGAGTCCCAGCCGGGTGATGGAGCGCCGCAAGCGTGCCGTCCGCAACCGGCTGGGATCGATGAAGGACAAGGTCATGGGCACTGCGGACAACATGCGAACCAGCGCTCAGGACGCCGGCGGAGGTGTGACCGACCGCGCGTCCGGCCTGGCCGACTCCGCGACGAGCACTGCCACGGATGCCGCCAGGTCGGTTCAGCAGCGGGCGGAAGGAAACCCACTGGCCGCAGGGCTGATCGCCTTCGGTGCCGGTGCCTTGATCTCCTCGCTGATCCCGGCCAGCGAGAAGGAATCACAAGCCGCGCACAAGCTCGTGGAGACCGCCAAGGAGCAGGGTCAGCCGGTCCTGGACGAAGCCAAGTCCGTCGGCCAGGAAATGGGTCAGGAACTCAAGGACCGGGCGGCCGAAGCAGGGCAGGAGGTCAAGGCATCCGCGCAGGAGTCCATGGAGAACGTGAAGCAGGAGGGTCAGTCGTCCACCCAGAACGTGAAGGACGACACCCGGGCACGCATGCAGTAGAGGAGCAAACTGACATCTCAGGGGGTCGTCCGCGGATGTGGACGACCCCCTGAGTGTCCTTGCGTACCGCGGCGCCGGTCCGGGTCGCGATGTCACGTCACGCCCGTGGTCTGAGAGCGCTAACACAACTCAGTGCCGTTGGCGTTAGCAGTCTGTCGCGAAATTAGCGCTCACATTGGGTGTGTCAAACGGCGGATTCTCTCGCTGCGGCGCCGGTCCCGAGAAGATCTACCTGGGCATACGCGGCGAACTAGGCCAGTAGATCCGATCAGCGCTCTCGCTGGCGCCTCTCGACGACATGCCCAGATGTTGTCAAAATGTTACCGTTAACATCTTGCTTGGCGAGCGGATGTTAACGATAACATTCCGTGCCACGGGCTATCCCGCGGACGGCCCGCTTCTAGAGCAAACGTCTGGCGTGCAAGCCGGACCAGAACGAGGAGGTT
This sequence comes from Jiangellaceae bacterium, assembly GCA_036373915.1. Classification (GTDB taxonomy): domain Bacteria; phylum Actinomycetota; class Actinomycetes; order Jiangellales; family Jiangellaceae; genus JASLBX01. The sequence continues at coordinate 12,964 of DASUUU010000049.1, read as the reverse complement.
CTGCGAATGACGAAGAGAAAGAGTCTTCTCGCCAGCGTTGTGCTGTTGGGGGCCGTGACGCTCACGGTCGCCAGCTGCGGCGGGTCGGACGGGGGCGAGGACGGCACCGGGACGGACGCGGGCGAGAGCAGCGAAGAGCTAATCACCGTCGGTTTCGCGCAGACGGGGTCCGAGAGTGGTTGGCGTAGCGCCAACACCGAGTCGATGCGGGCGGCCTTCTCCGAGGAGAACGGCTTCAACCTGATCTTCAACGCGGCCGACAACGACCCGGCGGCGCAGATAGCGGCGGTGCGCAGCTTCATCAACCAGGGCGTGGACGCGATCGTTATCGCGCCCATCGTCGAGGACGGCTGGGACGACGTGCTTCAAGAGGCACAGAGTGCGGGCATTCCGGTCATCCTCGAGGACCGTACCGTGTCGGCATCGGAGGACCTGTACGCGGCCTGGGTCGGTCTCGACTTCAAGCGCGAGGGCGTCATGGCCGGCGAGTGGGCCGCCGAGACGTTCGGCGACACGCCGACCAACATGGTCGTGCTCGAGGGTACGACAGGTTCGGCTCCGGCCAACGACCGTGCGGAAGGCTTCGAGGAGGCGATCGCGGGCACCGCGATCACGACGCTGGATTCCCAGACCGGCAACTTCACCCGCGCCGACGGTAAGACTGTCATGGAGGGCTTCCTGCAGAAGCACGGGTCGGACATCGACTTGCTGTATGCCCACAACGATGACATGGCCCTCGGCGCGATCGACGCCATCGAGGCGGCCGGTATGGTCCCGGGCCAGGACATCCAGATCGTGTCGGTCGACGCCGTCAGGGACGGCCTTCAGGCTCTCATCGACGGGAAGATCAACTACGTCGTCGAGTGCAACCCGTTGCTGGGCGAGCTGGCCGCGCAATTGGTGAAGGACGTCTTGGCAGGCGAGGAAGTCGAGAAGTTCGCCTACGTGGAAGACCAGACCTTCACGGCGGAGGACGCGGCTGCGGTGATCGACGAGCGTCTGTACTGATCCGCAAGAGCACGAGCGAGCAGATCAGGGATTGGTCGGGGAACCAGTTACCGCCGGTTCCCCGACCGAACACCACCTGGAGTGAGATGGTGATCGAGCAAGAGCCGGCGGGAACTGAAGACCGTCCGATCGTGGAGATGCATGGCATTACCATCCGGTTTCCCGGCGTTTTGGCCCTTGACGACGTGGACTTCGTACTGCGTCCCGGCGAGGTGCATTCGCTCATGGGCGAGAACGGTGCCGGGAAGTCCACCCTGATCAAAGCTCTCACCGGCGTGTACGCGATCGACAACGGGTCGATCACCGTAGCCGGCGAGTCCCGAATCTTCGCCGGCACAGCGGACGCGCAGGCGGCCGGCATCTCGACGGTATATCAAGAGGTGAACCTCTGCGCGAACCTGTCGGTCGGCGAGAACGTGATGCTCGGGCACGAGCCGCGGAACCGGCGCGGGATCGACTGGAAGGTCGTGCACCGCGAGGCTGCGCGGCACCTGGAGCATCTGGGCCTGCGCATCGACACCCGGTCTACCCTGTCCAGCCACTCCATCGCGATCCAGCAGATGGTCGCGATCAGCCGGGCCATGGTGCTCGACGCGAGAGTGCTGATCCTCGACGAGCCGACCTCGAGCTTGGACCGTGGGGAGGTCGAGCAGCTGTTCGCGGTGATCCGCGACCTGCGGGATCGAGGCGTTGCAGTGCTGTTCGTCAGCCACTTCCTTGACCAGGTTTACGAGATCTCAGATCGTGTCACAGTGCTGCGCAACGGCAAGTTGATCGGCGAGTACCTGGTCAAGGACCTGCCTCGCGGCGAACTCGTCACCAAGATGATCGGACGCGAGCTCGACGAGCTCGACGCGATCTCCACGAAGGCCGATCGAGCCATCGACCGCACGGCGACACCGGTGCTGCGTGCGAAGGGGATCGGCCGGCGCGGCGTTCTCGAGCCGGCGGACGTCGATGTCTACGACGGCGAGGTGGTGGGGATCGCCGGTCTGCTGGGGTCCGGTCGTACGGAGCTGGTCCGCCTCATCTATGGAGCCGACCGACCCGACTCGGGGCACGTCGAGGTGAACGGCCAGCCGGCGAAGCTGACATCGCCTCGTCACGCCATCGACAAGCGCATCGCGTTCTCATCTGAGAACCGCCACGAAGAGGGCGTCGTCGCAGACCTGACAGTTGCCGAGAACATCGTGCTCGGCATCCAGGCGCGCCGCGGCTGGAGGCGCCGGATCCGGCGCAGCGAGCAGCAGGTGGTCGTCGACAACTACATCAAGGCTCTCGACGTCCGCCCAGCGAATCCGGATCAGTTGGCCGGCAATCTGTCCGGGGGCAATCAACAGAAAGTGCTTCTGGCGCGATGGCTCGCCACCGCTCCGCGGCTTATAGTGCTCGACGAACCGACCCGCGGTATCGACGTCGGCGCGAAGGCCGACATCCAGCGCAAGGTCGCGGAACTGTCCGAGCAGGGGTTGTCAGCGATCTTCATCTCCTCAGAGCTCGAGGAGGTGCTTCGCTTGGCCCAACGTGTCATCGTCATGCGGGACCGTCGCAAGATCGGAGAGCTCGACTCCCGCGAGGTAGATCTCGACGCACTCATCGACTACATCGCCGTCGGGCGCGAGGGGAACGCGGCGTGAAGAATCTCGTAACACATCGGCTGTTCTGGCCCCTTGTGGCGCTCATCGCCCTCATCACGATCAACACGGCCACGCGGCCGTCGTTCCTGAGTGTGACGATGCGGGAGGGGCAGCTGTACGGGTCGATCATCGACATCCTCCGCAACAGCGCGCCGCTCATGCTCGTGGCACTCGGGATGACGCTCGTGATCGCCACCCGTGGCATCGACCTGTCCGTCGGTGCGACGATGGCGGTGTCCGGCGCGGTGGCGCTGACCATCATCGACGCCTCACCTACGCCGCACGAGCCGTCCGTCGTCGCGCTCGCGATCGTCGTAGCAGTGCTCGTTTCACTCGTGCTCGGCACGTGGAACGGGTTCCTGGTGTCGGTCCTCGGCATCCAACCGATCATTGCGACGCTCGTACTCATGCTCGCCGGGCGTGGCATCGCGCTTCTCATCACCGGCGGCTTCATCACGACGGTCAACAGCGACCCGTACAAGTTCATGGCCCAGGGCTACATTCTCGGCTTCCCGTTCGCCTTCTACGTGTCGATCGTCGCCATCGCGGTTGTCGCCCTCGTGGAGCGTCGCACCGCCCTCGGCGTGCTGACCGAAGCGGTTGGCATCAACCCGAAGGCCAGCCACCTCGCGGGTGTTCGGTCGCGCGGCATCACCTGGGGGGCATACATCGCCAGTGGGGCGCTGGCCGGCATCGCCGGCATCCTGTACAGCTCCAACATCATGGCGGCCGACGCCAACGCCGCGGGCCTGTACATCGAGCTCTATGCGATTCTCGCGGTCGTGCTCGGTGGCACATCGCTGATGGGCGGCAAGTTCAGCATCGCGGGGACCGTCATCGGAGTCTTCACGATCCAGACGCTGATCTCGACCATCACCTTCCTCGGAGTACCGCCGGCGGCGAGCCCCGTCTTCATGGCTACCGCCGTGATCATCGTGGTTCTGATCCAGTCGCGGCGGGTCCACAGAGCCGCCCGGAGTCTGATCCGATCGCTGAGATCCCTCGGCGGCTCCGCTGCAGGTGACGATGCGAGTGTGAGAACGGCTCAGGCCGGCTCAGGGTCATCTGGCGACGCGTCAGCACGCGACGAAAAGGTGACATCGCGATGAGCCGAACCGAAATGCTGACCCACTCGAAGACGTCGCTCGCCGCGCGCTACGGCACCTTCATGAGCCGGCACTCATCGCTCCTGCCGACCTTCGCCGCGGTCGTCATTCTGCTACTGCTGTTCGCCGGGGCCCAGCTGTACTTCGGCAACTTCCTCACCCCGTCCAACCTGTCCGCACTGCTGCTGAACAACGCATACTTGCTGATCCTCGCGGTTGGGATGACGTTCGTCATCGTCACCGGAGGAATCGACCTGTCAGTGGGTTCGGTGATGGCCTTCACCGGAATCCTTGGTGCGAAGCTGCTCGCCGACGGCCTGCCGGCCGTCCTCGTTATCCCGTTGATGATCGCCGGCGGCGCTCTCGTCGGCCTGCTCATCGGCGTGCTGGTCCAGTACTTCGATGTGCAGCCCTTTATCGCCTCACTCGCCGGGCTGTTTCTCGCTCGCGGGCTCGCGTTCGTGGTCAGCCTCTCGTCGATCAGGGTCGAAGACCCTGCCGTGCTGTGGCTCCAGTCGACCCGGTTCCGCCTAGGCGATTGGTACATAACCCCGACGGGCATAATCGCGCTGCTCATCGTCGCCATCGGTGTTCTCGTGATGCAGTGGACCCGGTTCGGGCGGACGATCTACGCGATCGGCGGAAGCGAGCAGTCCGCCCACCTGATGGGGCTGAACGTAGCCCGCACCAAGGTGCTCGTTTACGTCATCAGCGGCGTGTGTGGCGGCCTGGCCGGTCTAGCCCTCACGGCGTACTCCGGGGCCGGATATCCGCTCAACGGCGTGGGTACCGAACTCGACACGATCGCCGCCGTCGTCATCGGCGGAACGCTCCTCACCGGAGGCAGTGGATACGTCCTCGGGTCGATGATCGGCGTTTTGGTGTACGGCACGATCACGGCCGTGATCTCGTTCATGGGTGCCGAGCAGTCGTGGACGCGCATCATCATAGGTACGCTGCTGCTGTTGTTCATCGTCGTGCAGCGCCTGATCGTCGCCAGGTCCGAACGCCGAAAATAGAACCCGCGCGGTCCACGGAGCGCGGCGGGGCAGTGCTACTCACACGGGATGATGAACAGATGCACGAGGGGACGCCGCTCCTCGAACTGACCGGGGCAACAGTGCGCTTCGGGGCCGAAGTGGCACTCGACGGCGTCGACTTCCGGCTGTTCTCCGGTGAGGTGCATTCGCTCATGGGCGAGAATGGTGCGGGGAAATCGACGCTGATCAAGGCTATTACCGGCGCCCTGCCGATGGACGCCGGCGTCCTTCGTCTCGACGGTAAAACGGTGCACTTCGGCACTCCGCATGATGCGCAAGCCGCGGGTGTCCGCACCGTCTATCAGGAGATCGACCTGCTGCCGAACGTCTCGGTTGCCGAGAACATCGTTCTCGGCCGGGAGCCCCGCCGATTAGGCGTGATCGATTGGCGCCGCACGCGAGAGCTTGCCCGCACCGTGCTCGGTGAGCTCGGGCTCGACATCGACCCGGCCTCGAAGCTCGGCGTGCACTCGCTTGCCGTCCAGCAGCTTGTTGCCATCGGCCGCGCGATTTCGACTGACGTCAAAGTACTCGTGCTCGACGAACCGACGTCCAGTCTCGACTTCGACGAGGTGTCGGAGCTGTTCCGGGTCATTCGTGATCTGAAGTCGAGGGGTGTGGCGATCTTGTTCGTGTCACACTTCCTCGACCAGGTCTACGAGCTCTGCGATCGAGTGACGGTGCTGCGCGACGGAAGGCTCATCGGCGAATACTTGACCCGCGAGGTCCTGCGCATCGACCTGGTCCAGGCGATGCTCGGGCGCAGTGCCGCGTCGCTGCACACGAGATCCCGCGCCGACGTCGGCGACGAGGCCACCGAGCCGTACCTCAGCGCCCGTGGCGTCACGGTGAACCCCGGTATCGAGGATGCCGACGTCGATCTCCGAGAAGGTGAGGTCTTCGGCGTGGCGGGACTGCTGGGGGCGGGCCGTACGGAGCTCGCTCGCGCGATCACGGGGATCGACCGGCTGGACGCGGGGATCATCCGCATCAGCGGAGTCCGGCAGAGCCCGCGCGGCCCGCACGATGCGATCTCGCTGGGCGTGGTGTACTCGTCGGAGAACCGTCGCACAGAGGGCATCGTGGACGCGCTCAGCGTCCGCGAGAACGTGACGCTCGCCCTCCAGGCCGAACGTGGGATGCTGCGCCGCATCCCGTCGTGGCGACAACGAGAGCTCGCGGCGAGCTGGATCGAGGCGCTCGACATCAGGCCCCCGGACATGGACCGACCCGCCGGTACGTTGTCCGGGGGTAATCAGCAAAAGGTTCTGCTCGCCCGGCTGCTCGCGCTGTCGCCCCGAGTGCTTGTGCTCGACGAGCCGACGCGCGGCATCGACGTCGGCGCAAAGGTCGAGATCCAGAACCTGGTCGGCGATCTCGCGGACAATGGCTTGTCGGTGATGTTCATCTCTGCCGAGCTGGAGGAAGTGCTGCGTGTCGGGAATCGGGTCGCCATTGTTCGCGACGGCTGCATCGTCGACACTGTGCCCGCAGAGCAACTCACGGTCGATTCGCTGCTGGCCCTCGTCGCACGTCCGGGCGATGCCGATGGGTGAGGTGAGGTGGTGAACGCAGCGGACGAACCGACACGGGCGGCGAACATCTTCGACGTCGCCCGGCTCGCCGGCGTGTCGCATCAGACCGTCTCGCGCGTGATCAACGACTTGCCGAATGTCCGCCCCGCGACCCGAGCACGCGTCCAGCAGGCGATCGCGCAACTGCGCTACAGTCCGTCGCCGGCGGCTCGCGCCCTAGTGACTCGCCGCACCCGCACGATCGGTCTGATCGTGCCGGCGGTGTTGGACTACGGTCCAACTTCGATCGCGATGCATTTCAATGTGGCAGCGCGTGCCGCGCGCTACAGCGTCGATACCGTGAGTGCGATCGACGTCGATCCCGCCGGTGTCCGTTCCCTCGTCGAGAGCCTACTGCGCCAACGTGTCGACGCGATCGTGATCGTTGTCAACGACGTCGCGGTCCTGGAGATGGTGCGGGGACTGGATCTGAACGTCCCCCTCGTCGCGGTCGCGGCGACACTCCGGCGCAGCCCGCGCATAGTGTCCATTGATCAGTACCGGGGCGCGCGGTCAGCGGTGCGCCACCTTGCCGAACTCGGACACACCCGCATCGTCCACCTCGCCGGGCCCACTAGTGCCCCGGATGCGATCGAGCGCGTGCGGGGATGGCGCGACGAGCTGGGCGCCCGCCGGCTCGAGGTCATCGAGCCCCTGCACGGGGATTGGACCGCGGCAAGCGGCTATGCGCTGGGTCTCGAACTCGATGTCGAACCGGGCAATGGCGTGTTCGTCGCGAACGACCACATGTCGATCGGCCTGCTTTCCGCGCTGCGCGAGCGCGGCATCCGCGTTCCCGAAGACGTGAGCGTCGCCGGGTTCGACGACGTTCCCGAAGCCGGGTATGTCTATCCCCCGCTCACCACGGTGCGACAGGACTTCGCGACCCTTGGCGAGCTCATCATGCAGAAGGTGCTCGTCTCGGTCGAGGAGCCCGAAGGCGTCACTGAAGACACCCCGATCGCGACGCACCTCATCGTCCGCCAGTCCACTCGCGCGGTCGACAGAGGGGGAGCACCCGCGGACCCGCGGCCGCATGCGGGTGCTGGGCGCGCGTGACGCAGGCCGTCCCGGTGTCACGCGAGGGGTGCCGCCGGTGCCAGACTTGCGGTGATGACTGGATCGCCCGAGTTCGAAGAGATTGCCGGCGAGCTGTACGGACTTCGCCCCGACGAGTTCATTGCGGCCCGTGATGAGCGCATGGCCGAGGCGAAGGCCGCCGGACAGCGCGAACTGGCCCGTGAGCTCGGTAAGCTCAGGCGCCCCACCCAGACCGCGTGGCTGATCAATCAACTCTGGCGGGACCAGCAGGAGCAGGTCGAGGAACTGCTCGCGCTCACCGATGAGTTCGGTGCGGCGATGGCGGCTGGTGACGGGAAGCGGTTGCAATCTCTGACCGTGACCCGTCGCGAGCTGGAAGGCCGGCTTGTCCAGCGCGCCGGCTCCCTCGCGGCCGAGGCAGAGCTTCCGGCCAGCGCCGACACGCTGCGAGAGGTGCAGGAGACGCTCGGTGCGGCGCTGGTGAGTGTCGACGCGGCCGGAGAGGTGCGATCGGGCCGGCTGGTGCGGCCGCTCACGTATTCCGGGTTCGGGCCCGGCTTTGCGGCAGTGGGCCAGGCCGCGACAGCCACGCCGAGCCGCAGGGGCGAGCGTGCGAAGCCGAAAAGCCGCAAGGCCACCGCGGCGGAGACCGATGAGCACCAGGCGGCCGCACAGCGAGAGCTCGGCGAAGCACAGCAGGAGATGTCCGATGCAGAACAGGAGTTGGCCGAACGTTCGCGTGCCGCCGAACGTGCGAATGACGACCACGCGACCCTGAGTAAACGGCTCGCCGAATTGCGCGAGCACGTGCGCGAAATCGACCAGCAGGTCATGGCGGCGAAGCAGATCGCGGTGCGCGAGCAGCGTCGCCATGAACAGGCCGAGAAGGCGTACGAGCGTGCTCGCGCGGCGGTCGAACGTGCGGAGAAGCGCCTGCGTCAAAGCCGGTAGGCCGCGCAGCGATGTGGGGTTGAATGGGTTGCCATGGACACCGAGGTCATCGAGCTGCGGACCGGCACAGAACTAGTGAACGACGTGACCGAGGCGGTACGCCGGTTCTGCTCCGGCCGTGGCGACGGGCTGTGCCACGCCTTCACCCCGCATGCCACTGCCGGCCTGGCACTTATCGAGACCGGCAGTGGTACCGAAACGGATCTAGAGGACACCCTGGGACGCCTGCTGCCGTCAACGGACATCTACCGGCATCGGCACGGCAGTACCGGGCACGGCCGTGATCACGTGGTGCCCGTGTTCGTGTCTCCGTCACTCACGCTCCCGGTCATCGGCGGCCAACCCGCATTGGGAACCTGGCAGAGCGTGGTGCTGGTCGACACGAACGTCGACAATCCGACCCGCAAGCTCCGGCTGTCATTCCTGCCAGCATGACCCGCCCGATCTTGAGACAATCCACAGCGTCGGACGTTGTGGGTTGTCTCAAGATCGGGCGGGTTACGGTATCGGTATAGAGACGAGGAGGCCGTGCGGTGGATCGTGATCGTGACGCGGCCGGACGTGCACGCAACGCCCGGCCCCGCGACGAATTCGGCAGGCCGCTACCACATGGTTCGGTCGGTGTAGAAGGGGTACCCGAGGGATTGACGCTGCCGCCGGATGAATCGCTCGCCGAAGCTCAGCGGCTGCTCGATGCCGGTCGTGCCTTCCATGCCCACGAGGTACTGGAAGGCACCTGGAAGGCCGCGGCGGAGCCCGAGCGTGAGTTGTGGCGCGGGCTTGCCCAGCTTGCCGTCGGCATGACCCACGTACAGCGCGGGAACGCGCGGGGCGCGGTGCAGTTGCTCGACAGGGGCGCCGCCCGCGTCGCCGCCTACGCAGACCATCCCCCGCACGGGATCGATGTGACCGGGCTGGTGGCGTGGGCGCACGACGCCGCCGGTCGAATCGCGGCGACCGGTGCGCACGCCCCGATTCCTACCCCGCGCCTACGCCGGTCGACCTGACCGAGTGTCGACTCTTATCAGACGTGCAGCTGGGCCGGCTCGTGCGTGACCTCCTCGAGCTCGCCGGCCGCCTTGTCCAGCAGTTGATGAACAAGGTGTGACAGCGCCCGAGCAGTCGCGATCTCCTCGCCGATCTTCGGACGCGCCGGGTCGGCGGGATTTCTGCGGGCGTGACCGTTCGCGGTCAGTTCGGCACCATCGGTCATCCGTAGCACCGCGTTGGCGTCGGTCCGGACGTCGTCCTCGCTGAAGCTCACTTCGATGGTCCAGGTGGTCGGCATCGACGTCACCTCCTCACGTTCAGTTACCAGCATCGCCCATCCGGGTCGCCGGCGCAGCAAGAAGTACCGGCCGAGTCGGTGGCTGGAACAACGGCCAGTAGCGGTAGGGTCAGGCCGATTGGAGGGGACATGGCGCAGTTCAAGGTCCGCTTGCTAGATGGTGCCGAGCGGACGGTTGTTGCCCAGCGAGTCGTCAGTAGTCAGGATCTGCTTGTCTTCCAAACCCGCGGCGAAGGCGCGTGGCGCGTCGTCGACCAGGTGGCCAACGAGCAGGTCGACGTGATCCAGCGCAGGGTCGTCGAGTACAGCGGAATGGCGCGCTGGATCACTGAACGTCCACCGGCCGCCACTGGCGTCTGACCGAGGGTCGTCCGAGCAGCACCGCGCCGCGAAGCGACGGATAAGGCTCACCAGCGCAGCAGCGCACCGATGCCGTCGTGGTCGGCGAGCGGTGCTGCCGCTTCGGAGTCCAGGATGCTCACCTCGGCACCGTCGCGTATGGCCAGCTCGATCATCCGCTCGTCAAGTCCGGGTTCGGGAACCAGGGCGTCCGGGTCGACGCCGGGTGGGACGTCGGCATCGCTGGTCAGCGTTCCATCCGGTGCCCTCAGCCCCGACCAGGAACGGTCGGCTGCCAGCAGCAGGTGTGCCACCCGACGTTCCTGCAAGGCGGCCAGGGTGGGTGCGAGGCCGCAGGAACCCGCCTCAGACGTGCTCAAGGCGCCGTCACGGGCTCGTTCGGCAAGCCGGAGGTGCCGCTGCGCGCGTGATTCCTCCACCGCCGGTTGGACGGCCGCAGCCAGTTTGTGTGGGGCATGTCCGGCGACCGTATGGGGCAACGTGACCATCGCAGCGGCCAAACTGTGCGGCAATCCGCCGGCGACCGCGTTCACATACTTGGCTTCACCGGCGACGACGATGCATTCCCACCGGTGGTTCTTGGCGTGATCGGCGATCTCGCCCCCCAGCGTGTGCAGATACCGCAGCAGACGATCCTCCTCGCGCTGGTCGAACAGATCGTGGTGCGACGCACTGCTGTGGTAGGTCGTCGTCACGGTCGCGTGACCCTTGCCGGTCAACTCACGCCGGTCGGCGAGATCGTCGGGATGCGCGATGGTCGCAACCTCGGTGGCGATCCCGAGCCTAAGGTCGACGACGAGCGCCTCGTCCGCGCTGATAGCGACGGCACCGGCGGGCCCGGCCGCGCTCCAGGCCGAGACCAGCGGGCGTAACTGGGCCGTCGGAGCAAGCGTGACGTGGTCCGTGAGTGGCACCTGCAGCGTGAACCACTCGACCTGCCCGTTGCCGATCGCTGCGAACAGCGCGCGGCCGAGCCCAGTCGTTCGCGAGTCCAGCAGGGCCTCGACGTCGTTGTTGAGCGCGTCCAGCCGGGAACTGACAGCGGCGTAGTACTCGCGCGGTCCGTGTTGCCTGGCGTTCTCGCGTAGCCGTTTCAACTCGGTACGCGCCCGCGCCCGCCATGCCGGCTGCGGCGACTCGTCGTGCGGGTCGGCGGTCGCGTAGAGCGACAGCACGCCGATCCGGTCGGTCATGGTGGCCAGCGAGCGGAGCGTCGTCCAGTCAAAGGACACTGCGGTCACCCCCATCCCGTGGTCGCCTCTGCTGCCGAGACTACGCGGTTATGGGGCGGCCCAGGGCGGCTTCGCCGAGCCGGTCTCGGCGTTCGGACGAGCCCTTGCAGCCGGCATCAGTGGGCCGGATGGGAGGCATCCGCAGTGGGTCGGGGCCTATCCAGGTCGCACCGCCCCGACGAAAGGCTTGGCCGAGCCGCCGGCCTGCATCGCCGCCGCGATCGTGACTCCTGATCGCGGGTTGGCCGCATGCACCACCTCCCCGTTGCCGGTGTACATGGCGACGTGGCTTATCGGCGTGTCGTAGAACAGCAGGTCACCCGGCTGCAAGGCGTTCGCAGCGACCGGCCGGCCCTGATGAATCTGGGATCGAGAAGCCGGTGACAGGCTGACTCCGGCCTGCGCCCACGCCCAACTTGTGAAGCCCGAGCAATCGAAGACGTCCGGTCCCTTCCCGCCGTACACGTAGGGCGATCCCACCCTGGAGAGGGCGGCGGCAACGGCGACGGCGGCCCGGCCGGATCCGTCGGACCGGGATAGCCGGGTCGAAGCCTCCTGGCGAGCGGCCTGGACCGCCTCCCGCTCGCGCGCCTGCTGTCTTTCGAGGGCGGCTCGCTGGGCGGCGGTGAGGCGGTCGAGCAACTTCTGCTGCTCGGCGAGCAGCTGGTCGATGTCGGACTTCTCCTGCTCGAGCATCGCCGCGACAGCCTCGGACCTGAGCAGCTCTTCGTCCACCACGAGACGCTTCTGTTCCAGGTCCTGCCGCCCCACCTCGATCGCCGTCAGCCGGTCGGCCTGCTGAAGCACGAAGGCGTCCACAACGGAGGCCTGGCGGAGAAACTGCGTCGGATCCTCCGCGAACAGGGCGTTCAACGCCGGATCTGTGCCGCCCGATCGATACGCGGCCGCTGCGAATCCCCCCAGCTCGGATATCAGCTGGCTGATCAAGGCTTCTTGCCGGTCGACGGAGGCCTCTGCCTTGGCCAGCCGGCGTTCGATGGTTTCCACCTCCTCCAAGCCAAGGTTGTAGCGTTCGGTCGCTTCGGCGGCTTGGTCGTGGAGTTCCTCGACCTTCGCGCGGACCTCGCTGATCGTGGATTGCGGGTCCGCAGTGCTGATCGAGGAACCCGTGAGGGCGGCGGTTCCGCTGATCGCGACCGCGATGAGCACGCGCAGGGATGTGCTGGTCCGTCCGGTTTCGAGCACCGTGAGGTTCCCTCCTTCCGCTGCCGCCTACCGGGTGAGCTGACGGTTCGGGCGGGGGAAGGCACCCAACGGCCACACTTAGGTGGCCGGTTCAACCTGGGGAAGAGCGCCGAAGGACTCGGCGTTGGTTCCCCGGCTCCGGCTGGGGAGGGCCGGACTCGGCGGGGCCTGCTCGCCGACGGTCGTGCCGACGAGGAAAGCAGGCGCCGATTGGGAATGTAGCGACCGTCCAACGGCTAGGCAAGCTGAAACGAATTTCCCGTGCACCGGTTCGCCGCGGGTCCAAACGTGATCATCGGCACTCCCGGGCCGGTGGCCGAAAGTGCCGATGATCGATAGAGAGCGGGACGATGGATCAGACGGGCCGGACGTTCTCGGCCTGCGGGCCCTTCTGACCCTGCACGATGTCGAACTCCACGCGCTGGTTCTCGTCCAGCGTGCGGAAGCCCTCAGTCGCGATCGCGGTGTAGTGGACGAATACGTCCGCCTCACCGGTGTCCTGAGCGATGAAGCCGAAGCCC
>DASUUU010000048.1:0-9527 GCA_036373915.1 Jiangellaceae bacterium | reverse complement strand
CGCGGCTTCGCGCAGCGTAGCGGCTGCGTGGCCACGAGCCCGCCCACGGCGGTAGAGGCGGGCCCGGCCCTCGGTGGTCTCCGCGGCGCGGACGATGACGGGGAGCGGCTCGGTGACGACGCGCCCCAGGCGCCGGCTGCGCCACCAGACGGCGAGCAGTGCTGCGATGAACAGTTGCCAGGCCACCGGTGCCACCCAGTCGGGCAGCAACTCGGACAGCGGCGTGGCTTCGGTGGCCTCGGTCTCTGGCACCGGTCGGTACCAGATCAGATCGGCATGGTGGCCGAGCAGCCCCAGCACCAGGGCGGCATTGCCGTCATCGTCGAGGTAGCGGTTGGTCAGCGGGTCCGAGGTGCCCAGCACGACGAGGCGCTGGCCGTCGTCCAGAGTCGTGACGACCAGCGCGCCGTCGTAGCACGTCGTCGCAGGTGTCCCACCGGCGTACTCGCCGCCCAACCGGGCGGAACCCGCGCGCACCGCCTCAGGGAGCTCGCAATCCGGTTCGCGACTACCGGGCAAACCTCCACCGGTGATGGTGAGGGCCGGTGCGAACTCGATCAGCGCGACCGTGGGGGCGACCAGCACCAGGTCCGCTTGGGTGTCGAGCAACTCGTCGACCTGATCCGCCTGAAGCAGATCGGGAACCGTGACGAGAACGGTGGACTCCGGCCCGGCGGCCCGCACCACCTCCCTGGTACGGCGTGCCTCGGTGACTTCCACGCCCAGATCACCGAGCAGCGCGACGACGGTTCCCGCGCCGGTGTGGTCGACACCCTGTGGGTCGAGGTAACCGCGCTGGTTCTGGCTGCTGATGATGCCTAGAACCAGCGCGGTGGCCAGCAAGGCGACGATCACCCACACGGGCCAACGCCAGCGGCGCCAGTTGCCGGCGACCCTGCCGGTCGGGGATGGCGCGGTCAGCGTCGTCACCGGTGCGAACCCTCTGTCAGACGCGGCCGGGACTGGTCACGCACGGCCGTCTCCAGGGCGCGGAGCCGTCGGTCGTCCTCCCGGGTGGCCTGATGCCCGCCGTAGTACACAGCGTCGAACAATGCTGCTGCCGGCGGCAGTTCGCTCGCCAGGTCCGGCAGCACGAGGCCGGCCTCTCGGGCCGCCTCGTCAGCTGTCATTCCGGGCCGGACGTCCATGAAGCCGCGCTCTTCGAGATCGGCGATGACCGCGCGGAAGCGTTCGACCACCGCCTCGGACCACCTGCCGTCCTCGGCGGCGGCGTCGGCCGCGGCTCGGTACTCTCGCGCGCTGCGCCGCGTGGACCCGAAAACCGCCTCGGCATGCGACCGTCGGCGGCGGGCCGGCGGCCCGTAGCGCAGGAGGATGATCGCTACCACGACGACGATCAGAGCCAACAGGGCAAGTCCCCATGCGCTGCTCAGCGTTCCCTCCGCCGCTGCCAGCAGCTCATTGATCTTCTGAATGATCCACTCGAAGGCCTGCTGGAGCAGTGGCGGGTCGCTGTCGTAGCGCGGGTTGGCCAGCTCGCGCTCGGCCAGTTCGCGCGCCTCGTCGCGGTCCAGCTCGACCGGCAGGCTCATCGCATGGGCGGCGGCTGGTCGGTGCGGCCCGGAATCGTGACGCCCGCCGCCCGGGCCAGCTCGACGTCCAGCGCCTCCCGGCGGATCCGGCGGTCGATGTAGAGCAGCGCGACGGCCGCGGCGAGGAATGGCGCGGTGATAGTAGTACTGACGATGCCCCCTAGGGCGGACAAGCTCAAGACGCCGAGGCTGGTCATCGACTCAGGGTCGAGCGGATCGGCGAAGAAGAAGGTCGGCACGGAGAACAGCACGCTGATCACCTGAGTGACGATGAACGCGACGATCCAGACCAGGATCAAGATTCCGAACAGCCGCCACCACGACGACCGGACAAGCTCTGCCGACCTGCTCAGCGCCTTGCCGATGCCGATGGGTCGTGCCGGTTGGCCGCTGCGGCGCCGGGGCGACGATTCCAGCATGAACGCCGGGGTGGCCAGCGCATATCGCACGTACAGCCAGACCGACAGGCCGATGCCGGCCAGGCCGCTCAGCACGCCTATCCCGACGGCGGCCTCGCCGGCGCCGCCCGCTGCGGCCAGTGCCGTCAACACAATCGCGGCAATCAGCGGCGACAGCGCGATAAGGGAATAGACCAGCGTCAGCAGCAGCAGTTTCGGCAACTTCGGCCGGGCCTTCGCCCACGCTTCGCTGACCGTGAGATTCTGCCCGAGGACTGCGCGGCTGACGACGACGGTAAGGATGCCGGTCAGGATGACGGTAGCGATCCAGCTGACGATCGCCACGACGCTGAGTCCTCCCAATGTGCCGCCCAGTACGCCGAACATCTCGGCCGGAGAGGCTGTCGCGGGCAGATCTTCGATGGCCTGAAGATCGCGGAACATCAGTATCGTCGCTGCTAGGCCGATGAGCTGGACGATGATCGCCACGACGGCGGACAGCCCGAGCATCGGACCAGGGTTGCGGCGAATCGTCGTGACGGCGCCGTCGAGGATCTCGCCCACACCGAGTGGGCGCAATGGAATGACCCCTGGTTTGACGGGCGGCGGTGGTCCCCACGCGGGGGCGCCCCAGCCAGTGGGTGGGTAGCCGGGCGGCGGGTACTGCCCGGGCTGTGCATGCGGGTCGGGTTGCTGATAGGCGCCGCCGCCGGGGGCGCTCCAGCCCTGCTGGCCGGCGCCGGTCCACCCTGACTGCGGGCCAGGGGACTGCGGATCACGGGGCTGCTGGCCGGGCGCCGACCAGCTCTGCCGGCTGGGATCGCTCCAGCCCTGCTGGCCGGGTGCGGTCCAGCCCTGCTCGCCGGGCGCCGTCCAGCCCTGCTCGCCGTGGCCGGTCGACGCAGGCTGTTGCCCTGGCGCGGCCCAACCTCCGGCCGGCGGCTGCTCGGACGACCAGCCGGGGTACGGGGGACCGGCCTGGCCGTCGTCGCGCACGTCGTCATCGCCGGTGCCGTCGTCCCGTCGGTTCCGTTCCGACATGTCCGACATCTAGCCTTGCCTTTCCTGCTGGTCATCTGGCCGTCTCATGGTTTCACGGCGCTGCCCACGGGTGCGTTCGACGCTGCAAGTGACCATCTCACCACCCCCGTCCGGGCGTTCGTCCACAAACCTGTTTTCACAGTTTGGCCGCAACAGTGTCACGATAATGGCCATGAAGGGACGCGTTCTCATCGTCGACGACGACACGGCGCTTGCCGAGATGCTCGGTATCGTCCTGCGCAACGAGGGCTACGAGTTCAAGATGGTGACGCGTGGCGACGACGTGCTCCCGGTGTTCCGTGACTTCAAGCCAGACCTCGTGCTGCTCGATCTGATGCTGCCCGGCAAGGACGGCATCGACGTGTGCAAGGACATCCGGGCGGAGTCCGGCGTCCCCATCGTGATGCTGACAGCGAAGAGCGACACGGTCGACATCGTCGTCGGCCTCGAGTCAGGGGCCGACGACTACGTCGTCAAGCCGTTCAAGCCCAAGGAACTCGTCGCACGGGTTCGAGCCCGGCTCCGGCGTACCGACGATCCGAAGCCGGAGACACTCCAGGTCGGCGACCTGGTCATCGACGTCGCCGGCCACTCGGTGAAGCGTGATGGCGTCTCGATCGGGCTGACTCCGCTCGAGTTCGACCTGCTCGCCTGCCTGGCCCGCAAGCCGTGGCAGGTGTTCAGTCGCGAGGAACTGCTGGAGAAGGTCTGGGGTTACCGGCACGCCGCCGACACCAGGCTGGTCAACGTGCATGTGCAGCGGCTGCGGTCGAAGGTCGAGCGCGACCCGGAGAATCCGGAGGTCGTCGTGACGGTCCGCGGCGTCGGTTACAAGGCGGGTCCTGCCTGACGTGACTGAGGCTGCCGCGCCGGAACCCCGCCCGGGCAGCGCGCCCCCGCGGCTTATCAGTCTGCTGACTGCCGCTGGTGCGACCGTCCTGCGTTGGTGGAACCGGCTGGCGGCGGCCTGGCAGCGGTCGATCCAACTGCGCGTCATCGCCGCCACCTTGGCCCTGTCGGTGGCGGTCGTTTCGCTGCTGGGTATCACGTTGATGCGGCAGATCACCGACGGGCTGCTGGAGCAGAAGAGGGATGCCGCGCTCGCGTACGCTGCCGCGGGCCTGGACACCGTTCAGCAGCAGCTGGAGGCGGCCGAGGCCGGCGATCGCGGTGTGTTCCGTCAAATAGTCGGCGACCAGGCAGCGCTCGGCGGCGAGGATGGACCCGCCGTAGTACTGATCCGTGACGGGGCGACGCCGCTGAAATCGCCGGGCACGGTCATCGCCGACAGTGTGCCCGAGGCACTGCGTGAGAGGGTCGGCGAAGAGCTCCAGCTGTTCTGGACTTACACCGAGATCCAGCGGGCCGACCGCGACACCGGCGAACCGGCCATCGCCGTGGGCGGCAGGGTCTTCACCGCCGACGAGCAGTACGGCCTGTACTACCTGTTCCCCCTCACCGAGCAGGCCCAGACGCTCAGCGTGGTGTGGACCGCGCTCGCGACGGCCGGGCTGCTGCTTGTGCTGCTGCTCGGGGCGGTGGCATGGCTCGTGACCCGCCAGGTTGTCACCCCGGTGAGGTTGGCGGCGAGGATCGCGGCCCGGTTCTCAGCCGGGAAGCTGTCCGAACGCATGGCGGTACGCGGGCGCGATGACATCGCACGATTGGCGAGCAGCTTCAACCAGATGGCCGGCAGCCTGCAACACAAGATCAGCGAACTGGAAGAGCTGTCGCGGGTGCAGCAGCAGTTCGTCTCCGATGTCTCCCACGAGCTGCGCACGCCGTTGACGACGGTCCGGATGGCGGCAGACGTGCTGCACGAGTCGCGGGATCAGTTCGAGCCCGAAGTCCAACGGGCGGCCGAACTCTTGCAGGCCCAGCTGGACCGCTTCGAGGCGTTGCTCGCCGATCTGCTCGAGATCAGCCGCTTCGATGCCGGCGCCGCCGTGCTGAACGCCGAGTCTGGCGACATCCGGGACATCGTCTTCCAGGTCGCCGACGCCGTCGGGCCGCTCGCGGACCGCAAGGGCTCGACGGTGCGAGTCGACGCCCCGGCCGAGCCGTGCGTTGCCGAGTTCGATCGCCGTCGGGTCGAACGGGTGCTCCGCAATCTCGTCGTCAACGCTATAGAGCACGGCGAGGGAAATGACGTGGTGGTCAGGGTGGCTGCCGGAGGCGGTGCCGTCGCCGTGGCCGTGCGCGACTACGGGGTCGGTCTCAAACCGGGCGAGTCGTCCCTGGCGTTTCACCGGTTCTGGCGGGCCGACCCGGCCCGAGCCCGCAGTAGTGGCGGCACCGGCCTCGGGCTCGCGATCTCCCTTGAGGATGCCCGGCTCCACGGGGGCTGGTTGCAGGCCTGGGGGGAACCGGGCCTGGGTTCGGTGTTCCGGCTTACCCTTCCCGTGCGGGTCGACGCCGATCTGACCTCCTCGCCGCTTCCGCTGATGCCCGAGGACGCCGGACACGACACGAGACTCTCCGGCGTGGGAATCCCGTACCGCAGACTGGCCGACGACGAACGGGCGGAGGTGCCCGGTGGGTAGGCCGGTACTGGGTGTTGCGCTGGCGACGCTGGCCGCGTCAGTGTTGGCCGGCTGCGCCGGCATACCGACGTCCGGGCAGGTCATCGCGCACGAGGATATCGACAGCGCCGGACGGTCCGCGCCCTACGTTGGTGGGGAGGTCCAGGGTCCGGAGCCCGGGCAGACCCCGGAGGAGATCGTGGACGGTTTCCTGGAGGCGATGAACTTCTACGAGGCCAACTACGAGACCGCGCGGGAGTACCTGACGAACGCAGGAGCGCGGGAGTGGGACCCGGACGACTTCACGACGGTCTACTGGGCCGAACCGACCACCCAGCGGGTGGCGCAGAATCGGGTGCGGATTCAGTTGAACGTGTGGGCCACCGTGGATGCCCAGCGTGAGTTCGAGAAAGCCGAATCGGGCACGGTTCAAGAACACAGCCTGCTGCTGGAGGAAGAGGACGGGGAGTGGCGAATCGCCACGCCGCCACCGGGGTTGATCATCCGGGATGCCGACTTCAACGAGGAGTTCGCCGCCCACGATCTGTTCTTCTACGAGCCGGGATTCCAGGCTCTGGTTCCGGACACCGTCTACTTGCCGGTGCGCGGGCCGGTGGCGACGCTTCTGGCTCAGAAACTGCTCGAGGGCCCGTCGCCGCGTCTGGAGTCGGCCGTGCAAACTGCGTTCCCCGGGGAGACCCGGCTCGCCGTCGACGCAGTCGCGGTCACCAATCGGGAGGCGGACGTCAAGCTCACCGACGACGCCCTGCAGGCCAACGGGGCGCAGCGCCAGCAGATGGTGGTGCAGCTGGCCTGGACCTTGGGCCAGCTGCCCGAGGTGGAGCAGGTCAACGTCCACGGGGGGCAGGTGTTGCTGGACGAGGCGGCGACTCGGCAATTCCCCGATTCGAACCCTGCGAGCACCCGGGCCCTGTCGTTGTTCGCCGTCACTGACACCGGTGTCGTCCAGGTCGACGACAACCGAGTGGCGACGCCCGTGGTCGGCCCGCTGAGCGAGCATCCGGGTGTGGAAGAGGTCGCAGTCGACCCGGCGATGAGCCGTGCGGTCGTGGTGGACGAAGGCCGCACGACGCTCAAGTGGAGCGAGCTCGCGGCCGACGCCAGAGTGGAGATCATTGCTCAGGGCCAGCTGCTTCGCTCACCCTCTGTCGATCTCACGGGGCTGGCCTGGGTGATCGAGGGCAACGAGGAGTCCTCCAAGCTGGTCGTCTCGTCGCCGGTGAGTGAACCGGCCGTCGTCCCGATAAGAGGCCTCGACGGTCGCCGCCTCGATGCGGTGGCGGTGGCTGCGGACGGCGCGCGGATCGCGCTGGTGGCTGACGGCGCGGTGTACGAGGGGGTCATCGTGCGCGACGACTACCCGTATGACGCTCGGGTCGAGAACGTGCGCTCCATCGACCACAACGACGTCACCGGTTCGGCCATCGATGTCGCGTGGAATCAGTACGACGAGCTCGCGGTGCTCACCGCGGCCGACGAAGAGAACGGGCTGGCCCAGCGGGCTTGGATCTTCAAGCTCGCCGGCCGGATGCCCGGTGCGCCGGCCGGTATCGTCGAAGGTGCCGAGACGCTGACCGCCAACTGGCGGGTAAGCCGTCAGCTGGCGGCCGGCGCCGAGGACCGTATCTACGTTCAGGAGCCCAAGACGCTCATCTGGGCGCCGGTTGTCGACGTCCGCCGCCCCGCCTTCCCTGGTTGACCCATGGCGCGGGGGTGGCTCGGCGAGTTCGCCGCGGCCGCGGCGGAGCTGGCCTTCGGCAGCGTCTGTGCGGGTTGCGAGGGTTCTGCGGGGCTGCTGTGCGCGGACTGCTCGGACGCGCTGCGCCAGCCCGCCGCCCTGTTGCCGGTCGACATCGGCTCGATCTTGCGACAATCCACAACATCTGACGCTGTGGATAGTCACAAGATCCCGGTGGCGGCCGTGGCGGAGTATGCAGGTCCGGTCCGCGGGGTCGTCCTCGGTCACAAGGAGCGGGCCCGGCTCGGCCTGGCCCGGCCGCTCGGCGGGGCCCTGGCCACGTCCGTTGTCGAAGTGCTCGAATCCGGCGCCGGCTGCCGGCTGTGCGGCGAACGGGCCGTCGCACTCGTCCCCGTCCCGTCCGCTCGCCGTGCCGTCCGGCGACGTGGTCACGACCCGCTGGTGCGGGCGACCCGGCGGGCGGCGGTGCTGTTGCGACGGGTCGGGTACAACTGCGCGGTCGTCCCGGCGCTGCGGCACCAGCGGGCGGTAGCGGACCAGGCCGGACTCGATGCCGCGGCACGGCGCGCCAACCTCGATGCCGCGCTTGGCGTGCGGCTGGCAGGAGTCCGGATGCTGGTCGGGCGGTGTGTGCTGCTGGTCGACGACATAGTGACCACCGGAGCGACTCTTCGCGAGGCGGCCCGCGCCCTCGGGTCCGGCGGCATCCCGCCGTGCGGTGCCGCTGTGATCGCCGCCACGGCTCGTCGAGATGCGAGGTAGGGGTTCAGGCCTCCGGCGGTTCCACGACGGGCTAGCGTGGAACTACGGCACCTTATGTATCGGTGGTGCCTCCCGCTGCTGAAGACCTGGGAGGTCCGGTGAACATCGTCATCAAAGGGCGCAACTGTGAGATCCCCGAGCGGTTCCACGAACTGGCGACCGAGAAGCTGAGCAAGCTCGAGCGGTACGACCAGAAGGTCATGACAGTAGACGTGGAGGTCAGCAAGGAGCCGAACCCGCGCCGGGCCGACGAGGCTCACCGGGTGGAATTGACGGTCCGCACTAAGGGCCCGATCGTGCGGGCCGAGGCGGCCGCCGACGATCGCTACGCCGCCCTCGACATGGCGATGGACAAGCTGAGCAACAGGATGCGCCGGACGGCCGAACGCCGCCGAGCAGCGCGAACGGGAGGCCGTAACCCCAAGTCGGTGGCACTTGCGACCGCCGACCTGCCCACGGACGTCGACCTCGGCGCGACCGACCGGACCACCGAGCCGGCCTCGGACCCGCTGGCGTCTCCAACCGGTCGGATAGAGGTCGACGGGGACGGCCCGCTCGTCGTGCGCGAGAAGACCCACGACGCCGAACCCATGACCCTCGACCAGGCTCTGTACGAGATGGAGCTTGTCGGCCACGACTTCTACCTGTTCGTCGATGCCGACTCCAAGCAACCCAGCGTGGTGTACAGGCGCAAGGGCTACGACTACGGCGTGATCCACCTCAACGTCTGACGTCGCCCGTTGATCACGTTCAGCAGGTTTGTCGGTGCTCTACCAGGCGCATGCGGGTGGTACGGCACCGGTTGATCACGTCCAGCAGGCTGGTCGGAGCTTCAACAGGCGCGTGCGGGTGGTACGGCACCGACAGGCATGCTGAACGTGATCAACCGGCAGCGGGTGGGATTGTCGGTGGCGACTGGCAGGATCTGCTGGCGTGGGAATCCGTACCAGCCTGTCCCGGGCGCAGGCGCGCCGCGTCGCCCTAGCCGCCCAGGGCTTCGCCGACCGGCGGCCCGCCCAGCCTGACCGGCGAGCGCTTCGCCGGGTGCTCAGCCGAGTCGGCGTCATCCAGATCGACTCGGTCAACGTGCTGTCGCGCTCGCAGTACCTTCCGGTGTACAGCCGGCTGGGGCCATACCCTCGCGAGTTACTCGACCGAGCGGCCAGCCGGGCACCGAGGTTGCTGTTCGAGTACTGGGCACACGAGGCCTCGTTGCTCCCAGTTGCCATGCAGCCGTTGCTTCGCCACCGCATGTCTCGGGCCGACGAGCTCGCCTGGGGCCGGATGGTGCACCTCAACAAGGAGAATCCGGGCTTCGTCGACTGGGTGCTCGACGAGGTGCGCCGGCTCGGCCCGGTGACCGCGAGTGAGATCGAGCACGACGCGCCCCGGCGCAAGGACCACTGGGGCTGGAACTGGTCCGAGGTCAAGACCGCGCTCGAATACCTCTTCTACGCCGGCAAGGTCACCTCGGCCGGCCGCAACGGCTCGTTCGCCCGGCTCTACGACCTCCCTGAGCGGGTGCTGCCGG
>DASUUU010000047.1:0-37606 GCA_036373915.1 Jiangellaceae bacterium | reverse complement strand
GACGTCACCCACCAGGCCTAGCCCGGCCGCTGCCTCTGCCGCGAGATCCGCGACCGCCGACGAATGCCCGTGCAGCCGAGGGCTCTTCAGGTCCACCAGATCGCCGAAGGTGCGGGCGACCGACTCCAGGTCCTCCCGGCCAACCAACCGCACCGGGTCCGGCTCGCAGTCAAGGGCCGCCTCGTACGCGTCCGCCGACTCGACGCCGTCGAGCAACTCACCGGCGTGATCTACGAACAGCTCGACGAGTGCCGGATCCAGGTAGGTGCCCGACCGGCGCCGCACCTCCGCGAGCGCGGCGTCCCGACCTGCGTGGAGGAGGAATAGCGTGGAGATGGACGCGACATGCATCAGCCGCGTCGCCACCGGGATGTCCTCGCCGGAGCGGCGCGGGTAACCCTTGCCATTCCACATGCACAAGGCGTGCACCAGGCCTTGGCGCACCGTTTCGGGCAGGCCCAGCCGGCCGGACGCCTCTCGAGCGACATCACAGGTGGCGACCGGCCCGACCGCGTCGAACGCGCGCATCGACCGCAGTGTGGTAGCGAGCGCCCGCGCTCGCGATTGCCCCGTGGCCGCCGCCAGCCCGGGCACCCAAACCCGAAACAGGTCACGCGGATCGGCGAAGTCCATCAGAAAGGCCAGCCGGCCGGTCGCGATGTCGTCGCCCCAGACTGCCGCCGACTCGTGGGAAGGGCCAGTGCATCCGATGTGCTGGAGAAGGGAGACGTAAACCACGTCGCGGACCTGGTCCGCGTCGCACCCTGCCGACCGGGCCAGCCGGGTGGCGACCACGCACCGGCGCAACGACTCGTCGCCGGCCGCCCCGACACCCAGATCGGTGACGGCGGCGAGCCCACCAAGCAGCCCGAGCAGGCGGAACATGCTCCACAGTGGCATCTCACCGGCCCAGTCCGCTAGCGGTTGCTGCCATCGAGCGGCGACGGCGATCCTCGTAGAGTCGGGTCCGTGACTACCGAACTGCATCCCAACGTCCGGCGGGTCTCCGACATTCTGGCCGAGCACGGCGCGTCCGGGCAGGTCGTCGTGCTGACCGACGCCGCACCGACTGCGGCGGCCGCCGCGGCGCAGCTCGGCTGCGAGGTGGGCGCCATCGCCAACTCGCTCGTCTTCGACGCCGACGGGGCGCCGCTACTCGTGCTGACCAGCGGCGCGCACCGAGCCGATACGGCACGACTGGCCGCGGCCGCCGGCGTGTCCGCCGTCCGCCGGGCGACACCGGAGTTCGTCCGCGAGCACACCGGCCAGCCGATCGGCGGCGTCGCGCCCGTGGGGCATCCGAAGCCGATCCGGACGTTAATCGACACCTGGCTGGCCGACCATGAGCAGGTCTGGTCCGCGGCGGGGCACCCGCACACGGTGTTCCCGACGACGTACGACGAACTGATCGCCCTTACCGGGGCGACCCCGGTCGAGGTCTCTGACACGTCAGGATGAGTACATGACAGATGCGAAGCACCCGCAGGCGGTACGGCAGCTGAGGTTGGTCGTCGAGGCCGAGGACTACGACGAAGCGCTAGCCTTCTTCCGGGACGTGCTCGGCATGCCCGAGGAACTTGCGGTCTCCGGCGGCGACGGTGCCCAGGTCACGATCCTGGACGCCGGGCGGGCGACGCTCGAGCTGGCGAATCCCGCGCAGAAGCGGATGATCGACGAGGTCGAGGTCGGGCGGCAGGTGGCGCCCAAGCTGCGCGTCGCGTTCGAGGTCGGCGACGCCCGTGGTGTCACCGACGAGCTGGTGGCAGCGGGCGCGACCCAGGTGGCCCCGCCGACCGAGACGCCCTGGCGGTCGCTCAATGCCCGGCTGGACACGCCGGGTGGGCTGCACGTCACGATCTTCCAGGAGCTCGATTCCGAGTCCTAGCCGCCCCTTTACCAAGATCAAGTGGTCACGACTCGCCGAGCGGACGCGCGCCGGCTGGGCGTGTCGTGACCACTTGATCTTGTCTCACTGTGGGCTAGGCCGAGCGGGACCGCTCGAGCCAGCGCTGGTAGGCGTCCTCCAGCTGCGAAGAGCCATTCGAGTCGACGACGGGATCCTGCGGATGCTCCGGAACCAGATCTTCACCGACACACCTGGCGGCCAGGATCGCCGCGCCCACCGCCGATGCGCTCCGCAGCCTCAGCCGGCGGACCGGCCGGCCGAGAACGTCGGCGGCGAGCTGCACGAGCAGGGAGCTTCGCCACCCGCCACCGGACAGGGTGATCTCGGATTGGCCGGACGCCGGCTCACCGAGCAGCTCCGCGCCCTTTCGGATGGCGAACAGGACACCCTCGACGGCCGCCCGCGCCAGATCGTCGCGAGTGGTGTCGAGACCCACCCCGAGCCAGCCGCCGGCGCTGAACGGCGACGCGACACCGCCGCGCTCGCCGGTGAGGAAGGGTAGAAACGACGCGGCCCCGGGCCGGCCCCGCGTAGCAGCCGCTATCAATCCGTCCCAGTCGGTGTCCAGCAGGCGTGCCGCGTGGTCGAGGGCGAGTCCGCCGTTCTGGAGCGCCGCCATCGCGTACCAGCCGTCCGCCGCGTCCGCGTAGAGGTGAGTGGACGGGTGGGCACCCGTGCTGGTCGCAGCCGGTCGCCGGACGATCACCTGGGCTCCCGTGCCGAGGTTGATGTGCATGCCGGGCGAGCCGACGGCGAGCAGGGCGGCCGGAGTGTCACCCGCACCGGCGGCCACGGCTGTGTCCGGCGTAGCGCCTGGACCGATCCGTGACAGCCGGTCGGTCCATCCCACTTGTTCGTGACTCGGCAGCGCGACCGGCAGCAACCGGGCCGGCACGCCGACCGCCGCCACGACGTCCTCGGCCCAGGTGTCGCGAGGCAGGTCCCACAGCAGTGTGGCCGAAGCGTCGCTGCGATCGGTCGGGGGCAGCGGGGTTGCCGGGTGGCTGGTCAGCGCGTGGCGCACGACGTCCTTGGGCAGGAGCGCGACGGCGGCCCGGTCGACCGCGCCCGGGTGATGATCGACCAGCCAGGACAGTAGAGGCCCGGTCATGCCGGGAACGATGGGGTTGGCGAGCGCGGCGAGCCGGTCCGCCGGCAGCTTGCGCCAGCGGTCGAGGACGTCGGTGGCCCGCCGGTCCGGCCACAGGATTGCCGGCGCCACCGGCCGGCCGGATTCGTCGCAGAGGACCACACCGTGCATCTGTCCGGACACACCCATCGCGGTGAAGGTCACTTCTGCCACGTCACTCAACACGCGCACGGTGGCCAATTCGGCAGCCGTGATCCACCCGCCAGGATCGGCCTCTACCCGCCCGGGCCGCGGCGTCGAGATCGGGTACGGCTCGTCCGCCGCCGCGAGCAGGTGTCCGTCATCGCCGACCAGAGCCGCCTTCAGCCCGCTGGTTCCGACGTCGATGCCCAGGTAGGCGTTCGTGACCACGTCAAGCCAGGCGCTCGATCAGCCGAACCGGGTCGTCGATCACACCGCGCAGCACCGCGAGAGCGCCGCCGGTCAGGGCGGCGTGGTCGGCCACCGGCGCGGCGCCCACCGTCACCGGTGCCCACGGTGCGCCGAGCACCCGATCCCTGAGCTCGGCCTCGATGGCCGGCGCGAGCAGCTGGGTGATGCCGGCGTAGCTGCCGCCGAGCAGCACCTGGTCGATGTCCAGCAGGTTGACCGCATCGGCGATGGCCTGGCCGAGCGCCGCACCCGCACCCTGGACCGTGGCCTGCGCTGCCGCGTCGGCGGTGGACAGCCGGTTGGCGAGCATCTCGTCCGGCGTATCGACGTCCAGCCCGACGGCGCTGACGAGGGCCTCCTTGCCGGCATAGCGCTCCAGGCAGCCGGTGGAGCCACACCGGCACAGCGGACCGGCAGGGTCGATCGTCAGGTGGCCTATCTCGCCACTCCACCCGTGCCGCCCGTGGAAGAGTTCGTCCTCGACGACGATGGCCGCGCCCACGCCGACGTCCCCCGAGACGTAGAGGAACGTGCGGAGGGTCCGCATGCCGGCGGGAACACCCCAGATCTGCGCGAGGGCGGCCAGTTTGGCCTCGTTCGCCACCCCCAACGGCAGGCTCGCGGGTAGCTCCATCATCGGCAGCGGTTCGAGATCCGACCAACCCAGATTGGGCGCCACCCGCAGGGTGGAGGTGCGCATGTCGACCAGGCCCGGCAACGCCAGCCGCCCGCCGGCAACACACATGCCGGCCCGCTCCACCTGCTCCATGAGCCGGCGCGCGAGGCGTCCCAGCCGGGCGAGCGTGTCCTGGGGGTCGCTGCCGTGTAGATCGTCGAGGACCACGATCTCGTCGACGATCGAGCCGGTCAGGTCCACGGCCCGGCCCCCGAGGTAGTCGAGGTTCACCTCCAGACCGATGCCGACGACGGTGCGAGCGGCGGGGACGAGCGGCACCGCCGGACGGCCTCGGCCGACCGGAGTGGCGCGCGGCAGTTCCGCCACGAGGCCGGCGGCCAGCAGGTGGTCGACGAGGGTTGACACTGTCGCGCGCGTCATGCCGGTCATGGCGGCGACCCCCGCCCGGGACAGCGGTTCGGTAGCGTCCACAACTGCCCGTGCGACGGTGGCGAGGTTCCGCTCACGCAGCAGCGCCTGACGAGCCGGTATCGTCGTGCTCACGCCTTGACCATAGCGGCCGCCGAAGAATAAGTTCATTGGAAGTACAAAACGTTCTTGCGGCGAGGAGGCCGACAGTGTCCGACAAGCAGATTCCTTTCTCCTTCGGGTTGTGGACGGTCGGATGGCAGGCCCTGGACCCGTTCGGCAGCGCTACTCGCCCGCCGCTGGATCCCGCCTACTCCGTGCACAAGCTGGCCGAGATCGGTGCGTGGGGCTTCACGTTCCACGACGACGATGTCGTCCCGTTCGGCGCGGACGACGATGTGCGGGCCAAGGCCCTGGCCTCAGTCCGCCAGGCCGCCGAAGAGACCGGCCTGGTGATCGAGATGATCACTACGAACCTGTTCAGCCATCCGGTGTTCAAGGACGGCGCACTCACCTCGAACGACCGCTCGATCCGTAGGTTCGCCCTGCGCAAGGTACTGCGCAATGTCGATCTCGCCGCCGAACTGGGGGCCCGGATCTTCGTCATGTGGGGCGGCCGGGAGGGTGCCGAGTACGACGGTGCGAAAGACCTGCACGCGGCGCACGCCCGGTACGCCGAAGGCATCGACACCGTCGCCGCCTACATCAAAGAGCAGGGCTACGACCTGCGGATCGCGCTGGAGCCGAAGCCGAACGAACCCCGAGGCGACATCCTGCTGCCCACGATCGGCCACGCGCTCGGGCTCATCGCGAAGCTCGAACACGGCGACATCGTCGGCCTCAATCCGGAAGTCGGCCACGAACAGATGGCGGGCCTGAACTACACGCACGGCATCGCCCAGGCGCTGTGGGCCGGAAAGCTGTTCCACGTCGACCTGAACGGACAGCGGTCTATCAAGTACGACCAGGATCTCGTCTTCGGCCATGGCGACCTGCTGTCGGCGTTCTTCACCGTCGACCTGCTCGAGAACGGCTTCCCCGCCGGCGGCCCTCGGTACGAAGGTGCCCGGCACTTCGA
This sequence comes from Jiangellaceae bacterium, assembly GCA_036373915.1. GTDB lineage: Bacteria > Actinomycetota > Actinomycetes > Jiangellales > Jiangellaceae > JASLBX01. The sequence goes on along the minus strand of DASUUU010000047.1, from coordinate 32,055 downwards.
CTACAAGCCGTCCCGGACGGAGACCGAGCGCGGCGTATGGGATTCCGCCCGCGCGAACATCGAGACGTACACACGGCTGGCAGCACGGGCGGCGGCCTACCGTGCCGACCCGGAGGTTCAAGAGGCCATGCGGCACGCCGGCCTGTTCGAACTGGCCGAAACGACGCTCGCGCCCGGAGAGTCGATCGCCGACCTGCTCAACGACCGCAGCGCCTTCGAGGACTTCGACCCGGACGCCGCGGCTCAGCGCGACTACGGGTTCGTTCGGCTGAACCAGCTGGCCGTTCAGCACGTACTCGGCCGGCCATGAGTACCCTTGTCGCCGGCGTCGACTCGTCGACCCAGTCCTGCAAGGTCGTCGTCCACGATGCCGAGACCGGCCGCCTCGTGCGGTCCGGCTCGGCCAAGCATCCGGACGGCACCGAAGTCCACCCCGATGCCTGGTGGGATGCGTTCCAGGAAGCCGCGGCCGCCGCCGGCGGCCTCGAAGACGTAGCGGCGATCTCGGTCGGTGGGCAACAACACGGCATGGTCGCCCTCGACGACACCGGCAGCGCGGTGCGGCCGGCCCTGCTCTGGAACGACACCCGATCGGCGGCCGCCGCCTTAGAGTTGATCGACGAACTCGGTGAACGGGCCGACGGTGACGGCGCGACGAACTGGGCGGCCCGGACCGGTTCGGTGCCGGTGGCCTCGTTCACGGTGACGAAGCTGCGTTGGCTGCGGGACCACGAGCCGGAGAACGCCGCGCGAGTGGCGGCGGTAGCGCTCCCGCACGACTGGCTGTCCTGGCGGATCGCCGGGTACGGCCCCGCCAGTGACGGGTTGGAACCCGACCTGGGTGCTCTCGTGACCGACCGCTCAGACGCGTCGGGGACGGGCTACTGGTCGCCGCGCGACGAGAACTACCGGTTGGACCTGCTCGAACTCGCGCTTGGCCGCGCTGTGCGAGTGCCCCGGGTCCTTGGCCCTGCGGAGTCGATCGTGGTCCAGCAGCCGGGAGTCGTGCGGCCGGGAACCCTCATCGGCGCCGGCGCCGGCGACAACGCCGCTGCCGCGCTAGCGCTGGACATGCGACCCGGTGATGTGGCCATCTCGGTCGGCACGTCAGGTGTCGTTTCCGTGGTGAGCACCAGGCCGACCGCCGACCCGACCGGGCTGGTCGCAGGATTCGCCGACGCCACGGGCTCCTATCTACCGCTGGCCTGCACCCTTAACGCCAGCCGGGTGCTGGACGCCACGGCGGCACTGCTCAGTGTCGATCACGACGGCCTGGACGAGCTTGCGCTGTCGGCACCGGCCGGCGCAGACGGGTTGGTCCTGGTGCCGTACTTCGAGGGCGAGCGCACACCCAACCGGCCGGACGCCACCGGCACGCTGCACGGGCTGCGGCTGTCCACTACGACGCCGGCGCACCTGGCCCGGGCGGCCGTCGAAGGGGTGCTGTGCGGGCTCGCCGACGGCCTGGACGCAGTACGTGACCAGGGGGTGCCGATCGACCGCCTCCTGCTCATCGGCGGCGGCGCCCGGTCGGCCGCCGTACGGCGTATCGCGCCGCAGGTCTTCGGCATGCAGGTGCAGGTTCCCGAGCCCGGCGAGTACGTCGCCGTCGGCGCTGCGCGCCAGGCGGGGTGGGCGCTGTCGCATGCCGCTGCGCCGCCGGTGTGGGCCTCGGCCGACGCGGAGGCGTTCGAAGCAGCGCCCGAGCCGCACATCCGCGAGCAGTACGCCGCCGTCCGCGATCAACTCGCCTGACCCAACCCCCGCTGATCATGCAAAAGTGGTGCGACACGCCGATTCGTCCGAGTTGTGCCGTGCGGCACAACTCGGGCAATCCGGCGTGTCGCACCACTTTTGCATGATCAGCGGGGTGGGGGTTCGGGTTACGGGTGGAGGAGGTAGAGCTGGAAGAAGCCTGCGTCGACGTCGAGGCGCTGGACCGACGTGAATCCTGCCTGCGCGGCGAGTTCCTTGACGATCGGCGCCCGGATCACAGTGCCGATGCCGGCCGACGGCTCCTCCGCTAGCGCGGACGGAAGGCAATGGGTGACGCTCCAGCCGTACATCATCCGTTCGAGCTCATCGCCGGGGCCGCTGAAGTGATCCGGCACGTTCTCGTCCGCGACGAGCACCACGCCGTCCGGACCGAGTGCCTCGCGCGCTGCCTGCAGGACGGCGGCCGGCTGGGCCATATCGTGCAGGGCCTCCAGGATGGTCACGAGGTCGAAGGGCCCGTTCGCGGCCATCTCCTGCGCATCCGCGGCCAAGAACTTGACGTCAGCGCCCGCCTCGGCGGCGTTGCGCTGCGCCGATTCGATGCTGGCCAGGTCTGCGTCCCAGCCGATCACCTCGGCGTGCGGAAGCTGGTCCGCCATGGCAATGGTCGACCACCCGACACCGCAACCAAGGTCTGCCACTCGGCTCACCGAGTCGACCAGGCCGGGCACAGCGTCGATCCAGGCCGGCACGAGGTCATGCACGAAGGCCGGCCGGTTGATCGCACCCTGCCCCTCGCGCAGGTGCTCACCGTAGGCGGCGAACGGCACACCCTCGCCGGTGCGGAACGCCGCTGCGACCGCGTTGATCGTCTGACCGACGCCACCGATCATGTCGGCGAGCGGTGAGACGTGGCGAGGGTCGTCCGGCGTGACGAAGACGGCACGAGGAGCATCGGTCAGCCGGTACCGTCGCCGGTCCCACGCCTCGTCGGCGTCCTCGACGGTGACGAAGCCGGCCACCGCCTGCTGCTCGAGCCATTCCCGCGCATACCGCTGATCGATACCGGCCGTAACGGCCAACTCCGGCGCGGTCATCGGGGCGTCGGCGAGCGCCCGGTACAGGCCGAGCCGCCGGCCGAGGTGGATGGAGAAGATCTCCAGTGCGGCGACAGCGGAAGAGACGATGCGGTCTTCCAGCGCCTGTTCAGTGGTGGTGTCTGCGGTTGTCACGGTGCTCCATTCGGCCGGCAGGCGGGTGCGCCCGCTCACTTGTGCTTCCACCTGATAGGCGTGAGGTGGCACCGCACACCGTGTGGTCAGAGCTTCCAGGAGACCTCTGCCGGTGGCTCATAGCGGCAGAACCGACCGGTTTGTACTGATCGCCGCAAATGATCGGCGAGTTCGGAATGACTGGAGTGCAATCGGTCGATCGCGGCCCGAATTCGCCAGGTGACTGCGGTGCGCGCCCGCTCGGCCGTCTCACCTGTGGCCCTGCTTCGACCTCCGAGGCCGTACGCCGAGCTCAGCTCGTCGACGAGCGCATCCAGCTCGAGAGTCGCACGCTCGGCGCGGTATGGGTCGTTGGCGCGGTCGGCGTCGTCGACCTCGGCCTGCAGCTCGCGAATCCGCTCCTGGTACTCGGCCCGAGCCCGCTCGTCCAGAGCCGGGCCGGTGCTGGTGACCACGGCACCGGCACCGATCAGATCCATCGCCGATACTTCCTGGCCGGGCCGGCGGAGGAGGGTGGCGATATCAGACATGCCCTTGGTGTGACGGGCAAACGCGGTCCTCCCCGCGAAGGTCACCTTCCACACATCACCCTGGCGGACGAAGGCGTTGGCGGCGGCTTCGGCCGGCTCTCCGGCCCGCTCTCCCAGTGCCTGGTCCGGATGCTCCAGGCCACCGGACGGCTCACTTCGCAGCGCACGACATGTCATGTCCAGCGAGTACTCGCCGACGAGCGGTGGCAGCGAGTCCGGGTCGACCCCCAGCCGAGCCAGCAGCTCTTTGTCGGATGCGTTAAGCGTACGGGCCGGCAGCCGGCCGGCGGCCGCCAGAGCGAGGACGGCGTCGTCGCCGGCACCTCGTCGCTCCAGGATCGCCGCGGCCAGCATGAGCGCCTGGCGCAATTCGACCAGCTCGTGGGCCCCGTCGAATGCCGACAGTGCCTGCGCCGTGTGCTCGGCGGCCGTGGCCAGGTCTCCGTTCAGCAGGGACGCCAACCCGACCTGATAGGCCGCCGTACCTACCGCCCAGGTGTGATCGTGCTGCCGGGCGTCGGCCAGCACCGCGGCGGCCGCCGACGCGGCGCGGACCGAGTCGACGCGAAGCAGCACCTGGCTCTCGAACAGCCGGATACACCGCCGGCACAGTGCGTACTGCTCGCTCTCCTCTGCCAGCTCAGTGAGCAGGCTGACGGCCCCATCCACCTCGTCCATCGCGAACATGGCGAGCGCCCGTTGCCCGTCCAGTTCGAGAGCGTGGGCACGAAGGCCGGCCACCTGCGCGGCGTCGGCCCCGGCGCGGAAATGGCTGATCGCCCGCTCCGCCTTGCCTGCTCGGCGTTCCAGCAGACCAAGCGTGCGATGCGCCAGCATGACCCCGAACCCACCCCCCTCCAACGCTCGCATGGCGGCCGAGCGCGCCGCAGAAGTCCGGGAGGCCGCCCGGTTGAGGTTCGACAGCACTCCCCACGCGGTGCTCCCGGCGTCTGGCCACCGCTCGAGTAGGCGGGTGACAAGCTCAGCGGCCTCGGACTGGTACCCGACATCCTCCAGCCAGAACAGCGGCATCAACATCCGCCCGGCCCGCTCCGGTGTCCGGTCGTTCTCGATGCACCACGTCAGGGCGGCAGCGATGTTCCGGTAGCTCCGGCATACCTCGTCTGGGGTGCGCGGATCCTGCATGTGGACGACCGGATCCGACAGCCGGTCACACAGCAGGGCGATCGCGTCGACGAATCGTTCCCGCGTGACCCCCAACCGACCGCCCGTTGCCAGCCGGCTGCGGCAGTGCGTCCGGATGGTGTTGAGCAGCCGGAACCATGAGGTGTCGCGGGCCGGTTCGTGGACCACGAGTGAGCGGATCACGAGTGACTGGAGTACCGGCACGGCGTGGGCCGGGCTCGGTAGACCGGCGACGTGTGCCGCCAGGTCAAGGGTGAACGGGCCGGCGCAGACAGACACCGCTTCGAGAACCGATCGTGCGGTGTCGTCGAGCAGGTCGACCGACCACGCGATCGTCGCGTCCAGACTGGACCACCGGTCGTCGGAACGTGGGCGAGTTCGGGACAGCAGGTCCAGCCGGGTCTCGACACTCTCTCTGATCTCCGACGGAGTGAGCACCGAGGCCCGGCCGGCGGCCAGCTCGATGGCCAGCGGCAGGCCGTCAAGGCTGCGGCAGAGTGACTCGACGTCGTCCCACCGCTCGGGCGGTCGCTGACCGCGGGCGGTGGCAAGCGTGACGAACAGCTGTGCGGCGGCGGACGGCCGGCCGTCCAGTGCCAGCGGTGGCAGCACGAAGACCCGCTCGTCGGGCAGGTCCAGGGGCTCGCGGCTCGTGGCCAAGACCGCGGTCTCGGGCCGCTGTTCCAGCAACTCCGGCACGAGGTCGGCGATCGGCCTGGCAAAGCGCTCGCAGTCGTCCAGGAATATCAGCGTCGGCCCGAGGCCGTCGCTGCCGAGCAGGGCGTCCCAGGACGGGAAGCCGAGGCAGCCGACCAGCTCTTCTCGCAGGTCATCACCGCGCAAGGTCGCGACATCGGCCCTGAGCACGCCGCGGCCGTCTTGCTCCGCGGCGGCCCGGGCGAGGGCCGACTTGCCCACGCCCCCGGTTCCGGTGATGGTGACGAGGCGGTGCGCGCGCAGCAGCTCGGCCACGCTCGCCAGGTCGACCTCGCGACCAATCATGGCTTTATCATGCCGAAGGACCTTATGGCCCACCCAGACGTCGGGTGCCAGCCGCCGATCAGCCGACGCGCTTGTCATTCAAGGCGGGTCGCCGTCCCAGAGACCCGGACACGGCGGTCGCCGGGAAGTAGATCCACCGTGAGCAGACTGGGCCGGCCCATGTCGTGGCCTTGATGCAGCGTGACCCGTGCCGATTCGTCGGCTCCGACGAACCCCCTGTCGCGCAGGTAGGCACCGAACGCCGCTGCGGCCGCGCCGGTGGCCGGATCTTCCACGACTCCGCCCACCGGAAACGGATCACGGACGTGGAACACGGTGTCCGACTCGCGCCACACAAGCTGCACGGTGGTGAGCTCGAGCTTCTCCATCAGAGCCTTGAGCCGATCGAAGTCGTAGTCGAGCGCGGCGAGCCGGTCACGAGTGGCCGCGGCCAGGACGAGGTGATTGTTGCCCGCATTGGCGATCGCCGGCGGCAGCGCCGGATCTAGCTCGCCGGCCGCCCACCCGAGCGCAGACAGGGCCTCGGCAACATCGTCGCCGGCCACGTCGGAGGTGTGCGGTTCGACGCTGGTGAGCGTGGCGTAGGGGACGCCGCCGCGCTCCGTTACCGTCACGGGGACGACACCCGCCGGCGTCGAGAACACCAACTCGCCTGGACCGATCCGTTCGGCCAGCGCCACGGCTGTAGCTACGGTCGCGTGGCCGCAGAATGCCACCTCGGCCAATGGGCTGAAGTAGCGGACCGTGAAGCCCCGGCCCGGCGGCGCATCGATGCCCTGCGGTGGCGGGGTCAAGAACGCGGTCTCGGAGAATCCGACGTCAGCTGCCATCGACAGCATCTCAGTATCCCCGAGCCCGGCGGCATCGAGGACGATGCCGGCCGGGTTTCCGCCTGCCGGATCGCTAGAAAAGGCGGTGTATCGCAAGACCTCGGTCGCCATGCCTAACCGAACCGCGCGCATCGGCACGACATTCCGTCGCCCACCCCTCGCACACCGCTAACGGGCGGTGCGCGTGCTTCCCGCCAGGACGTCGGCGGCGACATCACACGGATCAGTCGTCACATCGATGTCGCGGACGTGGCACGCCACTCTCCGCAGCAGGTCCCGGAACGTCTCCCGCTCTGCGGCGCCGAGCCCATCCAGCAGGTGATCTTCGGCGTGCCGCACCCGGCGCTCGAGGTCGGCAAGCATATCGAGTCCGCGGCGGGTGGCAACGATCCTTCGCTGCCGCCGGTCGGCCGGATTGAGCCGGCGCTCTACAAGACCGGCGGTGACCAGGTCGTCGATCAGGTAGGTCATCACCGTCCGGTCGATGCCCAGAAACGTCGCCAGCGCAAGCTGATTCGGCTGCTTGCCATGCGCGACCGTCGCCAGGGTCTGGTAGCCGCGCGCACCGTGCGGGAAATCGCCCAGCACCGGACCCACAGTCGCGTGGTACGCGCGAAGCAATACGCCCAGCCCCCAGCCCAAGCCCTCGTGGTTACCCACACCGGGCGCAGGAGTGGAGTGAGCCTTGCTCGCTGCCTTGCCCATGCTGGGAATCATACCGACCGATCAGCGGTTGCGGATATCATCTTCTACACAGACGATCTGAGTGACAGGATTCCTTGGTGAACTACGGCCATCCGCTCCAGTTCGGTACCTTCATCACTCCCACGAGCACCACCCCCGCTGCGCCTGTCGCGCTCGCCAGGCTGAGCGAGCAGCTTGGCTTGGATCTCGTGACGTTTCAGGATCACCCCTACCAGCCAGCATTCCTGGACACCTGGACGCTGCTCACCTGGGTGGCGGGACGGACCGAGCGTGTCCATCTCGCGGCGAACGTGCTGAACGTTCCGCTGCGACAGCCCGCCGTGTTGGCCCGGTCTGCGGCAAGCCTGGACCTGCTGTCTGGTGGCCGGCTGGACCTCGCACTGGGCGCAGGAGCGTCGTGGGACGCCATCGAGGCGATAGGCGGTCGCCGCCTGGCGCCGGCCGAGTCGGTCGACGCGCTGGGCGAGGCCATCGACATCATCCGCGGCGTGCTCGACGCGGGCGAGGCCCGGCCGCTCCGGCACGCCGGCGATCACTACCGGGTCGGGCCGGTTCAGCGTGGACCGGTGCCGCGTCATCTCATTCCGATCTGGCTCGGTGCCCGCAAGCCGCGCATGCTGCGGCTGATCGGTGAGAAGGCCGACGGCTGGCTGGCGTCCATCGGCTCCGGATTCCTGGACCCGTCGGACTTCCGGAGCGGCAACAAGATCATCGATGAGGCCGCGGCATCGGCCGGACGCGAGGCAGCGGACATCCGGCGACTGGTCAACGTCTCCGGCCGCTTCGGCCCGGCACCCCGTGGCTTCCTCGACGGCCCGAGTGAGCAGTGGGTCGACCAACTGCTCCCCCTCGTCGTCGAGGACGGCGCCGGCACGTTCAACCTGATGGCCGACGATCAGCGCACTATCGAGCAGTTCGCGCACGAGGTCGTGCCCGCACTCCGGGAGGCGGTTGATCGCGAGCTTGCGTCTCCGCTCCCTACCGCCATGCCGCGCTCGTCGACGGTACGGGCCAAGCGGCGAGAAGGCATCGACTACGACGGGGTGCCCGAGTCGCTGGCGGCATCCGCCGCGGAGCCCGGCGATGTGGATTACGCGCGGGTCCGGTCGAACTACCTGCGGGGTGGATCGCCCGGACTGGTGCTGCGGCCCCGGAACACGGCCGAGGTAGTTGACGCGATCGCCTACGCCCGCCGGCACCGTCACCTGCCATTGGGCGTGCGCAGCGGCGGCCACGGCATCAGCGGGCGCTCCACCAATGACGGCGGCATCGTCATCGACGTCGGCTACCTCAACTCGATCGAGGTCATCGACGAGGCCGCCCGCCTGGTCCGAGTCGGTCCGGGAGCGCGGTGGAAGCAGGTGGCCACCGCCCTCGAACCGTACGGCTGGGCGCTCACCTCCGGTGACTATGGCGGTGTAGGGGTTGGCGGCCTGGCAACTGCCGGTGGCATCGGCTTTCTGGGCCGCCGCCAGGGCTTGACGATCGATCACCTGCGAGCTGCGGAGATCGTGCTTGCCGACGGCTCCATCGTTCGGGCCGACGAGACCGAGAACGTGGACCTGTTCTGGGCTATCCGCGGTGCGGGCGCCAACTTCGGCATCGTCACCTGGTTCGAGTTTCAAGTCGAACCGGTCGGCGAAGTGGGCTGGGCGCAACTTGTCTTCGGCGCCGGCGACACTGCCGCCGTCTTGCAGCGGTTCGGCCGAGCGGCGATCGAAGCGTCCCGGGACACCACGGCATTCCTGATCATGGGCCCACCACGCGGCGGGCAGCCCGCAGTGGCTCAGGTGATGGCGATGGTCGCGTCCGACGATCCCGCCGTCGTGGTGGATCAGCTCCAGCCGTTCGCCCAGATCGCACCTTTGCTCCAGCAGCAGGTGGTGATCGTCCCGTATGCGGCGGTCATGGCAATGGCCCCGGACGCTGAGCACCTGGCAGAGGGTGAGCCGGTTTCGCGGTCCGCCTTCCTGAAGCAGATCACGCCTGCCTTCGCCGCAGCGGTCACCAAGCTACTGAACTCCGGTCAGGTGTACTTCTTCCAGCTCCGCACAGTGGGCGGTGCGGTGGCCGATGTCGCTCCCGACGCGACGGCGTACGCCTACCGCGACGCGGCGTTCTCGGTCGTCGCCGTGGGAACGAGCCGCCGTCGCCTCGACGAGGCATGGGACGGCCTGCGCGATCAGTTCGACGGGCTCTACCTCAGCTTCGAGTCCGACCCCCGGCCGGACCGCCTCGCCGATGCGTTCCCACCGAAGACATTGGCCCGCCTGCGAGAGCTCAAGCTCCGGTACGACCCCGACAACCTGTTCCGCGACAACTTCAACGTCGATCCCGCTACGGAGACATCATGACCGACTACGGGCACGACCTGCTCTTCGGTGCGTTCATCACCCCGACGGCTCACCCGGTCCGCCAGGCCGTCGACCTGGCCCTGGTAGCGGACCGATCCGGCTTGGATCTCGTGACGTTCCAAGATCATCCGTACCAGCCGAGGTTCTACGACACCTGGACCCTGCTGTCTTACGTTGCCTCGCAGACGTCGAACGTCCACGTGAGCGGTAACGTGCTGAACCTCCCGTTGCGGCAGCCCGCCGTGCTAGCTCGCAGCGCCGCCAGCCTGGATCTGCTCTCCGGTGGGCGGTTCGCGTTCGGCATCGGGGCGGGCGGCTTCTGGGACGCGATCGAGGCCATGGGCGGCCGCCGCCTGAGTCCCGGGCAGGGCGTCAAGGCGCTGGACGAGGCGATCCAGATCATCCGCCAGATCTGGGACACCGAAAGCCCGGGCGGTGTCCGGGTAGACGGCACCTACTACCGGGTCAGCGGCGCCAAGAGGGGGCCGGCGCCGGCTCACGACATCCCGATCTGGGTCGGCGCGTACAAGCCGAAGATGCTGGAGCTGACCGGACGCGCGGCCGACGGCTGGCTACCGTCGCTGGCCTACCTGCCTGGCGGGTTCGCCGACATCACCGAGGCGAACAAGCGCATCGATGACGCCGCTCTGAGGGCCGGACGGGATCCGGCGCTAGTCCGCCGGCTCGTCAACATCGGGGGCCAGTTCGCAGCAGCGAGCCACGGACCGTTCAATGGCCCGCCCGGGCAATGGGCAGAAGAGCTCGCCGAGCTCGCGCTCGACTACGGGACAACCGGTCTCATCCTTGCCGCCGACGACGCGTACTCGATCGAGCTGTTCGCGTCCGAAGTCGGCCCGGCGGCCCGGCAACTCGTCACCGACGAGCGCCGACGCCGAGGCACCGCGACCCCGAACGAAGGGGAGTGACACGTGACTGCACAGGCGCCGGCAGGCTGGAGTGGGCGGACCACCCTGGTCCGCAACTTCGCTCGGCCGCTGCGGGTGTTCGTCGCGACCGAGGTCGGCAGCGCCGTCATCCTGCTCGCGGCGGCGCTCACCGCGCTCCTGTGGGTGAACTCGCCGTGGGGATCCACGTACGAGACCGTCTGGACGAGCGAACTGTCGATCCAGCTCGCCGGTGCGGAACTGTCGCTCGAGCTCCGAGAATGGATCAACGACGGTCTGATGGCGCTGTTCTTCTTCGTCATCGGCCTTGAGATAAGGCGCGAGCTCGACCTTGGTGACCTTCGCGACCGGCGACGTGTTGCCGTCCCGGTGCTGGCGGCCGTCGGAGGAATGGTCGTTCCCGCGTCGATCTACCTGGCCATAAACGCCGGTACCGAGGCGGGCCATGCATGGGGCATTGTGATGGCCACCGACACGGCCTTCGCCCTCGGGGTGCTGGCGCTCGTCGGCCGGCGGGCGCCGATGCGGGTCCGGGTGTTCCTGCTCACGCTGGTGATCGTCGATGACGTGGGAGCGCTCGTCGTGATCGCGTTCGTCTACTCCAGCGACCTTTCGTTGGTAGCGATGCTCATTGCGTCCCTGCTGTTCGGCATCGTCGTCATCCTGCGAGTCCTTGGCGTCCAGCACGGCGGGCCGTACCTTGCCCTCGGCATCGGCCTGTGGGTGGCGATGCATGAGGCCGGTGTCCATCCGACCATCGCGGGCGTCCTGATGGGATTGCTCGCCACGGCCTACCCGCCGTCGCGCAGCGACCTCGAGCAGGCCGCATGGTTGTGGCGTTCATTCCGCGAACAGCCGACCTCGCAGTTCGCCCGGTCGGCCAGCCGTGGCCTTCAGCGTGCGATCTCGCCGAACGAACGGATGCAGCAACTGTTCCACCCGTGGACCAGTTACGTGATCGTTCCAACATTCGCTCTGGCGAACGCAGGAGTCGAGCTCGGTGGGGACGCGCTTGGGGATGCGGTGAGTTCCCCGATCACGATCGGAATCGTCGCGGGCCTGGTGCTGGGAAAGCTGACGGGAATCACCGCGGTCAGCTGGCTGGCCACTCGGCGGGCCCTCGGTGGGTTCCCGCTGACGGTTCCATGGCCACCGCTGATCGGGGCCGCCGCCGTCGCCGGTATCGGGTTCACCGTCTCGCTCTTTATCGCCGAGATCGCACTCGACGGGGAGGAGCTTGACCAGGCGAAGATCGGCATCCTGACTGCCTCGGTTCTGGCCACGGGGGTGGCCTGGCTGGCCTTCCGCGTCATCGATCAACTGCCGGCACGAGCACGGATGGGCAGGGTGACGACGGCCGCCGAGCCCCTCGTCGATCTTGCCGACCCGGTGGATCCGGATCGGGACCACATACGCGGTCCACAGGACGCCCCGGTGACGCTGGTGGAGTACGGCGACTTCGAATGCCCCTACTGCGGCCGGGCCGAGCCGGTCGTACGGAATCTGCTGGCTGAGTTCGGCACCGACCTGCGGTACGTCTTCAGGCACCTGCCGCTCGACGACGTCCACGAGCACGCGAGACAGGCCGCCGAGGCCGCCGAGGCGGCCGGGGCACAGGGCAGGTTCTGGGAGATGTACGACCTGTTGTTCACCCACCAGAACGCGCTGACCGTCGACGATCTGGTCGGCTACGCCCGCAGTCTCGGCCTTGACATCGACCGGTTCCGTGCAGAGCTGGGCAAGCGCAAGCACGCACTCCGCGTTGAACGCGACATCGACAGTGCCGACCAGAGCGGCGTCACCGGCACGCCGACATTCTTCGCCAACGGCCTGCGCCACCACGGCGCCTTCGACCTCGCCTCGCTCAAGGCGCTGGTTCGCGCGGCATTGGCTCAGGCCAAGGAGTCCAAGCCGAGTTGATCACACGGCCGAGCTCGCGATCGCCCCACGCGGAAGGCGAGCGCTCAGCTCCCAGCGCGAAGCGCCTCGACGACACTGCTGAAGCCGTCCTGCGCGTGGCCCCGGGCAATGGCATCTTCCACCGCAGACTGGACCAATCTTGGGAGTGCCGTCGCGATGCCCCGAGCGGCGCTGGCCTCGACGATGTGTTCGATCGCCGCCAGTTCCATCTCCAAGTTGTCCTGGTCGCCCGGATAGCGTCTCTGGTCCACGTCGGCGGCCAACTCGACCATCGTCTGCTGGACCAGTGCGCCGATCCGCTGCGCGTAGGGCAGGAAGGCGCCGGCGCTGATCCCGTCCGCACCGACGAGCGCGGCCGCGTGCAGGAATCCGGTCATACCGGTGAAGAAGATGTCCAGCATGCCCACGTCGTACACGGAAGCCAGCCCGGCGTCGGGGCCGAGGTAATCGCCGTCACCGGCGATGGCGGCCAGCGAAGCCTGGTACCGGTCGAACGCTGGGCGGGAACCGCTGTAGAGGACGAGCGCGGCGGCGTCACCGATCATCGACGTAGGCACCATGATCGCACCATCCAGATACTCGATACCGTGCTCAGCTGCCCAGTCCGCGGTCAGCCGGGCTTGCTCGGGGGTCGTGGAGGTCAGGTTCACCAGCACCCGGCCTCGCAGCGCGCCCCGCACCGGATCCAGCACCGCGCGCACGGCGTCGTTGTCGGCCACGCAGACCACGACTAGCCGGCTGGCAGAAACGGCTGCCTCCGCGTCCGCGGCAGCCACGGCACCACTGGCAACTAGATCGTCAGCTCGGCCGGACGTCCGGTTCCACACGGTCGTCGGGTGGCCCGCGGTCAGGAAGGCCCGGGCCAACGCTCGTCCCATAGCGCCGAGCCCCAGCACAGTGACCGCAACTTGTCGGCGGCTGTCCTGATCGGCACCCACGGTAGCGGGAGTGGACAGGTCGGTGGACCTCATTGGGATGCTCCTTAGGAAGTGGGCTGTGCGTTTCGAGACTAGGAACGGCACACACCTGTTGACAAGTACTGACAATATTGTTAGGTACTAACCACAAGGTAAGTATGAGGAGCAGCCTGATGACCAACCGTAGGTACCTGTGCGGGCTCGATGCGGCTGTGGATGTCGTTGGCGGCAAGTGGAAGCCACTGCTGCTGTGGGCCCTCAACGATGCTCCGCGGCGGTTCGGGGAGCTTCGGCGCGAGATCGAAGGCATCAGCGAGAAGGTGCTGATCCAACAGCTACGCGAGTTGGAGCGCGACGGCATCGTCGATCGCACCGTGCATGAGCAGGTCCCACCCAAGGTCGTGTATTCGCTGACGCCACGCGGGGCCGCGCTCAACGCGGCGCTCGAGCCGCTGGGTGATTGGGGCGAGGCCAATATGGAGCACATCTTGGCGACACGCGTCGCGTTATGACTAGGCGAACTGGATCAGCATCGAGCCCGCGATGAGCATGACCATCCCGGCCAACCGCGAGGGCGCGAGGGTCCGCCGCGGCATGCGGAACAGTCCCCTGCCATCGATCACTGCTGATGCGAGTTGCTGGCCGGTGACGGTCAAGGCGACGGTCGTCGCAGCACCGATCTCCGGGATGAGCATGAACGTGCCCGTCACGTACGCCACCGCACACGCCCCGCCGAGCCAGCCCCACCACGGCATCCGGGTAGCAGGCTGCAGCGTCGGCACGGGAGTCGCGTTCGCCGCGAGAAGCACCAGAAGAACCGCCGCGATCGCGAAAGTCGCCACCACGAAACTGATGAGTGCAACCGCGAGAGGCGCCTGGAGGTTTGCCCGGAGCTGAGCGTTGACTGCGCCCTGGGCAGGCAGGGCCGCACCGGCGAGCAGACCGAGCAGCATCCAGCCCGCGTGGACGATCGGTAGCCGGGTCAGTGTTTCGGAGCGGTTCACGGTCTGCGGCGCGCTGCCGGCGCGCAGTCGTACAACCCCCGGTGCCGGCCTGCCGGCCGCGGGTCGTTGCCCCCGGATGATCAGGGCTATCCCGGCCAGCACACCGGTCACTCCGGTGGCCATGACTACCGTCAACGATCGCTGCGGGACCCCGAGAAGCCCCGACAGATCAAGGCCGACCGAGGCGAGCATCTGGCCGGTTACGAACAGTGCCACCGCGCTCAGCGCACCAAGTCGCGGAAACAGCAGGATCCCGCTGGTGATGTAGAGCGGGCTGGCCAGCCCACCCAGCAACTGCCACATCGGCACGTCCCATGCCCGTCCGACCGAACCGATGGTGCCGGTCGCGACCGCGAGCACAGCCAGCAACGCAGCCGCCACGCTCAGCTGCACGGTGGAAGCGCCGAACGGCGTGCCGACGGCCTTGGTGAGCTGCAGGTTCGAGGAAGCCTGAACGGCCAGGAGGGAGCCGGCCAGCAAGGCCGCACCAAGGAGTACCAGGTTCACGGGTGGTTCACCTTCACAGCTAAATGGACATGGCGTCCGGTTATTGCTAACGCCGGGTAGAAGCGGACACGGCGTCCAGTTATTCCCTCGAGTGCCGTAACCTGGGGCCGTGAAGAAGGGAGCCTTGCGCGCCGACGCCGCGCGGAACCGGCGGCGGGTACTGGCGGCGGCCGAGCAGCTGTTCGCATCCGGTGACGCCCGGCAGGTGACGATGGAGGACATCGCTCGCGCTGCGGGTGTCGGGCGGGCGACCATCTACCGGCGGTTCCCCACGCCCGCCGCCGTGGCGCTGGAATTGCTCGACGAACACGAACGCCGCCTGCAGGAGGCGATCATGCGCGGCGAACCGCCGCTCGGCCCGGGTGCGCCGCCGGCCGACCGGCTCGCCGCGTACTTCGAGGCGATGGTCGGACTACTGGACGGCCATCTGCACCTCGCGCTCGGCGCCGAGACCGGCAACGCCCGGTTCGCGACCGGCGCCTACCAGTTCTGGCGAGCGCACGTGCGTCATCTGCTGCGGGAGGCCGGAACCAGTGAGCTCGACGCCATGGTCGACATCGTGCTCGCACCACTGGCTCCCGACCTCTACCGCTTCCAGAGATACGAGCTCGGCATCGGCCGGGAGCAGATCACCGCAGCCCTCGGCCTGCTTGCCCGGAAGGTCACGGCTGGTGAACCTCCGGGGGGCCGAGCCCAAGCCACTCACTTGCATACCGGACCGTGAAGAAGGTCGGCACGATTCTTGATCTGCCGCCGGATTTAACCGACATAACACCATCCTGTCTGGGATGGTGCCGACAGGTCTTCACGTTGCTCGCGAAAGCAACAGAGAAACCGAGAGATGGAAGGCCCCGCACAGTGGAGTGATATACCCTAGGGGGTATATGAACACCGATACAAGGGAGGGCAACGATGAGCTACGGCAACACCATCCGCCTGAAGACCACCTTCGCCGAAGCCAATGAGCGCGTGCGCGCCGCATTGCAGGAGCAGGGCTTCGGAGTGCTGACCGAGATCGACGTCCAGGCGACTCTCCGCAACAAACTCGGAGAGGAGATCGAGGACTACGTCATCCTCGGCGCCTGCAACCCACAGCTCGCCAACCGCGCGCTCGGTGTAGACCGGCAGATCGGCCTGCTGCTTCCATGCAACGTGGTCGTTCGCACGGACGGTGCCGAGACGGTGGTCGAGGTGCTCGACCCGCAGGTCATGGTCACGGTGACAGGACGTGACGAGCTGGCACCCGTGGCCGACGAGGCGGCGCAGCGGCTTCAGGCCGCATTGGACGCGTTGGCGAGTTCTGGTAGCTGACGAGCAGCGGACCGAGTGGGCGATCGTTACTCGTACCCAAGAAGTGTCCAGAACGACCTCTTCCGTTCGTCAACTGGGTGAACGTGGCTCAACACGAAGGAGCGGATCGCAGTGAAGTACCTGATGTTCGTGTGCACCGACACCGAGCCGGACACCGGCCGGGAGAACGAACCAGACATCGACGAATGGGTGGCGCAGAACGATGCCTCGGGCCGGCGTCTCGTGGGGATGGCCCTGGCACCCACATCCGCGGCCACCACGGTTCGCGTGCGGAAGGGCGAACTGCTGATCTCCGATGGCCCATTCACGGAGACCAAAGAGGTGATCGTCGGCTTCGACCTGTTAGAAGTCGCTGACCTGGACGAAGCGATCGAGGTTGCTCGCGCCCACCCGATGGCCCGGAGGGGGCGGCTGGAGCTCCGTCCCGTCGCCGACTTCGAGCAGTGATTGTCGATACGCACTCGCCAGGGCCGAAGGTCACCCCGATGACGGAACGACGGCCCTACGGTTTCGGCGCGGCGGCGAACCAGCCTGAGGCATGGCACCGACCACGGTCGAGAAGGTCATCGGCTGGGCGCTGAGTCGTCGAACGCGACGCGCCGAGATGCTGCGTCGTCAGCTGTTGAGCGACGTAGTCACGGTGCTTCTGTTCCTGCTCGGCCTCGCCGCCGGCCTGCCGGTGTCGATGCTTCTCGTCCTTCTGATCAGCGCGACACTGGTCGCCGGGCTGGTCGTGGTTACGGCAGCCGACCTGCCGCCGCCGTGACGCTCGCATTGCCGACACGCTCGCGGATCTGCACCATCGCCTCCCAGTCGGCCGCGTTCAACTGAGCGAGCGCGGCAGGAAAGGCGCCGTCCTGCTCGGCAAGGATGTGTTCGCGTAGTAGGTGCATCGTTTCGAGCAGCCGGTCCGGCCAGTCCGGGTCGGTGGGCACGGCGCCCGCTGCCTCGTCGAGCACCTGGGCGATCTGCCTGTGCTCGGCCTCGAGGGTTGCGACGTGCTCGGGGAACTCGTCCGCCAAGGGTGGAAAGAGACCGCCCTCCTCGACCTGCGTATGCGGATCGAGAACCGCGGCGATCACCCGCGCCAGCCGGGCCAACTCGTCCAGGTCACCAGATTCGTGGGCCGTCCGGACGTGGCTTATCAGCGCTACCACCTTGTCGTGTTCTTCGGTCAACTCCTCGATAACTGACACGGCTTGGCAGCCGCAGTAGTCACACATGAAGATCCTTCGTGTGGTGGCCGCTACGGCCGTTTGCATTGGTGTAGACGAGCGAACCAGTCGTGCCCTGCCAGCCGAGACGTCCCCTCGTCAGGGCCACCAGCACCAGTGCGGCGAAGACGTAGGTGCCGAAGATCACCCAGTCGGTCATGTCCAATGCCGTCGAGTGCACGGCACTCTGTGGCAGCAGGATGAGGTGATCTTGGGCCGGCGTGAAGCTCGCATGGAGCAGAATGCACAGCGCGACGCTGCCGGTCCGGTTCCACAGAACGGTGTAGAAGAAGGCCAGCACCATTGGAACGACGAACCCGGCCGGCCCGTAAGCCGGGAGGTGCCAAACGCCCCAGGCCAGCCCGATCAGCAAGGTGGCGCGGAGCGGTGAGTACCGCTCCTGCAGGCGCGGCAGTCCAAAGCCCCGCCATCCAGGCTCTTCGAGGGCACCACCCAGGACGAGTACGAAGACGAACGTCCCTAGGTACTGCGGCAGCCGGTCCACGGCCAATGACCAGTCGACGGGCTCGCCGATAAGCTGGAGCACCAGGCTGGCCAATCCGAAGAGCAGGATCGGCAGCCCGAGGGCGTAAAGCCACCAGCGTGGCGCCACGCGCAGGTGCCAGATCGGCCGGAGCCAGTCCTTGATCGACTCGCCCCCGGCGTGGATGACTATCGCGGCGGCAGCTGCCGGTCCGAATCCGCCGAGCAAGAAGATGACGTCGCTGCCCACGGCGAACGCGATCGCCCACAAGGTCCAAGAGATCCCGTAGGCAAGTGCGACGAAGGCAATGACGGGATGCCGGCCCGCGAAGGCCCCGGCTCGTGTGGTGTGCTCTGCCGTCGTCACGCATTCGAGCATGACTCCGGCCGATCCGGGCCCGATAGGGGAATTGGTCCAGATCCCGTCCGACAGAGGTCCGAGCGATCCGTTGACCTATTGCCGTCGGCCGCATCCGCGATGTCGTTTCGTAGGAAGGACACATAGATTGCGGCGTGCTGGGTACGTTCCACTGAGCTGGATGATCTGAGCCAGTGTCCGGGCGGTAATCAGAGAGCTGGAGGAAAGATGACGGCGCGAGCGGAGACATCCGTGCCGACGTCGGCAGTCGACGACAGGTCTATCGAAGCCCTCCTTCCACAACTTGTGGAACACCTCCGGCAGAACCGGACAGTCCTTCGGGAGGAGTGGGCCCGGCGGATCACCGATGCTCGACTGTTGACCGCGATGACGCCGGAAGAGATCTTCTCCGAAGCGACGGCGGTCTACGACAACTACATAGAAGTGCTGGAGACCGGCAGCGTCGAAGCCCTCCAGGAATACGCCCGTGACCTTTCCGAGCGGATCATCCCGCGCGGTGTCGAGACCGAAGAGGTTCTCGGCATCGTGCTGCTGCTACGGGACGTCTTGGCCCGGTCATTGTTCGAGAAGTACCAGAGCGATTTCGAGTTGTTCAAGAGCGTCCTGGACGCCTACGAACCGGCCGCGAACCGGATCGCCAGCACCGTCGGCGTCGGCTTCGTGCAGGAACGCGAGCGGGTAATACGGCAGCAGGAAGAGGCCATTCGCGAGCTGTCGACACCCGTGCTCCAGGTCCGGGAGCGGCTGCTGATCCTACCGATGATCGGCGTGCTGGACGGACAGCGAGCGCGCCAGTTTACCGAGCAACTACTTGGAGCGATCCGCACGAATCGCGCCAAGGTGGTGGTGATCGATGTCACCGGCGTACCCGGCATCGACTCCACCGTGGCGAACCATCTGGTGCAGACGGTCGAGGCATGCAGGCTGATGGGTGCCAGCGTCATCATCACCGGCCTGTCCCCCGAGATTGCGCTGACCCTCGTCACGATCGGCGTTGACCTGTCGATGATGACCGCCGTCGGGGATCTGCAAGGCGGGATCGAGGAGGCGGAACGAATGTTGGGCTATGCGCCCAAGCCCGCAAGCGGATCCGCTGCCGACAACTGACTACCGGACCAGGGCCCCACTCATGCCGATACCCATACTCAAACAGGGATCCTTCCTGATCGCGACGATCCAGTCCGCGATGAGCGATAACGACGCCCAACGGCTCCAGGACGAGCTCATGCAGCAGGTCGGAAGGGTGCGAGCGACCGGCATCATTGTCGACGTCACCGCCTTGAATGTCATGGACTCATTCGCCGGCCGCACTCTCCGGACCATCGCACACATGACCCGCCTTCGGGGCGCGGACACCGTCATCGTGGGTATCCAGCCGGAGGTCGCGTTCGCGATGGTCCAACTGGGGCTTACGTTCGAGGACATCCACACTGCACTCGACCTCGAGGAGGGGCTGGCTCATCTCACCGGCCGCCCGGTAAGTGGTGGCTCGGCCGATGACCACTGAGCAGGTCGTGCCGATCGGCTGCGCGGACGACATCGTCATAGCCCGCGAGGCCGGCCGTGACTTGGCGGGGCGGCTGGGGTTCTCCCTCACCGACGTCACCATGATCGCGACCGCGATCTCCGAGGTGGCTAGGAACATGACCAGCTACGCCGGCAAGGGAGAGCTTCGTCTCTACGTGGACTCCCGCAACCGCCGGTCGGTTCTGGTGGTCGAGGCCGTTGATCAAGGCCCGGGCATCGAACAGATCGAGCGGGCCCTGGAGGATGGCTACTCGACCTCCGGAGGTCTGGGGCTCGGGCTACCAGGCGCACGACGGCTTATGGACGAGTTCGAGATTCGGTCGAACGGCCACGGAACCACCGTCGTAATGCGGAAATGGGCACCCCGAGGTGTATGACAACGGGTACGTGTCCGGTCTCGAGTGGGCGGTCGCTGGCGTCGCTCATCCAGGCGAGGACGAGTCTGGCGATCAGTGGCTGGTCGTCGATGACCACAGTCGTATTCTGTTCGGAGTGATCGACGGGCTGGGGCATGGTGCCCCTGCCGCCGCGGCCGCGTACCAGGCCGCCGAGGTCGTCGGCCGCAACCCGGCCGAGCCGTTGCACGTGCTGTTCGCGCTGTGTCACGAGGCCCTGGGCCATACCCGTGGCGTGGCGATGACCCTCGTCGCCGTCGACGTGGCGCAACAGCGGATGGAGTGGCTCGGGGTCGGCAGTGTGAACGCGTTCATGGTGAGGGCGGCGCCGGCCACGCCGCGCACCGTGGGTGGTGCGATGCTCCGCGGCGGAATCGTCGGGCACGTGCTGCCTCAGAAGTTGCGTCCAAGCAGTATGGCGATACAGACCGGTGATGTCCTGCTCGTGGGCACCGACGGGCTGGCGGCGGACTTCGCCGAGAGTCCCGACCTCAGCGCACCGGCGACTCAGATCGCGACGGACATCCTGTCCAGATACGCCAAGGGAGCCGACGACGGGCTTGCCCTCGCCGTCCGCTACAGGGGAGGGCGCGGATGAGCGGCACGGTGAGCAGTTTTGAGCACGCGTATGCTTCGGCTCTCGCGGACTACGTTCGGAACCGCCATGAGTCGAGCCTGGAACAGGCCCATGACCTGGGGCGGCAGGCGCTGGCCGTCGGTCTGAGCGTGCTCGACGTGACAGAGCTTCACCATCGCACTATCCACTCGATGACCGGAGGTGAACCGGCGGAAGCGAAGTCGCAACACGAATCCGCGCTGCCGTTCCTACTCCAGAGCCTGGCAGCCCTTGACATGGCCACCCGAGGCTTCGTCGAGGCGGGGCAACGCGTTGCGGTCGAGCAGGCGCACGTGCAGCGGCTGCACACTCTCGCGGACCAGTTCGCCGAAATGTACGTCGAGCAGTCGATCGACAAGCGCCTGTACTCACTTGCTCAGGACGCCGCCGGGCTGTTGGAAGCGGACGGTGTCCGGATCCGACTGGGCGCACAGACCGCCACGGCCGGAGTAGCACCGCCACCGACCGCAGTCCTGCCCACCGACGTGCCCCCTTCAACGCGATCCGCGCACGGTGTGTGGGACTTGCCGACACCGATCCACTGGCTGGCGACCAGGCTCGAACCGGGGGTGGTGGACGCAGACGCAGACGCCGGCCTCATAGGCGTGTGGAGGGATAGGCCGTTCACTGCGTTCGACGAGGCACTGCTCGCCCAGTTCGCGCGGCTGTCCGCCACCTCGGTACGCAACACCCTCGTCTACGAGCACGAGCACGAAGCTGCTCTCACACTCCAGAGCAGCCTGCTCCCGGCGAAATTGCCCAGCCTCGACGGCATCAGCGTGCAGGTCCGCTACCGCCCCAGCGGTGCCCGCACCGGAGTCGGTGGCGACTGGTTCGACGTGATCGAACTCCCGAATGAACGAGTCGGCCTCGTGATCGGTGACGTCATGGGCCACGGACTTGCGGCCGCCGCGTTCATGGGACAGCTGAGAGTCGCCCTGCGCGCGTTCGCCACCGAGGGCCACTCGCCGAGCATGGTCCTCGAGCGGGCCGACCGGTTGCTACCGACGATCAGCGGGGAGCGGATTGCGACCGTGATCTACGCGATCGTCGAGCCCGACGGTCGACTCCGCTACGCCAACGCCGGACACCCACCCCCGCTGCTGGTGCAGAACGACGGGTCGGCCTCATACTTGTCCGACGGTCTTTCGGCCCCGATCGGAACCGGACTCCCTGCCGGCAACCGGGTCGAGAGCGCTGTGCCGCTCCTCCCTGGTGCAAGGCTCCTGCTGTACACGGACGGCCTCATCGAACGGCGTGACCGCCACCTCGACGACGGCCTGACCGAACTCCGGGAGCTACTCAGCAAGCCGGCACTGAACGTCGGCGAACTGTGCGACGCGGCCCTCACGCTTGCGCTCGAAACGTCTCCAGAAGACGACATCTGTCTGCTGGCCGTTCAATTGCCCAGCTGATCGACAATTCTGATCTTCTGAGCCGATATCAAATGATCGAGATTCGGATTGCCACGTGCCTTGAATTAGTTCCGCAATCCGATTGTATCCGGCTGGGGCCAGCCCTAGGCTCGAAAGCAGCGGTACCGCTCGCTTAGCCATGACACTGCTGGCCAGGCCAGCACTACGGGCTGCGTTGGCGTGCCGAGTGCCGTGATCGGGGCCACCCCTGATGGCCGGAAACGCCATTGATGGTGAAGATGCCACGCGGACAAAATGCCGTCGAGCATTTTCCACGTGCCCCCGCCGGGAGGACGGTGATTGATCCAGAAGGCTACTAGTTCACTCCCCTGCCTTCTGTCCGACCACTTAATGCGAATTTGCGCTGCGAAAGGAGCAACGTCGTGCCCGATAACAGAGCAGTAATCTACCGAGGCCCGGGTCATGTCGAGGTTGAGAATGTCGACTACCCGACCTTCGAACTCAAGGACGGCCCCGGGGTCAATCCGGCGAACGTGGGCCGCCAACTACAGCATGGCGCGATCCTCAAGGTCGTGGCGACCAACATCTGCGGCAGCGACCAGCACATGGTCCGGGGTCGCACCACCGCGCCCACCGGGCTCGCGCTGGGACACGAGATCACCGGCGAGGTGGTGGAAGCCGGTCGGGACGTCGAGTACATCAAGACCGGTGACCTGGTGTCGGTGCCGTTCAACATCGCCTGCGGCCGGTGCCGCAACTGCAAGGCGGGCAAGACCGACATCTGCCTGAACGTCAACCCGGACCGCCCAGGATCCGCGTACGGGTATGTGGACATGGGCGGCTGGGTCGGTGGCCAGGCCGAGTACGTCATGGTGCCGTACGCCGACTGGAACCTGCTGGTCTTCCCCGACCGGGACAAGGCGATGGCGAAGATCCGCGACCTGGCCATGCTCAGCGACATCTTCCCCACCGGATTCCACGGGGCATACACCGCCGGCGTGCAACCGGGCTCCACGGTCTACATCGCGGGTGCCGGTCCGGTCGGACTGGCCGCTGCGACCTCGGCGTTCCTGCTGGGCGCGGCCGCCGTCATCGTTGCCGACCTGCAACCGGAACGGCTGGAACAGGCGCGCTCGTTCGGCTGCGAGACCATCGACGTCTCCAAGGGCAATCCAGTGGATCAGATCGAGCAGATCCTCGGCGTGCCCGAAGTCGACTGTGCGGTCGACGCGGTGGGCTTCGAGGCGCGAGGTCACGGTGAGCACGCCCAGGAGGAGCGGCCGGCCACGGTGCTGAACACCGCCATGGAGGTCACTCGGGCCGGGGGCGCGATAGGCATCCCCGGACTTTATGTCACCGGTGACCCGGGCGCCGCGGACGAGGCCGCCAAGATCGGATCCCTCTCCCTGCGCCTCGGCCTGGGCTGGGCCAAGTCGTTGTCGTTCACCACCGGCCAGTGCCCCGTCATGCGATACCACCGGCAACTGATGATGGCAATCCTGCACGACCGAGTGCAGATCGCCCGCAATGTCAACGCCACCGTCATTCCGCTCGACCAGGCACCGGAAGGGTACGCGGAGTTCGACAAGGGTGCGGCGCGCAAGTACGTGCTCGACCCGCACGGAATGCTCACCGAGTAATCCGCCCCCGATCTTGAGCCAATCCACCCGGTCCGGCCGGGTGGATTGGCTCAAGGCTCTGTCCAGCGGCGTGTCGCTTAAGGTCGCGGACACCGAGCGCGCCATAATTGCGCTGTTCGAATGCGCGTCCCTTCAGGACAACGGCGTCGTGCCAGGGCGTGTCTCCGGCTCCGGGTAGGAGGTACCCATGGCCGACGACGACCGGCTGGATCTCGAGTTCGCCTACACGAGCTTCCAGGATTCGTGCCGTGACCTGCATTCACTCGCGTACCGCTGCCGCCGGCCGGTAGGCCACGACGGCGTGCACGCGGCCGGGTTCGGCCAGCAGCGCATCCGTTGGACCCACCCGGCCGACCACCATCTGGACGCTCCGGTCCCCACCCACTGACAGCGCCCGATCACTAGCCGGCGAGTGGCATCGGTGCGTCGGCGATCGACTCCCATGCGTCTGCCGCCGCATCGTAGATCGCGCCATCACGAAGCCCGGGCTCCCCAGGCATGTCGCAGTCAGCGTTGGGTGGGCAGGGCGCCGCGGCGCTGCCGCCCACGACCAGCACCCGGTCCCCGAGCGATACTGCGACCGCGTTCTCCCCGCGGGCTCAATTGCGAGTCGGCGACAGCTCGCCAAGCATCGCCCGATGACGTGTCCCGGCTTCCTGAACCGGCCGTCTGGTCACCGCAACCGGCGACGAGGACCAAGCCGCCTGCGATGGCAGCAGCCAGCCGTCTCATACCGCTCTGACGTGCCCGCGGCTGCCTTGGTTCCGCCTAGACGGTGTTCCGGCGCTGGGCTACTCCGAAGGCTCGGGAAGGCCACACTCCTCGACCTTCGGGTTCACGCCGACATAGTTGAGCGGCCCCGCGACGATTGTCACCGCGATGGTGCTGGCCCGCTCGCAGTCGGGGTCGTCACCGCCGTCGAAGTAGTCACGCTGCCAGGCGGCGAGCACACCGATGAGTAGCCAGATTGCCACGATTGCGCTTCCGATACGCATGGTTTCCTCCCGGCTTGCACTACCCGCCTGATCACGCGGCAAACCGCCACCACACGTCACTGGTTGACGGTCGCCTGCCGGACGGCGACGGTGAGGACGAGTCCGGTATTTGCTCGATCCGTGCTTTGACGTTCGGCCGGCGCACCCACCTGCCGAGCCGGTCGACATCCGCAACCTCACCAACGAGCCATCCGTAGCGGACCAGCTATGGCCGGGCTGCGCTGCTCCTGACCTTCAGTTCACGTTGCCTTCGCCACCCGTATCGGGTCAGTCCGCGCGGTTTGATCACTGACAGGATCGTGGTGGTCAGCAGGACGAGGAAGCCTCCGACCGAATGCGGAAGCGTGCCGGTTAGGTCGCGGGGGCCGGCGCTGGACGTTGCCTGCTCGGCCAGGGCGCTGACCGTCTGGGTTTCGATCAGCAGGACGGCGGTGGCGGCGAGGGTGAGCAGAAACTTGCTCAGCACCCAGTAGTGCCGAAACAGACCCCATGGGGTTCCAAGGGCATTGACGACTCCGATGAGCACGGAGGCGAGTGCCAGAGGGACGATGACGTAGCGCACGATCAAGTCCATGGCGGGATAGACCGCGCGCAGCGTTTGAACGTCCTGGCTTGTCGTCGCGGTGACGTCGAGCACGAGGTAGGCCAGGACCGCGCCCAACCACCCGACAGAAGTGGCGATGTGTGCTGTGAGCACCGCCTTGCGGATTCGCGGCGGCATGATCAACCGTGGCCGCCGCCCGGTGGTGCGTGCCCGCCGGGTGCCTCGACCTCGGCAGGTTCGTCTCCGGGTGTATGGCGACTCGGCCCGTGGTCGCCTTCCACGAAGAGCAGGAAGGCGACAACGACGAGCACCAGGGCGGCGCCGGCCATCGCAGAAACCTTCACCCATCGTGGCAGCCCGGGGGGCGAGCCGAGGTTGTTGGGACGGTTCGCCATCGTCTCCTCCTCTGATGTGTCAGCGGCGTGAACTTTACAAGACATTGTGTCTAATTCAATTCGCAGTGTCTCACATACGTCATTGTGTACACTTGCGGAGTGCCGAGATTGTGGACCGAGACGATCGAGGACCACCGCCGTGAGGTGCGCGACGCGATCCTGGACACGACCGCGGCATTGGTAGCCGAGGATGGGCTGCTGTCAGTGACGATGTCGCGGATAGCCGAGCGAACCGGCATCGGGCGGGCCACGCTGTACAAGTACTTTCCCGACGTCGAAGCGATCTTGCTGGCCTGGCACCAGCGCCACGTCGCCGGTCACCTGAAGCAGTTGGCGAAAGCCCGTGACCAGGTGGGCGAACCAGCCGAACGGCTGGAGGCGATGCTCGATGCCTATGCACGCATCTGCTACGACCGTGGACGCCACAGCACCGACGAGATTGCGGCCCTTCTGCATCAGCACCAGCATGTCGCCCAAGCTCAGCAACACCTGCACAATCTGATCCGAGACGTCATCGCCGATGCCGTGACCGCCGGCGACGTCCGCGCCGACGTCGAGCCGGAGGTGCTGGCGAGCTACTGCGTCCACGCACTTGCCGCAGCAAGGATCCAGCCGTCCGAGTCCGCGGTCGACCGGCTTCTGGCGGTCACGCTGGCCGGACTAGGAATCGCGGACTGAACCGGTGTGAACAGATCGCCGGCGTGCCCCTCGCAGTAGCATGCAGCGGCGCTAGCCGGGAAGGAGCGTCCGCAGTCGGGCTTGGGCTCGTGGCATGCGGTCGCCTTCGATGGCGAGGGTAGGTTCGAGCAACGCCTGGAGCATGAGCCCGTGGAAGAGGGCGAGCACCAGCCCTGCCGCGTCCTGGCCGGGCTGGTCGTCTCCCAGTTCGAGCACCGCCGCCAGTTCTGGGCGGGACCGGTGGAATCCGTTCGCCAGCAAGGCCCGGACCTGGTCGTCGTGCTGCGCCCGAGCCAGGGCGATGACGAAGCTGCGCGCAAGGCCGGCGTGGCGGCGTTGGGTCGATTCCACCGCGCGGGTGGCGCGGGCGAACCGGGTCGCGACCGGTTGTGGCGCAACGTCGGCCAGCGCGGCGGCGATCTCGGCAAGCCACCTGTCCAGACCTTCGATCACCGCGGCGGTTACGAGATTGTCCTTGGAGCCGAAGTGATACGTGATCGAGGCCAGGTTGGCGCCGGACTCCTCCGCGATCACCCGGGCGGTGATCTGCTCCGGGGGCAACCGCTCCAGGCACCGGAGGGTGCCCTCGATCAGCTGTGACCGGTTGCTGCGCTGTGGCATACCACCGACCCTCCGTTCGCCAGGTGTCCGAGAGACACACTTGACAGGAAATTGTACGCGCGTTTAGATTCACCGGCGACAGCACTGGCCATCATGGATCCCGGAGTGTCATGTTCATCGCCGCTGCCACCGCCTCCGTCTTGCTTGCCGCGCTGCTGGTGTACTCCGCGGCCCGCAAGCTCGGCCACTCGGACGAGGTTGTCCGCAGCTACGCCCGAGCCGGCGTGCCGGAACAAAGCCTGAACATCCTGGCTGCCATCTTGATGGCGGGAGCTGCCGGGTTGGTCGTCGGACTCTGGTGGCAGCCACTCGGTATCGCCGCAGCGGCCTGCCTGGTCATCTACTTCGCGACCGCGTGTGGCTTCCACATTCGCGCCCGCGACGTCCGTAACCTTCCGACGCCGGTCACGATGGCGGTGCTCGCCGTCACCTCCCTGGCACTGCAGCTTCCGACGAGCTGACCATCTACTGCGAGGCGAGCCGATCAAGCAGAGGCGCAGGGTAATCCAGTCTGGCCCGCTCCGCCTTGCCCAGTCGCCACGGCTCATGCACCGCCCGACCGGGCACTGCGGCCAATTCCGGCACGTAGCGGCGGACGTACTCGCCGTCTGGATCAAAACGGTGCGCCTGCCGGAGCGGGTTCAAGACCCGGTTGGGACGGGTGTTGTTTCCGGTCCCCGCAACCCATTGCCAGTTGCCGGCATTGTTGGCAACGTCGCCGTCCACCAGCCAGCGGAAGAAGTGCGCGGCTCCGTGCCGCCAGTCCAGGTCGAGCGTGTTGGTCAGGAAGGATGCGGTGATCAGCCGCGCCCGGTTGTGCATCCAACCCTCCGCCAACAGTTGGCGCATACCGGCGTCAACGATCGGAATGCCGGTCCGGCCCGACCGCCACGCCGCGAGTGCGTCGTCATCGTGCCGCCACTCGGTGCGGCGTGGCCGGTAGTCCGTGGTCGCGATCGCCGGAAACGCGGCGGTGACCTGATGCAGGAAGTCGCGCCAGGCCAGCTGCCGAACCAAGCCAGGCGCACGACCGGATAGCCGCTGTGCCGCCGCAAGCGGCGACACACAACCCAGGTGCAGATACGGGCTCAGCCGGCTGGTCTCATCTCCGGCCATGTCGTCGTAATCCGGCTCGCTGGCGGCAACCCGTCCCACGACGTCGTCCAACAGCCGCCTACCGGCCGACTCCCCGCCGGTAGGTAACCCCGGCGAGCGTTCACCACGAACCAGATCGTCGGGCTCCGGCAACTCGCCGACGCGCAACCCGGACGGTACCGGGGCGACTGGGGGCACCGGCTCGAGTTGCCGCCACTGCACCCGGTGCCAGGCGCGGTAGTACGGAGTGAACACCCGGTAATGGTCCCCGCCTACTGGGTGGATCGACCCGGGCGGGACCACTGTCACGCCAGGGCTGAACTCGACCGCCACCCCAGCCCGCGTCGCCTCCGCTGCCAGCCGGCGCTGGCGGCGTTGGGCGTACGCGCTGACGTCAACGCTCGTCCGTACTGTGTCGGCCCCGGTCTCCATCGCCACCCGCAGCGTTTCGGTCACCGTGTCGCCCCGGCGGATCACCAGGTCGCCACCGAGTTCACGCAGCGATGACCGTAGATCCGCAAGCGCTCCGGCCAGGAAGGCGGCACGGTTCGGCGATGCGGTGGGTGCCGCCAGGATCTGCTCGTCGATCACGAACAGCGGAACCACGGCGGAGTGGTCCCGACAGGCCGCCGCCAGCGCAGGGTTGTCGTGCACCCGGAGATCCCGGGTCAGCACCACTACCGCCGTCACGACCCCGTCCGAGGCGGGGCGTACAGCGGCGCCGGCGACTCTCCCGAGTCGATCTCAGGGCGTACCGCTAACAGCATGCGACAAATGTAGGTCCTGATCAGGCGCAGCCTGGTCCGGCCGGTGGATTAGGCCTGGTCATACGGGTCGATCAAGGCCGACGCGTTCGACGGCCGGGGATTGCTCGAGGATTGAGATGCTCGACACGGGGAAACGATCACACGGATGGCTGATACGGGTCGCACCATCCCCGGTGTTCATCGAGCTAGAGGAGATCCTGATGCTCGCCGTAATCGCACTCATCTGTTTCGTCATCGCGCTGCTGGACGTCACGCTCGGTGGGCTTGACCTTGTGACGCTGGGGCTGGCCTTCCTGGCTGCGCATCTGGCGTTCGACCTCCCCCTCCGGGTCGGCAGGTGGCGGAGGAGGCGCCGATAGCACTCAGTCCGGGTCAGCCCGCGCCTGGGTCTCGAGCGACGGCTTGCATGGTGCCGTGTACCTCGCATGCAGCGGCAAGGGTGTTGTACACGGTGCCGAACTTGCGCAGGTTGGCATGGGCCAACTCGACCCTTCGTGGTGGCTCGTCAGTGGTGACCCGAATTGAGTAGGTGATCTCGACGAACTTCGGCGGGCTGTCCTGACGCCGGGCGACGACCCCGACGTGCGCGTCGTCGTAGCCGAAGCCGAGCAGATCACCTGCCCGGGCGAGGTTCTTCAGCAGGCACGCGGCAAACGCGGCGGCCAGCAGTTGTGCCGGGCCGGGTAGCCCGGACGGAGCCTGGCCCCAGGCCGCGTCGAGTTCGATCTGCGTGTCTGCTGCCTTGACCGCGGCCGCGCCACCAGAGGTCGAGTGGGCGCTGATCCGGTACTCGGTGGGCGCGCCACCGGCTGCGCTGGAGGCGTCGGCGTGCTCGGAAGCGGCCATGGCCCTATGCCGCGGCGAGCAGGTCGCGCACTTCAGCCGTGGTCGGCACCCTTCCGGAGACCACGACCCTTTCGTCCACCACCAGCGCGGGCGTGGACATCACCCCGTACCCGACAATGGTCGGGAAGTCGGTGACCTTCTCCACAGTCGCGTCGAGCTCAAGCTGGCCTATCGCGTCGCGGGTGACCCGCTCGAGGTTGACGCAGTTCCGGCAACCAGGGCCTAACACCTTCACGATCATGACGTTCCCTTCCATTGGTTGATCAGGCGAGCAGGACGTTGAACAGGTAACCCACGCCGACGATCGAGGTGCCGACCACGGCGAGGTAGACACCGAGCAGTTGTGGTTTGAGGACGCGGCGCAGCAGGATCATCTCCGGTAGCGACAGCGCCACAACCGCCATCATGAACGCCAGCAGGGTGCCCATCGGCAGGCCCTTGTCGTACAACGCCACGACCAGCGGCAGGATCCCGGCGACGTTGGAATACAGCGGGATGCCGATCGCGACGGCGACCAGCACACCGAACACGCCAGCCGAACCTGCGTAACGAGTGAACAAGTCTTCTGGCGCCCATCCGTGGATCACCGCACCCACGCCAATACCCACCAGCAGATAGGGCCAGATCTTCCCGATGACGGTGCGGACTTCCTCGGCGCCCATCTGGATCCGCTGGGAGAAGCTCAACCCAGCGGTCGACTCGACGGTCCGCCAGCCGAGCTTGGTCTCGAAGACGAACCGCTCCACCCAGCGCTCGACACCGAGGCGTCCCAGCAGCCAACCGCCGATCACGGCGATAACCAGGCCGGCACCGACATAGATCGCGGTGATCTTGACGCCGAACAGGCTCAGCAGCAGACCGACGGCAACCGCGTCGACCAGCGGGCTGGCCATCAGAAAGCTCAACGTCACCCCGATCGGCACCCCAGCGGCAACGAAACCGATGAACGCCGGCACCGCGCTGCACGAGCAGAACGGCGTGACCACACCCAAGCCCGCTGCCATCACGTTGCCGGCGCCCTCACGGCGCCCGCCGAGCAACGCCCAGGTGCGTTCGATGCTCATGTAGGACCGCAGCACGGTGATCACAAAGATGATCCCGGTCAGCAGCAGCGCGATCTTGATGATGTCGTAGAAGAAGAAGTGCAGCGTCTCGGTCAGCCGGCCATCCGGCGCCATCCCCAACAGGTCGTAGAAGACGACGTCCCACAGCCACCCGTCAACCCAATAGGCCGCGGCCCACGCCCCGGCGGCCCCGGCCAGCGTGAGCCATCGGCCACTGGCCGAGACCGGCAACCGCTCCACGACACTCATATCCGCTCACCGCCCGGGCACGGGCAACGCATCGATCAGCCGCGCAGGAGCGTCGTCGGCCAGCCGGTAGTCGATCCAACGGCCCCGCCGGCTCGTCGTGACCAGTCCGGCCTCGCGCAGCACCTTCAGGTGATAGCTCAGCAGATTCAGCGCCACCGGCACCTCAGCCTGAAGATCACACACGCAGGCGTCGCCGGCCGACAGTCGCCGCAGCACCGTCCAACGGACCGGATCGGCCACCGCACCCAGCAACGACAGCGCCGTATCGGTGCCCCCCGACCGCGGATTCTCCAACGGTTCAACGCGCTTTGAAGCAATCACAATTGAAAACTAGGCCGGACACGGCGACCGACCTCAGGGCCGATCGTCCCGCCGAACCGTTGCCAAGGACCTTGAAGGTGCGCCAGCCCCAGCGGCTGCCGCGTCCGATGTCTGAGGAGCAGGTCGCCGCCTTGTTCGCCGATATCGCGTGTCTGCGCGATCGGGCGATGCTATTGCTGATGCTCAACGGCGGGCTCCGCCCTGGCGAGGTGCTCTTTTCGGGCCCGAACGTCGCCCGTACGCGCGAGTCGTCGATGTGGCTCATGAAGTTCGTCGGGCGCGTCGATTGCGACGTCTCCATCGACCCACAGGGAATCAGACCAGGTGGTGCTCGAACGCGAACGCCGCTGCCGCGGTTCGGGACCCGACGTCGAGCTTGGCGAAGATGTT
Source organism: Jiangellaceae bacterium (assembly GCA_036373915.1). Taxonomy (GTDB): domain Bacteria; phylum Actinomycetota; class Actinomycetes; order Jiangellales; family Jiangellaceae; genus JASLBX01. The sequence continues at coordinate 381 of DASUUU010000047.1, read as the reverse complement.
CGACAGGTGCCGGGTGACCGTCTTCTCCGACAGCACCAGCGCCGCCGCGATCTCGGGGTTGCTCATGCCCGTGGCGACCAGTCGCAGCACCTCGATCTCACGGGGACTCAGGCCGCCGGGCGCCCGCGCATCCCCCAGGAGTACGGCGACTTCGTGCTCGGCCGGTGCGGCACCGAGACCCGCGAACGCCCTCCGTGCCTCCGCCAGATCGGCCACCGCCGACTCCGCATCGCCGAGGAGTCGGAGCGCACGTCCGATCAGCACGCGACACCGGGCCACCTCGTACGGCGCGGGCAACCGCGCCCAGGCGTCGGCAGCGCTCCGGGCGGCCGCGAGCGCGTCCTCGGCCTCGGCACGCGCGAGGGCGACCGATGCTCTGGC
>DASUUU010000046.1:0-7366 GCA_036373915.1 Jiangellaceae bacterium | reverse complement strand
CGTCGTCGAGGACGACTCCCTGGCCCCACTGGGACCAGGGGTCGCCTTCGTAGTCGGGACGCGGGTACACCGCCGCGCGGACTGTGAGGCCGTCACTGCCGTCGGCCAGGGTGACGAGCTCGGTCGACGGACCATCGGACCAGGGCTGCCCGTCACCGGAAATCGGGCACTGCGCGCCTTCAGCTGCCGCGGCGTCCCCGGACCCGTCCGGCGCTGCGCTTGCCGATTCATCCCGCGCGCCGTCGGCCGGGCTACCGGTGTCCGAGGGATCGCTGGCCACACATCCCCCCACGGCCAGCCCGGCGGCGATGGCGAGCGCGAGGGCCCGCTGCCGCAGAACCACCCGACAAGCGTACGTGGTGAGTCCGCCGACCTACGGCCGGGACACCGGACGGTTGCTGCGGATCACTCCCTTCGGGTCTCGCTGCCGCTTGATGGCGGCCAGCCGGGCGAGCACCTCCGGCGGGTACGCGGACTCGGCGTCGGCGGCGAAGTTCGGCACCGTGCGCCCGGCCCGGTATGGCCCTATCGCGGTGCTCACCCCGTCGATGAGCCCGGCGATCGGTTCGGCCAGTTCCGGCGTCGCGACCACGCCGCCGTAGATGAGCAGGTACGGCTCGTCGACGTGCCCGGCAGCACCGTGCGACTCCGCCGGCCGCGCCAGCGCACCACCGAGGCGGCGAAGCTCCGTGACCGCGAGCCCAGCGGGATCACCTACTCTCACGGCCTCCGTCAGGTCCGCTACCGCCCCACGGTCGAAGCCGGTCAGGAGGGTCGTGTCGTGCAGCAGCGGCAAGGGGTCTTCGGGTTCGGCCGCGATCTCGCCGACCGCGGCGAGTGGAACCGGACGGACGCTGTCGATCTTGGGTGCCGTCCCGGCGAGGTTCCGCAGCGGTCCCAATTGAGCCTCGGCGTCGGCCGCGGTGCCAAGGTAGGTCAGATCCACCACCACCGACCAGCAGTTCTGGAGCGGCTCCGGCACGAACGGCGCCGCGGGCAGGTTCAGCAGCCAGGCCCACACCGTCAGCTCGTCCGGTGCGGTGGCAGCCACCTCCGTGAACGCCTCCAGCACCGGGACGGTCTGCTCCGCGTCCCAGGCGAGTCGCCCGCCGTAGATGGCCGGTACTGCCATCAGGCCGATCTCCATGGCCGTGACGATGCCGAAGTCGCCGCCACCGCCGCGAAGCGCCCAGAACAGCTCGGGGTCGCTGCGTTCGGTCACGCGGATGTGCTCGCCGTCCGGGTCGACCAGCTCGACGGCGCGGACGTGGTTGGCGGCCAGGCCGTACTTTCGCCCGAACCAGCTCATCCCGCCGCCAAGGGTGTACCCGACCACTGTCGGATCGCCCGAGCTTCCCGGCAGGCTCGTGAGACCGGTGCCGGACAACACGGCGTTGAGGTCTCTCCAGCGCACGCCCGCGTCGACACGCGCAGTACGGGCGGCAACGTTGACAGACAACCCACGCAACCCCGCCGTTCGCAGCAGGATCGTGCCGTCGACTGCGGTGGTCGCACCGTGCCCGACCGGTTGCGCAGTGACGCTCATCCCGTGCCGTTTCGCGACCCGGACGGCCGCCACGATGTCGTCCGGACCGGTGACGTGGACGACGGCGAGCGGGCGCTGGTCGACGCTTAGATCCCAGCCGAGCCGCTCGACGTCCCAGCCGGCGTCCGTGGCCGTGACGATTCGGCCGGAAACCTCACGCTCGAGCGCAGCGGCAATCTCCCCATGCAGGGTGCTCTGGTCGGTATCACTCATGCATTCCAGCGTCCGGTAGCCCGCTGCTCCGAACCTTGTCGCCGGCTGCACAGTCATTGACAGCCGGCGCACACATCGCGTCAGCCGATGGCGAGGCGGCGGTACTCGCCCGGCGGTCGCCCGTAGGCGGTCCGGAAGGCGCGGCTGAAGTGGGCCGGCTCGGTGAACCCGTGACGCGCGGCGATCGCACTCACCGGCCGCGACCGCAATGCCGGATCGAGCAGGTCGCGCCGGGACCGCTCCAATCGCCTGCTGCGGATGAACCCGGCCACCGTCCGATCCTGGGACACGAACAGCTTGTGCAGGTACCGGACCGATATGTGATGTGCCTCAGCGACCTTCGACGGTGACAGTTCCGGGTCGGCAAGGTGGTCTTCGATGTACGCCAGGATGCACTGGACGAGCGAGCGGCGCGCCCCATCGGTGCCCTCGTGGTCCGGCCGTCCGTTCGTTACCGCCAACGTGGCCGACAGCAGGTCGACCAGCGCAGTGCCGACGCGGAAACCCTCCTGGCCGTCGATGCCCTCGATGTGTCCCGGGAGCTGGCGGACCAGCGAAGACAGCAAGGCACCCGGACCCTCGCCACCCCCGATCAACACGCCGGCGACCGCATCGGGGCGCTGCTGAGCCGCCGGGAGCAACGTCCACGGGATCGTGAGGCACACGACGTCGGATACCTCGTGAACGCACTGGAACGGCAACGAGGTATCGACCAGGGTCACATCGCCGCGAACCAGCTCGGCCTGCCGGCCCGCCTGCTCGCCGACGACGCGGCCCTCCCCGTGGACGAACAGGTGGAACACCTCTGGATCCGACCGCCGAGCGTGGGCCGTCGTATGGGTCACTTCGCCCGGCCCCGACTCCCATGAGGCGATGCCCAGCGCGCCTACCTTTCCCGTAACTATCCGCTCCCGCTCATGCAACCCATCGGGAAAGCGCACGTCGATCGGGGCGATCGTCCGGTCGATGACGTCCCGCCAGTACTCCTCACGGGTGGCGGGCGGCTGGTCCTGTGCTCGGTAGACCACGCGCATCCCGCCAGTGTTGGACGGCGGGCGCAGGTGACGCAACTCAAAGATCGGTACGCAGCCGGCTCGGCTAGAGTGGCACCGACTGCTGGGGAGCTGCTCGGCCGGCACGCGGGAGGGACCGTCATGGCGACGTTCAGCGAGCAAGCCGACGTCGTAACACCGATCGACCAGACCTTCGACTACGTCACCGACCAAGACTCGGTCGCCGAGTGGAACGATCACGTCCAGAGTGTCGACGTCATCGGCGGCGGCCCGGTCGGAGTCGGGTCGCACCTGGTGCAGCACCGCCGCCGAGGTGATCGCGAATTCGACCTGACCTTCACTGTCATCGCGCACGAGCCGCCCCACCGGCATATCGTCACGGGCCAGGTCTTAGGCGTCGACACGACGATGGCCTTCACGTTCGCCGAGCAGGACTCGGGTACTCGCGTCACCATGACGGCGTCCGTCGTCGGGCGCGGAGTGCGGCGTCTGCTCGCCCCCATGGTCGCCCGAGAGATGCACAAGTCGACGGCGTCGGCGGTTGCTGCCCTCGAGAAGCGGCTGGGCCGAGCAGGCTGACTCGCAGGTCCGGCATAGCGGCCGGTTTTGCACCAGAGAGAACATCTGTCTAGACTGTCTAGACGGAGGTGGTCCAATGGCGCGATGGCAGGTGCAGGAAGCCAAGCAACGACTCAGCGAACTCTTGAAGTCTGCCCACGAGGACGGCCCACAGGTCATTACACGGCATGGCGAGGAGATCGCCGTGGTCCTCGACATGCACGAATACCGCAGGCTTCGTGGCCCGAAGATCACCTTCAAGGACCTTCTCACATCCGGGCCGCTGGACGTCCCGGAACTCGAACTCCAGCGATCCGACGCGCCAAGCCGAGTTGTCGAGCTGTAGGCGAGCATGCCGTATTTGCTGGATACGAACATCGTGTCGGAACTGCGCAAGACCCATCCTGACCCGAGCGTTGCGAGGTGGTACGCGACGGTCCCCGATGACGCTCTGTACCTCAGCGTGCTCGTGATTGGCGAGATTCACCAAGGAATCGAGCGACTACGACGACGCGATCACGATCAGGCGCGTGCCCTTGACGACTGGCTGGAGACGCTCAAGTCCACCTACGCCGACCGGATCATTCCTGTGACGACCGATGTCGCGGAAGAGTGGGGCCGGCTGAACGTTCCAGATCCGCTGCCCTTCGTCGACGGACTCATGGCGGCCACAGCGCTCGTCCACGGCTCGACCCTCGCGACTCGAAACACCAAGCACGTCGAACGCGCCGGCGTCCGGCTCGTGAATCCGTTCGAGTTCGACGGCACGAACTGAGGACGTGCAGCGCCTATGCCGCGGCAGTGATCATTCCTGCGCCGACGGTGCGGTTGGTCATCTCGTCGATCAGGATGAATCCGCCGGTCTGCCGATTGCGCCGGTACTCGTCGGCCAGTAGCGGCACGGTCGTGCGCAGGCGCACCCGGCCGACGTCGTTCAACCCGAGCGAACCCGCGGACTCGTCGCGGTGCAGGGTGTTGACGTCCAGCCGGTACTGAAGTTCCTTGACCAGAGCCCGCGCCGAGCGGGTGGTGTGCTTGACGGCGAGTTTCTGGCCCGGCGCGAGGGGTTGTTCGGCCATCCAGCAGACCATCGCGTCGATGTCCTGCGCCACTGCCGGGTGGTTGTGCGGACGGCAGATCATGTCGCCGCGGGACACGTCGAGCTCATCGGCCAGCCGGACGGTCACCGACATCGGCGCGAACGCCTCGGCGACCGGGCCGTCGGCGGTCTCGATCGACGCGATGGTCGAGGTGAAGCCGCTGGGCAGCACCATCACCTCGTCGCCGGCCTTGAGCACGCCGCCGGCGACCTGGCCGGCGTAGCCGCGGTAGTCGACGTGGCTGTTGGACTGCGGGCGGATCACGTACTGAACCGGGAACCGCACGTCGACTAGGTTCCGGTCGGACGCGATGTGCACGTGCTCGAGATGGTGCAGCAGCGACGGGCCCTCGTACCACGGCATTTGCTCCGACCGCGTGACGATGTTGTCCCCATGCAGGGCCGAGATCGGGATGATGGTCAGGTCGGGGATCTCCAGCTTGGTCGCGAAGTTCGAGAAGTCGGCCGCGATCTCGTCGAACACCTCCTGCGACCAGTCGACAAGGTCCATCTTGTTCACCGCCAGCACCAGGTGCGGCACCCGCAGCAGCGACACGATGAACGCGTGCCTGCGGCTCTGCTCGATCAGCCCCTTGCGGGCGTCGACCAGGACGATGGACAGGTTGGCGGTCGACGAGCCGGTCACCATGTTGCGGGTGTACTGGATGTGTCCCGGGGTGTCCGCGATGATGAACTTGCGCCGCGGTGTGGCGAAGTAGCGGTACGCGACGTCGATGGTGATGCCCTGCTCGCGCTCGGCTCGCAGGCCATCGGTGAGCAGCGCGAGGTCGGTGTAGTCGTCACCCCGCTCGCGACTGGTCCGCTCAACCGCCTCGAGCTGGTCTGTGAAGATCGACTTGGCGTCGTACAGCAGCCTGCCGATCAGCGTGCTCTTTCCGTCGTCGACCGAGCCGGCCGTGGAGAATCGCAGCAGATCCATCTACCTGGTCACGCTCCGCTCCTCGCTCGTCCCTCGCTCGTCGCCTCGCCGTTCCATCAGAAGTAGCCCTCCTTCTTCCGGTCCTCCATCGCCGCCTCGCTGATCCGGTCGTCGCCGCGGGTGGCGCCACGCTCGGTAAGCCGGGTCGCCGCGGTCTCGGCGATGATCTTGTCGATCGTGTCGGCTTCGGACCGGACGGCGGCCGTCAGCGACGCGTCCCCCACCGTCCGGTAGCGGATCCTCGCGGTGAAGACGCTCTCGCCGTCACGCGGGAGGCAGAACTCGTTGGCGGCGAACAGCATGCCGTCCCGTTTGAACACTTCGCGCTCGTGCGCGTAGTAAATCGAGGGCACCTCGATGCCTTCGCGCGCGATGTACTGCCAGACGTCCAGCTCGGTCCAGTTCGACAGTGGGAAGACCCGAATGCTCTCGCCTAGCTGGATCCGCGCGTTGTACAGGCTCCACAACTCCGGACGCTGGTTCTTCGGGTCCCATTGGCCGAACTCGTCGCGGAACGAGAACACCCGCTCCTTGGCCCTGGCCTTCTCCTCGTCGCGGCGGGCTCCGCCGAACAGCGCGGTGAACCGGTACTTCTCCACCGCCTCGAGCAATACCGGCGTCTGGATCCGGTTGCGCGAGCCGTTGGGCTCCTCGCGCACCATGCCGCGGTCGATGGCGTCCTGTACCGACGCGACGATCAGCTGGACGCCCAACTCGGTCGTCCGGCGGTCGCGAAAGTCGAGGACCTCGGGAAAGTTGTGGCCGGTGTCGACGTGCATCACCGGGAACGGGATGCGGGCCGGCCAGAACGCCTTCTCCGCCAGCCGCAACATGGTGATCGAATCCTTGCCACCGGAGAAGAGGAGGACCGGCTTGTCGAACTCGGAGGCGACCTCGCGGATGATGTGAATCGCCTCGGCCTCCAGCACGTCGAGCTGGGTCAGCCGGTAGTCGGGTGTCGTCATTGTCTTACCTCGAAGCTGGAGTGCAGACGGACAGGAGCTCGGAAGCAAGTTCCCTACGACAGACGATCAAATCCGGCAGATACGGATCGGGCCGGTTGTAGACCAGCGGGGAACCGTCCAGCCGGCTCGCGTGCAAGCCCGCGGCCTGCGCGACCGCGACGGGGGCGGCCGAATCCCACTCGTACTGGCCGCCCGCATGGATGTATGCGTCCACCTCTCCGGACATCACCGCGGCCACCTTGAATCCGGCCGAACCCATCGGGACGAGGTCGGCGTCGAGTTCGCGCGCTGCCACCAGCGCGATCCGCGGCGCCCGGCTACGGCTCACCGCGATGCGCATCCGCTCACCGGTGCGGCCCGGGATGGCCGGCGGCTGGTCCGATGCGACGGTGCGGCCGAGCGCCGGCAGGGCAACCGCACCGGCCACCAGGTCGCCGTCCGCCCACAGCGCCACATGCACTGCCCAGTCGTCGCGGCCCTCCGCGAACTCCCGGGTGCCGTCGAGCGGGTCGATGATCCACACCCGGTTTGCCGTCAACCGCACGGCATCGTCCACCGCCTCTTCGCTCAGCACCGCATCCTCGGGACGGACGGCGGCAAGCTCGGCGGCGATGAACTCTTGCGCGGCCGCATCGCCGGCGTCACGCAGTGCGTGCTCGTCCGCTGAGACGAACTCGTCGCGAACGCGCAGCAGTCGCGCGCCGGCCTCGGTGGCAAGGCGGCGCGCGAGCGTCGCGTCGGCTGCAAAGGGCTCCACGAGTCTTCTCCAGGACGGCGTCAAAGCCGCCAGCCTAGGCAATCGTCTCAATGAGTGGGCGCGGAGTCCCACTATCCGGACGGCGTGATGGTTTGCGGCCTTGCCGGTTCTATTCCTCTACCCGAAGTGGCAGGTCGGCCCGCATCGTGATGCTCTGATGGCGGGTGACGTACCCGAGATACTCGTTCAGCCGGCGCATGTCGGCATTGCCGATCTGCGTCCAGGTGTAGACCTCCGTGATTCCGTGGGCTGCCGCCCACGCGAGGGTGGCGCGT
>DASUUU010000045.1:0-6417 GCA_036373915.1 Jiangellaceae bacterium | reverse complement strand
GGGCCAGGCTCCGGATGACCTCAAGGCGATCGCGGATGACGTGTGCGGCACCGTCGACCAGGACGGTCTCGCTGACGTTCTCTCCCGCTACCTGCCCTAGCCGATCGGCGCGGGCCGGTCGTCAGCCCGGCCCGACTCTCGAGCGTGGCGCCGTATCCAAGATCAAGTGTTCACGACACGCCGGCATTCCGGCCGCGTGCTCGGCGTGTTGCGACCACTTGATCTTGATATCGGCCGCAGCTGCCGGCTGTGTCGAAACTGTGACGGCGATCCCACCGATGAGTTCGGCGTTCTCAGCCGGTCTGTATTGACAACAGCAAGGCCGAAACTGCCCCGGATCTCAGGAGGACGACACCGTGACCCAGCCGAGTCTCGACAGCATGCTGCTCGCGAGCACTGATCCGGAGCGGCTGCACGCATGGTACGCCGCAGCCTTCGAGCCCTCCGAAGACACCAGGATGGACCAGTACCACGTGCTCAGGTTCGGCAGCTTCTACCTACTGATCGACACCCGCGACGACATCGGCGAGCGAAACCCGGAACCGGCGCGGGTCATCCTCAACTTCGACGTCGACGACGCCCGCGCGGTCGTGGCCCGCCTCAACGAGCTCGGGACCACCTGGTTGGCCGAGCTGGAGGACCGGGAGGGCAGCCTGTTCGCCGCCGCGATAGACCCCGACGGCAACTACGTACAGATCATCCAACTGAGCGAAGAGGCGCGCGCCGCGATGGCCGCGGCGTCGCCTCGGTGAAGGGACCAGCCATGTTCGAGAACACGAAGGCGTTCAGCGGTTTCTCGGTCGACGACATCGGGGCCGCGAAGAAGTTCTACGGCGAGACGCTGGGAATCCGAGTGTCCGAGCTCGGTGCGGGCCTGTTCACCCTGCACATCGCAGGTGGCCGCGACATCATCGTTTACCCCAAGGCGAACCACGAGCCCGCGACGTTCACGATCCTCAACTTCCCGGTCGACGACATCGAGCAGGCCGTCGACGAGCTGGGCCGGCGGGGTATCGAGTTCCTGCATTACGACGGGTTCTCGCAGGACGAGAAGGGCATCGCCCGAGGCGACGAGGGCCCGCCGATCGCCTGGTTCACCGACCCGGCGGGCAACATCCTGGCCGTCCTCCAGGAGTAGCGTCATGGCCGTGAGTAATGTGCACACCCGGGACGATTTCGTCCAGGCCGCCGATCCGTACCGGAAGGAGCTGCTGGCGCACTGCTACCGGATGCTCGGTTCGGTGCACGACGCGGAAGACCTCGTCCAGGAGACGTACCTGCGCGCCTGGCGTGCCTTTGACAGGTTCGAGGGACGGTCGTCCGTGCGAACCTGGCTGTACCGGATAGCCACTAGTGCCTGCCTCAACGCGCTGGAGAGCCGGAGCCGGCGACCGTTACCGACCGGGCTAGGCGAGCCTGCCGCTGAGGCCGACACCGCACTCGTCGAGAAGCCAGAGGTGCCGTGGCTCGAGCCGATTCCCGACGCCCTCGTTGACACTGGCAGCTCCGATCCGGCAACGGCGGTGACGGCACGCCAAAGCGTCCGGCTCGCTTTCATCGCCGCGTTGCAGCACCTGCCGCCTCGGCAGCGCGCCGTGCTGGTGTTGCGCGACGTCTTGCAGTTCCGGGCGGCCGAGGTGGCCGAGGCGGTCGGCATCAGCACCGCCGCAGTGAACAGCCTGCTCCAGCGAGCGCGAGCTCAGCTCGACGAGGCCGCACTGCGTGAAGAGGAGGTCACCGAGCCGGAGTCGAGCGACGAACGAGCGCTGCTGGACCGTTATGTCAAGGCCTTCCAGGACTACGACGTGCCGGCCATCGTCGAGCTGTTCACCTCGGACGCCGTGTGGGAGATGCCGCCGTACACCTTCTGGTACCGAGGCGCCGAGACGATAGGTCGCCTGATCGCCAGGCAGTGTCCGGCCGACGGGCCCGGAGATCAGGTCATGGTGCCCACATCGGCGAACGGCCAGCCCGCGTTCGGTCTCTACATGCGTGGCGTGGACGGTGTGCACCGGGCGTTCCACCTTCAGGTGTTGGACGTGACGCCCACCGGCGTCCGCCATGTCGCGGCCTTCTTCGACGCCAGTCTGTTCGAGAAGTTCGGCTTGCCCGCTGCCCTGCCGGCTCGTCCCTAGTGGCCGGGGGCGTTCATGACCGACCGTGCCACATCCGCACTGATCGGTGGGGTAGCCCTGCTCGAAAGAGCCATGGGATACACGCTAGGCAGTCTTGAGCTCGTCACGCCCGAAACGCTCCGTCGGGCCACTCCGTGCGCCGAGTGGGACGTCGAGGAGTTGCTGGTCCACCTGGCCGACTCGCTGGACGTGGTGTGCGACGCCGCCGATGTCGGTTCGGTGGTCGGCGCGCCGCCCGGTGCCGAGGTCAAGACCGCAGCCGAGCTGGTCTCGGCGGTCCGGGATCGAGCGTGCCGGCTGCTTGGTGCGTGGGTCAGTGCGGGCGAGCCCGATGTCGTGTCCATCTACGGCCGGTCACTGTCGAGGACCATCGTGGCCAGCACCGGTGCGATCGAGATCGCGGTGCATGGTTGGGACCTCGTCAAGGGGTGTGGGTACGACCATGAGATTCCGAAAAGCCTGGCCGAAGAGCTCGTCGAGCTGGCACCCCTAGTCGTTTCGCATCGCGACCGTCCCCACCGGTTCGGGCATCCGGTCGCGGTCTCATTGGACGCTTCGCCCGGAGACCGGCTGGTGGCCTTCCTCGGGCGTGATCCGCACTGGGTCTCGAGATCGAGATGAGATTGGTGGTGTTGGGACGCCAGCTACGGCACCCTGATAACGCTTCTCACCACTCAACCACCAGGCCGTGGGTGGCGACGCTGACCTGATCCCCATAGGTCGCCTGTGCGGCCTCCCTCGCTGCCTGCGGGTCAGTACCCGGGATGAGGTGAGTGAGCACAAGCCGGCCGGCATTCGCCTGCGCCGCGTTCCGGCCGGCTTGGCTAGCGGTCGACAAGGTGGTCCGGAGGTCGTGCGGCATGTCGTCGTCGCCGACGTAGCTCGCTTCGGCGAGCAGCAGGTCGGCATCCCGGGCGAGTTCGGCGATCTCGGGGCTCGGACCGGTGTCGCCGGTATACGCGATGGCGTGGCCACCCATGATCAGGCGGAGACCGGCGTTGGGCAACGAGTGCGGCAACATCCGGGTTTCGGCTCTGAACGGGCCGATCCCGAAGTCGCTGCCCGGGGTGAACTCGTGCAGCATGATGCTGGCGCCGAGCCATTGCGTGCGATCGAGAGCCAGCACTGCTGTCAGCGCGCGTGACGGCGCGAAGACCGGCAGCGGCGGGATTCGCTCGTCGGACATGACGCGGGCCCGCAGCAGCGGATTGAGGTCGGCGCAATGGTCGGGATGCCCGTGCGTGACGAAGACGGCATCGACATCACCGGGTGCGATGTCTCGGAGTAACCGCGGGACCACCGCGTATCCGGGATCGACGAGCAGCCGGAACCCGTCGTGCTCGACCAGGTAGCCGCTGCAGGCCTGGTCGGCCGCCGGCCACGCGCCGCACCCACCGAGGACCGTAAGTCGCACGTCCGGGCACGCTACACCGTCGACCATGGCATCGCAGCGCCCCTGAGCCGGCGTCGCTGCGGGCGTCCGACGCTCTGTACGGCGTTTCCCGGCAGCCTGCGTTTCCCGGCAGCCTGGCTCGGGTACTCCAACGAATGCAGGCGCGAATGAGCGGGGGTGCCTCGTGGTCAGTGTGAGCCGCCGGGTTGAGGTGACGCCCGAGCAGGTCTTCGCCGTCATCGAAGACGGCTGGTACTTCGCGTCCTGGGTGGTGGGAGCGGCCCACATCCGGAAGGTCGACCCGAACTGGCCGGCCGTTGGCAGCCGCATCCACCACAGCGTCGGCCCGTGGCCGGTGAGCATCAACGACACGACGGTGGTCCAGGCCGTCGAACGCAACTCCATGATCGAGCTCGCGGCGCGGGCGTGGCCGATCGGCGGCGCGATAGTCCGCATCAGTCTCGAACCGGCGGGCCTGACCGGAACGCAGATCACCATGTCCGAGGAGGTCGCCTCAGGGCCGGCAAAGGTGCTTCCACACATCGCCCAGATCGCGCTACTGAAGCCGCGGAACATCGAATCGCTGCGCCGCCTGGCCGACATCGCAGTGGGACGTGCGGCGCGAGCGCAGCGCTGAAACAAGCCGACCGGGCAGTACGCATCTCCTTGTGCGGAAGGAGCGGCCGCCCGGCGCGGCTGCCGGAACGGTTCTGCGTAGTTCTACCGATGTGCGGTTCCACCGGGGTGGTGAGGCTGGCGCCATGACCGAATCCACCGAGGACGCCGCATCGGACGGTAGTCGGATGCCCCTGTCATCGACGTTGTCGAGCGATGGCACGAGGATTTGCTGGATCACCAAGGGTCAGGGTCGACCGCTGCTGCTGGTCCATGGCGGAGGAGCCGACCACACCCGGCTGGAGCCGTTCGCGGACCACCTGTCGGACCGCTTCGCCGTCCACCTCGTGGATCGACGCGGCCGCGGCATGAGCGGCGACGGCGCCCGCTATGACATCGAGTTGGAGTACGACGACATCGCCGCCGTCGCCGAGGCCATCGGCGGGCAGGTGACCGTGCTCGGCCACTCCTACGGTGGCCCGATCGCTATCGGGGCGGCCAGCCGCACCGAAGCAATCGCCCGGGTGGTCGCGTACGAGGGCTGGCCTGGCTTGGCGGGATCGCCACCCCTGTACGAGCTCGGGGACACTGCCAACAGAATTCAGGCGCTCGTCGACGCCGCGGACCTGGACGGCGCGGTCTCCCTGGTCTTCAGGCACCTGGTCGGCCTGGATGAGGCGCAGCTCGAGGACATGCGGTGCCATCCGTCCTGGCCGGCACGGTTGGCCGCCGCGCCGACGCTGCCAAGGGAGCTTCGCACAGAGCCGACAATCCAGCTGGCAGTAGCCGACCTGGCCTCGATCCGTGCGCCGGTCCTTCTCGTCATCGGCGGGCAGAACGAATTTGCGCTTCGTCCCCGGGCTGACGAACTGTGCTCGGTAATGCCCGATGCGCGGGTCGCCATCCTGCCGGGCCAGGGACACATGGCCTTTGACACCGCCCCCCATCTGCTTGTGTCGACGATCACCGCATTTGTCGCAGGCACAACACGTGTCGGGGGCGGGAGCTGAGCAGGACACGATTGCTGTTGTCGAGAGCCACCGGCGCCGGGCTGCGGACAGCCGTAGCCCGTAGGCTGCTTAGGCATGGCAGAGGTTGTGCTACGCGTACGGTTCACGGACGGTGCTCACATGGACGTGACCTATGACGAACCGGACGCTGACGCCGACGATGTGATTGAGCACGTCATCTCGACCCTGGCGGGCGACTCGGGCGTCCTTCGCACCAAACATGGTGGCCGCCTCGTCGTGCTGTACAGCCGTGGCGTTGCGGCCTTCGAGGTCACGCCACGCGGCGCGGTCCTGTAACAGCAAATGACCGACCGCCCTCATAGGTCTGCGCCGCGTCCCGACGGCCGAGGACGGGGCCGACACGCTGGCATTCCTGCCAACTGGGTCGGACGTGTTGGTTGTGCTCGATGCGGCTGCCACTGGAGCTCGAGTTCGCGGGTCCGGGAAGTGGCTGATCCGAAGTGTCGATGTGCGGGGGTAGGTCGACCGCGCTGGATTCTTGAGTCGCCCCGCAGTGCCCTCCCGGGCCCGTGCCAGCCGGTTCGAGCGCGGTCGTGAGCGCCGCGCGTTGGGCATCGGCGACCAGTTGGCGGTAGGCCGCGTCGGAGATGCGCCGCTTGAGGCAGCGCATCGCTTCCATGGGCTTCTTGTCGTCGGCGCGCTTGCGTCGGTAGTAGGCGCGGCCTTCGGTGTTGAGGCGGATCTGGGTGACCGCGGCGATGTGGATCATGTGGTTCATCCGCCGGTTGCCCGCCCGTGAGAGGCGGTGCCGGTTCTGCTCACCCGAGGAGGCGTCCAGGGGTGCGGTGCCGGTCCAGGAGGCGAACCGGTTGCGGTTGGCGAACCGGCTGATGTCGCCCACGTCGGCGAGGACCCGGGCCGCGACCACGGGGCCGACGCCGGGAAGGTCCATCAGGCGGGAGCCGCGGGCGCGGACCATGGCCTTGAGCTCGGCGGTGGCCTTCTTGATCTTCGCCTCGACCGCCATCAGGTCCGCGAGCTCCTCGGCCGCGATCCGGCGGCGGGTCTTGCCGGCGATGTCGCGCGGGCGCACGCCGGCGAGCATCGCCCCGTCATGACATGGCCTGTAGGGCTGTGATGTCCTTCTTGGCCTGGCCGGGCAGGAGTTCGGCGAGGAGCGCCTGGAGCCGGTTGACGGTCTGGACCCGGCGCCGGGTGAGCGCTTCGCGTCGGTCGGTGAGCATCCGCAGCGCTTCCAGCTCGCCGTCGATCTTCATCACGCGCAGGCCGTCGGTGCGGACCG
>DASUUU010000044.1:0-160411 GCA_036373915.1 Jiangellaceae bacterium | reverse complement strand
GATCTCACCGAAGCCCTGTCCGACGTGGCCGAGCGGATGGACAGCGACGACTTCCGGTGGATCACTCAAGCGATAGCGATCCACCGGCAGGTCGGCGGCAACCTGGCCGAGGTGCTCGACACGGTGGCCAACACCATCCGGGAGCGGGGTCAGGTGCGCCGCCAGGTGGAGTCCCTCAGTGCGGAAGGACGGCTGTCGGCGTACGTGCTCATCGCCCTGCCGTTCTTCGTGGTGCTGTTCTTGTCACTGGTCAACCCCGGTTACCTGGCGGTGTTCACCGCCACGGCCATCGGCTGGGCGATGCTCGCCGTGGCCGGGGTGCTGTTGGTGGTGGGCATCTTCTGGCTGCGGGCCACCGTCAAGGTCGAGTTCTAGGGGACGGCATGGAAGCAAGCACCGCGGTTCTGTTCGCCGCCGGCAGCGTCGGCCTGGCGCTGGCTCTTACGGCCTACGCCCTGACCGCCCAGCCCGACGCCGCACGCGTCCGGGCGCGGGCAAACCTGCAGCGGGGTATGAGACGTAGTGGCAGCCCGCAAGACGACGTCCACGGGCAGAGCGGGCTCGTTGGGCTGGCTCGCCGGCTGACCCCGGCCGGTAACGTGCGTCGGCTCGACCTGCTGCTGGCCCGTGCCGGTCGCCCGGCCGCGTGGCCCCTGGAGCGGGTGCTGGTGACAAAGCTGCTGCTCACCGCGGCCGTCGCCGGGCTGATGGCGCTCATGCTGTTGGGCAGCCCGTCCGGCCGGACGCTGCTGTTCTCCGTGGCGGTGGTGGTGCTCGCCTGGTTCGTCCCGGACCTGTTGCTGATAAGCCAGGGACAGAAGCGTCGAGAGGAGATCCAGAAGTCGCTGCCGGACACCCTCGACCAGATGACCATCGCGGTGGAAGCCGGGCTGGGTTTCGAGGCGGCGATGGCGTACGTCGCCCGGAACAGTCAGGGGGCGCTGGCGGAGGAACTCATCCGCACCCTGCAGGACATCCAGGTCGGCCAGCCCCGTCGGGAAGCGTACCGGGCGCTGGCCGAGCGCAGTCCGGAGCCCGACCTGCGCCGCTTTCTGCGGGCGGTGGTCCAGGCGGAGCAGCACGGCGTCTCGGTGGCGCGGGTCCTGAGCACGCAGGCGCAGGAGATGCGGGTCAAGCGGCGCCAGCGGGCCGAGGAGAAGGCGATGAAGATTCCGGTCAAGGTGGTTTTTCCGCTTATCCTGACCATCTTGCCGGTTCTTATCATCGTGGTGATCGGTCCTGGCGTGATCAACATGATTGACGCGTTCTCGAACTAGACGCCTCATCTGAAGGAGCTGTATCGACGACCCGCCGTCTACCTACCGACCCGAAGGAGGAAGTCCATGCCGCTGCACCCGGACGACATCGTCCGCAAGACATTCCGGACTACGGCGCTGCGCAAGGGCTACGACGAGAACGAGGTCGACACCTTCCTCGAGGAAGTGGTCATTGAGCTGCGGCGGCTGCGGCGGCAGGTGGACGAGGACCAGGCCGAGATCGACCGACTGCGGCTGGAAGTCGCGGCGGGGGCATCCACCCAGCTCGCGATCGAGGAACAGCAACTGGAACAGGTCCGGCGCGAGCGGGAGGCCCTTGCTGTCGAGCTGCGAGACGCCGACCGCCGGTTGGCGCAAGCATCGGAGGATGTCGCCCGTGCTGAGG
Source organism: Jiangellaceae bacterium (assembly GCA_036373915.1). Taxonomy (GTDB): domain Bacteria; phylum Actinomycetota; class Actinomycetes; order Jiangellales; family Jiangellaceae; genus JASLBX01. The sequence goes on along the minus strand of DASUUU010000044.1, from coordinate 158,749 downwards.
CCGACCGAGAAGCGAGACTCGAGGAGATCCAGGCCCGGCTGGACGACGACCTGTCGGTCCTGAAGAAGCGAGCCCGCGATGCCCGCGAAGAGGCCCGCCAGATGGCCGAGCAAGCTCGGCGGGAGGAAGCTGATCTGTTCGCCCGGTTAGCCTCGTTACGCGCCGAGGTCGAGGAGGCGGTCGCTGCCGAGCTCGGCCAGGAGCACGTCGCAGACCTGATCGCCGGGCTCGAGGTCGCCCAAACGGCTGATCCCATGATCGACCTGCGCGTCACCGCCGCCCTGGCCGAGGCAGTGCGCCGGGACCACCTCGAGCGCGGCCGCACCGAGGCCGAACACGTCCGGGCCGAGGCCGAAGCCGAGCGGGAGCTCATCATCGCCGATGTGACCCAGCGTGCCAAGGCGCTGCTGGACACTGCCCAGCAGCAGCACGACGAACTGTTGCAGACCGCGGCGGCCGAGCACGACCGACTGATCGCGGAGGGGCAGCGCACGCACGATGACATGCTGCGCACGGCGGCCGAGCAGGTCGACCGGATGCTCACCGACGCCCGTGAGGAACGCGACAGCATCCTGACCGACCTCACCGCCAGGCACGACCAGCTGCAGGCCAGGATCGATGAGCTCGACCGGTTCCAGCATGAGTACCGTGACCGCGTTCGCGGGCTGATGGCCGACCAGATGCGCGTCCTCGACGCCGGGGAGTGGCACCGCTAGCTGGGGCTTTCCTTATCGCTCGAGTCGTCAGCCTCTGACTTGGTTACCCGGATACGCTCAGTGGTCGTCGGGACACTGTTCTGAGCCCGCTGCCATCGCCCGTGCCGCCACACGTCATAGCCGGCGAATACCGCCGGGAGTGCGCGGGCGACCAGTGGATCAGCGTTGTCCATGAGCTGGAAGTGCAGGTGGGGCGCGGTGGAGTTGCCGGAACTGCCGACCCGTCCGACCACGTCACCGCGCCTGACGTGTTGGCCCACGTCGACCTGCACCGAGCCGGGCACGAGGTGGGCGTATGCGGCATAAACAGCATCGCTACGCACGATGACGTGATTGCCCACGAGACGTCGCACGCCGGCGGCGGTCGGCTGGAACTTCACGCCGGCCGTCCCCGCATGCCAGAGTTCGCGGGCAGGGTGCAGCCAGGTGCGCTCCGGCACTCCGTCAACGGCAGCCACGACGACCCCGTCCAGTACCGAGTGCACGGGCTCCCCCCAGCCGAAGCACTCGCGCACCGGGACACCGGCTACCAGTATGCGTACCCACCCAGCGGGGTGCGGTCGCCGCCGGTGTCCCAGCCGTTGCAGGTCGAAGGCGTACCGCTGGGCGAGCACGTCCGTGCCGTGGCTAGGAATTCGACTGCCCGGCGAGCGGACCGCGTACCACTCGCCGCGTAGCGGGAAGTCGACGACGAGCGCGTCGGCCAGTTCGGCCAGGTGGTCCTTCGCCATGGTCGGTAGTCAATCATTCGATGCGCGCGATAACGTCCCCCTGCTTCACTACGGCCTCTTCCGGTACGAGCAGCCGTACGGTCCCCGCCGCCGGAGCGGGGACCTCCACGGCCACCTTGTCGACCTGGACCTCGGCGAGAAGCTGGTCTGCCACGACGGTGTCGCCGTCGCGCACCAGCCAGGTGGAGACGACGCCGTCGGAGCCGGGGCCCTTGTCCGCGACCGCCGGGAACGGCACGTCGGTCATCCTTTCACCACCCGGTGGATGGCCTCCTCGATGCGGTCCCGGGTCGGCAGCACGGCGTATTCGAGCGACCGTGCGTACGGAATCGGCACGTCCGGGACGGCGACCCGCGCTACCGGTGCGCGCAGCATCCCGGGATCGACATCGGTGACCGTGGCGACAACCTCGCCTGAGAGCCCGTACGAGAGATAGTCCTCATCGACCACGACCAGCCGGCCGGTCTTGGCGACCGAAGTCAGGATCGCATCCCGGTCCAGCGGCTTGAGGCTTCGCAGATCGACGACCTCCGCTTCGATGCCGCTGTCGGCGGCCAACCGATCCGCAACGTCCAAGGCGTGATGCACCGAGAGCGAGACCGACACGACGGTGACGTCGCCACCCTCCCGGGCGATCCGTGCCTTTCCTATCGGCACCTCGTACGGCTCCTCAGGCACCACGTCGGTCGCCCGCGGGTTCTTGGCCATCCACGGCAGCCCCATCACGCCCTTGTGGAACATGTACACGACCGGGCTGTCGTCTCGAATGGACGAGGTGATCAGGCCCTTGGCGTCGTGTGGCGTACTTGGGATCACGACCTTCATGCCGGGCAGGTGCGCGAAGGTGCCCCACAGGCACTGCGAGTGCTGGGCCGCGTCGGAGTAGCCGCCCCCGACTGCCGTCGTGAGCACCATGGGCACCTTGACAGCGCCTCCCGACTCGTAGTGGATCTTCGCCATGTGGTTGTAGATCTGGTCCATGCAGACGCCGAAGAAGTCGGCGAACATCAGCTCGGCGACGGGTCGCATACCCTCGACCGCCGCACCGATCGCCAGCCCGATGAAGGCCGTCTCGGAGATCGGCGTGTCGAGCACCCTGTCGTCGCCGAAGCGATCGAGCAGGCCGGCCGTCGAGCTGAAGATGCCGCCGTACTTGCCGACGTCCTCACCCAGGTAGACGACGGACGGGTCGCGCTCCATCTCCTGGGCGATGCCTTCCACCATCGCCTTCGCGGTTGTGAGCCGACGGGTGCCGGCGGTATCGGTGCTCTGGGTTTCCATGACGGTCACGGTGACCTCCTCAGGCGAACACGTAGGACGATGCCGTGGCCGGATCGGGCTCCGGGCTGTCCTTGGCGAAGGTGATGGCGTCCTCGACGTTCGTGCGGGCCTCCTCGCGGATGCGGGACACCTCGGCGTCGTCGAGCAGACCTGCGTCCCGCAGGGCCTTCTCATAGAGCGGAATGGGGTCACGGTCTTCGAGGTCGCCCATGTCGTCGCGGTACCCCTGGGCGTCGCCTTCGAAGTGTCCCAGCAGCCGAACCGTGCGCACTTCGAGGAGCGACGGTCCTTCCCCGGCTCGAGCCCGGGCGACGGCTCGAGCCGCGGCCTCGTAGACCGCCTCGACGTCGTTGTCCTCTATCCGCTCGCCAGGCATGCCGTAGCCCGCTGCCCGATCGGCGTTGGAGGCTACTGCCGTGGAGGCCTTGCGCGGCACGGAAATTCCCCAGTCGTTGTCCTCGACCACGAAGACGACGGGCAGGTTCCACAGCGCGGCCAGGTTCAGCGACTCGTGGAAAGCGCCCTGGTTGGCCGCGCCTTCGCCGGTGACGGCGACCGCTATGCGATCCGTCCCCTGGCGCTTGAACGCGAACGCCTGGCCCAGCGCCGGAGGGTAACCCTCGGCGATGATTCCCGAGCAGGAGAAGTGCGTCGCCGGGTCGAACAGGTGCATGTGGCCACCGCGGCCATGCCCGAACCCGGTTTCCCTGCCGAAGATCTCCGCTGCGAGTTTGCGCATGTCGGCGCCGTGCGCGATGGCGAGATGATGCGGGCGGTGCGTCGCGGTGAGCGCGTCATCCGCCGTCAGGTGGGCGCACACGCCGGCCGCTACCGGTTCCTGGCCGCTGGACAGATGCATCTCTCCGGGAACCAGTCCGGCGCCGATGTCGAAGACCGGCTTCTTGTCAGCGTGGTACTCCCGCAGGATCGCATCCTCGAACGCACGGCAGAGCACCATCGTGCGATAGAGCTCTACGCGGACCGACGCATCGAGCGCACGTTCTGCTTCGGTGGCGGTCATACCGTCCTCCTTCCCACAGCCGGGCTGCTCGGGCTGAGCAGCGTTAACGGAGAGGTGATGGTCGCGGGCGGGGTTTGGAAGCAGACACGGACCGACACGGCACTCGAGTCGGATCTCGCCGGTGCGCCGCATGCAAGCAGCGTGCGAGGGTCGGCTGGCCGCACGGCGAACCTGCCGGTCGAGGTCGTGATCATCGAAACCCCCACCGTCGCAAGACCTCTCGAGTTGACGCTAGGTTGTCGACTCCGGCTGGGCAAGGGCCCTTGGTCCCACCGGTGGCCTACGCGCCGGACGGTGGGCCGCGGCGTGCGATCTCGGGCAGTGCCTGTGCAGTGATCGACGACCGGCGGGTTCGGGAGGTGGCGCGGTTGGGACCTCCCGCCCGGTCACAGAGAGGCAATCGGCCCTACCGATCACGCGCGGAGCGACTCATCGTCATCTCAGGATGGCTGCTCGTGGTGAGGTAGCCGCGAGCCGCGTCCTAGATGAGGTGATCGACATGGAAGAGGTAACCGCTTGGTGGCGGGTGGACGAACTCGGCCCGTACAAGGCGATGTTCGTGCGGCTGCCGGCTGACTGCCTCGGCATCGTGGTTGTCGACAATGTCGCGCTTGGTCCGGCGATCGGCGGGTTGCGGATGACGACATCCGTCGACGCTGCCGAGGTGGCAAGGCTCGCCCGCGCGATGACGATAAAGAGCGCGGCGAGTGGTCTTTCGTACGGTGGTGCCAAGGCAGGGATCGTCGTGCCCGGCGAGCTGGATGAAGCGGAGCGCGAGCGAGTGATCCGGGCCTTTGCGGGGGCGATCCGGGAGCTGTACGAGTACATACCCGGTCCGGACATGGGCACCGACGAGACGGCCATGGCGTGGATCCGTGACGAGATTGGTCGTGCGGTGGGCCTGCCGGCAGCGCTCGGCGGCATTCCACTCGACGTTCTCGGTGCCACCGGGTACGGCCTGGCGGTTTGCGCCGAGACGTTGAGTGAGGCGGGTCTGCTTGACCTCAACGGAGCACGGGTGGTGGTCCAGGGGTTCGGAGCTGTCGGGAGCCATGCCGCCATGCAGCTTGCCGAGCGCGGAGCGGTCGTAGTGGCGGTGTCGGATTCCCGCGGGGCGATACACGATCCGTCGGGCCTCGACGTCAAGGTCGTCGCGGACTTCAAGCATCGAGACAAAGGCAGCGTCGGGAACTTCCCTGGCGGACTCGGCGTGCCGCGCGACGACATCCTCACCCTGGACTGCGACGTACTCGTACCCGCCGCACAGCCCGACGTCATCACCAAGCAGAATGCCGACCTGGTCGAGGCGAAGGTGATTCTTCCGGGTGCGAACATTCCGGTGACCGTCGAGGCCGAGCAGATGCTGCGCAAGCGTGGCGTACTCTGCGTTCCAGACGTGATCGCCAATGCCGGCGGAGTCATCTGCGCCGCGGTCGAGTATCGCGGCGGCGACTGGGATGCTGCACTCACGACTATCCGATCCAGGATCAGCGCCAGCACGCTCGGGCTCGTGGACCGGATTCGCACCGGAGACGTCGAGCCGCGCGCGGCCGCCGAACAAATGGCCCTCGAACGGGTCACCGCGGCACAGTCGTACCGCAGGAAGTACTGACGCCTGGCGAATCGCCTGCGCGGTGACCACTCCCTCCCGTCGGGGACCTTGGACTCTGCCGGTCCGGTGCCGGACGGGGTTGGCTCGGACTTGGAAGGGTGGACCGAATGGCCAGGCGTGGTGGTGTAGCGCGGCAGAGTGAGCCGCGGATCCCCGGCGAGGAGTACGACCTCGTTGGGCAGTACCTGACGCAGATAAGGGCCACGCCGCTGCTGACCGCGGCCGAGGAAGTCGATCTGGCGAAGCGGATCGAGGCCGGTGTCTACGCCGCTGAGATCTTGCGTGCCGTCGCTGCCGGAGAGCGGCCGCTGCCGACTGGCACCAGCAGGGATGAGCTGATGGCCGTCGCCGACGACGGGGTCGTCGCGAAGGACCGCATGATCCGGGCGAACCTTCGGCTGGTGGTGTCCATCGCTCGGCGGTTCTACCAGAACACCGCCCTGTCCTTCCTCGATCTCGTCCAGGACGGCAACCTCGGCCTGATCCGGGCGGTGGACAAGTTCGATTACCGGAAGGGATTCAAGTTCTCGACCTACGCCGTGTGGTGGATCCGGCAGGCCATCGAGCGCGGCCGAGCCGACAAGGCTCGCGGGATCCGGCTGCCGGTTCATGTCCTGGAAGAAATCTCCAGGGTCGGTCGAGCCGACCGCAAGCTGCAACTCAGTCTGGGCCGCGAACCGACGGTCGAGGAGCTGGCAGATGCGATCGGCAGCACCGTCGAGCGGGTCAATCAGCTCCGCGAGGTCAGCCTGTCGATGGTGAGCCTGGACACCCCGGTAGGCGACGAGGGTGAAGCATCGTACGGCGACTTGATCGAAGACACCGAAGTGCTGCAGCCCTCGGACGTGGTGGAGTTTCACGCCATGGCCGAGGAGCTGCGAGAGATCGTCGGAACGCTGCCGCCACGAGAAGCGCTGGTCATAACCCTGCGGTACGGACTGCACGATGGCCGGCAGCACACTCTCGCCGAGATCGGAGAACGGCTCGGACTCACCAAGGAGCGAATCCGGCAGATCGAGAAGGAGGCCGTCGGGCACCTGCGCGACCCAGCACGCCGCAGACCGCTGCTCGACTGGGCCGGCTGACCGGATCCTCGACGGTCGCGACCGGACCGGCCAGTTCTCCCGCCGTCCGGCTGGGCACGCTGAGTCGCGCTGGTAGGGCCTTTCGTCACCATCATGGGTGCGATACAGCCCTACGGACGTCATGCCGTTCTGGGAGAGAGTTGGTTGGGCTGCATTGCAATTCGTGAGGAGCGTCAGTCGATGGAAACACTCGCCAACGGGAGACCCCACCGGACGGGTTCGCCCGTGACCGATTGGCAGGCCGTCGAACTGGACGAACTCACCCAATCGCTGGTGCGCCAGTACGCCGGCGCCGTGCCGGCCAGGAGCGTCGCCAAGGTTGTGCACAGCGTGGCCAGGTCGATGCGGCACACGGTCGACGAGCGGCGAGTGGTAGCGCGTACAGAAAGCGTGGTACGGCGAAGGTTGACCGACATGATCGCCCGACCGATGCATCGATAACCGCTCGGCCGCGCCGGTAATGGGGTGATCGCGCTAGTCTCCGGCTGCATGAGACTGGAGCGGGCCGGTGGAGTGGCTGGCCGCTGACGGCTACTGGCTGAGCCGGCTGGTATTCCAGCGGGCGCTGGCCGTGGTGTACCTGGTCGCGTTCCTCAGCGCGGCCAACCAGTTCCGTGCGCTGCTCGGCCAGCATGGCCTGCTGCCCATTCCGGCCTACCTGGCACGTACCCCTTTCCGGCGATCGCCCAGCCTGTTCCATGCGTACTACAGTGACCGGTTCTTCGGCCTGGTGGCCTGGGTGGGCGTCGTGGTCTCGGCGGCACTCGTCCTCGGTTTGGCGGACGACCTGCCGTTGCCCGTGCATATGGCCGTGTGGGCACTGCTGTGGACGTTGTACGTGTCGATAGTCAACGTCGGCCAGCAGTGGTACGCCTTCGGCTGGGAGTCGCTGCTCTGTGAGGTCGGCTTCCTGGCCATCTTCCTCGGCCCGGCAGACCACCCGCCGCCGATGCTCATGCTGCTCGCACTCAGCTGGGTGCTGTTCAGGCTCGAGTTCGGCGCCGGCCTGATAAAGATGCGCGGCGACAGGTGCTGGCGCGAGCTGACCTGCCTGTACTACCACCACGAGACCCAGCCGATGCCCAATCCGCTGAGCTGGTACTTCCATCGGTTGCCGAAATCGCTGCACCGGGTGGAGGCGGCAGCGAACCATGTCACCCAACTCGCCGTCCCGTTCCTGCTGTTCGTCCCGCAGCCGGTCGCCGGAGCGGCTGCGTTGGCGATCATCATCACCCAGACCTGGCTGGTCCTGAGTGGCAACTTCTCCTGGCTCAACACACTGACCATCGTCATCGCCGTGTCCGCGCTGGGTGACTGGCTGCTCGGGGCGCTGCTTCCGGTTGAGCCGCCGGCCCGGCTGCAAGCGCTGCCCGCGTGGTACCAGGCGGTCGTGCTCGGCGTGTCGGCGCTGATCGTCATCCTCAGCTTCTGGCCGGTCCGGAACCTGCTGTCATCAGACCAGCGGATGAACTACAGCTTCACACCGTTGCACCTGGTCAACACCTATGGCGCGTTCGGAACCGTCACGCGCATGCGGCACGAGATCGTCATCGAGGGGACGAGCGAGCCGGTGCCGCGGCCAGATACCGACTGGCGAGAGTACGAGTTCAAAGGTAAGCCGACGGACGTACGAAGGCGCCCGCCGCAGGTCGCGCCGTACCACCTGCGCCTGGACTGGCTGATGTGGTTCGCGGCGCTCTCACGCGGTTACGCCGAGCCATGGCTGGCGAGGTTGTTGGCTCGGTTGCTGGAGAATGACGGGGCGACTCTCACATTGCTGCGCGCCAACCCGTTCCCCGAACAGCCTCCGCATTACGTGCGTGCGGTGCTCTACCGGTACCGGTTCACCACCAGGCAGGAGCGGCGCGAGACCGGCGCGTGGTGGCACCGTACGCGTGTCGGCGAGTACCACCCGCCGATGAGAGCCGGCCGTACGGCGATCAGGTGAGCACCGCCGGGCCTACGTCTCGGCCGATTCGTCGTCCTCGTCGTCCTGGTCGTCCCCGTCGCCGTCCGGAACTGGCGGCTCGCCGGTACTGATGTACAACCCGACGCTGCTGCCCGAGGCGACGAGCGAGCCGCCGCTCGGCTCGGTGGAGACGACGACCCCGGCCGCCAGAGCCGACGCGACCTCGCCCGCGATATGCGAGTCGAAGCCCGCGTCTTGAAGCCGTGCGGTCGCCGTGTCCGCGTTGGCACCTCGCACGTCGGGTACGCGCTCGTCCACGCCACGAACGATCTTGGGGTCGGGCTTCTTGAACTTCTCCTTGGGTTCGCCGTCGAGGGCGGCGTTCATCAGGTCTCGCCAGATAGGCCCGGGAATGCAACCCCCGCACGCGAACGGGATGCGTACGCCGTTGTACTCGCGCCCGTCCAGCGTCTTCTGCTTACCCTTCGGCTCGAGATCGGCTATCGCCACGGCGGTGGCGAGTTGGGGGGTGTACCCGGCGAACCAGACGGCTATCGAGTCGTTGGTCGTACCGGTCTTGCCCGCTGCCGGTCGGTCGCCGTCCAGCCGCATCCGGTTACCGGTGGCGCCCGGCGTCTCGATCACGCCTTGCAGCACGTTGTTCACGCCGTCGGCGACGCCCTTGTCGAGCACCCGGGTGCAGTCGGGTTCACGTACGGCGATGGTCTCGCCGCTACGGTCCACCACCTCGGCGACGGCGTGCGACTTGCAGTACTTGCCGCGGTTGGCGAACATGCCGTATCCGCCGGCCATCGCCAGCGGCGACACCGTGTTGGAGCCGAGCGTGAACGATGCGACCTGGTCGAGCGGCTGCGGCTCGCGCGTGTCCGGGACCTGCTTCCAGACGCCGGCCTCCTGGGCGATGGTGGCCGGTTCACAGATACCCGTCCGCTGGAGCAGCTGGACGTAATAGGTGTTGGTCGACCACTCGGTCGCCTGGCGCATGGTGATGTTGCCGCCGCGGGTGGAGTTCTGCGGCCGGTAGTCCGGGTCTGCGGTGTAGATCGTGTTGTCGTTCCAGCAGATCTTGAACTTCTTGCCGGCCATGTTGATCTGGTTGGGAGCGTTGATCCGCAGGGTCAGTGGCTTGCCCTGCTTGATCGCCGCCGCGAGCACGAACGGCTTGAACGCCGACCCGGCCTGAATCCCGTTCGAGTTGCCGTACTGCTTGTCCACGGCGTAGTTGACCATGGAGTAGCCCTTGCCGTCCGGCCCGTAGTTGCGCGAGTTGGCCAGGGCCTTGATCTGGCCGGTGCTGGGTTCGACCGTCGCCAGCGTGCCGACGGCGCTGTCGGTCGGAGCGATGTGCTCGGCCATCGCCTTGTCCGCAGCACGCTGGATATCGCGGTCGAGCGTCGTCTTGATCGTCAAGCCACCGCGCATCAGCAGGTTCTCGCGCTCGGCCCGGGTCTCACCGAGTTCTTCCATCTCCAGGAGCTCGGCGAACACGTAGTCGCAGAACCACGGCGCCCAGGACGATACGCAGCCACTCGGCGTTTCGGTGATCTCGAGCCCGAGATCGGCCTGGCGTGCTTCTGCGGCCTCGTGCTCGCTGATCATCCCGACGTCGGCCATCCGGGTGATCACGGTGTTGCGCCTGCCGATCGCTGCTTCGGGGTTGCTGACCGGCTCGTAGCTCGACGGGCGCTGGACGAGGCCGGCCAGGGTGGCGGCCTGGGTCAGCGTCAATTCCGCCGCACTGGTGGAGAAGTAGTAGCGGGCGGCCGCCTCGACGCCGTAGTTGGCGCGTCCGGACGGTCCGCCGAAGTTCGCGATGTTCAGGTACTTCTCGAGGATCTGCTCCTTGGTGTACTCGCGCTCGACGTTGACCGCCATCCGCAGTTCGCGGAGCTTGCGCATGTACCCCTCGGGTCCGGAGTCGGCCAGCACCGCCGCGCGTTCCTCCGCAGTCTTGGCCTGGTCGAGAAGCACGAGCTTGACGTACTGCTGGGTAAGTGTCGAACCCCCGCCGACCGTCTCACCCGCTTCGAGGTTGCTGATGAACGCCCGGGTCGCGCCCTGCAGGTCGAGCGGGCCGTGCTCGAAGAAGCGGTGGTCCTCGATCGCCAGCGTGGCGTCGATCATCACTGGCGCGATATTGTCGATCGTGACGTAGACCCGGTTCTCCTCGTAGAACCTCGCCAGCGTGCGTCCCTCGTTGTCGACCACCCGGGACCGGACCGCAAGCGGCGTGATCTCGACCTGGTCACTCATATCGGTGAACGCCTCTGCGCCCGTCCGCGCGGATAGCCCGAGCCCGGCCGTGACGGGCAGGGCAAGTCCAGCCAGGAGCACGCCGGCGAGCGCGCTGATGCCGACGATCAGCAGCAACCGGCGTATCGCGGCGACGATTGCTCCGGGGCTGAACAGTCCCATGCGAACAGCCTAGGTCGTATCACGGTCATGGTCGCAGCAAGTCCGCAAGCGAGTCGGGGCTATTTGAGCGATCATGTCGGCGCGAAGTGTAGTACCGCGAAGTCAACGTGTCCATCCGTCGATTGGCTGATCATTCCTGGGTCGATCGGCCCTACTGGTTGACCTGGTGTTTCTCGTAGCGTTTTCTGCGTGGTGAACGTTGAGTCACGCTACTCAACAAGATCCAGAAAGACGGGGGATAACAGAATGACGTGGGTAACCGATTGGCCGAGCCAGGCCGCGTGCCGGGGCGCAGAGCCCGATGAGCTCTTCGTCCAGGGCGCCGCGCAAAATCGCGCCAAAGCCGTCTGCATGGGATGTCCGGTGCGGACGGAATGCCTTGCGGACGCGCTTGACAACCGTATCGAGTTCGGGATCTGGGGCGGTATGACCGAGCGGGAGCGCAGGGCCTTGCTTCGGCGCCGACCGCACGTGATCTCATGGCGGGACCTGCTCGAATCGGCCCGTCGCGACTACGATCTTGCAAATGCGGGGTGGGTGCTTCCCTACCGGCATTGATCATGGGCGGATGTTCCCACCTGGCCACCGGAAGGGCCGGCCGTGCATGATCAATCGATGAGGAGCTGTCCCATGTGACGCAGACCGGCCAGGTCGTGGATGTCACCGGCGAGGGCCGGCACCCGGGCGACGGGAACGAGCGGGTGCGCGGCGGTGAAGCGTTCGGCTAAGCGCTGATCCTGGCCGGCCAGCGTCAACCGCTCGGCGTGAATCCTGAGTAGCCCGGCCGTGAGTCGGTGCTCACGCCGGCTTGCGAGCCGTTCGACACCGGCGCGGGTCTCGTCCTCGCTGATGCCTCCAGCGCCGCTGGCGTGTACCCGGTTGAGTACCAGTCCGGACAGCGGCATGCCGTCGGCCTCGAGGCGCTCGACGAAGTAGGACGCTTCGCGCAAGGCGTCCGGCTGCGGGATGGCGACGACCACGAACGCGGTCTCGGGCCGCTTGAGCAACGCGTACGTCTCGTCCGCCCGTTCCCTGAACCCGCCGAACATGGTGTCGAGGGCCGAGACGAACGTCTGGACGTCACGCAGCAGTTCCCCTCCGAGGATTCTGGTGGCCACGGACGTCAGCATCGACATCCCCACCGAGAAGACCCGCAGGTACGCTCGCCCTCCCGCCCGGGCGGGTGCGCTCAGCAGGCGGATCAGCCGCCCGTCGAGGAAGGAGCCGAGCCGCTCGGGAGCGTCGAGGAAGTCCAGCGCGGACCGCGACGGTGGTGTGTCCACCACGATCAGGTCCCAATCGTCGCGCTGCCGGAGTTGCCCGAGCTTCTCCATCGCCATGTACTCCTGCGTACCCGCGAACGAGGACGAGAGCGCCTGGTAGAAGGGATTGGCCAGGATCTGGCGTGCGCGCTCCGGCGTGGCGTGCGACTCGACGACCTCGTCGAACGTCCGCTTCATGTCGAGCATCATCGCGTCCAGCCGGCCACCGGCCGACACGTCGACGCCGTTCACCTCCCGGGGGGTGTTGTCCAGTTCGGTCAAGCCCATTGAATTGGCCAGCCGGCGCGCGGGGTCGATCGTCAGCACGACGGTGCGGCGGCCCTGCTCAGCGGCTCGGACGGCGAGCGCGGCGGCGGTCGTCGTCTTGCCGACCCCGCCGGAGCCGCAGGTCACGACGATGCGGATCCGCGGATCGCCGAGCATCCGGTCGACCTCGAGAGCTGGTGGCCGCCTCATGCCGCGCCCTGGCCGGCGAGTGCCTCTGCGAGCTCGTACAGCGCGGTGAGGTCGATGCCCGCGGCGACGCGTGGCAGCTGGTAGACCGGGCGGCCGGCCTTGTCTATCAGTGCCCGCTGCTCGGCTTCCAGGTCGACGCGTTCGGCATGCTCCGCGGCTTCGATCACGAGTTGCTCGACGGCGGTGTCGGTCGCCGGCAGCCCGGCTGCCGCCAAGCCGGTGCGAATCGTGTCCCGATCAAGCCGGGCCTTCCGGGCAGCAAGCAGGTCGCGGTTGGTCAGGTACTGCTCCCGGACCTGGTTCACCACGACGGCACCGACCGGGATCGCGGCGTTGCGCAGATCGTCGATGGAGTCGAGCGTCTCCTGGACCGGCATCTCCTCCAGGAGCGTGACGACATGCACCGCCGTCTGCGGGCTGCGGATCAGGTCCATGGTCAGTCGGGCGTGCCGGTTCACCGGGCCGACTCGGGCGAGTGAGGACACCGCGGCCGTCACGTTGAGGAATCGGGTGATACGCCCAGTAGGTGGCGCGTCGAGCACGACGGCGTCGTAGACCGGGTGGCCACCGGCCGTGCGCCGGGCTACCTCGTACGTCTTTCCGGTCAGCAACACGTCTCGCAGCCCGGGGGCGATCGTCGTCGCGAAGTCGATGACCCCCATCCGGTCGAGAACGCGTCCGGCTCGGCCGAGGTGGTAGTACATCTCGAGGTACTCGTTCATCGCCGCGTGTGCGTCTACCGCGAGGCCGTACACATCGCCGCCGCTCGGTGCCACGGCGAGCTTGCGCTCGTCGTACGGCAACGGGGGGACGTCGAACAGCTGGGCCAGTCCCTGGCGCTCTTCGACCTCGACGAGCAGGACCTTGCGCCCGCCCGCGGCAAGGGCAAGCGCCAGGGCGGCGGCGACCGTAGTCTTGCCGGTGCCACCCTTACCGGTGACGACGTGCAGCCGCACGCCCTCCCAGTGCCGTTCGTCCATGCTCACCATTGGCAGCGTAGGCGATGCCGGTGTCCGCCGAGGTTGGTTGGCTGATGCATTCCGACCCGCGCCGGCGGTGGAGTTCCGGCATTCGCACCTGCTGGGCAGCGAGTGGCTTGCAGCCGCGCTCGCTCCTCGCAACCTTGCTGATCATTTCGTTCCTTGCTGATCGGATCGTCGGTGATCATGAGATTTCGGCCGCCATGCTGGCGGTTTGATCAGCACGGAGCGATTTGACTCGCGAGATCAACGGCAATGGCGGGGCTAATGGGTTGAATGTCCGAATCCGGGCTGTCCGCAGCTAGACGTCGGCTAGCAGGCCAACCGGTCGCTCGACACAGTCTGCGATGTAGCGCAGCAACCCGCCGGCCGTGCCACCGTCGCAAACCCGATGATCGAACGTCAGGGACAGCTGGGTCACCTTGCGGACGGCCAACTGGCCGTCGACCGCCCACGGCTTGTCGACGATCCGTCCTACGCCGATAAGTGCCGCCTCCGGATGGTTGATGATCGGCGTCGAGCCGTCGACGCCGAACACGCCGTAGTTGTTCAACGTGACGGTCCCGCCGGTGAGTTCGGACGGGCTGATCTTGCCCGCTCTGGCGGCCGCGGTCAGCCTGGCGATCTGCTCGCCGAGGTGGACGGTCGTCATCCGGTGGGCGTTCTTGATCACCGGAACGACGAGCCCGCGCTCGGTCTGCGCGGCGAAGCCGAGGTTGATGTGACCGTGCTGGACGATCTCGTCACCGTCGACGGACGCGTTCAGCTCCGGGTACCGCATCAACCCGGCCACGACGAACCGGGCCAGCAATGCCATCAGCCCGAGATTCGGATGGGCTGCACGCAGAGCCTCACGGGCGTCGATCAACCCGGTGGCGTCGACGTCGACCCAGGTCGTCACATCGGGGATCTCATGGCGGCTGGTGGACAGCTTGTCGGCGATGGCCCGGCGCGTGCCCCGCAGCGGGATGCGCCGGTCGACCAACCCGCGGGCCGTCCCGGCGTCCTCGGCGACCGGCGCGGCTACCGCGGGCGCCGGGCCGGCGGCCGCCTCCACGTCGCGTCGCAAGATCACTCCAGCTGGTCCGGACCCATTCAGCGAAGACAGGTCCAGGCCACGCTCGCGAGCGAGCCGGCGCACCACGGGGGAGATCACCCGTGGCGCGGGAGGGGACGCCGCCGCCCGCGACGGCGCCGTCGTGCCTGGCGATGGGATGGCCTCAGCGGGTGTGCTCGCCGGCACGGCGGCAGAGCCATTCGCCGCGTGGGACGCCGGCCCGCGGCGCCCGCGGCGAGCGGCGCGGCGCGACGACCTGTTGCCTGTCGTGGTGCCGTACCCGACGAGCACGGCTCCGGACCCGGCCCGCTCCTCGGCCCGGACGACCTCGGCGGCGCGGGCCGCGGCATCGTCCGACGGCGTGATGGTGAGCAGCGGCTGGCCCACGGCGATGATGTCGCCTGCGGAGCCGTGCAACGCGGCGACAGTACCCGCGTACGGGCACGGAACCTCGACCGCGGCCTTGGCCGTCTCGACCTCGACGACGATGTCGTCGACACGCACCGGGTCCCCCTCGGCGACCCGCCAATTGAGGATCTCGGCTTCGGTCAGCCCCTCGCCCAGGTCGGGAAGCGAGAAGACCGACGTGGTGGTCGTCATGCCGGTACCGCCTCGAGGAACCGGTGGTCCGGCTCGTCGTCCCATTGCAGGCGGGCCACGGTGTCGAGCACTCGGTCGACTCCTGGCAGGTGGTGCTTTTCGATGATCGGCGGCGGGTACGGGATGTCCCAGCCGGTGACGCGCAGAACGGGCGCGGCGAGTGAGTGGAAGCAGCGTTCCTGGACCCGGGCGGCGATCTCCGCGCTGACACCGGCGAAGCCGGCCGCTTCGGATACGACGACGCACCGGCCGGTCTTACGAACCGATGCCGTGACGGTGTCGTCGTCGAACGGGACGATCGAGCGCAGGTCGACGACTTCGAGGTTCCAGCCTTCGTCCTCGGCCGCGCTTGCTGCTTCGAGCGCGACCGGCACCGTGGGGCCGTATGCGACGAGGGTTGCGTCGGTGCCGCTACGGCGGATCGCCGCCCGGCCGAACGGCTCGGTCCGGGCCGGCAACGACACCTCGGCCTTGGACCAGTACAGCTTCTTGGGCTCCATGAACACGACCGGGTCGGGATCGTCGATCGCCTCGCGGAGCAGAGAGTACGCGTCCTCAACGGTGGCCGGGGTTACGACCTTGAGGCCGGGAGTCTGGGCGTAGTAGGCCTCGGACGAGTCGCTGTGATGCTCGACTCCGCCGATTCCACCGGCGTACGGCACCCGGATGACCATCGGGACGTTAACCGCGCCGCGAGTGCGGTTGCGCATCTTGGCCACGTGAGAGACGAGCTGCTCGAACGCGGGATAGGCGAACGCGTCGAACTGCATCTCGACCACGGGCTTGAACCCATTCATCGCCATGCCGAGGGCGAACCCCACGATGCCGCTCTCGGCCAGCGGGGTGTCGAAGCAGCGGTCCTCGCCGAAGTCGCGGGTCAGCCCGTCGGTGATCCGGAAGACACCACCGAGCGCGCCGACGTCCTCACCGAAGACGACCACCGACTCGTCGTCGGTCATGGCGTCGCGCAGGGCCGCGTTGAGGGCCTGCGCCATGGTGAGAGTGGGCATCAGGCGTCTCCTTCCAGCTCCTCAGCCAGCCAGCCGCGCTGCTCGCGCAGTTGCGGCGTCGGCTCTGCGTACACGTGGTCGAACAGCTCGAGCGGGTCGACCTTCGGGTCGGCGTTGAGCCCGTCGCGGACCTGTCCGGCGAAGACCTCGGCCTGCTTGCGGGCTCCACCGATGTCCTCGTCGGTCAGGGCTCCGGTGGAGAGCAGGTACGTCTCGAGACGGGCGATCGGGTCGCGCCGCTCCCAGGCGGCCACCTCGTCGGCGTCGCGGTACCGGCTGGCGTCGTCGGCATTGGTGTGCGCCTCGATCCGGTAGGTGTGCGCCTCGACGAGGAACGGACCCTCGCCCGCCCGTGCGCTCTCGACGGCGTGCTGCAGGACCGCCAGCACCGCCGCCGCGTCGTTGCCGTCGACCTGCTCGCTGCGGATGCCGTACCCGACTCCCTTGTAGGCGAGCGCAGGTGCGGCGGTCTGCATGGACAACGGGACCGAGATCGCGAACCTGTTGTTCTGGATCACGAAGACGACCGGCGCCTGGTAGACGGCGGCGAAGTTGAGGCCCTCGTGGAAGTCGCCCTCGCTGGTGCCGCCGTCCCCGACGAACACCATCGCCACGGTGTCCTCGCCGCGCCGCTTGGCCGCATATGCCAAGCCGACCGCGTGCGGGATGTGGGTGGCGAGCGGCGTGCATTGCGGCGCGGTGCGGTGCGCTTGCGGGTCGTAGCCGCAATGCCAGTCGCCGCGAAGCAGGGTCAACGCCTCGACCGGATCGATGTCGCGGGTGATCAACGCCATCGAGTCGCGGTAGGTCGGGAACAGCCAGTCGGTGGGCCGCAGGGCGAGCACGCCGCCGATCTGACAGGCCTCCTGGCCGTGGCTCGACGGATACACGGCAAGACGTCCCTGCTTGGTCAGCGCCGTGGCCTGGGCGTCGAAGCGGCGCCCGACCACCATCCGCCGGTAGGCATCGGCGAGCAGTTCGGTGCTGGGTTCCTGGTACGAGCCGCGGCGCTCCTTGGCGGTCGGTTTGCCGTCGTCATCGAGGAACTGGATCGGCGTGCCCGCGGGCAGCAGCCGTCCGGCGACGTCGCCTACTCCGGTAGCGGCCGGTGCGGAGGCAGCCTGGCGCGCGGCGGCCGGCCCAGTGGCTCGGGTGGTCATCGAAGGTCACCCCTTCTGTGCGGGCCCCGGTTTGGTCTCCAATCGTGCGACGCATGAGATAGTCATCTCAACGTTCGTGGTGAATCAGCGACAGATGGCTCCCGGAGAGGCCGATGAGCGACCAGACGTCTTGGCCAGAGCCTGGACACGCGTGGCGGACGGGACGATCGGCCCGTGACCTCGACGATGTCGACCGACGGCTGCTCGCCGAGCTGACAAACGATGGGCGGCTTTCGATCCGTGCCCTCGCCGAGCGGGCGCATGTGTCCCGGGCGAACGCCTACGCGCGGGTGGACCGGTTGATCGCCGACGGGGTGATCGCGGGATTCACCGCCGAGGTCGATCCCGAGCGGGCCGGGCTCGGCACCAGCGCGTATGTGCTGCTGACGATCCAGCAGAACACCTGGCGGGAGGTCGCTGCGGCCCTCGGTGAGTTGCCGTATGTCCAGCACTTCGCGCTCGTCGGTGGTGACTTCGACGTTCTCGCGTTGGTGCGGGCGCCGGACAATGCGGCGCTGCGGCACATCGTCCTCGAACGTATACAGGAGATCGACGGCGTCCGAGGGACCCGCACCTGGCTGATCTTCGACGAGCACGACGGGCGCGGCACCACGTGGGCCGATTGAGATCACGTTCGGCAGCCGGCCCGCCGCGGGCCGGTTGATCACGTTCGGCAGGCGGCCCGCCTTACCTACAGGTGCGCGTGCATGTAGATACGTCGGCAACCCCGGTGGGCGGCCCTCCATCGTGGCGCGGGCGTCGGTGCCAGGTGGGAAGGTGCGTACATGACGTACCGCGAGCGACCGGCCACGCGTGCCTTGGCGGGGCGGGTGGCCTGCGTCTGGGATTCGCGGCAGGGTTCGGTGGCACAGGTCAAGTCGATCGTGCCGGACGGCTGCATCGATCTGATCTGGTCGTCGCACGACGAGGCGGTCCATGTGGCCGGACCGGACACCAGGCCGTTCGAAACCGGCCTCCGGCAGGGTGAACAGTTCGCCGCGGTGCGCTTCCGACCGGGCGCTGGGGCAGCCGTGCTCGGCCTGCCGGCCAGCGCCCTGCGCGATGCTCGGGTGCCACTGGCCGAGATCTGGAAGCGTGACGCCCGCCGGTTCGCCGACCTCATCGCTGTGGCCCCCGACGGGTCGCGCGTCCTCGAAGCCCTCATTGCCGCGCGGGTACTCGGCGCGGGGCCGCCGGATCGCACAGTCGCCGGTGTGGTCCGAGCCCTGGCCGCCGGCGGATCTGGACGGAGCCTTGCGGCCGATCTCGGGTACAGCGAGCGGCACCTGCGCCGGTTGTGCCAGGACGCGTTCGGCTACGGACCCAAGACGCTGCACCGCGTCCTGCGATTCCAGCGGGCCCTACGGTTGATCGGCGCCGGCCGACCGCTCGGTGAGGTGGCGGCCACGTGCGGCTTCGCCGACCAAGCCCACCTCACCCGCGAGGTCCGGGCACTTTCTGGTCGCCCGCCGTCGCTGCTGGCGGCCCGGCAGGCCGTCTGATAGACGTCCTGACAATCAGCCGGCGAAGCGACCATACGCGCGAAGCGTCAACAACCGGGCAACCGTGACGAAGCCGCCCCATTCGTGCCGGACGACCGGTGTCCACGCCAGCCAGTTGAAGGACCACGACCCGTCCCCACGTTGGGCGTCCACCAGCGCGTCGAGGTGCCGCTCGATGGTGTCCGCGTCGAACAGCCGCCGACCGGTCCCAACCGGCGAGGGTGCGAAGTCGAGCGGGAAGTGCGCCTCCCCTTGCGCCTCCGGATCGAGCTCTACGTGCGGCTTCACCAGCGGTGCGAAGCGTTCGAACGCGGCTTCCGCGCGGTCCCGGTCGGGTACGTGGTCGAGGAAGGTCAGCACTGCGTGCGCTTCGTACGGTGTCGTATCGGTCAATGCTTCGATCCGTGACCAGCAGAATGCAGTGGCCTGCTCGACGAACGGATGGTCGACCCGGTGCTTGTGCAGCAGTCCGGCCAGCGCAGCCGTCGGGTTGAGGTTGCCCGGCGGGTCGTCCGCCGACTGCCACCACGGGGCCGCAGGTGTGTCGCGGACCGACGGCAGGACGAACGGCACGCCGCCATCCGCCGCCGAGATTCTCATCAGGTGGTCACAGGCCGCTCGCACCAACGGGCCGGCGAACGGCGCGCCGGCCGAAGCCGTCTCGTCGAGGATGCGGAACGCCACCTCGACCGGCTGGGGCTGGCTACCGGCACCGCGCAGGTCCGGCTCGAGCGCGTGGCCGAACCCGCCGTCGGTGTTCGCGTACGCGGCGAGGGCGGCGCGCACAGCCGCTGGGGAACCGCCCCGGAAGTGGTAGGCGAACCGCAGGCGGTCGATGAGCCGGGCGTTGAGCAGGAGGTACCGTTCGGCGGTCCCCAGTGCTTCGGCATTCACAGTCTTCATGAGATCGACGCTACGGCGGCAGGTGGCGGCTGGTCTTGAAGGAATCGGCCACGTCGGTCGGACGATCGCCAAGTAGGCTCGCCCGCATGGCTAAGTGGGAGTATGCGACCGCACCGGTACTGGTGCACGCTACAAAACAGATTCTCGACAATTGGGGCGAAGACGGTTGGGAGCTCGTCCAGATCGTGCCCAGCCCGGCGAATCCGGAGAACGTCGTCGCCTACTTCAAGCGGGAGAAGGCCGGATGACGCCCGAAGAACGGCTCGCCGAGATGGGTGAGCCCGTGCCCGACGTGGTCGCCCCCGTAGCGGCGTACGTTCCAACCGTGCGGACCGGCCCGTACGTCTACGTCTCAGGTCAGGTGCCGCGGCGCGGTGACGAACTGTTGTACACCGGCAAGGTCGGGGCGGAGGTCACCCCCGAGCAAGCGGTGGCATGTGCCCGCCAATGCGCGCTCAACGCCATCGCGGCGGTCAAGGCGGAGGTGGGCGAACTGTCGGCCGTCAAGCGGGTGGTGAAGGTCGTCGGCTTTGTGGCCTCGACACCGGACTTCACCGGCCAGCCTCAGGTGATCAACGGAGCCAGCGAACTGCTCGGCGCCGCCTTCGGGAGCGCCGGACAGCACGCGCGCAGTGCCGTCGGTGTTGCCGCTCTGCCGCTCGACGTTCCGGTTGAGGTCGAGATGATCGTCGAGGTCGGCTGAGCGGATTGTCCGCACGCAGGTGGCTGCCACCGCCGCTCGCGGAGCGGGCCAGGGCGTTCGTCGCCGGCGGGTTGACACCGGTCGAGCCGCGCCCGGCGGCAACGGTGATTCTGCTCCGCGACGCCGGCTCGGGCCTGGAGGCGTACGTCCTGCGCAGGCGGTCCAGCATGGCGTTTGCGGCCGGCATGCACGCGTTTCCTGGTGGTCGCGTCGACGTGCGCGATGTGACCGACGAGGGCATCGCCTGGTCCGGACTCGATCCAGCGGGTTGGGCCTACCGCCTCGGCACCGATGAGGGATCAGCCCGCGGTTTCGTGTGCGCCGCGGTTCGTGAGACGTTCGAGGAGGCCGGCGTCCTGCTGGCCGAACCCAACGTCGCCGCCAACGGTCCGGACTGGGAGGCAGATCGTCAGGCCCTGGTGGATCGCCGGCTCGCACTCTCCGAACTGTTCGAGCGGCGCGGCCTGGCCGTCCGGAGCGATCTGCTGGTCCCCTGGGCGCACTGGATCACGCCGCGGTTCGAGCAGCGGCGCTACGACACTTGGTTCTTCGCCGCCGCGCTTCCCGACGGACAGCAAGCGCGGGACGTGTCCGGCGAGGCAGACCACGCTGATTGGATCCGCCCGCCGGATGCCATAACCGCTGCTGACAGGGGCGAGGTAGCTATGCTCCCGCCCACGCGGGTCGTCCTGGAGCAGCTGGCTTCCTGTGACTCCGTCGCCGCGGTCGTGGAAGCGGCGGCCGGCCGGGCAATCGAGACGATCATGCCCGGCTGGGTGGACGATGGAGATGCGGTCTGGGCGCTACTTCCTGGCGATCCCGGGTATCCAGGTGACGATCGACGATGACACTACTGGCCGGAAGGTACGAGCTTGCCGGGCTCCTCGGCTACGGCGGCATGGCTGAGGTTCACCATGGCTACGATCAGGTTCTCCGGCGCCGGGTAGCCGTAAAGATCATCCATCCGGCCCAGCTCCGTGATCCGGTGAACCGGGAGCGCTTCGTTCGCGAGGCGCAGGTCGCGGCCGGCCTGCAACACTCCAACACCGTCGCGGTCTTCGATGTCGGTGACGACGCCGGCCGCCCGTTCATCGTGATGGAGCACATCGACGGGCGGAGCCTCGCGGACCGAATCCGTGACGCCGGCCGCTTGTCGGTCTACGAGACAGTGCCGATGGTTGCCGGCGTCCTGGCCGGGCTGCAGGCCGCTCATGATCGCGGCCTGGTGCACCGCGACGTCAAGCCGTCCAACATCCTGCTACCGGCCAGCGGCGGGGTGAAGCTGGTCGACTTCGGCATCGCCACCGTGGTCACCGATGCCGTCACGCATTCGACCACCGGGGACCACGTTCTAGGGACGCCCAGGTACCTGGCCCCTGAGCGGGTGGCGGGGCAGCGGGCCACGCCGGCAAGTGACATCTACTCGCTCGGCGCGGTGATGTACGAGTGCCTGACCGGATGTCCGCCCTTTGCCGCCGACACCCCGGTGGCGCTTGCGGTGGCGCACCAGCAACAGCGGCTTCGCTCGGTGCGCGACCTGGCTCCGGACGTGCCGGCCGAGATCGCGGCCGTCGCGGAGCGGGCTCTGGCCAAGGACCCGGCTCAGCGGTTTGGCTCAGCCAACGAGATGCGCACTGCGCTGCTCGGCGCGCCGGCGTTCGACTCGGCCGGCCCTCCCACGACGGTGCTGAGTGGCTTAGCGCAGCAACTCCCCGTTCAGCCGCCGGCCCGTCGTCGATGGCTGCCGGTGTTGATCGGCCTGCTGGCCGTCCTCGGCATCGCCGCGGCGTACATCATGACCGGTGACGACGACGTCGGCACGGCCAATCCACCCGCGGGCGCCGAGACCGAGACGCAGGATGCGGAACCACCGCCCGGTGACGAGGCTGATGGTGATGAGCTCTCGGACCTCGACGGCCTGATCGAGACCGTGGCAGCGGCCGATCAGGGCGACGACAAGGCCGGAGACTTGCTGGACAAGCTGACCAAGTTGGCCGCCGGCCCGGACGACGAGGAGGCGCGCAAGCTTATCGAGGAGGTCGGCAAGTGGACGGCCGAGCACGAGCTCGATCCAGAACTCGGACGCGCCACGATCGACGTCTTGGAGCAGGAGAGCCGGCCGTCCGAACCTGAACTGGCCGGTGTCAGTGAGATGTTCGCCGATGTGAGCAGCGACCGCGAGTCGTGGGGCAGCAAGGCGGAGAACCTGTCGTCTGAGCTGCGCAAGATCTTGGACACCGAACCGCCGGGCCAACGCAAACAGGAAGCTCGAAAGCTCACCGACGAACTGGACAAGTGGATCTCCGAGGGAGAGATCGACGCGGAGCGAGGAGCGGGGGCACAGGACGTGCTCGCCCGGCTGTTGTAGCCGAACCAGGCTGCCATGCGATGGTGTGCCCATGACGACGCTGCCGTCCTGGTGCACTCTCGTGCGTGCCGACAACCCCAGCCCGATGACGCTCGACGGCACCAACACGTACGTTCTCGCTACCTCAGCGGGCAACGTCGTGGTCGATCCGGGGCCACTGCTGGACGATCACCTGGAGTCGGTGGCCGCGCTCGGTCCGGTGACCGTCGTGCTGCTGACCCACCGTCACCCCGACCACGCCGAATCGTCGCGGCGGTTCCACGAGATGACCGGGGCGCCGACGCTGGCCCGGGATCCGGACCTGTGCATCGACGCGGATCCGCTCAGCTCTGACGGCGCGCTCGTGGACGTGCCCGACCTGCAGATTCGGGTCCTGCACACGCCCGGGCACACGTCGGATTCCGTGTGCTTCGACCTCGCCCGCGACGGGGACCTGGCGGTGCTCACGGGTGACACGATCCTGGGCCGCGGTACGACAGTGGTCGCTCATCCGGACGGCCAACTCGGGCCGTACCTCGACTCGCTGCGGCGGCTGAGCCGGCTCCGGGGAGTGCTGGTGTTGCCCGGCCACGGGCCGGTCCGCCCCGACGCCGGCGCGGTTGCGGCCGACTACATCGCACACCGGGAGGAGCGGCTCGACCAGGTCAGGGCAGCTGTGGCGGCCGGCGCCACGACCCCTCTGGAGGTCGTCGAGATCGTCTACGCCGATGTCGACCGCGTGCTCTGGCCCGCGGCAGAGGCGAGCGTGCGGGCACAGCTCGACTACCTCCAGTCCCCCCAACCTCGCTGATCATGCAAGAGTGGGACGACACGCCGAAATGTCCGATACACACCTCGCGCAAGGATGCGGACAAATCGGCGTGTCGAACCCTACTTGCATGATCAGCGAGGTGGGTTAGGGGATGTTGGCGCGGCAGGCCTTCTCGAGATCGCGCTGGCGGCGGTACCGCTGGCGGAGGGTCAGATTGGGTTCCAGGGTGGTGCGTTCGGGCCACTCGGTGACTGAGAGCGTGTCACCGGTGACCGTGCCTCGGGTCACCCACGGGGTCCAGCGCTCGAGGTCTGGGACTGAGAAATCATGGCCGAGCAAGACCGCGGGACCATCCAGCGGCGGCCGCCCGGCCAGGCTGGCGAACTCTAACCGGTCCGGGCCCGCATCGGTGACGCGGACGGTGTCGACGTGGAGCAGGTAGCCGTCCCAGACGGACAGCACTTGGCACTCCGCGTCCGTGCGCGGCTCGACGGGCGTGGGCGGGCCAAGGTCGAGGACGACGATCAGCCGGGGCAAGAACCACCAGTGCTCGCGCTGAAGCATGACCGAGTCGGCCAGTGTTCGCGAGGGCGGGTGCTTGCGAAGCTCTTCGCGAAGTAAGTGATCACGGAACGCCTCGCCCTGCGGGTCCTCGATGAGGCGCGCGTGCCCGGTCGCGGTCATCGCGCGCCACCCGCTGCTGGTCATCCGAGAGTCGGAGAGGGTGAGCGCGACGGCGGCCGACGAGGCTACTTGGCGGGCCAAGTCTGCGTACGCGTACGGGTAGGCAACGACGGGTTGATCACCCCATAGCAGGGGAGTAACCGGGAGTGAGTCCGGTACGCCGGTCGCGCTGACCCAGGTCAGTTCGGCCACCGTGGCGGCCCTGACCGGTTGGCGAAGGCTGACGTCCAGCTGAACCCTCCGTGTGTCAATAAGGTTTCGAATGAATGTCACACTATTGACCGGCCTGTGTGACTTGCGCCATAGTGCCACCAGATCCTACGGTGTCGCGACCCCGGGGGAGGCGCGGCTAGGCCCGCGACTGCAAGGAGGCAGCCTTGCCAGCCATCATTGTCGCTGTTGTCGTTATGTTCCTCTATGCGCTCGGGTACATCTATTACTCGAAGTACTTGGCGACCAAGGTTTACGCACTCGATCCCGCGTTCGTGACGCCGGCGCACGAGTTCGCCGACGGGATCGACTACGTCCCGACCAACAAGCATGTGGTGTTCGGCCACCACTTCACCTCGGTCGCGGGCGCGGCGCCGATCGTCGGCCCGGCGATCGCGGTGTTCTGGGGATGGGTGCCGGCGCTGCTGTGGATCACACTGGGCACGATCTTCGCCGCTGGTGTGCACGACTTCGGTGCCCTGGTGGTGTCGGTGCGGCACAAGGCGCGGAACATCGGGACACTGGCCAGCGAGGTCATCAGCAGGCGGTCCAGGATTCTGTTCCTGCTGATCATCTTCTTCCTGTTGACGCTGGTCAACGCCGTATTCGCAGTCGTCATCGGCAATCTGTTCGTGGCCCGGCCGGGCGCGGTGATCCCGATCTTCCTGGAGATCCCGCTGGCCATCGCCATCGGTCAGTACATCTACCGGACGCGTAGCCCCGCGCTGGTGCCGTCGATCATCGGCGTGATCGGCCTCTACGTGCTGATCTGGGTAGGCAACAACAACCCGATCGAGCTCACCGGGCTGGCCGACTCGCTGGGCATGGCACCTCGTGACGTGTGGATCATCATCATGTTCATCTACACGTTCATCGCGTCCCGCCTGCCGGTCTGGCTGCTGCTGCAACCGCGCGACTACATCAATTCGCACCAGCTGTTCATCGCGCTCGGAGTCACCTTCATCGGCGTCCTGGTCGGGTTCGACCGCATCGTGGCGCCGGCCCTCCGCGACAACCTGCCGGAGGGTTCGCCGAACATCTTCCCGTTCCTGTTCATCACCATCGCCTGCGGCGCGATATCCGGGTTCCACTCGCTGGTGTCGTCCGGGACGACGTCCAAACAGCTGGCCAAGGAGACCGACGCCCGCTATGTCGGCTACATGGGCGCGGTCGGCGAGGGCAGCCTCGCCCTGGCATCGGTCCTCGCGGTCACTGCCGGCGTGGCGGCCACCAGGGTCGACTGGGAGGAGCTGTACCCGGACTTCGCGACCGCATCTGGTGGCGCTGTCGGCAACTTCGTGAACGGCATCGCCGCCTTCGCGAACAACCTGGGTGTGGAGCTGACCCTGGCGGGCACGTTCGCCGCGGTTGTCGTCATCTCGTTTGCCGCGACCACGATGGACACCGGCGTCCGGTTGCAGCGCTACATCGTGCAGGAGATCGCCACCATCATCGGCTGGAGGACGGTGGCGCGGAACCTCACGCTGGCCGGGCTCATCGCCATCGCGCTGCCGCTGTTCCTGGCGCTGATGCCGGGCAGTACCGACCAGGGGTTCGCGTTCGGCACATTGTGGCGGCTGTTCGGTACGACGAACCAGCTGACCGCCGGGCTCGCGCTCGCCGTCGTGGCAGTGTGGGTCACCAGGAACCGGCGCAATCCGACGGCAGTACTCATTCCGATGGCGTTCCTGCTGGTCATGACCGTGTGGGCGCTGATCGTCCAGCTGGGCCAGTTCTGGGACGCCGAAGAGCGGTGGATTCTCGTACCGCTCGACGTCATCATCCTGGCGCTGTCGCTGTGGTTGATCGTCGAGGCAGTCCTTCGGATGCGTACACTGGTAAGTGAGCGCCGTGCCGGTGTCACCGAGAGCGGAGACACAACGGCGGCCGACGTAGACCGAGGAGACACCCAGTAGTGACCGAATCTGGTGGACCCGCCCATCGGGTCCTGCTCATCCGGCCGTGGGACATGTCCGACGGGGTCGGGGCAGGGTGCTGCGGCGGCGGGTCCACCAAAGGTCTCTGCATCAACCCCACGCACCACGAGGCGCACCAGGGGTTCGGTGAGCGGGACGATTGGGACCCGCTGGCGCGGGTCTACCTGGCCCTGCGCGACGACCTGCCGTCCGACGTCGACCTTGAGATAGTGGACCCCCGCAATCACCTCTACCTGGCGCCGGTGATCGCCAAGGACGTCCGTCGCCGGGGCCTGGGTTGGGGCGACGCGATCAAGGCCGTACTCCGCGGGCCGGCCTACGCGGCCATTATCGTCGACGGACTGACGGTCAGCTCCGGCGAGCTGCCGACACCCGCGGATGCCGTTCGCCTCGTCCGGGACGCTCTCGGCCTGCGGCCGGTTCAGTAGCGGCTCGGTCAGCTGCGCCCAGAGTGGGCCGCCCACCAGGCGTGTCGGCGCCGTACCACCCGCACGCGCCTGGTGCGGCAGGGCTGCGCCTGCTGAACGTGATCGAACGGCGGGGCGGCAGTCAGCGGGCGCGCCTGCGCAGGCGCTCTATATCGAGCAGGACGACAGAACGCGACTCGAGCCGTATCCAGCTGCGGCTGACGAAATCGGCCAGGGCCTTGTTGACCGTCTCGCGTGACGCCCCGACGAGCTGGGCCAGCTCCTCCTGGGTGAGCTCGTGTGCGACGCGCACTCCTTCGGCGGACGGCACCCCGAACCGCTCGGACAGATCCAGCAACTGCTTGGCGACCCGGCCCGGCACGTCGGCGAAGACGAGATCGGCGAGCGTGTCGTTGGACCGCCGCAGCCGCTGCGCGAGTTGGGCCAGCAGGTTCCGCGCTACTTCCGGGCGTCCAGTTAGCCAGGGCAAGAGGTCTTCGTGGCCGAGTCCAAGCAATGTTGTCTCGCCCACCGCGCTCGCCGTCGCCGACCGCGGACCGGGGTCGAACAGCGACAGTTCGCCGAACATCTGGCCTGGGCCGAGCAGGGCAAGCAGGTTCTCCCGGCCGTCAGGGGCGGTGCGCCCGAGCTTGACCTTGCCGCTGACGACGACGTAGATCCGGTCGCCGGCGTCGCCTTCGCGGAATAGGACTTCACCGCGGGCGAGTTTGACCTCTTCCATGGACGCGCGCAGCGCCGACGCTGCTTCATCGTCGAGTTCGCGAAACAGCAGCGCGCTCCTCAGCACGTCGTTCACCCCAGGCCTCCTCCATGGATCCGGTGCCTGTCTAGTGTCGCAGATCACACCGGCACCGACTCACGGTAGTGGGACGCGGGCTCGGTTGACCTTCCAAACCGTAGGCTTAGCAGGTGCCGCAGAACCCCACCGAGTCCCGACTCGCCCTAGTCCGCCGCGCTCGCCGGATGAACCGCGAACTGGCGATGATGTATCCGGACGCGCATTGCGAGCTGGATTTCACCTCTCCTTACGAACTCCTCGTGGCGACCGTGTTGTCGGCACAGACCACGGACGTCCGGGTCAACGCGACCACGCCGGCGCTGTTCGCCAAGTTCCCAACCCCGACCGATCTGGCGGCCGCCGATCCGGACGAAGTTGAAACGATCATCCAATCGCTCGGCTTCTTCCGGGCCAAGACCAAGTCGATCATCGGCCTGGCCAAGGCGATCGACGAACGGTTCGGTGGCGAGGTGCCCGGACGGATGAAGGACCTCGTCACGCTACCGGGCGTCGGCCGTAAGACCGCCAACGTCGTGCTCGGGAATGCGTTCGGAGTGCCCGGCATCACGGTCGACACCCACTTCAGGCGCGTGACCCGACGGTTCGGCTGGACGAGCCAGACCGATCCGGACAAGATCGAAGCCGAGGTGGGCGCGTTGATCCCCAAGAAGGATTGGACGATGCTGTCCCACCGGCTGATCTGGCATGGGCGGCGGCGATGCCATTCCCGGCGCCCTGCCTGTGGTGCCTGTGCGCTGGCCCGCTGGTGCCCCTCGTACGGGGAAGGTCCGACCGATCCGAAGGTCGCGGCAAAGTTGGTCAAGGAGCGTCCGTGACGCTACCTGACTGGTTGCAGCCGCTGGTGGACGCCGCGCGTCAGGCCAGCACCGGGGCGTTGTCGCGACACACCCGCCCGGACGGGGTCGATGGTCGCGAGTCGGCGGTACTGATGCTGTTCGGCGAGTCCGAACCCGATGGGCCGGACGTCCTGCTCATCGAGCGCGCGCACACGCTCCGCAGCCACGCCGGGCAGCCGGCTTTTCCCGGTGGTGCCCTCGACCCGGAGGACGACGGGCCGGTCGGCGCCGCCCTGCGTGAGGCGGCCGAGGAGACCGGGCTCGACACATCCGGTGTGGACGTTCTCGCGGTGATGTCACCACTGTGGCTACCGCCGAGCGGGTACGTTGTCACTCCCGTACTCGGCTGGTGGCGCGAGCCGTCGCCGGTCGGTGTCATGGACCCCGAGGAGGTCGCGTCGGTGCACCGGATTCCGCTGGCGGAGCTGGTCGATCCGGCCAACCGGCTGCGTATTCGCCACCCGAGCGGTTACGTCGGCCCGGCATTCGCCGTCAGCGGGCTCACCGTGTGGGGGTTCACTGCCGGCATCCTGGCCGCGCTTCTCGATGCGGCCGGGCTGGCCCGGCCCTGGGACAGTAGCCGGGTGGAACCGTTGCCGTCGGGGGTCCAGCTCTGATGAACCTGGTGGACTGGCTGATCGTTCTGCTGCTCATCGTGGTGGCCTACACCGGGTGGGGCCGGGGATTCCTCGTCGGCCTCCTCTCGTTCGCCGGTTTCGTCGGCGGTGCGATCGGTGGACTTCTGCTCGCCCCGCTGTTGCTGGGTGGGCTCAGCCCCGGCCTCGGTGTTGCCGTACTCGCGGTGCTGCTGGTGCTGGCCGTGGCATCGCTCGGACAGGGCCTGCTGGCCTGGCTGGGTACCTGGATGCGGTCCCAGGTCACCTCGGAACCGGCTCGCAACGTGGACGCACTGGGTGGAGCGGTTCTCGGGATCGTCGGGTTACTTCTGGCCGCGTGGGCGGTCGGGTTGGCGGTGTCCAGCTCCGCTATTCCCCATGCCTCCGCGGCCGTTCGCGAGTCTCGAATCCTGCGCGCCGTCGACGAACTGGTGCCGGTATCACCGGACAGCCTCCGGCAGGCGTTCCAGTCGGTCGTTGCGGCCGGCCGCTTTCCTGAGGTGGTCGCACCGTGGGTGCCCGAGCCGATCCTTCAGGTCGATCCGCCATCGGGTGCCCTGGGACGAGACCCGGAGATCCGAGAGGCGGCTCAAAGCGTGCTCAAGGTGGTGGGCCGGGCGCCGGAGTGCAACCGGGTGATCGAGGGGACGGCGTTCGTGGTCGGACCAGAGCGGGTCATGACCAACGCACACGTGGTGGCCGGCGTTAGCTCGCCACGGGTCGGCGTCCCCGACGGCGAGCCGCTGACCGCCGAAGTCGTGCTGTTCGATCCGGACACGGACGTCGCGGTGTTGGCCGTCCCGGGTCTCGATCGTCCGGTCCTCGAACTGGACGGGAGCATCCGCCCGGGAGACGACGCTGCGGTGGTCGGTTATCCGAACAACGGCCCGCTGTCGGTCGAGCCGGTTCGGGTCCGCGGCGAACACGCGCTCGTGGGCCGGGACATCTACGGCGACGACGCCGTCACCCGCGAGGTGATCTCACTACGCGGGAGCGTCCAGCCGGGCAACTCTGGTGGCCCGCTCGTGTCGGATGATGGAGCCGTCTACGGCATGATCTTCGCCGCGTCGCTTACCGACCCGGACACCGGTTACGCGCTGTCGCTCAGCCAGATCGACGACGCGATCGAGCAAGCCGAGGCGGCCAGCTCGGCGGTACCGACCGGCCCCTGCACCTAACCCCGCTGATCATGCAAGAGTGGTGCGACACGCCGCTTTGTCTCCATTTACTGCGGGTCAAACCAGGACATTACGGCGTGTCGCACCACTGTTGCATGATCAACGCGGTGGTGGTATCTGGGTGAGCCAGTCGACGAGTTCAGCGGTGGTCCGGTCGGGCGCCTCCTCGTGAGGGAAGTGCCCCACACCGTCGAGTTGCACCCACCGGTACGGTGCCGTCACATGCCGGCGTGACCTGGTGGCGAGCCGGGCCGGAATCACCCGGTCGGACCCGCCGTGGATCTGCAGCACGGGTACCTCGACAGGAGCGGCCATCCGGTGCGCGAACCGGCGGCCGTCCACCCGCAGCAACGATCGCACCACCCAGCGCTGGTACTCGAGCGAGCAGTGCGGAGATGGCCACAAGCTCATGGCTGCGCGGTACCGGGCCGCGGCCTCCGGGTCGGGGAACTGCGACTCCGGCGCGGACCACCGGCGCAGCAGCTTCTCGACATGAACCGCTCCGCCGGCCACGAGCTGGCGTTCGGGTGCCATCGGCAGTTGGACTCCGAGCAGATGGCGGGCATGGCGGCCGCGCAGCAGATGCCTGGTGAGCACAAGCGGATGTGGCATGGACAGCACCGCCAATCCGCGGACCTGGGCCGGGCGCATCACGGCCGCGGCCCACCCGATGTACCCGCCCCAGTCGTGCCCGACGAGCACCGCGTCGCGCGCCCCGAGCGATCTGATCACGCCCGTGACGTCGGCCGTGAAGTTTGCGGGATCGTAGCCGCGAGGGGTCTTGTCGCTGCTGCCGTACCCGCGAAGATCCATGGCGGCAACCTTCCAGCCGGCCTTGGCCAGCGGTTCCATCTGGTGCCGCCAGGCCCACCAGAACTCTGGAAACCCGTGGATGAGCAGAAGTAGCGGGCCGTCACCGAGTGTCGCGACGTGAAACCGGGCCCCGTTGGCGGCGATATGCCGATGTTCCCACGGCCCGATGACGTCAACAGTCTCGATCTGCGAGCCGTTTGTGCTCACGTCCCGGGACCTGGGCGTAGCGCGGCGCGCACCCTAGCCGCCGCACGTTGCGTCCGCTTCGGCCCACTGACCTTGGCGAACCGGCCGCGGGCGATAAGCACAAGCAGCGCGGCGAGCAACAGCAGCACGCCACCGACGATGAGGAACGCCCATCCGGCGTGGAGGCCGAGCGCCGTCAGCCCGTAGCCGGCAGCTATCACGAGCACGACGCTGGCCAGCACGACGAGGTAGGCGGCGGCCAGGCCGAGCGCTCCACCTACGCCGACGCGGGTGGCGCTCTCGCGCAGTTCGGCCTTGGCCAGCTCGACCTCGTCGCGAACCAGGGTGCTCACGTCGTCTCTCATAGAGGCGATGAGCTGCCCGGTCGACATGGCGGTTGCGTCGGCCTGCTGGTCTCCATCGCGAGTCGTCACGTCCGAATCGCCTCCTTCAATCACGCACCGACTTTAGTCCTCAACGGCCACTGCTGGGACCGGGTTGCTCCGACAGCCGGTCGGCCACGCCGCATGGAGCGGCGGCCGGCGGACGCGCAACGTCAGCGGAGCGCGAGCACGAGATACAGGCCCAGCAGCAGCGCGACCCACCACACCATCGCGCCGGTCGACCAGGCGGCCCCCAGCCAACCACGGAGCCGAAGCGGTCGGGCCATTACCGTCAGGCCGCGCCGAAGCCGCTCCGCCAAGGGCACCGAGCGTTCACTCACCTGGGCCGCCACCTGCGTCCCGCGCCACCACACTCGGGGCAGCAGCCACCGGTATGTCCAGTCTGAATCCAGGTTGACCGCCCGTATCTCGGCGGGGTACCAACCGCGGCGGTACAGGAAGACGAACCCGGCGACGGCGAACAGCAGCAACTGCAGTTGGGTGAGCAAGTGGCTGCCCGTGAACGCCGAATACGTGACCGCGTGGGGCAGCAGGTCGTACAGCGGCTGCGGGTACAAGCCGATGGCCAGGCACAGCGCCGCCGCCAGCCCCATGGCCGCCAGCATGTTCGCGGGTGCCTCCTTTGGCCGTTTGCCGGAGTCGTGGCTGAAGAACGCGAAGAACGGCACCTTGATGCCGGAGTGGTCGACAACCGCCGCGGAGGCCACAAGGAGCAGCACGTAGGCCACCCATCGCCCGTCCTCGAGCGCCGCGGACAGGATCATCGATTTGGTCACGAAGCCGGACAAAAGTGGGAAGGCCGAGATCGACGCGGATCCCACGATGCAGAATCCGGCGGTCCACGGCATCGTCCGGTAGAGCCCGCCCAGCTCCGAGGCCTTGATAGTTCCGACCCGGTAGAGGACCGCACCCATCGCCATGAACAGCAAGGCCTTGTAGATGATGTGTGCGAATGCGTGAGCCACCGCACCATTGATGGCGAGCTCGGTGCCGATCCCGATCCCGACGACCATGAATCCGAGCTGGTTGTTCAGGCTGTAGCTCAGCACCCGCCGCAAGTCATTCTCGATCACCGCGTAGATCACCGGGAACAGGGTCATCGCGACGCCGATCCAGACCAATTGCTCGGTGCCCGGGAACCCACGCGCCAGCGTGTAGACCGCCAGTTTGGTGGTGTATATCGACAGCACGACAGTGCCGGTGACAGTGGCCTCGGGGTAGGCATCCTGCAGCCAGTTGTGCAGCAGTGGAAAGGCGCACTTGACGCCGAACGCGACAAAGATCAACACGGCGCCGGGCTCGGCCAGTGTCATCGCGTCGAAGCTGAGGTTGCCGGTGGTCACGTAGTGGACCGCGATTCCGGCGAGGAGCACAACGCCCGAGCTGACCTGGATCAGCAGGTACCGCATCCCGACGCGGAACGCCCGTTCGGTGCGCCGGGCCCAGATCAGGAAAGCGGACGAGATCGCCGTGAGCTCCCAGTAGAGGAGCAGTGTGACCAGGTCACCGGCCAACGTCGCCCCGATCCCACCGCCGGCATAGATAAGCGCTGCGACCTGCTGCATGTTGTCGCGTACGTGCCAGGAGTAGATCACGGCCAGGATCCCGGCGATGAGGAATACCAGCGCGAAGACGAACGACAGCTTGTCCACCCGCAGCGTCACCAGTTCTAGGCCGAATATCTCGACCCGGCCGGACTCCCCGTCGGGCAGCCAGAGCAGCAGCGCCAGGCCGACCACCGGCAACGCAAGCATGTAGATGCGGCGAGGCACCGGCCGAAGCAGCGGTACAGCCAATGACCCGGCGATGAGCAACAGCGCGGGGCTGGCGAGCCAGTCAGCCATCGCTCGGCTCCCGCTCTGCCGATGCTTCGGCCGGCCTGTCGTAATAGTCCTCGGGCCGGCGCACCAGCCGGCGGAGGCCCTTGGCGGTGAACACGACGGTCAGGTAGGCACCGAATCCCATGACCGCGTAGAAGCCGAACGTGCGCTCCAGTGCGAAGTACGCATGCCGGTGGTAGACCAACTCGACCACCAGCAGCAACCCGCACACCGCGTACACCAGGTAGCTCAGGCGGTCTCCGGCGGACCACCGGCGCGAGTTGTCGGTCATCGCCCCTCCAGGACTCTCGCCAGCGGTTCGACCAGTTCGTACTCGAAGAAGAACATGGCGACACAGGCGAGCGCCGTCAGGCACAGTGGCACGACACAGCTGGCAGGGGCTTCTTGGATCGGCACCCGAGGTGGCGGTACACCCGACGGATCGTCACGTACCGCCCCCACCGCCGCGCGTTCTGGCAGCAGGAACGCCCGGACGGACACCGGCAGCAGGTAAGCGATGCTGAGCAGCGAGCCGACGAGGATCACGCCGGCCAGAACTGTCCAGTCGCCGTTGACCGCGCCCTCCATCAGCAGGATCTTGTCCCAGGTGCCGGCAAGCGGTGGCAGCCCGATGATGGATAACGACGCGAGCGTGAACGCCGCGAACGTGAACGGCATCCGAGCCCCCAGCCCGTCGAGCTGGCTGACCCGGGTCAGGCCGGTGGCGACATAGATCGCCCCAGCGCAGAAGAACAGCGTGATCTTGCCGACCGCGTGGGTTGCGATGTGCAGCGCCCCTTCCAGCACCGCGTCGGGATCTACGAGCGCAGCGCCCAGTGCGATGTAGGCGAGTTGACTGATCGTCGAGTACGCCAGGCGGGCCTTCAGATCGTCCCGCGTCACGGCGATCGCACCGGCGACCAGCAGCGTGATCGCCGCGACCCACACCATCGGGTCGGCCCCGCCGCTGTCGGCCAGCGTGTCCAGGCCGAACACGTAGATGGTCACCTTGACCACCGCGAACGCACCGGCCTTCACCACGGCCACCGCATGCAGCAGCGCGGAGACGGGGGTCGGCGCGACCATTGCCGCGGGCAGCCACCGGTGGAACGGCATGAGTGCCACCTTGCCGATGCCGAACAGGTACATCGCGTACAGCAGGGTCAGCACGACCGGCCCCGCCTCGCCGACTAGTACGCCGCCGGTGGCGAACTGGGTTGTACCGGCCAGCACAGCGGTCCACACGATGGCCGGTAGGAGCAGCCCGATCGACGTAGTGAGCAGGATGATCAAGTAGGTACGGGCGCCGCGCCGAGCCTCCGCCGTGCCCTGGTGGGCGACAAGGGGCCAGGTGGCCAGCGTCAGCATCTCGTATCCGATGAACATGGTGACCAGGTCGCCGGACATCGCGATGAGCTGTGCAGCACCTATAGCGAGGGCGAAGAACGCGTAGAACCGGGTCTGGTTTCGTTCCCGGTTGGCCCGCATGTACCCGATCGAGTAGACGGTTGTCACCGGCCACAGCACGCCGGCCACGGTGGCGAACAGCAGGCCTAGTGGCTCGAGCTCAAGGGTGAGTGTGATGTTCGGCAGCCAGGCCCATAGCTCGACGCGCGCGCCGTCCAGAGCCGCCGGCCACAGGCTGATGAGCACTGCCGCCAGGGCCACGCCGGCTGCGACCGAAACCGCGTCACGGGCGTTTGGCCGGCCGCGGCACAACAACACACCGGTCGCACCGGCGAGCGGCAGGAAGACCGCCAGCGGGAGGGCGAGGGTGGGATTCACGGAGCACCCCCGCCGGTCAGGATGCGAGCGGCACCGTCGGCCAGGTTGGACGGCAGGCTCGCGTCGACGCCGAAGTACACCGACACGCCAGTCAGCAGGGCCACTGACCCGGCCATGAGTAGCGAAGTCTGCTCGCGAACGCGCAGGACACCGGGATTCGCGCCTGCCGTCGCCTGCTCACCGCTCTCGGCGGCCTGCTCGTCGAACTTGGCGGGGGCGCGGAACCAGCCGACCTCGACGATCCGGCCGACGTACACCATGGCCAGCAGGGAGCTCGCGAGCATGATCGCAAGGATCAGCCACTGATCATCCTCGACGAGTGCGGCAGCCAGGGCCCACTTGCTCGCGAAGCCGGCGGTGGGTGGCACACCGATCAGGCCGAGGCCGGCTATCACGACCGCACCGAACGTCAGCGGCATCCGCCTGCCCAGGCCGGCCATCGAGTCCAGGGACGTCGACCCGAGCCGCAGTAGCAGAACACCGGCCGCCGCGAACAGGGCGCCTTTGATGATCGCGTGGTTGATGATGTGGAGGTAGGCGGCGCTGACCCCGCTCGCCGTCGCCAGGCCGACGCCGGTCACGATCATGCCGACCTGGCCGATGCTCGACCAAGCGAGCAGCCGCTTGAAGTCCTGCTGGAAGCAGGCGACCGCGGCGCCGGCCAACATTGCGAGGCTCCCGACCACGAGGATGGCCTCCCCGATCGGCAGGTCGGTGAACACCACGTCGATCCCGAAGACCGTGAAAGCGAACCGCGCGAACGCGTAGATCGCCACCTTGGTGCCCACGGCGGCGAGCACGATGCTGACCACCGAGGGTGCTTCGGAGTACGCGCCGGGCAGCCACGCGTGAAGTGGGAAAAGGGCCATCTTGATGCCGAGCCCGACGAAGATGAATACCACGGCACCGGTGACCGCGCGGTTGCCGACCACCGCTGGCAGCCGCTCTGCCAGGTCCGCCATGTTCAGCGTCCCCGTGACCGAGTAGGCCAGCCCGACGCCGATCAGCAGGAACGTCCCGCCGACAGTGCCGATCACCAGGTACTGGAACGCAGCCAGCAACGCTCGGCGCCGTCGTCCCAATGCGATCAGCGCGTACGACGAGAGCGAGGAGATCTCGAGGAATACGAACAGGTTGAAGGCGTCGCCGGTCACGGTGATGCCGAGCAGGCCGGTGAGCAGGAGGCACAGCGCGGCGTAGAACATCCGGATCCGCCGGGTCGGCACCTCAACCTCGATGCTGTGCCGGCCGTAACCGGCGGCGATCACTGCGATCACCCCTAGCAGGAGCAGTACTGCGACGTTGGCCCGGTCGATCAGCAACTCGATCCCAGCAGGAGCCGGCCAACCGCCCATCTCGTAGCGGATGACGTCGCCGTCCCACACCTGGACGGTCAAGGCCACTGAGGTCGTCAGCGAGGCCACCGCGACAACGCTGAAAAGCACCCACGCGCCGAACGCCGACCGCAATAGGACGCAGCCGGCGGCACCCAGCAGGGGGACCACGACCTGAAGTGCGGGTAGCTGGGAGGTCACTCGGCCCCCTCGTCGGCCGCGTCCCGCGCCAGCGCGGTGTCCTCTTCGACGGTGCCGTACGCCTCGTAGATCCTTATCGCGATTGCGACCCCTACCGACGTCGTCGCGACACCGACGACGATGGCGGTAAGTATCAGCACGTGGGGCAGCGGATGGGAGTAGACGTCGATTCCTTCGGTGATGATCGGCGGGCTGCCGTCGTCGACCCGACCGAGGCTGATGAAGAACATGAACACGGCCACCTGGAAGACGTTGAGGCCGATCAGCTTCTTCACCAGGTTGCCGTGGCTCATCACGGCGTACAGGCCGATCATCATCAGGCCGAAGATGATCCAGTACGTGTAGTGGGTCGCGATCATCGCCTGACTCCCCGGCGGACGAGGGAGTAGAACATGGCGGTCATCACTGCGGCGACCGTGACACCGACTCCGACTTCGATCAGCAGGATTCCCGCCAGCTGTCCGCCGGACGGGTTGCGGGGATTGAACTCGTTGTAGTCGAGGAACTCGCCGCCGAGCGCCATGGTCGCCACGCCCACACCTGCGTAGATCAGCACTCCGACGGCCACGAGCACCACGAGAGTCCGCATCGGGAGCACCCGCTGGACGGCGGCAAGGCCGAACATCAGCGTGTACAGGATGAAGCCGGCAGCGAAGATCACGCCGGCCTGGAAGCCGCCGCCCGGGCCGTACTCCCCGTGCAGCAGCACGTACAGCGCGAAGAGCAGGATGAACGGCATAAGTGTCTTGCTGACGACGCGCAGAACGAGGTACTCGGCTTGCAGGTATGCGCGGTCTCTCGTTTCGTCCGCCGGCCGCCGCGGCCCCAGCAGCAGCAACAGCACACCGATGCCGGCGGTGAAGATCACGACGACCTCGCCCAGAGTGTCGTAACCCCGGTAGCTCGCGAGCACGCCGGTGACGGTGTTGGGAACGTGCAGGTCTTGTTGGGACTCCTCAAGGTAGATGTCGGTGACCGGGTGGGTCTGTACCGGACTGTTCGGGTCGCCCACGCCGGGAAGATCGAGGCTCGCATAGATGAGCCCCGCCGTCGCCAGGATCGCGACCAGCCCGGCGGGAATGACCCGTCGGCGTGGTGTCGTCGCCTCCCGCGAGTTCGTCAGCGCCAACGCCGTGATGAACAGCACCGTGCTGATACCGGCGCCGACGGCCGCCTCGGTGAAGGCCACGTCCACGGCGTCGAGCAGGACGAACAGGCTCGCGGTGACCAGGCTGAACAAGCCGCCCAGCATCGCTGCGACGAACAGCCTACGTGCCCTGGTGATGGCGAGCGCCGTTACGAGCAGAATGCCGAGCAGGACCGCCTCGGCCAGGTCGAAGGTGGTCATCGCTGCTTGTCCTCCCGCTCGGCCCACACCCGTACGCCGTCATTGCGCGCCGCGTGGGCGAGAGCATGGGTGGCGGTCGGCCCGGTGATGAGCAGGAAGGCCGCGATGAGCAGTAGCCGGACCCCGACGCCCAGGTCGGAAGTCCGCAGCAGAAGTCCGAGCAGGATGAGAACCGCTCCGGCGGAGTCCATCAAGCCGGCCGCGTGCGTTCTCGTGTAAAAGTCGGGAAAGCGCAGCAGGCCGACGCCGCCGGTCAGGGCGAACAGGCTACCTGCGAGCAACAGCACGCTGCTCGTTGCGTCGAGGGCGGTCACATCGCCTCGCGGTAGTGGCTCAGGCGTAGCACAGCGACCGTGCTGACAAAGTTGATCAGGGCGTAGACGAGCGCGACATCGAGGAAGTTCGGCCGTCCGGTGAGGAAGCCGACGACTGCGATGAACAGCACGGTCTTGGTACCGAACATGTTTATCGCCAGGATGCGGTCGTAGAGGCTCCGACCGACCACGGCCCGCGCGAGCGCCAGCACCATCGTGACCAGGATGGCCACCAGAGCCGCGGTCAACATCAGCGTGACTCCAGCCTGCGTACGCGGCCCAGCATGGCGCCGCGGCGCAGATCGTCCAGGCCGGCCGGTTGGAGGCTGTGGACCTCGACGTTCTCATCGTCGACCGTCATCGACAGCGTGCCCGGCGTCAGGGTGATCGAGTTGGCGTAGATCGTCTGTGCGAGGTGGGACATGCCTTCGGCAGGCACGTGTCCCACGCTCGGACGCAACGCGGGCCGACGCGACCAGATCAGCCGGGCGACCCGCACCGCCGCAACGAGTATCTGAACCCCGAGCCACGCCACGTAACGCGGCAGGCTCAGAGTGAGGCGGATCGGCTGCTCCTCGTCGACGATCTCCATTCGCTGCGAGATCCACACGACGAGAGCGACCGAGGCGGCGCCGAAGGTGAGCAGCAGCACTGTGTAGTGCCCGGAGAGGACGAGCCAGAACGCGGCCATGACCGCTACGAGGCCGGCTGCATTTGGCATTCGTCCTCCCATCCTCGGTTGGGTCAGTAGGGTACCTGCGGGCGGAGGAGGACCTGCCCACCCATCCATCTCGCGGGCATGAGTGGTCCGTTGGAGCAACCTAGTCGAGCCTCCACCGTGAAAGTGCTCACAGTCGGGACGCGAGCGGAACGAGATCGTGACCAAACACGTTGATGGTAAGGCTGGCCCACATCCGATCGTTACGAGTCAATGGCTGATCCAGAACAAACCCCCCGACTACGCCCTGCCCATCTACTGGCTTCTTCGCTCGCCGCCGTTACCGGCGCGTTCCTCGCCTCCCGGCTCGGCGTCTACGGGACCGTCATAGGGGTCGGGGTCATCAGCCTGTTCAGCACGATCGGCACCGATGTCTACGTCCGGTCGCTCGAACGGACCCGGCAGATGGCCGCCTGGTCGAAGGCGAGGACGATCGTATGGTCTCCCACCGGCCCGGTAGGGGAGACCGTTGAACTCCCGCGCACTGCCGACACCGGTGAGTTATCAGAGCCGGCCGCAACAAGTCAGCAGCAGCTCGGTGACCCGGCCGGGCCGTCGGCCACCGATGCGACCGGCCGGACGGACTCGACTGGCCTTACCGACGCGACCGACCGGACGGACGCTGATTCCGATGCGCCGGCCACCGAGCCAGCTGGCGACTCGAACCCCACCCGGTGGACGAGGGCCCGCGTCTTGTTCGTCGCGGCCGGCGCGATAGGTTCGTTCGTTCTGGCATTCGTGTTGATCACAGGTATCGAGTCGGTCTCTGGATCGAGCCTGTCCGGCGGCGGCCGCACCACCTTGGGCGAGCTGATCGTCGACGGCGGGAACTCGTCGGACCCGAGCGACACGGATCCCGACGACGTCGACGCGCCGGGACAACCGGTGCCCACGCCCGAGCCCACCACACCGTCGCCAGCCGTGACCGACCCACCCGATGGCGAACAGGGCGTCCCGCCGGCCGAGGAAGCGCCGGACGTCGAGGAGCCATCCGATCCGGAGACCCCAAGCCCGAGCCCAACCGAGTCGCCGACGTCTGAACCCACCGAACCGCCCGCCGACAGCGCTGAGGACTCGTCGGCAGGCACGACCGACTCACAGGCGACGGGCGGCTGAGGACTCACCGTCGCGCCGTCTGCCGAACGTGATCGAACGGGGTCAGTCTTCGGTGCGGCCCTTCGCCAGTCCCTCGCCGATCAGGTTCATCACGGTCGGGTCGGCCAGTGTGGTCACATCGCCCAGCGCGCGGTTCTCGGCGACGTCGCGCAGCAGCCGCCGCATGATCTTGCCGGACCGGGTCTTCGGCAGTTCCGGCACCACCATGATCTGTCGCGGCTTGGCAATCGGGCCGATCTCCTTGGCGACGTGATCCCGCAGTTCCTTGGCAATGCCGTCGCCGCCGTCGCCGGCCTCGGCGCGCAAGATGACGAACGCCACGATGCCTTGACCGGTTGTCGGGTCGGTCGCGCCGACCACCGCCGCCTCGGCCACCTTCTCATGCGACACGAGAGCAGACTCGACCTCGGTCGTCGAGATCCGGTGCCCGGAGACGTTCATCACATCGTCGACCCGGCCGAGCAGCCAGATGTCGCCGTCCTCGTCCTTCTTGGCGCCGTCACCGGCGAAGTAGTAGCCCCTGTCGGCGAACCTGGACCAGTAGGTGTCCTTGTAGCGCTCCGGGTCGCCCCAGATAGTGCGCAACATCGCCGGCCACGGCTCGGTCAGAACGAGGTAGCCACCGCCACCCTTGGGTACGGACTCGCCGGTGTCGTCGACCACGTCGGCGTTTATGCCTGGAAGTGGGGTCATGGCCGAACCCGGTTTGGTGGTGGTCACGCCGGGCAGCGGGCTGATCATGATGCCACCGGTTTCGGTCTGCCACCAGGTGTCGACGACCGGAGTGCGGTCACCGCCGATGTTCTTGCGGTACCAGATCCATGCCTCGGGGTTGATCGGCTCGCCGACGGTGCCGAGCAGCCGCAGCGACGACAGGTCGTGGGCGGCCGGGAACTCGTCGCCCCACTTCATGAACGTCCGGATCGCCGTAGGGGCGGTGTAGAAGATCGTCACCCCGTACTTGGCCACGATCTCCCACCAGCGTCCCTTGTGCGGGGTGTCCGGCGTGCCTTCGTACATCACGGAGGTGGCTCGGTTCGCCAGCGGCCCGTACACGATGTAGCTGTGGCCGGTCACCCAACCGATGTCCGCAGAGCACCAGAAGACATCGGTATCGGGTTTGAGGTCGAAGACGTTGCGGTGGGTGTACGCGACCTGGGTGAGGTAGCCCCCGGTGGTGTGCAGGATGCCCTTCGGCTTGGCCGTCGTCCCGGACGTGTAAAGGATGTACAGCGGGTGTTCGGAGTCATGCGGTTCGTAGGTGTGCTGGTCGCTTTGCGTGTCCACCAGTTCGTGCCACCAGCGGTCACGCCCTTCGGTCCAGTCGATGTCCTGGCCGGTCCGCCGGACGACGAGAACCGTGTGCACGTTGGGGCACTCGGCGACGGCTGAGTCGACCGCCGGCTTGAGCGCGTTCGCCGAACCACGGCGGTAGCCGCCGTCCGAGGTGATGACCACCCGGGCGTCGGCGTCGAGGATCCGGCCCTTCAGCGCATCGGAAGAGAAGCCGCCGAAGACGACCGAATGCGGCGCTCCGATCCGGGCGCACGCGAGCATCGCGATCGCCGTCTCCGGGATCATCGGCATGTAGATGGCGACCCGGTCGCCCTTCTGCACGCCAAGTTCGGTAAGAGCGTTCGCCGCCCTCGCAACTTCGCTCTGGAGGTCGGCGTAGGTGATGGTCCGGGTGTCCCCGGGCTCACCCTCCCAATAGATCGCGACCTGGTCGCCGTGGCCGGCCTCGACATGGCGGTCGACGCAGTTGTATGCGGCGTTCAACGTGCCACCGACGAACCACTTTGCGAACGGCGGGTTCGACCAGTCGAGCACCTCGTCCGACTCGCGGTCCCAGGTGATCAGCTCGCGAGCCTGGCGAGCCCAGAACGCCAGCCGGTCGGCATCGGCATCGTCGTATTCCCGAGCCGTGACGTTGGCTTGCCCGGCGAACTCGTCGGACGGCGGGAAACGCCGGTCCTCGTGCAGGAGATTGGACAGGGCTTCACTGCTCACGTCGTACTCCAGTCTCTCGGCTTTGTAGGCATACCTCACCATTACCTGCTGTGAGTCAGCAAGGGGGGTCCGCTTACTCTAAGACGGCGGCTATCGTCGGTCGCTGTGTCCCAGGCCAGTGACCCGTTCTCGGCCGTCGCCGCGTTATCCGGCGTGGGTGTCGCCGCTGCTCACGCGCGCGATGCCATCGACGCCCTGTTGAGTCAGCCGGCCATCCGGACCAACGCTGCCCGCGTGGCGGCGGAGTCCGCGGTACGCGGCGCTCGCTCGTCGGCAGAGCTTGCCGGGGCGAACGGCGATGACCTGGGCGATCCGGTTGTCCAGGGTTCACTGCGGGCGACGGCTGAAGTGCCGTCCCTAGCCGGCGTGTGGAGCAGGGCACCTGGTCAGGCACTCGCGCGTATTCACCTGCTGGCCGCCAGGGATCGCGCCAACGGGGAGACGCTCGGGCGGCCGCGCGACGGCATCGACACGGCCAGATTCGACCAGTTGCTGCGCCTTGCCGTGGCTACCACGGCGGCGCCCTCGGTCGTGGTAGCGGCGCTGGTCCACGGTGAGCTTGCCACGATAGCGCCGTTCGGTGTCGCCGACGGAGTCACCGCGCGGGTCGCCGAGCGAGTCGTGCTGGTCGCCCGCGGTGTGGATACCAAGGCGGTGAGCGTCCCGGAAGCGGGACATGCCGAACTCGCGCGGGCGTATGCGCCGCTTCTCGAGGCGTACGCCGAAGGCACGCCCGAGGGGGTGGGTGCCTGGGTTCGGCACTGTTGCGAGGCGTACGCACGCGGTGCCGAGGAAGGGATCGCGATCTGCCGGTCGCTGAGCTGAGTGGGCTTGCCCTACGGCGTGCATACGTTCGCTATGTACCGGGCGAGCAGGGCGACACCGCGATCATCGAGCGGAGCCTCGATGACGACCCTCTCCTCGGTGACGAAGGTGACGGCCGGACGGACGATGGCCTGCAGTGCCACCGTGCAGTCGTCGACCGTCCAGTGGGCATCCAGCATGGTCGACCCCTCGACGGCCAGCGTCACCGGCAGGTTCGTCACGCGAAAGGTGCTGCCTGACAAGCTCGGCCGTGTGTCGGTGATCTGCAAATCGCCCAGCGGCTCTCGCCCGTGCCCGAGAAGTCGTAGACTCATGCCAAGGCCTTGGTCGTCGGCGGTAGCCGACGCGACCTCCATGGTGGCGAAGACGTAAGGGTCCAGCCCACAGAACTCGTCATGCAAACGACGCAGCATCTGAGGGATGCCGTGTTCGAGTGGCACGTCGAGCGAGTACGAGCCGGCATCGAGCGTCATTACTTCGGTGATTACCGCATCACAGTCGGGCATGGTGGTGATCTCTAGTCGGGTCCAGGTACGTGCCGGGAGAACCTCGCTGTCAGGTTCACTCCCGGACACCTGCCATCCGGCGACGGACTTGACGACGACGGGAACATCCTGCTCGCTCGAATTGAACACGTCGACCGCCAGGGTCACCAAGCCTTCGGCGGACAGCTCGTAGTCGCTGCTCAACAGCGGCCCGGTAGCGAGGCTGGGAGGCGAGCCCGCCGCGCTGGACGCCAGCGCCACGCCACCAGCGCCGGCGATCGTACCCGCGACGAACAGTGCCGCCAGAGTCGTGGAGCGCGGCGCGGTCACGACCCGCACTCCGAGACGGCGAACCGGGCCAACTCCAGGATGGACGAGTAGGGCAGCGTGGTTGTGGTGGATGGTCGATCGGCGTAGGCGACGTCGACGTCGACTGTTACAAGCTCGTGGGTGGCCGCGCAATCGGTCACGGTCCAGTCGAGTTCGAGCGATACGGGGCGGCCTCTGCCGATCACGACGGGCAGATTGGTCGGCGCTGCCGCGAAACCGGGCGCGTCCACCGCCACGTCGGTGACCTCGACTCTGCCGAGCCAGTGGTCCATGCCGACGACCATGTGGTGTACCGGCGAACCGATCACCGTCTGCAGCGAGTTACTGAACAGGTAGGCCCCAGGCTCATCGAACTGCTCGTCCCACTGTCCGCATAGGGGCGTGAAGGACAG
Organism: Jiangellaceae bacterium; assembly: GCA_036373915.1. Lineage (GTDB taxonomy): Bacteria > Actinomycetota > Actinomycetes > Jiangellales > Jiangellaceae > JASLBX01. The sequence goes on along the minus strand of DASUUU010000044.1, from coordinate 114,415 downwards.
TCTCAGCGTCGTCGCCGGCGCGAGAGGCACCGGAACCGATGTGACGCCGGCTTCGGTGCGGACCTCTGCCTCCAGGTTCTCTGGTATGCCGGACTCACAGTCGATCGTGCCGCGGGTCGCGACGACCTGCGTGCCGCCGGCGGGCACTGTCACCTCGCGGATCTCGTCGCCCGCCGGGTCGGGTTCGCCCGGGAAACGCATATCGATGATCGTCACATCGCGCGGCCCGGAGTTCTGGATCTGCGCGAAGAACCGGGACTGCTCGTCCTCGCGATCGACCTGCCCACGGAGATCAACTCCGAAGACCTCGACCCTCGCGGCGTGGACAGCTTCGGTTCTCGCGTGCCACCCGTAGCCGCCGACGGCGATCCCGGCGAGCAACACGCCGGCCATGATCGCCCAACGATGCCACCGGGGCGGCGGGGTTACGGGCGCCGGAGGGTGGGAACCCGCGGTTTCGCCGAGGTCTACAACGTCCGCCGGCCCGGTCTCGTCAGTTTGGGCGCGCGAAACGCCATCCCCGGCTTGCTGCCTGCCAAGCGGGCGTAGGTCGAGGATCTCGTACGCACCGTCCTCGTGCTGATCTTCCACTGTGCTTCCCATCGTGACACGCCCGGGTGCGGCGATGGAGCGGGGATGGGATCGCAACCGGCTCATGCGAACGGCGCCCCATAACTCTCAACGGGGGCGCCGTCGCTGGCACGTCACACTGGGTTACCAGGCGTGCAGCATTCTGTCGCCCCGGCTGCCCCGGAGACGACTGCCCGTACATGGGTTGGTCGCCGCGTGGGTGCCCAGCTGCCGTGCATGGCCTTTCGGCCTACCTACTTTGTAAGTCATGTGATGAGCCAAGGAAAGCCCTTCGGCAATATCTTTACGTTTCCCCTGCGCACTGGTTCTGGGCGAACCGAGCGAGTACCGCGACGGCCTGTCCCGGCAGGACGACGTGCGTGCGGTACGTCGTCTCATCCGGCAACATCACGGTCAGCTGCGGCGCGATGTCGCTGAGCATGGCGGTCGCCGCACACGACGTGACCCGCCAGGACAGCTCGAGCAGGCCAGGCGAGAGCCGGTCGGAGCGGAACGTGACGGGCAGGTTGGTCGCGGTCGCGAGGAACCCGCTTGCGGAGGCGTTGACGGCCGTGACCGAAAGCTCCGTAGCGGGGACGGAGAGCCGTAGTACGACCTGCATGAGCAGGGTGTCCGGTTCGGTCGAATCGAGCACGCTCACCCGCCCCGCGTTGATTGCGTAGCGCAGGCCCGGATCGGCTCCGCACGCCTGGTCGTGAGCTTCGTCGAGCATGTTGCCGCCCGGCGGGAGGGCAGCGGTGACGGTTCTGTCGCCGGATTCGGTACGGACCTGTACGGTGAGCTCGGTCGGGGCGGGAGAGTCACAGATCGGCTGGACGGATATTCGCACCGACGCCCATTCTGAGCTCGGAATGAGCGTCGGGCGCGCGCTATGGGTCGCCCAGCCGGGCGGATGTGCGTTGAGTACCTCGATATCGCGGGGGCCGTTGTTGAACATCAGCACGCCAAGGTGCTGAACCTGTGACGCCAGGTCTATTCGTCCGATCACATTGCCGACGACGATGTCCGCTTCGGCTGCCTGCTCGGCCTCGTCGGCGGTCTGGGTACGCAGGCTCAATGCGTACCCGCCACCGGCCGCCCCCAGGCAGAATGCCAGGATGGCGACCAGCCAGAGTTGCCAGGATGGCCGGCGGGGCAAGGCGCCGGTGGCCGGGCCGTCGCTAGTGATCTCACCCAGATCGAGCCGTGGGAGTACGCGGACCGAGCTGTTCGGCCCGTCCGCCGTTGAATCTGCGAGATCGAGGACCTCGTCGTCGTCGCTGGGGTCTCGGCTCACTGCGTTCCTCCCCTAGCAGCCGTTATACCCCAGTTCGGCGGTGACTACGAGGGGCGCGCGCGCCTGCGCACCGCATACCAGGCCAATCCGGCCGCTGCGGCACCGGCTCCGATGGCGGCCGCGGCAAGTGCAGGTTTGGGCGCGTCACGGAACGACGCCGTTCGTTTGCGCAGGGCGACCGGCTTGGAGAACACCAGAACGGGCCAGCCGCGGTCCGCTGCGATCCTGCGCAGCGCCCGGTCGGGATTGACGGCGTACGGGTGGCCAACCTCCTCGAGCATGGGCAGGTCGGTGGCGGAGTCCGAGTACGTGTAGCTGCGGCGGAGGTCGTATCCCTCGGACTCGGCCAGCTCGCTGATCGCCTTCGCCTTCGCATCGCCGTACGCGTAGAACTCGATCTCGCCGGTGTACTTGCCGTCATCACCCGTGATCATCCTGGTGGCGATCACCTTGTCGGCGCCGAGCATCTCGCCGATCGGCTCGACAACCTCCGCTCCACTGGACGAGACGATCACCACATCGCGGCCCGCGTGGCGATGCTCCTCGATAAGCGTGACCGCTTCGTCGTAGACGATCGGATCGACGATGGTGTGCAGCGCCTCGGCGACGATGTCCTTGACCGCCTTGACGTCCCACCCGGTGACGAGCGCCGAGAGGTACTCCCTCATCCGTTCCATCTGGTCGTGGTCGGCACCGCCCACGAGGTACACGAATTGTGCGTACGCACTGCGCAACACAGCCCGCCGGTTGATCAACCCACCTTCATAGAAACTGCGTGAAAAGGCCAGGGCGCTCGACTTGGCGATGACGGTCTTATCAAGATCGAAGAACGCTGCCGAACGGTGGCCGGGCTGAGCCTGCGGATCCGGCCGTGCAGCCGGAGCGCCGGGATGCGGGGCGTCGTTGTCCACACTCCGAGCATAGGTGGGAGGCGGTTCGGGCGGCGAGTTGGAGACTCAGCCGAGTCGTCGAAGATTTCTCAATTTCTTAGGTTTCTCGGGGCTTAAGGCGGGGGAGAATGTCAAGAGCGGCACCCCCCGCCGCTTGGGTTCGGCTTGCCCCCCTAGCCGGATCCTTAACGGCCCCCGTCGCCCCCCGACGGGGGCCGCTTCTACGTCCGGTCGACTGCCGCGGTTGTCCACACCCAGGGTGCGTTGCCACCGTTATCCACATTCTTTGGCTACCAGGGCCGGCGGTCCGCTCGTCGCGGCCAGATTAGACCTCTCCGAACTCTCCGAGGGAGGTCGTTCCGATGAACCGACTCATGCCGTCCGGTGCGCGGCCGCTGCTCGTCACCGCTGACGATCACATTCTCGACGACTTGCTCCGCCTGGCTGCCGCGGCCGGTGTCGAGGCCGATGTGGTGGCCGATGTCGCAGCGGCCCGGGCCCGCTGGCTGGCCGCGCCGATCGTCGTCGTCGGCGATGACCAAGCCGAGCGACTGCTTGCGCTCGGCCCGTCGCGACGGTCCGGCGTCATTGTGGTGTGTCCTGGCCGCCCGGAGACCGCGACCTGGCGCCACGCTGTCGGGCTCGGGGCTGAGCATGTGGTCGAGTTGGCCGCTGGCGAGGCGCGGCTTGTCGAGTGTTTCGCTGACGTGGCCGACGGTGGGGCTCCTGACCAGGCGATCGTGGTAGGGGTCGTCGGAGGCCGCGGTGGGGCGGGTGCATCGGTGCTCGCAGCAGCCCTTGCGGTGTGCGCGGCTCGTCGAAAGTTGACCACCATGCTTGTCGACGCCGATCCCTTCGGCGGAGGGCTCGACCTGGTCCTGGGTGCGGAGCACAGTGGTGGGTTGCGCTGGCCCGACCTGGCCGACACCCGCGGCCGGATTGGCGGACCGACCCTTCGCGACCACCTGCCCGATCCGCATGGGCTGACCGTTCTGTCGTGGGACCGAGGCGGCATGCTGAGCGTGCCCGCCGAGGCCGTCCGGGCCGCCCTCACCGCTGCGCAGCGATCGTGGGACCTCGTCGTGGTCGATCTGCCCCGCCGATGCGATCCGGCGACAGAGGAGATCGTCGGCCGGTGCCACCGGATCCTGCTGGTGGTGCCGGCCGAGGTCCGGGCGGTCGCGGCGGCCGGTCGGGTCGCTGCTGGACTCGGCGTGGCCGCGTCCGGCATCAGCGTCATCGTCCGCAATCCGGCTCCGTCGAGTCTGCGCCCGGTAGACATCTCGGCGGCGTTGGGTCTGCCCGTGTCCGCGGAACTCGATCCTGAGCCGGGACTCGCCGAGGCGCTCGAGCGCGGTGAACCACCGGCCCGGTCGGGTCGTGGTCCGCTGGCGTCGGTCTGCGCACTCCTGCTCGATGAGCTGGTCGCCCAAGACGATGCGGTGGCGGCCTGATGCGGGTGGACCATGAGCTGGTCGAGCGGATACGAACGTCGCTGACCGCAACATCGGCCCCGCCGACCGCGTCACAGGTAGCGGCGGCGTTGCGGGCTGAAGGAGCAGTCCTCGGAGATGCCGCCGTCCTCGATGTCACCGAGCAGCTGAGGGCGGAGATCACCGGAGCGGGCCCGCTCGAGGGGTTGCTTCGCGAGCCGGGCATCACCGATGTTCTTGTCAATGGGCCGGCCGACGTGTGGGTCGACCGTGGCAACGGTCTGGAGCAGATCCCGCTGCAACTCGGCGACGAGGATGACGTTCGGCGACTTGCGCAGCGGCTGGCCGCAGGTGCGAACCGAAGGCTCGATGAAGGCATGCCCTTCGTCGATGCACGCCTGGCCGACGGTGTCCGGTTGCACGCCGTGTTACCACCGATCTCACCTGCGGGGACGGTCATCTCGCTGCGGGTTCCGGCGGGCCACGCCTTCAGCATGGATGAGCTGATCGAGTCGGGGAGCGTCGCTTCCCGACTCGCGCCCTGGCTGCGGGCGATCGTGCGGTCTCGGCTGGCGTTCCTGGTGACCGGCGGGACGGGCACGGGAAAGACGACGGTGCTGGGAGCGCTTCTGTCCCTCGCCGACCCAACCGAACGGGTGGTGCTCGTCGAGGACTCCGGTGAGCTGCGGCCGTCGTTGCCGCACGTCGTACGGCTCGAGGCGCGACCACACAACGTCGAAGGTGCCGGCCGGGTGGGCCTCGACGAGTTGGTGCGCCAGGCCCTGCGGATGCGCCCGGACCGGCTGGTGGTCGGTGAGGTGCGGGGCCGCGAGGTGGTCGACCTGCTGAGTGCGTTGAACACCGGTCACGAGGGCGGGTGCGGCACCGTGCATGCGAACTCAACCGCAGACCTGCCGGCCCGCCTCGAAGCGCTGGGGGTGGCCGCGGGCCTGGGCAGGGACGCGGTCCACGCGCAGGTCGCGGCCGGGCTGGCTGCGGTGATCCATCTGGTGCGAGACCGCTCGGGATGCCGCCGTATCGCCGAGATCGCAATCGTCGAACGCGCCGGTGCCGGCTGTGTCACGGTGGTGCCGGCGGTCCGAAGCCCTGCCCCTGGTGAGTTCGCCGAAGCCACCGCGGCCGGCCGGTTGCGGTCGTGGATCTCTCCGGCGCTGACGTGACCGGCGCGCTCGCAGCCGTGCTAGCCGCGGTGGCGGCCGGATTGCTCGCCGGCCGCCGGCCGAGCCTTCTTACCGCCCGGTTGGCGCCGGGTGGCAGCGGCCTTCCCCCTCGCCTCAACCGGCTTCGGAACGGCCGGCCATCGTCGGTCACGGCCGGTCGCCGGCCACGGACAGTGCGTCGCTGGCGCAGGTTGCTCACGCGGCCGTTAGTCGGCAGCGCCGTTACCTCCCGGCGGGATGCCGATGTCGTCGACGCGTGCCTGGCGCTGGCCACCGAACTACAGGCTGGTGCGCCGGTTGCCCGCGCGGTCGCAACCGTCGCCGAGGACTGGCCCGAGCTGTTCGGTTCGGCGGCGGCTCGGGCAGCCACCGGCGGCGACGTGGCAGCCGCGTTGCGCGAGACGGCGACAGCGCCCGGCGCGGCCTCGTTGCGCGCCGTGGCTGCGGGGTGGGAGATCACCGACTGCACCGGCGCGCCCCTGTCCCGCGTGGTGGTCGCCGTGGCGGACTCGCTGAGGACCGAGGCTGCCGTCCGCCGCGAGGCGTCGGCCCAGCTCGCCACGGCCCGTGCCACCGCTCGCATACTCGCGGTGCTGCCGTTCGGAACCCTCCTGCTGCTGTCCGGTGGCGACGGTGCTGCGATCGCGTTCCTCGTGAGCAGCCCGATCGGGTTGGTGTGCCTGGCCGGCGCCATCGTGTTCGTGGGGATCGGGCTGTGGTGGGTGGGCCGGCTCGCGAGATCGGCGACGAGGTCGGCATGGGAAGCCTGACCACGGTCGCCGTACTGCTCTCGGCCGCCGCAGGCGGCGTCCTGTTCGCTCCCGGGCCGGGCGCGGCCCGGCTGAAAGCTGTTTCCTCTGGTCGGACCTGGCGCGGCTCGCGGCGTTCACCGGCCCCCAGTTCGCTGCGCGGCGGCCGCCGGCGCGTGGCGGCGGCGTGCCTGGCGGCGCTCGGCGGCGCGGCGGTTGTCGGAGGCGTGGGCGGGTGGGTCGCCGGGCTTGCCGCCGGCGCCGTTGCGTGGGTGGGGCTGGGACGCTTGGAGCCCGCAGCGGTGTTCCGGCGCCGGCAGCATGTCGCCGCTGCTGTCCCGCTGGCGGCGGAGCTCCTCGCGGCTGCGGTCGCGTCAGGGGTACCGCCTGACCGGGCGGCCGAAGTCGTGGGTCGGGCGATGGGCGGCCCGCTGGGCGATGGTCTCGTCGTCGCAGCGGCGGCCACCAGGGTGGGTGCAGACCCGCGCGGCGCGTGGGCCGGCCTGCTCGACGATGCTGCTGCTCGGCCCCTCGGCCGGGCCATGCTCCGCTCGGTGACCCGAGGTGTGTCGCCCGTGCCGGTGCTGCAGCGGGTAGCGCTTGACGCCCGTGACACCGCCCGGTGGGCCGCCGAGGCGAGGGCCCGATCGGTCGGTGCCAGGGCGGCCGCGCCGCTCGGGCTGTGCTTCCTCCCGGCGTTCGTTCTCGTCGGCATCGCTCCGCTGGTCGCGACGCTCGGGATGCCATTGCTGCCCTGAGGGGCCGGATATCCACAGCCAGGCGTGGCGCGGGTGTGGTTTCCACAGATTCCGAACGATCTTCGGGTCGGGCACGCCCAGCCAACAGCCTTGATGTGGCGCCGCGAAACCCGCGGCCCCCGCACCGGCCGGACCGCCGGGTGAGGAGGTTCCATGTCCAAGATCGTGGCGTCACTGCGCCGGACCGGCGAGCGCGGTATGGCGACCGCCGAGTACGCCGTCGGCACTGTCGCGGCCTGCGGCATTGCCGGTGTTCTCTACAAGCTCGTCGAGAACGACAGCATCCTCGGGTTCCTGACCGACCTGGCGCGCAAGGCCTTCGGAATCCTCGGATGACAGTGACAACGCTGCGCCGGCGGGGGACCCCCCGCCGGCGCTCGGCGCGCGGATCTCCGACCGGCCAGAATCCGGCCCTTGTCCGGCCAGATCGCAGCGCCGGCGACAGAGGCGCTGTGACCGCCGAGATCGCGGCCGCCCTACCCGCTCTCGTTCTGGTGGCGATCGCCGCACTGTGGACGCTCTCGTTGGGTCTCATGCAGTTGAGGTGCGCGGACGCGGCGCGCGAGGCGGCACGTGCCGCGGCGCGGGGCGACGACCCGGCGATCGTTCGTCAAGTCGCCGAGGCCGTCGCTCCGGCCGGTGCGGTGGTCGAGGTGACCGAACACGACGGGCTGGTGGTCGTCGAAGTGGCAGTGGAGGTCAGGCCGCCGGTGCCGTTCGCCGACCGGCTGCCCGCGCCGACGGTGAGTGCCGAATCCGTCGCCGTCGAGGAGTCCTCGTGACCCGGCGGGAGCGCGGTGCCGGCTCGGTCCTGGTGCTGGCGGCGACGATGATGATCGTGGTCGGGTCGCTCGTCGCGGCCACGCTCGGCTCTGGGGTTGCGGCCCGTCACAGGGCCGCCGCAGCGGCTGATCTGGCGGCGCTCGCGGCCGCCGGCGCAGTGGCCCGGCCGGCCGGCGAACCTCCATGTGCCGCTGCCGAGCGGGTGAGCCGCGCCAACGGCGCCACCCTCCGCGAGTGCACCGTCGACGGCGACGAGGTGGCGGTCGCCGCCTCCGCGCCCATCACCGGCCCGTTGCGCTGGCTGACCGATCCGGTACGCCGGGCCCGAGCCGGAGTGCCGCCGCGGGCCCGGGTCGGCGTGCTGGCAGCAGGTGACTGGTCGGTCCCTGTCGCCGGGCCGTACCGCCTGACTGCGCGGTTCGGTGATGCCGGGACGCATTGGGGCTCGGGCCGCCATACCGGGCTGGACTTCGCCGCACCGGAAGGTACGCCTGTTATCGCGGCCTCCGGAGGCCGAGTGGTCCGGGCCGGCCGGGCCGGTCCGTACGGCAACCTCGTCGTTGTCGACCATGGTGGAGTCACGACCTACTACGCGCACCTGAGTTCACTCCACGTCGCCGTCGACGACGAGGTCGGTGCAGGTCACCAGGTCGGTACCGTTGGCGCCACCGGCAACGCGACCGGGCCGCACCTGCATTTCGAAGTGCGCCTGGGCGGCGTGCCACGAGATCCGGCGAGTGTCGTGCCGCCGTGACAGCCGACGTCCTCTATACCGGTGCCCGCGGTGGAGTCGCATGGTTCACCGCGGGCATCGGCGAGCTCACAGTAACCGGACCGGCTCAGCCCTCGGGCACCTCGGGTGGCGGCGGTTGGGTCCGGGTCGCTCCGACGCAGGCGACGATCACGCAGCCGATGGCCGCCCACTCGCGAACGGCCAACACCTCACCGAGCACGACAAGTCCGACAAGTGCGGCGGCGGCCGGCTCCAGGCTCATCAGAATGCCGAACAGCTGCGCTCGCATTCGGCGCAGGGCCTCCAGTTCGAACGTGTACGGGATGACCGACGAGAGCAAGCCGACGGCGACTCCGATCGCCAGCAACTCCGGGCGAAGCAGCGCCGAGCCACCCGAACTGATACCGACCGGCAGCATGATTGCCGCACCGAGGACGCTCGCGAGCGCCAGCCCTGACGAACCGGGGAAGCGACTGCCGATCGCCGTGCTCAGTAAGATGTACGATGCCCAGCCGGCTGCGGCGACAAGAGCGAAAACCACGCCTGCGACCGTGACCCGGCCCGAACCGTCGTCCCTGACGAGCAGCACGACGCCCGTGGCAGCGAGCGCCACCCACGCCAGATCCAGCGGGCGGCGGGAGAAGGCGACCGCCACGCCGAGGGGCCCGAGGAATTCGATCGTGACGGCGATGCCCAGTGGTATGCGCGAGAATGACTCGTAGATCGCGAAGTTCATCCCCGCGAGAGTCAGGCCGAACGCGGCCACGAGCAGCAGGTCGGATCGCGAGTGCCGTCGCCATGAACCGCGCAGCAACCGGCGACTGACGATCGTCACCACCACCGCGGAGGTGGCGAGCCGCATCATCACCATTGCGCTCGGCGGCAACTGGTCGAAAATCGACTTGGCCAGACCTGCTCCGAGTTGGACGGACCCGATTCCGAACAGGACCAGTGCCGGTGCGGGAACGCTGCGGAGCCGGCTCGCCATCGGTTACTCCGTCCGGCGAAACGGGGCCGCCGGTGGTGCCGTCAAGATCGATGGGAATCGGATTGGGTGTCGCCGTCCGCGTCCGCACTGCGTCCCGGCGGATTATCACTCGCTGGCGGGCCGGCCGGGCCGTCAAGTTCGGCGGTGTCACCGCCCCCGCGCGTGGTGGCCTCGGTGTCGGCCCGGCGGGCGCGATCTGACTCGGCGCCGGCCGGCGCGGTCTGCCCAGCCTGCCGGCGGAGCTCGCGCACTTCGCTGCGCCGCTGCTGGATTCGTTTCACCGACGTCCGGATCGAGTAGAGCGAGGCGAGTGCGATGAGCCCGGCGACGAAGCCGGCCACGAACACACCGCCGACCGACGTCGTGACGGTGACGTTGAGGAACTCGATGACGACTTCCTCGCTGCTGCCGACGAACGATGCCACCACCAGAATCGCCACGAGGAGGAGCAGCACGAGCGCTAGGGCCAGCATGAAGGTGACTTTACGCACTTTGGACCGTCGGCGGGGTCCAACGTGATCCTTCCGGCGTGTTCGCTACTCGATGCCGGCAGGCGCCGCGGCAAGCAGGGTCTCCAGCAGTCGCACCGCGCCTGACTTGTCGAGCGGATCGTTGCCGTTTCCACACTTGGGTGACTGCACGCAGGACGGGCATCCGGACGGACACGGGCACGACGCGATCGTCTCGAGAGTCGCCCGCAGCCACGGTGCCGCCGCATGGAACCCGCGTTCGGCGAATCCGGCGCCGCCGGGATGGCCGTCGTGGACGAACACCGTCAGCAGCCCGGTGTCCGGGTGCCGGGCCGTCGACAACCCGCCGATGTCCCAGCGGTCGCACGTGGCGAACAGCGGCAGCAACCCGATCGCTGCGTGTTCCGCAGCGTGCGCGGCACCCGGGGCTTCGGCCTCGGAAACCGGCAGCAACGCGTCGGGCAGCGTCCACCAGACCGCCTTAGTGCGCAGCCGGCGAGGCGGCAGGTCCAGAGCCTGCTCGCCCAACACCTCACCCGAGCCGAGCTTGCGCTTGAGGTACGCCACCACCTGGCTGGACACCTCGACGCTGCCGAAGTTCAGCTGCGCCTCACCCCAGGTGGCGCTGCGGTCGACGGACAGGACGCGCAGGTCCGTCACGTCGCGGGCCGTGGTCGTGTAGTCGACGGTCTCGGGACGGACGAAGGCGACATGGTCGTCCAGGTCGAGCCGCTCGACGAGGTACGTCTCGCCTTGATGAACATAGACGGCTCCGTCGTGGACGGCCGCATGCGACCGGCCGGCGTCCACCGTGCCCAACAGCCGTCCGGTGCCGGCCTCGACAAGCTGGACGATCGGCTCTCCCGAGCCGCGCAGGTCGGCCAGGTCCTGAGCCCAGCCGCTACGGACCCAGTGCCACCCGGACGGCCGTCGCCGGAGCACCTTTTCGCCTTCGAGCGCGGCAAGGACCTGCGGAGCGGCCGGACCGAACAGCTCGACGTCCGCGTCGGTCAACGGCGACTCCTGAGCGGCTGCGCAAAGATGCGGGGTTAAGACGTACGGGTTGTCCGGGTCCAGCACCGTGGCCTCGGCGGGATGCCCGAAGATCGCGCCAGGATGCCGGATCAGGTACGTGTCCAAGGGGTCGTCGCGAGCGATCAGGACCGCCAGCGAATCCCGGCCCGAGCGACCGGCCCGGCCGGCTTGTTGCCACAGCGAAGCCCTCGTGCCCGGCCAGCCCGCGATGACGACGGCGTCCAGACCGGCGACGTCGACGCCCAGTTCGAGGGCGGTCGTGGCTGCCAGGGCACGGATCGTTCCGTCCTGGAGGGCCTGCTCGAGAGTCCGGCGCTCGTGCGGCAGGTAACCCGCTCGGTACGCCGCGACCTGCTCGGCCAGCGCGGGTTCCACTTCGGCCAGAGCCCTTCTGGTCAGTCCTGCCACCGTCTCCGCCGCTCGCCGGGAACGGACGAAACCCACCGTCCGGGCACCTGCGGCGACAAGGTCGGACAACAGGTCGGCGGTCTCGGCCAGCGTGCTTCGTTTGACCGGCGCACCGTTCTCACCGCGAAGCGAGCTGGTCGGCGGCTCCCACAACACGAACTCCTTCGCGCCGCGCGGGGAGCCGTCTTCCTGGACGGGCACGACAGGTACACCGGTGAGTCTCCGGGCGGAGCGATCCGGTTCGGCGGCGGTCGCCGAAGCAAGGATGAACACCGGGTCCGTGCCGTACTTGGCGCATATTCGGCGAAGTCGTCGCAGCACCTGAGCCACATGCGAGCCGAACACGCCGCGGTAGGTGTGGCACTCGTCGACCACGACGAACCTGAGCGAGCGCAGGAACCCCACCCAGCGGTGGTGCCTGGGCAGCAGCGACCGGTGCAGCATGTCCGGGTTGGTGAGCAGGTAGGTCGCGTGGTCGCGGGCGGCGTCTCGGGACTCGATCGGCGTATCACCGTCGTAGGTGGCAGCGACGATGTCAGGGACGCCAAGCTCGTCGAGCGCGCGCAACTGGTCGGCCGCGAGAGCCTTGGTCGGAGTCAGGTACAGGGTCGTGCCCCCGTTCCTGCGCCCGGCGCGGGCGGCGGTGAGCGCCGGCAGCAGGTAGGCCAGCGACTTGCCCGATGCGGTGCCGGTGGCCACAACGACCGACTGGCCTTCCCATGCCAGTTGAGCCGCTTGCGCCTGGTGCGACCACAGCGAGCTCACCCCGGCTCGCCGCAGGCATTCGCGGACATACGGATCCGTCCAGGCCGGCCACTCGGCGGTGAGGCCTTGGCGCGCGCCGATCCACTCGACATGTGTCACCCGCTCGTCACGTCCGGTGACGAGCGTCTCGAAAAGGCGGCTTGCGGTACGCACCCTATGCAGTGTCGCTCATGGTTGAATGCGAGAAGGAAACCCGCCCGGCCAAGGAAGGAGCTGCCGTGGATCTGACTCTGTCAACCCGGTCCGAAGATGGCCGGACGGTGGTCGAAGTCGCTGGAGAGATCGACGTCTACACGGCCCCAAAACTGCGCGAACAGCTCGCCGAGCTGGTCGACTCCGGGCGGTATGACCTGGTGGTCGATATGACGGGTGTCGAGTTCCTCGATTCGACCGGCCTCGGTGTGCTCGTGGGTGGGCTGAAGCGGGTCCGGATGCACGACGGGTCGCTTCGTCTGGTGTGTACCCAGGAGCGGATCCTGAAGATCTTCCGGATCACCGGTCTGACCAAGGTCTTCCCGATCCACGACTCTGTCGCCAACGCTGTCGCGGCGGACGACGCCTAGGGAATGGCCACAGTCGAACTGAGCTTTTCTGCCAGGCCCGCTCACGTGCGTACCGCCCGGCAGATCGCTGTGACGCTTGCCCGGCGCATCGACCTACCCGAGCCGGTGCTCGACGCGGTGCGGCTCGCCGTCGGCGAAGCCTGCGGGCTCGTCGTGGCATTGCAGCAAGAGTCGCGTCCCGACGATCCGGTCGTTGTGACGTTTGACGACTCTCGCGGACTGTCGATAAACGTTCGCGGAGCCGTCGCCCTCGAGGCAGCAATTGGAGGCCGGGCCATCGATGTCCTGGCCGCGGCGGCCGCGCCGGTCGTCGACGAGTTGCCCGCAGAGGCCTCGTTGGCGGTCGTGTCCGAGCTCGTGCCGCACCTGAATGTGGCCACCTCACCGGCCGGCGTGACCGTTTCGATGCGCTGGCCAGCGGAGGCGAGTGCTCATGCGTGACAGAGAGTCAGTACACTCCTGGCGCAGTTGGCCGCGCGCTGCGCGCGGTCTGGATCCAATTGCCGTTGATCACCACGACCCCGCCACGAAGGCATGTGTGCGGGGCTCGGGTGATTGAAGCCGGCCGGCGCGCCAGTAGCACTGGTGGCGCAGGCCACGTCAAGGAGGACGTATGACCGGGCCAATCCTCGCCCAAGAGGGTGACTCGGCGATCTCGCTCACCGGTGGCAACCTCTCGTATGTCATCGTCGTTGCGCTGGTTGCGCTGGCGGCGCTGGTGATGGCGGCTCTGTTCCGCCGAGAGGTGCTCGTCGCGAGCGAGGGCACCGAGAAGATGCAGGACATTGCGCGCTCGATCCAAGAAGGTGCCGCCGCGTACCTGAGCCGGCAGTTCCGCACGCTGAGTGTGTTCGTGGTGCTCGTGTTCGGGCTGCTGTTCGTGCTGCCGGGTGACACTGGGGTACGGGTTGGCCGCTCCGTCTTCTTCATCATCGGCGCCGTGTTCTCGGCGGCGATCGGTTACCTCGGCATGTGGCTCGCGGTGCGGGCGAACGTCCGGGTCACGGCCGCTGCACAGGACGAGGGCCGCGACCCCGCGATGCGGATCGCCTTCCGTACCGGCGGCGTGGTCGGCATGGCAACCGTCGGTCTCGGCCTGCTCGGCGCGTCCGTCGTCGTCCTCATCTACCGCGGTGATGCCCCGCACGTGTTGGAGGGCTTCGGGCTCGGCGCGGCGATGCTCGCGATGTTCATGCGTGTCGGCGGCGGAATCTTCACCAAAGCGGCCGATGTCGGCGCCGACCTGGTCGGAAAGGTCGAGCAGCACATTCCGGAGGACGACCCCCGCAACGCCGCCACCATCGCCGACAACGTGGGCGACAACGTGGGCGACTGCGCGGGTATGGCCGCCGACCTGTTCGAGTCGTACGCGGTAGTGCTCGTCGCAGCCCTGATCTTGGGTAGCGCGACCTTCGGGACCGAGGGCCTGGTCTTCCCGCTTGTTGTGCCTGCGATCGGTGCGTTGACCGCCGTGCTCGGCATCTACCTGACCCGGCCGCGGCCCGGCGAGAACGGTCTGACGACCATCAACCGGTCCTTCTACCTGTCCGCCCTGGCCGGCGCCGTGTTGAGCGGACTTGCCGCCTACGCGTACCTGCCGAGCACTTTCGTGGAGCTGGAGGGCGGGATCGACCACGATGGCGACCCGCGAGCGCTGGCCACGATGGCCGTCATCATCGGCATCGTGCTGGCGGGCGTCATCATGTGGCTGACCGGCTACTTCACCGGCACCGACAAGCGGCCGGTCCGCGACATCGGCAAGATGTCGCTCACCGGCCCCGCAACGGTCGTGCTCGGCGGTATGGCCCTTGGTCTGGAGTCGGCCGTCTACACCGCGTTCGTCATCGGTGGTGCCGTGTACGGCGCGTTCCTGCTCGGCGGGGGCTCGATCCTGCTGTCGCTGTTCCTCATCGCGCTGGCGGGCACCGGTCTGCTGACCACCGTCGGCGTTATCGTCGCCATGGACACCTTCGGCCCGGTCTCCGACAACGCCCAGGGCATCGCCGAGATGTCCGGCGAGGTCGAAGGCGAGGGGGCGCAGATCCTCACCGAGCTGGACGCGGTCGGCAACACGACCAAGGCCGTCACCAAGGGCATCGCGATCGCGACGGCAGTGTTGGCCGCGACGGCGCTGTTCGGCTCGTACATGGACGCCATCACCACGGCGGCCGACGACGTCGGCGTCGACACCGAGGGTCTGGCCCAGTTCGCGCTGGACATCGTCTCGCCCAACGTGTTGCTCGGCGTGATGCTCGGCGCGATGGTGGTGTTCCTGTTCTCCGGGCTGGCGATTGCTGCTGTCGGTCGCGCCGCGGGCGCCGTCGTGTTCGAGGTGCGCCGGCAGTTCCGTGAGATCCCCGGAATCATGGAGGGCACCGGCCGTCCCGAGTACGGCCGCGTCGTGGACATGGTGACGCGCGACGCGCAGCGTGAGCTGGCCACACCCGGCCTGCTCGCGGTGATGGCCCCCATCGCCGTCGGCTTCGGACTGGGTGTCGGTCCGCTGGCCGGTTACCTGGCCGGAGTCATCGCCGCCGGTGTGCTGATGGCGGTGTTCCTGGCCAACTCCGGCGGAGCGTGGGACAACGCGAAGAAGCTGGTCGAGGACGGGTACCACGGCGGCAAGGGTTCGGATGCGCATGCCGCCACCGTCATCGGTGACACGGTCGGCGACCCGTTCAAGGACACCGCCGGGCCCGCGATCAACCCGCTGGTCAAGGTGATGAACCTGGTGTCGCTGCTGATCGCTCCGGCGATCGTGACGATGACCATCGGCGAGGATGCCAACGACGGCTTGCGGTACACCATCGCCGGGGTCGCGGCGCTGATCGTGGTCGGTGCGGTGTGGATCTCGAAGCGCCGGCCGGTCGCCATCGAGTCGTCGGACGAGCCCGCGAAGGTCTCGGCAGCCTGACGCTTGTTGGTCACCTGATCGCCGTTACCTCACCTGATCGTCGCGGGCGCGACGATCAGGTGAGGTAACACGTCTCTGACCTGGCATGTTCGACCGTGTGGGTCACCTGATCGTTTAGTCTGGGGCGGGCGGGAAACGATCAGGTGGCTTACTGGTGCATTGGCCCAGGTCAGCGGGGGCCTGGGTCATCTGATCGTCTGCTATCTGGCCGCCTACCAGCCGAGTGCCTGGCTCAATGCAAGGCGACGGATAGCAGCAGCACCGACGGTTCGACGGCTGTCACGTCGTGGCGCTGAGGCGGTACACCGACGAAGTCTCCTGGACCCAGTTCGGTACTCAGTTCCCCGGCCCGCAGGTGTACGCGGCCCTGTAGGCAGAGCAGCGAGGCGTCGCCCGGACTCTTGTGCTCGCCCATCACCTGACCTTTTGCTAGCGCGACCAATGTCTGGCGCAATCGCGCACCGCTCCGCCCGTACACGGTCACCGAGCCGCGCCCACTGTCCGCGGCCTCGGCTGCCGAAAGCTGGCTTTCCCCAAGTGCGTGGATCGATACGACGTCCATGCCCCCGATCGTCGCACGTCGGCGCGAGCAATACTGGACGGGTCAGGCCACGACCGAAGGAGGCGGCCATGACTCAGCAACGGCGGACGGTCCACCCCGGCGACGCCCAGGACGAGCGGCTGGCCGAGGTGCCACTCTCAGCTGCGTACACATATGCCTACCTGCCGACCGTTCTGGATGATGCGGGACGGGCCAAGGATCAGCCGGCGGTCCTCAACGGCTATCTCTGGCCGTTGCGGGCGGACGAGCACGACACCGATGCGATGAATGCCGACCTGGACGCGCTCGCGTCAGCCGGCCTGATCTGCAGGTACACGGTGGGCGAGGGTGCGTATCTGCACGACCCCGCATGGCGTACCCGCCAGCGCATCGCCCGGCCAGAGCCGTCGACTCTGCCGCCGTGCCCGACACACGACACAGCCGTGGATGACGTGGTCGGCGAGACGTTGCGCAAGCTCTCGGACCAGATCAGCTCGTTCGTCGGTTCGGCGGCCGCTAACTTCGACGAAGCGAAGGTCCGCGATGCGGTGAGCCGCGCCGTCGAGGATGTCACCTTCATGATCGACCCCGAGAAGGCGGCGTCGTTCGGCCAGAAGGTGCGGGAGTTCTTCGGCGAGACCACCGGTCCTACCCGCGAGCCAGGTCCCGAGAACGATGTCGATCTCGCGGACGGCGACGTCTGGCACGAGGTGACCGACCGGCCGAACGGGTCTCGCGAGCACTGACCCGGATGAGCGCCCTTCGCCGTGATCTTCTCGGCGCGGTCGCGGCCAGGATCGAGGCCGCCAACTCGTCGGCTCCAGAGGGATTCTGGCTGGATTCGTACGACTACGCGAGCTTCCGACGTCATGTCCTGGAGCCGTTCGAACCGGGCGGGAGCCTTCAGTACCGTCGGGCTATTCGCGATGTGTCGGCGGACCATGCGGTGGGGGCCGCGGTTGAGTATGCCCCGGCCTGAAGCCGTTCTCGTCGTTGACGGAACTCTCCTGCATCCGCGGGTCGTGTCGGCGTTCGCGATGCCCCCGAGCGCACCCGCCGATCAGATCGGGTCCCAGGGCACCGCCTCGTAAGCCGCGGCAAGCGTATGTGCAAACGCTTCGCCGGCGGGTATCTCCGCATCGTCGATGGCGCCGACCGTCGCCACCCCCCACGAGTTCGTGACGAAAGCGCCGTCGAACGAGCCGACATCTCCCAGCCGCACCACCCGGCGCACTGATCGAACGCCTCGGGCAGCGAGGGCCGGGATGATCACCTGCATCGTGATGCCGGCCAGACAGGGAGCATCGGGCCAGACCACCGCTGTGCCGTCGAGGAAGCCGACGTTGGTTATCGCGCCCTCGGAGATCACGCCGTCCGCATCGGTGAGCAACGCCTCGTCCGAACCGGCGTCGAGCACCCGCCGCCGGTGGCCGCCGTGTCCTGCGGACGCAAGGTGCTTTATGTGTGCGAGCGGACGCTGGTACGTCACACTCTTGAGCCGCAGCGGCCCGGCCGGCATGGTGACCGGCTTGTCGACCGTCACTACTGTGGACGGAGCCGAGCCGGGTTCTCCGGCCGGACGCCGCACAGCGAACCGCACCGAAGCATCCGCCCGGCCGTCCAGCTCTCGCCGAAGCCGTTCCCGTACCGCACCCGCATCGAGCGGTTCGCCGAACAGCAGCTTGTTCGCCGCGTCCAAGCGAGCGAGGTGAAGCCGCAGACCGCGGGTCGCGCGGTCACGTACCTGCATTGCCGTGAAGTGGCCGTAGTCCTCGTTCCAGGGCAGCACCGCGATCGGGTCACTCACGAAGGCGAGCTTACGAGCCGTGCCACGATTGGCCTTGACCACAGACGGGAGCGCAGGTGGAAACTCCGCGACTGGCCGGGGACGGAGTCGCACGGCTACGCGACGCCTTGGCGAGGGCCGAGTACACGGTCGACTCAGTCACCGGTCTGCTCGGCCCGGTGGCCTCAGCGGCGCTGAACCGCAACGAGACGACTCCCGGCCGGCGGGTGACGTCCGGCGGCTCGCCGCTGGAGACGCTCGTGCGGCTCTGGCCGCTTCAGCTGCCGGTCCCTCGGGCGGCCGTCGACGGGGTGCTCCCGCTGGCCGAGCTTGTCGACGGCGGGCTGCTGGCTGTCGACGGCGACACCGTGCACGCCGTCGTCGATGTTCGTCCGTACGCTGACGACGCCGGCGACTGGTGGGTCGTCAGCGATCTCACCCCGGGTCTTGACGGCCGGATCGAGCCGGTGGCGGATGACCACGTGCTCGGCGTCAACGCCGCCTCATCGACCCTGGCCCAGATCACGGTCAGGCGGCCGGTGGATCGGGCACTCGATCTGGGAACGGGCTGCGGCGTTCAGGCATTGCATCTGTCGCGGCACTGCACGACGGTAGTCGCGACAGACGTCAGCCGGCGGGCACTGGCGTTGGCCGCGCTGACGGCCCGGCTGAACGGCGTGGACGTCGATCTGCGGGACGGCAGCCTCTACGAACCTGTCGCTGGGGACCAGTTCGATCTGATCGCGACGAACCCGCCGTTCGTCGTGTCTCCCGGCGGCCACCACGTCTACCGCGACAGCGGGTTGCCCGGCGACGAGGTGTCCAGGCGGGTTGTCGTCGACGGCGTCGCCCGTCTTCGCGACGGCGGCATCCTGGAGTCGCTTGCCAACTGGATGCACGTCGCGGGGCAGGATTGGCAGGAGCGGGTGGGCGCATGGGTGGCCGGTACCGGTTGCGACGCCTGGATCATCCAGCGCGAGGTGCAGGATCCCGCCGCGTACGTCGAACTATGGCTCAGGGACGCCGGTGAGCCGGCCGGTCCGGCCTACGTGAGCCGATACGACTCGTGGCTCGCCTGGTTCGAGGCGCAACGCGTGGAGGGCATCGGCTTCGGGTGGGTCATCTTGCGGGCGGCGCGCTTCGACGATCCGTCCGTCTCGATCGAGGATTGGCCGCACGCGGTCGAGCAGCCGCTGGGGCCGGTGGTGGCCGGACATTTCGATCGGCTGGATCTCCTGCGCCGCCTCGAGCGGGACGATGACCTTCTCGGAGCCCGTCTAGTCCTGGCCGACGACGTCGTGCAGGAGCAGATCGGACCGCCCGGAGCGGAGGATCCGGCGCACGTCGTGCTGCGACAGCAACGTGGTTTACGCAGGGCGGTCGAAGTAGGAACCGCCGAGGCGGCGCTCGTGGGCGCTTGTGACGGATCCGTGCCGATCGGCACGCTTGTCGATGCGGTGGCGACGGTCCTCGACGTCGATCCGCTCGCGTTGCGGTCGGACCTGCTGCCTCGAGTCCGCAGATTCGTCGCGGACGGCTATCTCGAGTTCGGCGACCGCGCCTCGGCGTGAAGAACTGCCGGACGGATCTTCCTCAGAATCGGTTATTTACATCTAAGTCGGGCGCATTATCAAGATCGGTCCGGCGTTCTTCACGCCTCGGCACGCATGAACTTGGACCGTAGGCGGTGCGTGGGTTCCCATTGGAGGCCTGATGAAGGTGCGATACACAGCCGGGGCGGTCCTGACTGGAGCCGCCCTCGTCGCCGCCTGCACCGGGTCGGATGACCAGACACCGGACGGTGGCGATGCCGTCACGCCGCCTGCGACGGCCACCGCCGAACCACCGGTGGCGGGCACGAATGCGCCCATGACCGGCCCGGATGGGCAAGCCACCGCCACCTACCGGCCCCCACCGGAATTCGACGCCGAGCGAGCCGTTGTGTCGGTCGCCCATCTGGCCGGCGAGATCGGGCCACGCGAAGCGACGTCACCGGCGTTTCAGGAGGCCGCCGACTGGGTCGCTGACAGGTTCGCCGAGTTCGGCTACGACGTCGAGCAGATCGAGGTGCCGGTGCCCGAAGGTGACCCGTCGTACCGGCCGGAGTGGGGGACGGTCGTCGAGCCAGGCACGTCCGCCAACGTGATCGCCGACTCGCCGGGTTTCGATGTGGAGGCGCCACATGTGGTGATCGGCGCCCATCTGGACACCGTTGCCGTCGCGCCCGGCGCGGAGGACAACGCGTCGGGTGTCGCAGTGGTCCTCGAGCTCGCCCGATTGGCCGCGGCGACCCCGTTGCCGGTCGACGTCCGGTTCGTCGCCTTCGGCGCGGAGGAGCCCCGCGGCTCCGGCGACCGGATGCACCATTTCGGGTCGCAGCAGTACGTGGCCGACCTGCCCGGTACGGACGCGGTCACGGCGATGGTCTCGCTCGACCGCGTCGGTGTGGCCGCATCGAGTGTGCCGATCTGCACCGGTGGAACAGGCAGCACCGAGGTCCGCAACGCCCTCCTCGAGGTCGCCGAGGGCATCGGCATCGCGGCACACTCATGCGAGAACCGGGCGAGCGACCACTGGTCGTTCGAGAAGGCGGACGTCCCGGCCGCCAGGCTCGGTAGCGTGCCGTACGCGGAGTACCACTCGTCGCGCGACGGGCCAGGTGTGGTCGATCAGGAGCAGCTCAAACGGGTGGGCGACATCGTGTGGCAGTGGCTCGTCGAGGCCGCATGATCAGCTGGCCTGGCTCAGCTCCAGGCTGCGTTCACGCTGAAAACGCCGCCACGCGACCAGGCCGCCCAGTGCGAAGAACACGGCGTTGACAAGCCCGTGGGTCGTGGCCATCACATCGAGCGACGGGTGGGGGATCGCGTCCCACACGTGGCCGGCCGCCCAGTCGAGCGCGAGCAGCATGGTGACCGCAAGGGCAGCCGCGCTGATGCCGAACAGCACGCGGGTGAGCCGGCTCGCGGCAAGCGGCCTGACGTCCCGCCAGATGAGCCACCCGGTGAGCCACATGCCGGCGGTGAGGATCGCGGTACCGGCCAGCTCGACAGCGTCCGCAGTGAAGTAACCCACGAACACGACCGCGATCCCCACAGGGATAACGACCGGCGGAAGAGCGCTGAGGGCCCCCGGCACGGTTGTGTGGATCAGGCCGGCGATCAGTGCGGCCGCGAAGCCGGCGAAATGAAAGTGTGCCACCGTGAGGGCGAGCACTGTCATGTCGAAACCCAGGAGCTCCCAGCCGCCCCGCTCTGCCACCAGGCTGACGCCGGCGACGGACGGGGACACCATGGCCGTCAGAACGGCCACTTCCGCCGGGTCGAGCGAGCGGCGCCGCCACAGCCGCTCGGCTGCGGCGACCGCCAGCGCGACCGTGACGGCCGCATACAGGACGGCAAGGACCACTGCGGTCGTCCCCCTGCCGACTATCAGCGACGCGGTTCCCGCCAGCCCGGCGAGCGGCCAGGCCTGAGAGATCATGCCTACCGGCCCGCCCCCGGTGTCGATGAGTCGCAGCCCAAGTGGCACTAGAACGAGCATGCCGAGGGCCACCAGCGTGCCGATCACCACAGTCACGGGACGAAATCCTAAGGTTCCGGGTGCGACCGCACTCACCTGGTCGGCCCGCCATGGCAGCCGCAGTCAGCCGGTGACCGCGGCGACGTCGTGCGGCGCCTGCCCGCGGTGGAACCTCCACGCCGGCAGATAGAGCGGCGCCGCCAGCGCGAGGACCGCGGCACCGCAGACGATGGCGAGCCGCACCGACGTGCCGTCGGCCACTGCGGTCAGCACCACCAGGCCGGCCGCGTAGGCAGGTTGACCCACCATCGAGTTCAACGACAGGACGGTCGTCCGGTGCTCGCTGGTGACCTGCTGATGCAGGAGCGAATGGTGCAGCGGGTTGGACCCGCCGTGGACGGCGTATGTGGCCAGGTACGCGGCCACGATCCCGACCGGCCCGGCGAACACCGCCATCGCCGCGACGGTGACGCCCTGGATCACCCGGAGGGCGGCTGCCGTCAACGCGGTGCTGAACCGGCGAGCGGCCAGCCCTGCTATCGCCGCGCCCGCCGCTGCAGCCGCCCACGCACCGGCTCCCGCCGGACCCATCAGGGCTGCCGCGGCGCCGGTGCTACCGGTGACCTCGGCCAGTCGGAGCGGCGTCAGCATCTCGAACGAGACCATGCCGAAGCCCCAGAACAGCTCCACTCCGACGAGAGCCGCGAGGATGCGCGATCTCCGTAGCAGCCGCACGCCGCCGCCGATGACGCGCGGAACCGAGGCAACCGAGCGCATCACGGCTCTCCAGCCCCGGGTGCTACGCGTCTCGGTGATCAGGACACTGACGGCGACCAGAGCAACGGTCTGCACCAGCCCCGCGGCCAGAACCGGCGTGGCGAGCGGCTCAACCTGCCCGAGCGGGTGCAGCGCCACCAACCCGGCGCCGCTCAGTGCACCAGCGGCGATCGCGAATCCGGTCACCGTGGCGCCCGCCGACAGGCCTGCCGTGACGTCCTTGTCCGGTTCGGCGGTGAGCGATGCGTCGACATACCACGCCTGTAGCGGTCCGCTGTCGAGGGCCCGGTACACACCCTGGACGGCGAACGCCGCGGCGAACAGGGCGAACGAGTCGGCGGCGAACAAGAGCGTGAGTGAGGCAAGCGAGAACGTCCCGGCCGCCAGCAGCACCGGCCGGCGACCGAGCGAGTCCGACAACCCGCCCGTCGGAAGCTCAAGCGCGAGCACGACCACACCCTGGACGGCGGCCGCCAGGCCAAGCTGCGCGACGGTCAGGCCGCGCTCGATAGGCAACAGGGCGAACACCGGCAGCAACAGCCCGGTAGGAAACCAGCGCAGCGCTTCGAGGATCAAGAACCGGACGCGGGCCTGGCGGGCGGTGACGGTTGTCATCGGTCACCAGCCGTCCGCGGCACGGCCACCAGGAACAGCGAGACCTGGCGGGCATTGGGATCCGTGGGACGGGGCCGGCGTGCGATCCAGCGCTGGGCCACGGCGATCAGTTCCCGGTTCATCTCGGCCAGTTCGGCCGGGCGGAGCCAGAGATGAAGATCGCTCTGTTCGGCGGCGTCGACCCACTCGCGGGGCCAGCCGGCCTTCTCGCGGTGCCAGGACTGGACGGCTTCGAGCAGGAACCTGAGCTGCTGCTGTTCCATGACCTCGAGCGCTTCGCGGCCGGCCGTCTCGTCGAGGAAGTCAGCCGGACGGAAGCTCGTGACGTCGTGCGCTGCTCGCCAGCGCCGCTCCCGGCGCGAGGGCTGTTCGTCGTCTTCGACAACGAAGCCGAATCGCTCCAGCTGCCGGAGGTGGTACGACGTTGAACCGCTGGACTCGCCGAAGCGCCGTCCCAGCTCAGATGCTGTGGCGGGACCGTCCAGGCGGAGCGCTGCGAGCAATCGGACCCGAAGGGGATGAGCAAGGGCTCGCAGGGTATCGACGTCCGTGACCTGTTTGCGGGAGAGCGCCATGCCCACCAAGGTAGACTGCAAAGGAGATTTTGCAAAATAGTCTTTGCGATTACGTCGAGATATCAACTTGGAAGAGGTGTCGTATACCGTGCGTTGTCTTATCCGAGTTGACAGGACCGACCGGCTTGGTCGCACACTTCGCCTGTCGATGTTCACGCATGAAGGAGTAAGCACACGTGGTCCGCACGAGTAACGACGGCCTGCGTCGACTGGTCATCGTCGAGTCGCCTGCCAAGGTGAAGACGATCGCTGGCTACCTCGGCTCGGGGTATGTCGTGGAGTCCTCGTTCGGGCACATCCGCGACCTGCCGACCAAGAAGACGGAGGTGCCTGCGGCCAAGCGCGACCGGTTCGGTGCACCGGTCGGTGTCGACGTCGAAGGCGGTTTCGAGCCGCTCTACGTCGTTCCGGCTGGTCGGGCCAGGGATCAGGTGAAGAAGCTCAAGGCCGCTCTCAAGGACGCGGACGAGCTACTCCTTGCCACGGATGAAGATCGTGAGGGCGAAGCGATCGCATGGCACCTGCGCGAGGAGCTCAAGCCCAAGGTGCCGGTCAAGCGGATGGTCTTCAACGAGATCACCCGTGAGGCGATCATGGCGGCCATCCAGAACCCCCGCGACGTCGACGAACACCTGGTCGACGCGCAGGAGGCCCGCCGGATCGTCGACCGTCTCTACGGGTACGAGGTCTCGCCGGTACTGTGGCGAAAGGTGATGCAGGGCCTGTCCGCAGGTCGCGTGCAGAGTGTCGCGACCCGGCTCGTCGTTGACCGCGAACGGGAGCGGATGGCGTTCCGGGCGGCGGACTACTGGGACCTGGTCGCCACGCTCGACACAGGGCTCGACTCAGGGCTCGACCCAGCGTCGGACGATGAGCCGAACTCCTTCGACGCCCGCCTGATCTCAGTGGCCGGTTCGCGAGTGGCCCAAGGCCGCGACTTCGACTCCCGCGGCCGGCTGAAGGACCGTTCGGCCGGCGTGGTGATCCTCGACGAAGCCCGGGCCGGAGCGCTTGCCGCGGCGCTGGACGGAGTCCTGTTCGAGGTCCGGTCCGTCGAATCCAAGCCGTACAAGCGCAGCCCGTACGCGCCGTTCCGGACCACGACGCTTCAGCAGGAGGCCTCCCGCAAGCTCGGCTTCGGTGCCGCCCGAACCATGCAGGTGGCGCAGCGGCTGTACGAGGGCGGGTTCATCACCTATATGCGTACCGATTCGATCACGCTGTCGGAGTCGGCGATCGCCGCCGCCCGCAGCCAGGTCGCCCAGCTCTACGGCGCCGAGTACGTGCCGGATTCCCCGCGGCGCTACAGCAGCAAGGTCAAGAACGCCCAGGAGGCGCACGAGGCGATCCGCCCGGCCGGCGAAACGTTTCGAACTCCCGGCGAGATCGGGCTGACCGGCGACGACTTCCGCCTCTACGAGCTGATCTGGAAGCGCACCGTCGCGTCCCAGATGCGCGATGCGGCCGGCCAGACGCTCACCGTACGGGTCGGTGCGACCGCCACGACCGGTGAACCGGTCGAGTTCGGTGCATCCGGAAAGACCATCACGTTCTTCGGCTTTCTCAAGGCGTACGTCGAGAGCACGGACGACCCAGAGGAGCAGCGGGACGACCGCGAGCGGCGGCTGCCAACCCTGGACGAGGGCCAGGCCCTCACTGCTGTCGACGTGTCGGCCGACGGCCACTCCACCAAGCCCCCCGCGCGGTACACCGAGGCCACTCTGGTGCGTGAACTCGAAGAGCGTGAGATCGGCCGGCCGTCGACATATGCGCCGACGATCCGCACGATTCTGGACCGCGGATACGTGTTCAAGCGGGGCACCGCGCTCGTTCCATCCTGGTTGGCGTTCGCGGTGACCCAGCTGCTCGAGAAGCACTTCAGCTGGCTGGTCGACTACGAGTTCACCGCCCGGATGGAGGACCGGCTGGACGAGATCGCCGCAGGCCGTGCCGAGCGGGCCGCAGAGCTGGCCCGGTTCTGGGACGGCGACGACCAGATCGAGGGCGTCAAGCACCTGGTCGACAACCTCGGCGAGATCGATGCCCGAGCAATCTCGTCGTTCCCGCTTGAGGACGACGTAGTGGTGCGCGTCGGCCGCTATGGCCCGTATGTCGAGGACGCCGAGGGTAACCGGGGCAGCGTCCCCGAAGACCTGCCGCCGGACGAGCTCACCATCGCCAAGGCAAAGGAGCTGCTAGCGGCCGGCACCGGCGAACGCGAACTCGGTGCCGACCCGGCCACCGGGCGAAAGATCGTCGTGAAGTCGGGTCGCTACGGACCGTACGTCACGGAGGTGCTGCCGGACGACGTCCCGTCGGGCACCAAGCCCCGGACGGCCTCTCTGTTCAAGTCGATGTCAGTGGACACCGTGACGCTGGAGGACGCCCTGCGGCTGCTGACCCTGCCCCGGACCGTGGGCAAGGACACCGAAGGCACCGAGATCGTGGCCGCGAACGGCCGGTACGGCCCGTACGTGAAGAAGGGCTCGGACACCCGGTCCCTGCCGGACGAGGAGTCGCTGTTCACGGTCACCGTCGAGCAGGCGGAGGCGCTGTTCGCAGAGCCCAAGGGCCGGCGCGGACGGGCCGCCGCCACTGCGCCGCTGCGCGAGCTCGGGACCGATCCGGTGAACGGCAAGCCGCTCGTGGTCAAGGACGGTCGCTTCGGGCCCTACATCACCGACGGCGAGACGAACGTGACCGTCCCGCGCGGAACCAGCGTCGAGGAACTCACCCGCGAGCGCGCCGTCGAGTTGATGGCCGAGAAGCGGGCCAAGGGCCCGGCTCCGCGCCGCCGCCGCGCCCGCTCCAGCTCCGGTTGATCACGTTCAGCAGGCTTGTAGGTGCCGCACCAGGCGCGTGCAGGTGGTACGGCACCGATCGGCCTAGTGGGGGATCGGCTGGCCGGCGACCCGCCGCGCGAACAGCCCGGCTATCCCCAGGCCGCTGACGACCACACCGCCGCCGACCACGGCGTCCATCAGATAGTGGTTGCCGGTCAGGACGATGGCCGACAGCATCAGCACCGGAAGGGCGACGCCGACTGCTCGCGCCAGCCGGTGATCTACCAGACGGTAGATCGCGATACCGGCCAGCAGCACCCAACCGAAATGCAGGCTGGGCATCGCCGCGTACTCGTTGACCAGTGCCGACGCGTTGAACTCCCGATACCCCTCCGAATGCGCCGCGATGGTGTCGACGAATCCGTGATCCGGCATGAACCGAGGCGGGGCGAGCGGGTAGAGGGCGAACACGGCCAGCGAGAACCCGCCCGATGCGAGCAGGGCGTTCCGGTAGAACCTGTACGCTTCCGGCCGTCGCGCCACCAGCCACACGAGCGTGCCGACGATTATCGGCCAGTACAGGATGTAGATGGCGTTGGCCACGTTGACGACGATGTCGCTGGCAACGGCCCAGCTTTGAAGCCGTGGCTCGACGAAGATGCCCAGCCATTGCTCGAACGACATGAGCCGCTCGGCGTTGGCGAAGGCGAGGCCTACGCGATCGTCGGTGAGTCCTCGCACCAGCGAGTACAGCAAGGCCGCGGTGCCGACCAAGACCAGTTCGCGAATGATCGGAGCGAGGCGCCGCCTGCCGCCGCCACGCGGCCGCCCGCCGTCAGGCGTCGTCGGCAGTCGACCAGCTGCCCGGACCTGGAACGGCCGAGCGGCTTGACGCGATGCCGGTGGGGACGCCGTCGCGGCCCGTCCGGCGACCATCGTCCGGCGCAGAATGGGTAGCCCGAAAGCGCGCGTCGCGCTCAGATGCTCAGTACTGGTCGTCACGATCAACCCCCGGGTTCCAATTCCTACCGATCGCCTGCTGTGAGCAGGCTGAGAATCGCCTCGCTCGATCTCGCACCGCAGGGAATAACTCAGCCGCAACGGGATCCAGTGGACCTTCTCGCCGTCCACGATCCTCGGTTTCATCGCAGGTCGACAATGGTTTATCGGCTCCTCCAGGGACCAACCAGGGCGATCCCTGGCAGATCAATGCGGGGTTTCCCGGAGCCGTCCCCCAGGGCGCTGTCTGAGAACGTCACTACGCTGTGCTGGTGGCCGACTACAGCGGCGCGTTCATAGCGATCGAAGGTGGCGACGGCGCGGGCAAGTCCACCCAGGCGCGGTTGCTCGCCGGGCGCTTGCGCGACGCCGGGCGAGAGGTCGTGCTCACGTACGAGCCCGGAGACACCCGGATCGGTCCGGACGTCCGCCGCCTCGTCCTCGACGTCGCCAGCGAAGGGCTCGATGCCCGCGCCGAGGCGCTGCTGTACGCCGCGGACCGCGCCGAGCACGTGGCGGCGACGATCCGCCCCGCCCTCGAGCGCGGTGCGGTGGTCATCACCGATCGCTACATCGACTCGTCCATCGCGTATCAAGGTGTCGGACGCGGGCTCGGTGTCGACGAGATCGCCGCGATCTCGGGATTCGCTACCGATGGGCTGCTGCCCGACCTGACCGTTGTACTGGACGTTCCGGAAGCCGTCCGTCGGCCGCGCATCGCCGGGCTGGGCGATCGGCTCGAGCGCGAGGCGGCCGAGTTCCACGAGACAGTCCGGCAGGCGTACCTCGACCGTGCAGCCGCCGATCCGGACCGGTACCTGGTGGTCGATGCATCCCGGCCACCGGACGAGCTCGCCGATCTGATCGCGGAGCAGGTAGTGAAGGTGGTGAACAGGTGAGCGTGTGGGACGCCGTCATCGGACAGACGGTGGTGCCGATGCTGCGGCGTACGGTCGACGACGCGGCGGCGATCCTGCGGGGGGAAGAGTCGGCCGGCGCCTCGATGACCCACGCGTGGCTGTTCACCGGCCCGCCGGGCTCTGGCCGGTCCGTCGCCGCCCGCGCCTTCGCAGCGGCCCTCCAGTGTCCCCGGGGCGGATGCGGCGAGTGCGCGGAGTGCGCCGACGTACGTTCCGGAGCCCACCCGGACGTCGCGAACCTCGTGACCGACGGGTTGTGGATAAGGATCAAGCAGATCCGCGAGCTGGTACCCAAGGCGGCGCTGCGCCCTTCCCGTGGACGCTGGCAGATCGTCATCGTCGAGGACGCAGACCGGCTCGGCGAGGACGCCGCGGACGCCCTCCTGCTGGCGCTCGAGGAGCCGCCGCGGCGGACTGTGTGGATGTTGTGCGCGCCGACCGGCGAAGACATCGTCCCGACGATCCGGTCTCGTTGCCGCGTGGTGCAACTGCGCACTCCGCCGTACGACGAGGTGGCGCGCTACCTCGTCGACACCGAGGGTGTGTCGCCCGATGTAGCAACATTCTCGGCGAGCGCCTCGCAGGGGCACATCGGCCGGGCGCGGGCTCTGGCCACCGACGATGGCGTCCGCGCTCGACGCGACGAGGTGCTGCGGTTGCCGTTCTCGCTGAACGACCTGCGCACCTGCCTCGACGCGGCCAACGCCTTGGTCGAGGCCGCCAAGGCCGACGCCGAGCGGCATTGCGACGCGCTCGATGCCAGGGAGGTCGATGAACTGAAGAAGGCCCTCGGCGCGGGTACGGTGGGCCGCCGGCCCCGGGCGATGGACGCTGCGGTCAAGGAACTCGAGCGTGAGCAGAAGATGCGCCGCACCAGGGTCCAGCGCGACTCCATCGACCGGGCGCTCGTCGACGTGCTCGGCATCTATCGCGACGTTCTCACCCTGCAGCTTGCGACCGGCGCCGAGCTGATCAACGAGGACAAACGGCCGTCGCTCTACCGGCTCGCGCGCGGGTCGACCGCTGAGTCCACGCTGCGCCGGATGGAGGCCGTCGTCGCTGCCCGCGAGGCCCTCGAGGCCAACGCCGCGCCGCTGCTGACCCTCGAGGCGATGGCCCTGACTCTCCGCGAGGGCTGACGTCACGGCGAGCCGGGGTTCAGAGCGCGAGTTTGAAGCCGGTGTGCGATGCCGTGAAGCCGAGCCGCTCGTAGAACCGGTGGGCGTCTTGCCGCCTGGCGTCGCTGGTGAGCTGCACGAGAGCGCAACCGCGCTCACGAGCCTGCCCGATCGCCCACCGGATCAGCTCCTCACCCAGCCCGTGGCCGCGGGCCGACGATGCCACCCGAACACCCTCGATCTGCGCTCGCCAGGTGCCGCGCCGGGACAACCCCGGGATGAAGGTGAGTTGCATTGTGGCTAGGACCTGCCCGTCGCGTTCGCCCACCACGAGCAGCTGATTGGGGTCGGCGGCAATGGCTGCGAACGACTCGTCGTACGGTGCCCGGTCGCCCGGGGTCTCGCGCGAAGCGCCGATCTCGTCGTCGGCGAGTAAGGCGATGATCGCGGGCAGGTCTGCGACGGTGGCTTGACGGAGGCTGAATTCCACGCAGCCATCTGACCATGGCGCCGAGAGCGGTACGTCGTATGGTGGCGGGATGGGCATGGTGATGGCGGTCACCTTCAACCGGTACGGGCGGTTGTACTACCTCGACCCTGGCCAGCACCAGCCCAGGGTCGGCGACAAGGTCCTGGTACCGACGGACGACGGGCCGGAGGTGGCGGAGTGTGTCTGGGCACCTCAGTGGGTTACCGACGACATCGGCGGCCTGCCCGAATGCAAGGGCCTCGCGACCGAGAAGGACCTCGAGCGGGACGAACGGAACCGGCAGCGCCGGGCCGAGGCGCGGGTCGTCGCTCGTCGGCTCATCCGCCAGCATGGCCTGCCGATGAAGGTCGTCGGCGTCGATTTCGTCGACACCCGCGAAGACGTCGACCAGCTGATCACGATCTACTTCAGCGCGCCGCACCGGGTGGACTTCCGGGAGTTGGTGCGCGATCTCGCCCGCAACCTCAAGGCCCGAATCGACCTGCGGCAACTCGGCGCTCGCGACGAGGCAAGGGTTCAGAGCGGGATCGGCCCCTGCGGCCGCGACACCTGCTGCTCGACATTCCTCAAGGACTTCGAGCCGGTCAGCATCCGCATGGCCAAGGATCAGGATCTCCCGCTCAACCCGTTGAAGATCTCGGGTGCGTGTGGGCGGCTGATGTGCTGCCTGAAGTACGAGCATCCGCTCTACCAGGACTTCAAGGTGAGCGTGCCCGCGCTCGGTTGTGGCGTCTCCACCGACGAGGGCATCGAGGGTACGGTCGTCGGCTACAACGTGCCGTCCGAGACGGTGTACGTCCGGGACCGTGAGACCGGGCGTAAGGTGGCTTGCCCGAAGGCCAGTGTCTGCGGATCGCGGCAGGCCTACGAAGCCGCCGTCGCGGACGGCATGCGGCGCACTCCCGAAGAGGAGGACAAGTGATCCGAGGCGCGTGCGCGGCCGTCGTGGCCGCCGCGATGCTTTTGTCCGCATGCACATCCAGTGAGCCCGAAGCAGATCCAACGCCCACCCCGACGGCTACGCCGGAACCCGAGCCGACAACGCAGGACGATCCGCTCGCGCCCTTCTACACTCAGCAGATCGCCTGGGAGCCGTGCGAGGACGGCGACGAGTTCGAATGCGCGACGTTGACCGTGCCGCTGGACTACGACGACCCTGACGCGGGGACGGTAGAGCTCGCCGTGCTGCGATCCCCGTCCGCGGGTGATGACCGGATCGGATCGCTCATGGTCAACCCGGGCGGCCCAGGCGGTTCCGGCATCGAGTTCGCGCGCAGCCAAGACATCGTCTCGGGCGACGTCCGCGACAGGTTCGACATCGTGGGATTCGACCCCCGCGGCGTCGGAGCGTCCACCCCTATCGACTGCGTTTCCGACGAAGAGCTCGACGAACTGGTCGCACTCGACGGCGCACCGTCGGACGATGCCGAGCTGACCCGGCTCCGCGAGCAATACCGGGAGCTCGCTTCCGGCTGCGAGGCGGACGCCGGTGAGCTGCTGCCCCATATCGGCACGGCGAACGTGGCCAGGGACATGGACGTGCTGCGCGCCGTGTTAGGCGACGACTCGCTGAACTATCTGGGCAAGTCGTACGGGACGTACATCGGCGCCCTGTACGCGGACCAGTTCCCGGAGCGGGTGGGCCGGATGGTGCTCGACGGTGCGGTAGACCCTTCGCTGACCGGCCCCGAGTTCGCCCTTGGACAGGCCCGCGGCGTCGAGACCGCCTTGAGTGCCTACCTGACCTGGTGTGTCGAGAGTGGCGATTGCCCGCTCGGTGGTAGCGAGGCCGAGGCCCGGGACACCCTCGTCCAGCTACTTGAGGTGATCGACGAGGAGCCGCTGCCGACCCCGGACGATGACCGGTCGCTGACCAAGTCGCTCGCGACACTCGGCATCATCCTGCCGCTCTACGTCCCTCCCGAGCAGGGGTACCCGATCCTCACCGACGCGCTCCGTGACGCGATGAGCTCGGACGGCGACTACCTGATGTACCTCGCCGACATCTACCTCGACCGCAACGACGACGGCACCTACAACGGGAATCAGAACGAGGTGCTGTACGCCGTCCATTGCGTGGACCGGCCCGACGTCACGGATCCTGAGCAGATCGAAGCGTCGCTGGCGGAGTTCGAGGAGGCGTCGCCGGTCTTCGGGCCGTTCCTGGCCTGGGGCGGGTTGGCCTGCGGCGAGTGGCCCGTCCAGGCGCAGGCAGAACCGCGCGCCGTGTCCGCTCGGGGCGCCACTCCGATCCTTGTCGTCGGCACGACCGGGGATCTGGCCACGCCGTACGAGTGGGCGGTCGCGCTTGCCGACCAGCTCGAATCGGGTTTCCTGCTCACCTATGAAGGTTTCGGCCACCTCGCATACCGCACCGCCGGCAGCGAATGTGTGGACTCGGTCGTGGACACTTACCTGCTCGAGGGAGAGCTGCCGGAGGAGGAGCCCACCTGCGAGTAGGGGTCTATACGGCGCCACGCCCGTGGCATAAGGTCGTACGCTCCGAAGTGGTAAAGGTGGGTGAGATGTCTGTTCTGCGGCTAGCCGGTATGGCGGCGAGCGTCGTCGTCGCGCTGACCGCCTGCTCGGGTGGCGACGGGTCCGGCGACGAACCGCCTGGCACCGGGGTAACAGAATCGCCTGAGGCCGCCCCGGTTCCGGAGCTCACCCTGGCAGCGGAGGTTCCCTTCGACGAGAACCTGACCATCGAGGTGGCCAACGGCTCCATAACGTCCGCCGAGGTCGTTCCGGCGGACGGCGGCGACCCGCTCGACGGCGCGGCGGAGGGCGCGGTGTGGGTCAGCGCCACGCCACCGTTGCCGGCGACCGCCTACGAGGTGACTGTCGAGGCGACCGACTCGGACGGCGGGCCGCACACGCTTACGGGTGACTTCACGGTGGCCGAGGTGCCGGACGCGCAACGGCTGACTCTGGACGTCATCCGCGGCGGGGGAGACGTCGTGGGTGTCGGCACCCCGATCATCATCAAGTTCGACCAGGCGGTCGAAGATCGCGCAGCGGTCGAGTCGGCGATGCACGTGGCCTCGGAACCGCAGGTGATGGGCGCCTGGCACTGGTTTAGCTCGCAGGAGGCCCACTTCCGCCCGCAGGAGTACTGGCCGGCGGGAACTCAGATCCGTGTCGACCTGGAACTCAACGGCGTCCAGGCCGGGGAAGACCTGTGGGGTGGCCGGCAGTACAGCTATGAGATCGAGGTCGGTGACGAACACATTGCCAAGGTCGACGCGTCGACTTACACGTTCTCGCTGATCAAGAACGGCGAGACGGTTGCGACCTGGGACACCAGCCTCGGCGCGCCCGAGTTTGCGACCCGCACTGGGACGTACGTCGTCCTGAGCAAGGACCGCGAGCGGAACATGACCTCGTGCAACGCGAACATCACCTGCGAGGAGGGCGACCCGGAGTACTACGACGTGGAGACCGAATTCGCGGTCCGCCTTACCAACAGCGGCACGTTCGTGCACTCCGCGCCCTGGTCCGAGACTGCACAGGGCGAGGACAACGTCTCGCACGGCTGCCTCAACCTCAACGAGGCGAACGCGCAGACCTACTTCGAACTTTCTCGGTACGGCGACGTGGTCGAGGTCGTCAACTCCACACGTCCAGCCGACGACCTGGTCCAGCGCGGCGATCCCGGAATGGTCGACTGGAACATGTCCTGGGATCGGCTGCTGGCCGGGTCGGAACGGGGCGAGTTCACCACCGATCCCCTCTGAGCGCCCGGTATCCCGTCCACGCGAGCTCAAGATCGGCCAGCGAGCGGAGCAAATGACGATCGCGCCCGGCAAAAGGGGTGAATCGAACCGTTGCTCCGCTCGCTGGCCGATCTTGGTCGAACTTGAACTCTCGTCGTCGGACGATTGCCGGTTCGACGGACGGAAAGCGATTCGGTCCCGGCATGCCGGACGTCCTATACTCGTCCGGGCGTGCCAGTGATTCTGGCTCTGCGTGCCGCCTTAGCTCAGTCGGTAGAGCGATTCACTCGTAATGAATAGGTCGTCGGTTCGATTCCGACAGGCGGCTCCACACCAAAGCCCAGGTCAGCGCAATTACGGCGGATGCCTGGGCCTTCTTCGTGGGCAGGCGGGCATCGGTGGGATCACTGCGTTCTCCCGTCCCTCTCGCCTGCGCCGCCGGGTTCTGGGCGTGCCGCAAGACGAAGGGACCTTGGGCACTAGCAGTGCGGCTGCGACCGGCAGCACGCTGGTATCGACGGTGCATGAGGCAGCAATGCCGTAGGAGCCGGCCATCGGGCAAGTGAGCTGGAAGGGGGCTGAACGCGATGACCACGACGACACACAAGCGCAGCGTGCACATCGACGCACCGGTCGAGAGGGTCTTCGAATACATCAAGGAGCCGCGACACTTCTGGGAATCATTCCCCGAGTCAGCACGAGGCCACGACACAATGACAGATATCTCGTTGACCCCTGAGGGTGTCGGGTCGACGTACCGCTGGACGGGCAGGATGTTCGGCTGGCACATCGACGGTGTTGCGACCCGCGAGGAATACATCCCCAATGAGCGGATCGTGGATCGCTCCTCCACCGGACCGGTGTGGACGTACACCTTCGAGCCGGACCCAACGGGCACAACGCTGTCGCTGGCCTTCGAGTACTCCACGAAGGTGCCGTTGATGGACAAGGTCGTCGACCGCGTGTCGTGGGACGGTGACCGGGACCTCGACAGGATGCTGGCCAACATCAAGCAGTCGATCGAGAGCTGACGCGCTCGCTCACGCCGATGTCCGCACGGCGCCCCGCACGGGTGGGTATACCGGTGGACGCTCATCGACATGCGGACATCGGCCGCTGCCGCATGATCGCCGTGGACGGTGCGGCGACGCACGTTGTCGACGAATCGGGAGCACGCCCGGTCGTCCTGGTCCACGGCAGTCAGGGCTGGGCTTATACCTGGCGCCACCAGATCGGGCCGTTCTCGGCGGCCGGCTTCCGGGTCGTCGCGCCGGACCTCCCTGGTTGTGGCTACTCCGCTCTCGACGTGTCCGACCCGTCCATTGCGGGCCTGTCCCGCTTCCTTGCCAGCCTCCTCGACGCTCTGGAGATCGGGCGGGCATCCTTCGTGGCGAGCTCAGGCGGTGGGCTACCCGTCCTCGACCTCGCCATTCGTCACCCGGAGCGCGTCGAAGCCCTCGTCCTGGCCTCCACCTGCGGCGTGCCGCACCGGCTTCCGTGGCTGTGGCGTCGGATAACCACGCCGGCCATCGGCGAAATAGCCGGGCTACTGCTGTGCCGGCGTCTGGTCCGCGGCACCCTACGTACCGCTGTCCGCGACGACAGTTGCATCACCGACGAGGTCGTCGAGCAGTACTACCGGCCGCTGCGTCGAAAGGGTGCCTGGCCGGCCCAACTGAAGCTGGAGCGAGCGTCCCACCCGGAGTGGGTCGAGCAGAACCTCGGCGACATTTCGGCTCCCGCCCTCGTGATCTGGGGCGAGGACGACCCCTGGCACCCGATCCGGATGGCCGTGGAGTTCCAGAGGCGACTCCGGCGGCCCCGGCTGAGTGTGATCCCCGACTGTGGACACCTACCACACGAGGAGCATCCCGACACGTTCAACACCGTCGCTGGGCAGTTCTTGGGCGAACCATCCGGGTGATCTCTCAGAAAGTCCCACGCAGTCTCTATCCGTGACCGCCGCCCGGCGTCTATGATCCTGGCCACCAGCTGCGCAGGAGCGGTCTGTATCGGCTGCCCGACCGCCGAACTGCAGGCCGTTGCTTCCTATCCGCAGCTGGCCTTCTTGACGAGAGCGGAGAGGCCATGAGAACGGTCCGTTTGCTGGCGCTGGCACTTCCCATGCTGTTGACCGCGGGAGGCGCCGTGAGCACTGCTGGGTACGCGGCCACGGCCGCAGGTGAATCTTCCTTTTGCGACCCTTCCGAGTCGGCAGTGGCAACACCCGCGCTGGGGCGAGGCGGACCGGTTCGTGAGCCAGAGCTTGACCAGGTCCACGCGGACCTGCCCGCATCAGCGAAGGGCAAGGCGAGCAAGCGGTTCGGGACCACCGTTCCCGTGTATGTCCACGTCGTCACGGACGGCACGGTCGGGGCGCTGACCAACGGCCAGATCGCCGCTCAGATTCGCGTGCTCAACACGACCTTCGGAGGCGGCGAGGGCGGTGCCGACACCGGCTTCTCGTTCACTCTGGCCGGCGTGACCCGTACCGACAACGCCGATTGGTTCTACGCCAACCCCGGCGGCGTCCACGAGAACACCATGAAGCGCACGCTGCACCAGGGCGGCCCGGACGCGCTCAACCTGTACTCGACGACGGCGGGCGACTACCTCGGTTGGGCATACTTGCCCTCGATCGTGACCAAGCCGGGGCAGGCGCACCTGGACGGCGTCGTGGTGGACTGGGAGTCGATTCCCGGCGCATCGGACCGGTACGAGGGCCGCTTCGACGAGGGCAAGACTGCGACGCACGAGGTGGGCCATTGGCTCAACCTCGAGCACACGTTCTACGGCGGTTGTAATGCGAAGGGCGATTTCGTCGACGACACCCCCGCCCAGAAGGTTCCGACCAGCGGCTGCCCTGAGGGCAAGGACACCTGCCGCGCCCCCGGGCTCGACCCGATCCACAACTACATGGACTACTCCGACGACCCCTGCTACTCCGAGTTCACCCCCGGTCAGTCGCAACGGATGGGAGACGCCTGGCTGTTCTACCGCGCCTGAAGGCACCCGGCATTCGCTGGCCGGAGGTAGATAATCAACGAGTGCACGAGACGCGCCAGGACGGGTTCGAGGTCGACGACGACGTCGATCGACTACAACTCGATGTGGTCCACGGGTTCTTGCGTGATGCTTACTGGTCGCCCGGAATACCCCGCGACATCGTCGAGCGAGCGGTTCGCAACTCTCTCGTCGTGGGGCTCTACGCGCCCGACGGTGGCCAGATCGGGATGGCCCGGGCGGTGACGGATCGAGCCACGTTCGCGTGGATCGCGGACGTGTTCGTCCTGCGCGAGTACCGGAATCGCGGACTTGGTCGCTTTGTTGTCGAGGCCCTGCTGAAGCATCCGGACCTGTCGGGTCTGCGCCGGCAGATGCTGGCGACCGCGGACGCACACGACCTCTACCGCCGGTATGGCTTCGAAGACCTCCAGGACCCGGAGTCGTACCTGGTCCGCCGCGTTCCGACCGAGGTCCTGTACTCCGGCTGAGCGGCGGTCGCCCGTCGACGGCAAAGAACCCGCACGTCGAGGCCTGGTCGACCATCAACTCCTCGGTGTTCACCATGTTCGCGACGATCTGGGCGGCCCGTTGTGCTGGGACATCGCCTTCCTGCTCCTCGGGGTGCTGCTGGTCGTCGGCGGCTGGCTCCTCCACACGCGCGGCCAGCATTCGCTGGACCGGCAGGCGCAAGGCGTTCGGTGATGAACAGCGATCAACCGAGTCGGGCCGCGCGAAGCGAAAGGTAATGCTGCTCCGGGCGGCTGGCGGTCATCCGTGCGGCACGCTGGTAACACTCCCGCGCACCGTCGATGTCGCCTGCCAGTTCGAGCAGGTGGCCGCGGGTCGCGGCCAGGCGGTGTGAGCTCGCCATCCGCTCGTCGTCGTTCAACGTGCCGAGCAGCGCAAGGCCGGCCCGCGGACCGTGCACCATCGCTACAGCAACCGCTCGGTTCAGCGTGATCATCGGACTGGGTGCGATCCGTTCGAGGGTCTCGTAGAGAGCGAGGATCTGTGGCCAGTCGGTCTCGTCGGCGCTAGGCGCTTCGTCGTGGACGGCGGCGATGGCCGCCTGGATCTGGTACGGGCCTACCGGCCCGGCGCCGAGCGTCCCGGTCAGCAGTGTGGTGCCTTCTGTGACGAGAGCCCGGTTCCACAATTCACGCCGCTGGTCGGGCAGGGGCACCAGGAAGCCGTCCTCGTCGGTTCGGGCGGCCCGGCGCGCGTCGGTGAGCAACATCAGGGCGAGCAACCCGGCCACCTCGCCTTCCCCGGGCAGCGTGGCGTGCAGCATTCTGGCCAGCCGGATCGCCTCGGCGGTCAGATCGGTCCGGTGCAACGCATCTCCGGAACTGGCCGTATATCCCTCGTTGAAGATCAGGTAGAGGACGTGCAGGACGGAGGCTAGCCGGTTTCCGCGGTCCTGCTCGCCAGGCATGGTGAACCTGGCCCCGGATGCCTTGATTCGTTGTTTCGCCCGGCTGATGCGCTGCGCCATCGTCGGCTCGGGGACGAGGAAGGCGCCGGCGATCTCGGCCGTGGTGAGGCCACCAACGGCGCGTAGGGTCAATGCGATGGCCGAAGCCGGCGTGAGAATCGGGTGGCAGCACATGAACAGCACCGCGAGGCTGTCGTCGTCCTGATGTGTGATCTCATCGGGCGCGGGGGCGAGTAGGGCATCCTTCGGCGCGGCGACCGTCGCGATCATTTCGCGCCGTCGGCGGGCCTGCTCGCTGCGCAGGTGGTCGGTCATCCGCCGGGATGCGACCCGGACCAGCCAGCCGCGCGGACTGTCCGGAACACCCGATTCGGGCCACTGCCGCGCTGCGGCGAGCATGGCCTCCTGTACCGCGTCCTCGGCACTGTCGAAGTCGCCGAAGTGGCGTGCAACCGTGCCGAGGACCTGCGGCGCAAGCTCGCGCAGCAGGTCCTCGAGGCGGTGGCCGCTCACGTGTCGACGCTTGGTGCCTCGCCGATCGGGCGCACCTCGACCGGCACTTGAGCGGGAGCGCCGCCGCGTCCGGGTGAGGCGGAGGCTTGGCCGGCTATCTCGATCGCTCGCTCTTCGGACTCGACGTCGACTATCCAATAACCGGCAAGGAACTCCTTGGTTTCCGGGAACGGGCCGTCCGTGACCACTGGTGGGCCGCCGGGCTGCGCCTGGACTACCTTGGCTTGTTCGGGTCCGGTCAACCCCTGAGCGTCCACCAACTCGCCGGATTCAACGAGCCCGTCGTTGAACTCCTGCATGAAGCGGATGTTCGCCTTGATGTCGTCCGCGGACCAGTCGGCCATCTCGTCCCATTCCCGCTTCGGCCCGACCATCATCAGCATGTACTTCACAGCTCGGCTCCCTACTGTCGTTGCTAAGACCCGGCGTGCGCCCTCCGCAGGGCGTCGACGTCAAGCTTGGTCATTGTGAACATGGCCTGCGTCGCGCGTTGTGCCTTCTCCGGGTCCGGGTCGAAGAGCAACGACGGCAACTCCCTCGGGATGATCTGCCAGGACAGGCCGTACCGGTCCTTGAGCCAGCCGCACTGGCTCGGCTCACCACCGTCGACCAGCAGGTCCCAGAAGTAGTCAACCTCGGCCTGATCCTCGCAGTCCACGTAGAGCGAGATGGCTTCGTTGAACTTGAAATGAGGCCCACCGTTCAGCGCGATGAACTCCTGACCGTCCAGCTCGAACCGCACTGTCATGGCGGTGCCGGCTGGCATCGGTGCGCCGTCGCCGTACCGGTTCACCTCCAGCACTCTCGAGTTCTTGAAGATCGAGGTGTAGAAGACCGCCGCCTCTTCGGCCTTGTCGTCGTACCAGAGGTACGTCGTGATCTTCTGCATATACTGTCGCCTCCCTTGGCTTGCGTCCCCGGGGTGGGACGCTTCACCGGGACATCGGAGCCGTCGTGGCGTTCTCGACATCGTGTCAGAAAGAAATCTCGCCGCAGCCGTCAGTTCGGCCTTGACCTGGAGCGCGCTCCAGGTAGCAGGCTCGTGCCATGACGAGAGACAGCTATCAAGCAATCAGCAAGCCGCCCGTTCCGATCGCGTTGGGTGCGATGTACTTCGGCACCCGGGTCGATGAGCCGACCTCCCTCAAGGTGCTCGACCGCTTCGTCGCGGCGGGCGGCACGGTGATCGACACTTCGAACAACTACTCGTTCTGGTCCAGTGAGTCGGGATACGGCGGGCAGAGTGAAGGTGTCATCGGACGCTGGCTGTCGAGCAATCCCGGAGTCCGTGAGAACCTCGTGATCAGCACCAAGGTCGGTGCCGAGCCGACCGTCGCCGGTGAGTGGCCGGAGTCACGCGAAGGGCTGTCCGCACAGGCGATCGCCGACGGTGTGAAGGGCAGCCTCGACCGCCTCGGCATCGACCGGATCGACCTGTACTGGGCGCACATGGAGGACCGGTCGGTGGAGCTGGAAGAGACCGTCCAGGCGCTCGGCGAGCTGGTGGCCGAAGGAATCGTCGGCAGGCTCGGAGTCTCGAACCACCCGACATGGCGCATGGAGAGGGCCCGCCAGATCGCCGCGTCTCGTGGCCTGGAGGGCTACACGGCACTGCAACTGAGCTACTCGTACTTGCAGCCACGCCCGTTCGCTCCGGTGGTTGGGCAGGATCACCGATCCGGATTCGTCACCGTTGAAACACTTGACTACGTCAAGGCGAATCCCGAGATGGCGCTCTGGGCGTACACGCCACTGCTGACGGGTGCCTACGTCCGGCCTGACCGCCCGCTGCAAGAGGCCTACGAACATCCGGGCACTGTGCGCCGCCTGGCCGTGCTGGACGAGGTCGCCGCCGAGGTCGGTGCAACCCGCAATCAAGTGGTGCTGGCCTGGCTCACCGGTGGGCAACCGGCGATCACACCGATAGCAGGGGTCAGTTCGGTGGGCCAACTGGACGAGGCGATGGCCGGAGTTTCGCTCTCACTCACGCCAGAGCAACGCCGCCGCCTCGACGCCGCGACGTGACAAGTGCGCGCGCTGGGGAATGATTACGCCGACTCAGAGGTTGCGAAATACCTATGGGGGGTATAGGTTTCAAGGCGACCTGAGGAGGCAACGTCATGGAGCACCGCTCGCCGTCGGGCACTACACAACACGGGTCCCCGGATCACGCTCGGCACCACGAAGGGCACGATCGCACCGACCAGCACGGCAGTGACGTCGATCAGCACGGCGGTCATGCTGATCAAGGCGGCCACGGCAACGGGCACGACAAGCACGCGGGCCACAGCCCCGCGATGTTCCGTGACCGGTTCTGGCTCACGCTGTTGCTGTCGATCCCCGTGGTGTTCACCAGTGAAAGCATCATGGAGTGGTTCGGCTACGAGCTGCAGTTCACCGGTCTGGAGTGGATGGGTCCGGTCCTCGGCACGGTGATCTACTTCTATGGGGGATGGCCGTTCGTCGTCGGTGCGGTGGCCGAGGCGCGCCAACGCCAGCCCGGGATGATGCTGCTGATCGGCATGGCGATCACGGTTGCGTTCGTCGCCAGCTGGACGGCCAGCCTGGATCTGTTCGCGGTCGAAGTGTGGTGGGAGCTTTCGCTCCTGATCGCGATCATGCTGCTCGGTCACTGGATGGAGATGCGCGCGATCGGCCAGGCGCAGGGTGCACTGGCCGCGTTGGCCGAGCTGCTGCCTGATGAGGCCGAGCGGGTCAACGACTCCGGCGAAGTCGAGACAGTTCGAATCAGCGACCTGGCCGTCGGCGACGTGGTGCTGGTCCGTCCTGGCGGGCGGGTGCCGGCCGACGGGGTGATCGTGCAGGGCGCGGCCGACATGGACGAATCGATGATCACGGGCGAGTCGAACCCCGTCGCGCGTGGGGACGGCGACCGGGTGATCGCTGCGAGCGTGGCGACTGACGGCTCGATCAGGGTCCGCGTGGACGCCGTCGGTGACGATACCGCCCTGGCTGGCATCCAGCGTCTGGTGGCGGAGGCGCAGCTGTCCAAGTCTCGGACCCAGGTGCTTGCCGACCGGGCGGCGGCGTTGCTGTTCTACGTGGCTGTTGCGGCTGCGGCCGTGACAGTAGTCGTGTGGGCTCTACTCGGTCAGCCCGACAGTGCGCTGACCCGATCGGTCACCGTCCTGATCATCGCCTGCCCCCACGCGCTCGGGCTCGCGATCCCGCTGGTGACCTCCATCTCGACGGCCAAGTCGGCCCGCAGCGGCATCCTGGTCAAGGACCGGCTGGCGCTCGAGCAGATGCGCAGCGTCGACGCCGTCCTGTTTGACAAGACCGGCACCCTCACCAAGGGAGAGCACGCGCTGACCGGTGTCGCCGCAACGGAAGGCGAGGGTGAGGACGAGGTGCTCGCCCTGGCCGCCGC
The DNA here is from genome assembly GCA_036373915.1 of Jiangellaceae bacterium. Classification (GTDB taxonomy): domain Bacteria; phylum Actinomycetota; class Actinomycetes; order Jiangellales; family Jiangellaceae; genus JASLBX01. The sequence goes on along the minus strand of DASUUU010000044.1, from coordinate 72,691 downwards.
CGTGGAATCCGACAGCGAGCACCCGCTTGCCAAGGCAATCGTGGCGGCCGCCAAAGAGCGTGGCCTCGACGTGCCCTCGGCCACCGAGTTCAAGTCCATGACCGGGCGCGGGGTTCAGGCCAGCATCAACAGTGCGGCCGCGGCCGTTGGCGGACCGGCCCTTGTTCGGGAGCGGGAAATGGCCGTCCCGGACGATCTGGCCGGCCGGATTGACGAGTGGAAGAGCCGCGGAGCCGCCGTCCTGTACGTGAGCCGAGCCGACGACGTGATCGGCGTGCTCGCGCTGGAGGACCAGGTACGCGACGAGTCGCGGGCAGCGGTGAAGGCCCTGCAAGACCGGGGCGTCACCGTAGCGATGATCACTGGAGACGCCGAGCAGGTGGCTCAGGCCGTCGCAGCTGATCTGGGCATCGACGACGTCTACGCCGAGGTGCTACCTGAGGACAAGGACAAGGCGGTTGCCGATCTGCAGGGGCGGGGACACACCGTGGCCATGGTCGGTGATGGGGTCAACGACGCCCCGGCTCTGGCGAGGGCCGATGTCGGCATCGCGATCGGTGCCGGAACGGATGTGGCGATCGAATCGGCCGGCATCGTGCTCGCATCCGACGATCCGCGGGGGGTGGTCAGCATCCAGCGCCTGTCCCAGTCGAGCTACCGCAAGATGGTGCAGAACCTCTGGTGGGCGGCCGGCTACAACCTGATCGCCATTCCACTGGCCGCGGGAGTCCTGGCGTGGGCCGGCTTCGTACTGCCGATGGCGGTGGGCGCCGTCCTGATGAGCCTTTCGACGATCATCGTCGCGATCAACGCCCAGTTCCTCCGGCGAGTGGACCTGCGGGCGGAGGCGGCATGAGTTCGCGGGCCTAGCGACTGGGGCATTGTCAAGGGAGCATTACGGGCCTAGCCTTTCCCCAGGGGAGCCGACGTCAGAGGGGGGCCAGCGCAGGGGCTGGCGTTTGGGTCGGACGATCGGTCGGGGGAATGGACGCGTGCTCGCGTGCTCGGGGGCCACCGGTGGGGCTAGGGCTGGACTGACGCATCTAACAAGGCGCCTGGACGCGGCCTATCCATGCTCCACAAGAGGGGGAAAGAATGAAGCGAATCGTCATTGCCCTGGTAGCCGTCTTCGCGCTGCTGGGCCTCAGTGCCGCACCTGCGTTCGCGCAGAGCGGGCACTTTATTGAAAAGGGCGGCAACGCACCTAGCTGTACGGACATCGGTACGCAGGTCACCTGCACCGGCAAGGTCGCCGGCCTCGGGGGAACAACGTTTGAGATCACGGTGGAGGCCGACGGCATCGCCGAGGTCGTGTGCATCAACCCGGGCGGCAACCGTGCTCCTGGCCAGGACACCGAAGTCACGGTTGAGGGGGGAACGGACCCACAGCCAACGCCGCGCAACGGCCAGTTCGTGTTCAGCATCACGACCGATGACCCGGAACCGCTGCCGCCGACGCCGACGTGCCCGAACGACCAGTGGACGCCTGAGATCGTCGACATCTCGTTCACGACCGCGACACTCAGCCTCTTTGAGGACGGTGTCCTGTCGGACCAGGTGGTCGTCACAGTCAACTAGGGTCCCAGGGGAGAAAGCGCCGCAAACAAGGAACCATGAGGATGGGCCGGGCAGGCGCCCGGCCCATCTGACGTTTGGGCAATGCCGTGTAGATTCTCGCAACTACCGGCTAATCTTCAGGACCAGACGCGCGACGCTGTGATCCGCCTCGGTTGTTCGGTGACCCAGCGGGCCATCCCGGCCCCCTCGATGACGCGCCTCTGGATGAGATCGACCTCGTCGGTCGGCACCTGGTGCACCACCTGCCAGCTACCTCCGCTGGGGCTCTCGAAGACAGTGATCGGGCCGTCGACGGCCGCCCTGGCTGCGGTCACGATCTGCTCGACACCACCGAGATGACGGATCTTGAACTGCGGCACTTATCCTCCTGCTCTGGCGCGGCTCCGCGCTCACTTTACTGATGCGTCAGGGCGGGTGGTCACGACGTCGGGTCGGGCCCGGAACGACGTGACGGGCCGGACCCGACGGCCAGAGCCGCGCCGACGAGGCTGACTGCGGCGAGTGCTCCGAACAGCGACGGGTATCCGCCGAACACTTGCGCCAGGCTGGCACTGGCCCACGGCGCCACGGCGATCGCGAGCGTCACCGGCGCCGCGAGCACGGCGCTACGCGCTCCGTACCCGACGATGCCCCATCTCTCGGTCACCGCGGTCGCCTGCAACAGAGTGGTGATTCCGCGCACCGCGCCGGCCAGCATGGCGACGGCGACCAGCAGGCCGGTTGGTTCGGTCAGGATTCCGAGCGCTGCGGTGGTGGCGCCTCCCAGGGCCAGGATGCCCACCGTCCGGGGGACGGCACGAAACTTCCGCGTCAGCCTGCCGTACCCGAGGCGGCCGACGACCTGGCCGACACCGCCGAGGCCGAGTGCCCAGGCCGCGACGCCGAGGCTTGCTCCGCGGTAGGTGAGCAGCGGCACGAGACTTATCACGACGGAGTACAACGCGAAGGCGGACAGCGTGAATGCACAGGCAAGTAGCAGGAAGGGCCGGCTGCTCGCGACAGCGTTGTGGTGGGCCGGCGAGGCGTGTGTAACCGGCGGCCATGGCCGACGCAGGGCGACAAGATGTACCGGGACGGTGACAGCCGCCAGGATCGCGGCCAGCACCAGGTAGGTCCCGCGCCAGTCCAGGCGGCCGGTCAGGGCGGCAGTCAAGGGAGCGAATACCGTGCTGGCGAGCCCGCCGGCCAACGTCAGCGCGGTAAGTGTTCTAATCCGCGCCTCGCCGCTGAACCACCGGGTGACCGCTGCGAATGCCGGCTGGTAGAGCACGCCTGCCATGGCCACGCCTGCTACTACCCACGCGCACGTGAACCAGCCGACTGTCGGCGAAAGGGCGATCGCGGCCGTGGACAGGGCGGCCAGCACCGACCCGGCGCTCATGACCGCCCACGGGCCGCGCCGGTCGAGTACCCGGCCTGCGGGTATGCCGGCAACCGCCGCGGTGACCAGCCCGAGGGTGAAGGCACCGTTCACTCGCTGCATCGACCAGCCGGTGTCGTCACTGATCGACAAGGCCAGAACAGGGAAGGCGTAGTACAGGACTCCCCAACTGACGATCTGCGTCAATCCGAGAGCGGCGACGACATACTGCCGCGTGGCGCCCAACGCCTCAGGTGCTGCGCGCGCCGCCGATCTGGATGACGGCCGGTTCGGCCGGCCCGCAGCACCCGCCCGCCGCCTGGGCCGGGTCGGACTCGTCGAACACTCCGGCGCCGCCACACACGCCCGACTCGGGGAGAGTCAGCTCGACGCGCTCGGCGGCCTCCCGGTCTCCGGCGATCGCGGCTACCACGCTTCGTACCTGTTCGTAGCCGGTCATCGCGAGGAATGTCGGCGCTCGGCCGTAGCTTTTCATGCCGACCAGGTACAAGCCCTTCTCCGGATGGGAGAGCTCATTCACGCCGTGGGGGTAGACGGTGCCGCACGAGTGGATGTTCGGGTCTATGAGCGGCGCCAGCTCGACAGGCGCTTGCAGGCGAACGTCGAGGGCGAGCCGTACCTCGGAGAGGAAAGACAGGTCTGGACGGAACCCGGTCAGTCCGATGATCTCGTCTACCTCAGGCAGCCGCCGGCCGTCCTCGCCGACCAGTACGAGGCGCTCGTCGGCGCCCTTGTCGATCTGCTGGGTACGGAATCCGGTCACCACGTCGACATGTCCTTGCCGGACGGCGACCTCCGCCCGCCGCCCCAGCGCGCCGCGCGCGGGTAGTTGGTCGGCCTCTCCGCCACCGAAGGCGTCGCCGATCTCACCTCGCCGCAGGACCCAGGTTACGTGCGTGCCGCTGCCGGCCGTGCCCACCAGCTCGACTAGCGCCGTCAACGCGGAGTGCCCGGCCCCCACGACAGCGACCCGCTTACCCGCGTACCGATCCTGGACGTCCGGCAAGCGCAGGTCGGGGATGCGGTAGCTGATGCGGTCGGCCGCCGCGTGCTCACCGGCCGCCGGGTAACCGTCCCCGCCGAGCGGGTTGGGCGTCGCCCACGTTCCTGAAGCGTCGATCACGGCGCGCGCCGTGATCCGCACTTCGGAGCCGGTGGCGTCAAGGGCATGGACGGTGAACGGCTGGCTCTCGCGCCCGGAGTCGACTACCTTGTCGCGGCCGCGCTTGGCCACCCCGGTGACGCGGGTGTCCAACCTGATGCGATCTCCCAGGACAGCGGCGAGCGGATCGAGGTACTCTCGCGCCCAGTCTTGTCCAAGCGGGTAGCGCGAGCCGTCGGGCCGGCGCCATCCGGTGGGCTCCAGCAAGCCGGCGGCCGCTGGAGCAACCAGCTCGGACCAGGTCGAGAACAGCCGGACGTGGCTCCAGTCACGGACTGCGTCGGCGGGTCGTGGCCCGGCTTCGAGGACGATGGGGTCGAGACCGCGGGCGACGAGCTCGGCTGCGGCCGCCAGGCCGATAGGTCCCGCGCCTATGACGACTACAGGGTGGTCCTGGGTCATGCGAACTCCTGATTCGACAAGCGTCAATGTTCGGCCGATAGCTTTGCATCTCTCATCGACGGATGTCAATATAGATGCATGTCGAATCTGAGTTTGGCCGACCCCGTGCCTGTGCAGGCCGCAGAAGTGTGCTGTGCGCCGCTTGTGAGCGCCGAGTTCAGTGCCGGCGATGCTGAGACGCTGGCTGCGCGGTTCAAGGCACTGGCCGATCCGGTCCGGCTGCGACTGTTCTCCAAGATCGCCTCCTTCGGTCCCGGCGAGGTGTGTGTCTGCGACATCGACGATGTCGGGGTTTCGCAACCGACGGTAAGTCATCACCTCCGCAAGCTGCGCGAAGCGGGTCTGGTCACTGCTGACCGGCGCGGAACGTGGGTTTACTACCGAGTGGTGCCTGGCGCTCTCAGGGCGATGTCGGCGGTGCTGGCTAGCGATTCCTAGGGCGCCGGCGTGTCGATCGTGACCCGCATGGTGTCGAGTGCGAGTTCGATCCAGGTGGTCCCCGGTGTGAGCAGCAGTTCCGCGCCATCGACGGTGGAGAACTCGAACGGATCGTTCGGGCCGGCCTTGCGCCATCTGCCCTCGACCGTGTTGGCACCGGTGAACAGCTGCAGCGATCCGGACGAATCTTCCAGGTCGAGAACTGTCATGTCAGCGCTGGCTTGGGCAAAGCCGAACTCACGGGTGGCACTCAACACGATCACGTTGTCCGCAGTCACCTGCTCTCCGTTCTCCATGATGTGATCAGACCACGCCTCTGAGCGCCGCCACCGCGCTATCTCCTCGTCGTACTGCCAAGTGGCCGTCGAGGTGCCGCCATAGTCGATCGTGACCGTGACGGCGGGCGAGCCGGCCGTCTGGGCGGTCGATTCGTCCGGATCGTCGGCGTACTGGAAGTAAGGCGGCGGAGGTTGGGTCCGCTCGGCGACTCCGAGCAGCACGAGTGGTTGGGCGAACACATGGTTGGGCGCGATCCGGGAGTTGTCGATCCGGTAGGTTCCGCGCGGAACGCGCATCGTTCCAAGATTGGCGACGTTCGCCGCAGTGTCGACGTAGTCGAGGACCCATTGCTGGGCCATGGTGTTGGCGAGCACGCCTCCGGTCGGGCCGACTATCGGCGCGTCCATGGGGCGCAGCGACCGTACCGGGCCGACCTCGTCCGGCAGCGTGGAGTGGAACATCGCCGCCAGCCTGGTCGTCGCCCCCGTGATCGGCTCGACGAACACGATGTCCGCTGCCTCCAGGCCCCGGTGCGGGTGTGCGTCCGGTGTGTTCGACACCTTCACCGTGACGGCCGCGTGAGCCAGCGATCCTTCGGTCGGGAGCCCGGTAAGGGGAGCGCGCGGTTCCACGTCGGCTACGACCGCCGTTTCTGTCGGCGTCGGAGTTGCTGCCCGCGGAGAGCCGACCAGCTTCATCGAACCTAAAGCGTCGGGCGTCGAAGCTTCGTTCACATAGATCAGCGCGAGCGTCCCCACCAGCGCCAATAGGACCGCAGCGATACCGAGCCACGAGAGCCGGAGTCGCCCGGATGAAGTGTGGGAGCCGGACTTGTGGCGCGATCGGTTTGCAGACATCGGGCGTACTATGCCGCGTTTGCGAGGTCGCGACAATCTTCACGGCCTGCCGGTGTGGCGCACTGGCGGTGCGTTGACGGCACCCTGGCGAGAGTGACATTAGCGATTCCATGGCGGAGGTTGCACTGCCGACTAGGTCCGCAACGGTTGAGTTCAAAGTGTCAAGACGACACGCCAGTGAACACAGAGATTTTTGTGATTCAGATAGACCAGTGTGTCGAAAGTGGCTTACGCTCGAGATCGGGTGCCGAGTCGGTGTCCGGTCTGGAGGGCGATTGTGCGTGCGAGTTTCGCCGAGCGCGTCCTCCTTGCGCTGGGTGCCGGACTGCTTGCCGGACTGACCGGGTTGCCGGCCGGTCCGGCGGCAGCGCTGCCGGTATCCCCGGTCGATCGAGAGCTGGAGCGAGCTCGCGAAGCGGAAGATGCGGCTGCGTCTGCTGTGGAGCAGGCGGAGTCGCGGTTGGCCGCCGTTTCCGCTCGGTTCGACCAGTTGATGGTTTCCTCAGCGCGCGCCGCAGAGGCGCACAACGGCGCCCAGTACGCGCTCGGGCAGGCCCGCACCGCCGAATCAGAGGCGGTGGCCGAGGCAGCGCGCGATGCGGCGGCCGCGGAGCACGCCACATCTGAACTGGGCCGGGTTGCCGCAGGTGCCTACCGAACGGGCGGTCGACTTGAGCTGATCTCGGCCGTGCTCGATGCCGACCGGGCCGACACGTTCGTCGATGGCGCGGCGGTACTGCAAACGGTGATTCGCAGCCACAACACGATCGCGGATCTCGCGATGGAGTCGGCAGTCCGGGCCGAGAACGCGGCCGAGCGTGCGCGTCAGGCGCGGCTTGACCGTGAGGAGGCGACACGCGCCGCCCAGCTCGCGGCCCGGCAGGCGGCTGTCGCGGTCGCCGAGTTCGAGGCGCAGTTGGCCACGCTGGAGCAGGAGCGGGAACAGGCCCTGGCCGAGCTGGCTGCCGCGAGGGGCACGACGATCGCACTCGAAGAGAAACGCCAGGCGAGCCTTGCCCTCGCGGCCGCCGATGGGGAGCAGTCTGGGGCAGCGTCCGGTTCCGGGCTGGATGAGGACCAGCCCGAGGCCGCTGATGCTCCAGAAGACAACGACGGCCAGACGTCCGGTGAACCGGCCACGGGACCGGAACTGCCCACTGGCACGCCAGCGGCGTCGACACCTGTGCCGGCGGCGCCGTCGGCGACACGCGCTCCGCCCGAGCCGTCGGCGACACGCGCACCGCCCGAACCGCCCGCGTCCCGCGAGCCGAGCCCGGCCGCGAGCAGCTCGTCACCCGCTTCCTCGGCGGCTGTCTCGTCCTCGACCAGCCCGCCGACCGAGAACCCGCCGCCGCCGTCGGGGGCACAACTTGCGATCGACTACGCCCGCGCTCAGCTCGGCAAGCCCTATGAGTGGGGAGCGGCCGGCCCCGACTCCTTCGACTGTTCGGGGCTGACCATGCGGGCCTGGCAACGGGCCGGCGTCTCGTTGCCGCACTGGAGCGTGGCACAGGCACGCATGGTCACTCGGGTGTCGTACGCCCACCTTCGGCCAGGTGACCTGATCTTCTGGTCGGACAACGGTCAGGCGTCGGGCACCTACCATGTCGGGCTGTACATCGGTGCCGGAAAGATGATCCACGCGCCACGGCCGGGCAAGGTCGTGGAGATCCAGAACGTCTTCTACTGGCGATCGCCATCCTTCTACGGCCGCGTGTAGTTCGATCACGTCCGGCAGCCGGCCCGACCTAGCTACATGCCCGCGTGCCTGTACCTACGTCGGGCCGCCTGCCGGACGTGATCGAGCGGCAGTCGGGCGAATCGGTCAGTGGCTCAGTCCGGCCTCCCGGGCCCGCTGGTACGACCGGTTGACCTCCGCCTCCGCCTCCGCCCGGCCGACCCAGGTAGCGCCCTCGACGGACTTGCCCGGCTCGAGGTCTTTGTAGACCTCGAAGAAGTGCTGGATCTCCATCCGCTCGAACTCCGGGATGTCCTCGAGATCCTGCAGGTTGCTCTTCCGGACGTCGCCCGCCGGCACGCACATCACCTTGTCGTCGCCGCCGGCCTCGTCCCTCATTCGGAACATGCCGAGGGCCCGGCAGCGGATCAGGCAACCGGGAAACGTCGGCTCCTCGATGAGGACAAGTGCATCAAGCGGGTCACCATCCTCTCCCAGCGTTTCTTCGATGAAGCCGTAGTCCGATGGATACCGGGTCGAGGTGAACAGCCGGCGGTCGAGCTTGATCCGACCGGTTTTGTGGTCGTACTCGTACTTGTTCTTGGTACCCGCCGGGATCTCGATGGTGACGTCGAACTCCACTGCCTGCCTCCCTAGACCGTCCGTCCCGAGTGTCTCGCACGGTGAGCGTGAATGTGCGGTTTGGTCCGGCCGCGATGTGGGCATGGTTCAACGCGGCGGCGATCTGCCAGGCATCCGGCTATTCACTTTTGTGAGCTTTGTCGGTAACCTCGGGCCGACCGCGACTCGAGAGGTGAAGCACATGGCTTCCCGGCGCACGGCGGCGATCGTCGCAGCCGCCGCCCTACTTGCAGTGACGCTGACCGGGCCGGCCGCCGCCGATCCGGATTACCCGTCCGAGGAGGACGTCGAAGAGGCCCGCGAGGCCGAAGAAGCCGCTGAGGAGGCCGTCGCCGAGGCCGAGGAGCGGCTGGCGGCCCTCGAGAGCAAGCGCGAAGAGCTTCACATCGCCGCCGGGCGGGCCGTCGAGGCACATAACGGAGCGCAGGTGGCTCTCGCCGAGGCCGAGTCGGCCGCGCAGGAGGCGACCGATCGGGCCACCCGGCTCGCGGCCGAAGCCGACCTCGCACGGGATGATCTCGGACGGATGGCAGCGGCCTCGTACCGCACGGGCGGGCCGTTGGCCGCATGGTCGTTGATCCTCCAGGCCGCCGAGAGCGACGAGTTCATCGATCGAACCGCCACGCTGGAGACAGCGACGCGGTCCCAAGGCGAGATAAGCGACCGGTGGCTCGTTGCGAGTGTCGAGGCCGAGGAAGCGGCAGCGATCGCCGAAGACGCTCGGGCCGATCTGGCGGCCGCAGAGGAACTCGCCGAGCAGGCCGCCGCCGATGCCGCCGAGGCCGTCGCGATGCACGAGGCAGCGACGGCAGATGCAGAGGCAGAGAAGGAAACCCTGCTCGTCGCGCTGGCCGAGGCGCAGGGCACCACGGTCGAGCTGGAGCGAGAACGGCAGGCCGCGCTCGAGGAACAAGCGCGCCGCGAGCGCGAAGAGGAGGAGCGCCGCCGGGCCGAGGAGGAGGCCCGCCAGGCCGCAGCGGAGGCTGCCGAGGACGAACCTGAGACGGCCGAGCCGACCTCTGAGCCGACGCAGAGCCCGTCGCCCGCTCCCGACCCGGCACCAAGCGATGGGGCCGACCGAGCCATCGAGTACGCCAAAGCGCAGCTGGGCAAGCCGTATGAGTGGGGCGCGGATGGCCCGGACAGTTTCGACTGCTCCGGCCTGACGATGCGCGCATGGGAGGCCGGTGGTGTCAGCTTGACCCACCACAGCGTGGCCCAGGCCAACGAGACGGCCCGGGTCGCGTACTCAGACCTGCAACCCGGCGATCTGATCTTCTGGTCCGACAACGGTGCGGCCGCGGGTGTATATCACGTGGCGCTGTACATCGGGGACGGTCAGATGATCCATGCGCCGTCGACCGGCAAGACTGTCGAGATCCAGGACGTCTTCTACTGGACGACCCCTTCGTTCTACGGCAGGGTCTGAAGCCGTACCGTCTTCCTGTGTCCCGTCGCGCCGTTGCCGTGGTGGTAGCCGGCCTGATAACCGCCGGCGCCGGTTCGGCCGTGGCGTACGTCGAACTCGTCGACAACCCGTTCGAGCCGCCGCCGCCACCGGCCACGTTGAATCCGATGCCTGCTGCCGAGGCCGAGTCGGCGCCGACCGTCCTGGCCGCAGCAAAGCGCGAAGCGCCACCCGCGGCCGAGATCGCCGCCACGCTGGACGATGCGATAGCTCAGTCCGACCTGGACGGGCGGATCGGTGTGATCGTCACCGACTTGACCACAGCGGAAGTGTTGTACGAACAGTCTGCTGACCTGGCGCTGACCCCGGCCAGCACGCTCAAGTTGCTCGTTGCCGGCGCCGTACTCGAGGTGCTCGGTCCCGACGTGCGCTTCACTACCAGCGTGGTCCCGGGGGAGAGTGATGATGAGATCGTGCTGGTGGGCGGCGGCGATCCCACGCTGTTCACGGCCGACCCGCTGATGCGCGAATCCACTTCCCTCGCCGAACTCGCAAAGCAGACTGCCGCAGTGCTGCGCGAGTCGGGTGTCGATCAGGTCGCGCTCGGCTTCGACGATTCGATGTTCAGCGGTCCGTCGATAAACCCGGCCTGGCGCTCGACCTACGTCTCGACCGGGGTCGCGGCCCCCGTGACCGCGCTCGCCGTCGACGGCGGGCGGACCAGGCCGGGCTTCGCCGCCCGGGCGAGCGACCCCGCCCTTGCCGCCGCGACCGCGTTCGCCGACCTGCTGTCGGCCGAGGGCGTCACCGTCGAAGGCCCGCCCGCCCGTGTTCCGTCGCGACAGGACGCCGCGCCGTTGGTCGTCGCCGAATCGGCACCGGTGAGCGACATAGTCGAGTACGTGATTGCGTCCAGCAACAACGACATGGCCGAGATCCTGGCCCGCCACGTCGCCATCGGCCTCGGCCGCCCGGGCAGCTCGGAGGAGGCATCGAGCGCCGTCGTCGCGGTGCTCGCCGAGATGGGCATCGACACGTCGGAAATGACGATCCTGGACGGCAGTGGGCTGGCCCGCGGCAATGCTGTGCCGGCGAGGGCGCTGACGGACCTGCTGGGCATCGCGGCAGATCCGGCCAATGCCCACCTTCGCGCGGTGATCATCGGCCTTCCCGTCGCCGCCTTCAACGGCACCCTCCGCGAGCGCGTTGAGGACGCTCCCGGGCAGGTCAGAGCCAAGACCGGCACGCTCACCGGCGTCCACTCACTGGCCGGAGTGGTCACAGGGGACGGCGGGGTGGCGTACGCGTTCGCGCTGCTGTCCAACGACGCCGGCAACGCGCTCGAAGCCCGCGTGGCCCTCGATGAGGTGGCGGCATCCTTAGCCGGATGCGGATGCGCGACGCCGACTTCTCAGGCCGGCTGACGTAGCTTTGACGGCATGACGAACACCGAGGCGCCCGCGGAAATGATCGACTGGCAGCTCGCGGTTGCCACTGCTCGCCGGTTGACCAGGCCGGGTCCGGAGACCACGCGAGCGGAGGCACGCGAGGTCGTGGCGGATCTCCACGCGTTCGCCGAAGCGGCCGAGGCGCCGGTACGCGAGTTCACCGGCCTTGACGGTTCGGCGCACTTCGCTCCTGTGGTCGTGGTCGACCGTGGCGGCTGGGTGCAGGCCAATGCGGACGGCATGCGCGAGCTGATCACGCCACTGACCCGCAAGCTCCGTGGCATGCGCACACCCGGTGGGCTGATGGAGCAGGTCGGCCCCAAGGTCACCGGTCTCGAGACGGGCGCCCTGCTCGCGTTCCTTTCCGGAAAGGTGCTCGGCCAGTTCGATCCGTTCTGGGCCGACTCCGACGGGGCTGCCGGCCGCCTGCTACTCGTTGCGCCCAACGTGGTCCATGTCGAGCGGGAGCTCAAGGTCGACCCGCGGGACTTCCGGATGTGGGTGTGCCTGCACGAGGAGACCCATCGGGTCCAGTTCACCGCGGTGCCGTGGATGCGCCAGTACCTCCGCGACCAGATCACCGAGTTCGTCGAGGCCACGGAGACCGACACGGCGGTGTTCGTCGCCCGGCTCGGTGAGGTGGTGCGCTCGGTGATCAGGCCAGGCGCGGATCAGGAGTCCCGATCGCTTCTCGACCTGGTCCAATCGCCGGCCCAGCGAGCCGTCATCGACCGGGTTACCGCGGCAATGTCATTGCTCGAGGGCCATGCCGAGGTCGTGATGGACGGGGTCGGGCCGGAGGTCGTCCCGAGCGTGGAGAAGATCCGGCACAAGTTCCAGCGCCGCCGGGTGAGCGCCAAGGGCCTGGAGCGGACGGCTCGCCGCCTGCTGGGGCTCGATGCCAAGATGCGCCAGTACCGGGACGGGGCGCGATTCGTTCGCAGCGTGGTCGACGAGGTCGGCATGAGCGGGTTCAACAAGGTGTGGGAGTCGGCTGAGACCCTGCCGACGCTCGCTGAGATCACCGACTCGGTCGCTTGGGTGCGCCGGGTTGACGGAGATGGCTGACCAGGAGCAGTTCACCGTCCGCCGGGCAGTGCGAAACGCGCTTGCCGATGCGGACGCCGCGCGGGTCGTCCTCGCCGCGTGTTCGGGTGGGGCCGACTCGCTCGCCCTCGCGGCAGCACTCGGCTGGACCTGCCAGCGGGACGCCCGCCCGGCCGGAGGAGTGGTCGTCGACCACGGGCTACAGTCCGGCTCGGCGGAGCGAGCCCGCGAGACGGCCGTTCTGCTCACCCGATTCGGGCTTGACCCGGTCGAAGTCGTGCATGTCCGCGTGCCGGAGCGGGGCCACGGCCCCGAGGGAAATGCGCGGGCGGCCAGGTACGCCGCGCTCGACGCGGCCGCGGACCGCTACGACGCATCGGCCGTGCTGCTCGGTCACACCCGCGACGACCAGGCAGAGAGCGTACTGCTCGGGCTGGCGCGGGGATCCGGGCCGCGGTCGCTCAGCGGGATGCCGGCGGTGTCGGGTAGGTACCGGCGCCCGTTGCTGGGCGTGTCACGAGAGACGGCACGGGCGGCGCTGCCACCGGACGTCAAACCCTGGGACGACCCGCACAACGCCGACCCGGCTTTCGCCCGGGCGCGTGTCAGGCATCGTGTACTTCCCGTTCTCGAGGCCGAGCTTGGGCCAGGCGTCGCCGAGGCGCTGAGCCGGACTGCGGCGCTGCTGCGAGCCGATGCTGACGCGCTCGACGCCTGGGCCGACCGGGCGCTTGTCGAAGCCAAGATCGAGGTGACGTCGGTGGGGTTGGAGCACCACCAGAGTCACCCTGATCAGCTAGAACTCGACGTTGCACGGCTGGCCGAACTGCCACGGGCGGTACGCACCCGCACGATTCGTCGGGCGGCGATCAAGGCCGGCTGTCCCTCTACCGACCTGACCGCGGCGCACGTTGACGCCGTTGACACCCTGATCACCCGATGGCACGGACAACGCGGCATCGACCTGCCCGGGCCGGTACGCGCCACGCGAACCGGTCGAATGCTGCGATTCGCACCTTCGCGCTGAGTGTCCGATCCGGGTATGAAAAGCTACGGTTCGTGGACCCCGAACACATCAGCACGGATCTCGAGAAGGTCCTTTTGTCCGAGCCAGAGATCCAGAGCCGGCTCGCCGAACTGGCCACTGAGATCGAGCGGGACTACGAAGGACGTGATCTGCTGCTGGTCGGCGTGCTGAAAGGTGCCGTCATGGTGATGGCCGACCTGTCGCGAGCGCTCAACCGCCAGGTCGAAACGGACTGGATGGCCGTCTCGTCGTACGGCTCGGGGACGAAGTCCTCCGGAGTGGTTCGCATTCTCAAGGACCTCGACACCGATCTGACCGGCCGACATGTGCTCGTGGTCGAGGACATCATCGACACCGGCCTGACGCTGTCCTGGCTGATCTCGAACCTGCGCTCACGAGGACCCGCGTCGGTCGAGACATGCGCGCTTCTCCGCAAGCCGGAAGCTGCCAAGACGGCCGTGGGCGTCCGGTATGTCGGCTTCGATATTCCCAACGAGTTCGTGGTGGGCTACGGCCTCGACTTCGCCGAGAAGTACCGCAATCTCCGCGTGGTCGCCACGCTGGCCCCGCACGTATATGCGTGAAAGGTTCGCTGAGAACCTCCTGAGAAGTCGGCCACATGCAGCCTGGCCAGGGAACATGCCGGACGAACCCGGCGTTCCCATCTCAGCAGGGACCGGCGGGCATGCCCGTCAGAAGGCGGGGGCGGTGTACCGTCATATGATCTGGTATTTCCGGCGGCCAGACCGCTGGACACCGCTGCCACCAGGTGACCGACAAGCAGGAGGACCGGGGCCATCCGGCTCCGAATTATGAACACCAGACGACTTCTCCGCGGACCATTCATATGGTTCGTCATATTCGCGTTCGCCGCGATCTTGATCCTGCGGATGCTCGACTCGGGCGAAGAGTTCGAGCGAGTCGACACCGCACGGGTCGTCCAGGAGATCAACGACGGCAACGTCCAGGAGGCCAAGCTCATCGGCGGCGAGAACCAGCTGATCGAGCTCACCCTCAAGGACGAGACCCAGATCTCCGCCCAGTACGTCGAAGGCCAGGGCATCGAACTGCAGCACATGCTGCAGGATCAGGCCGAAGCCGAAACCCTGCCCGACGGTTACGACGTCGAGATCGCGCAGCCGAACCTGCTGGTCAGCATCCTGGGCGCGTTCCTGCCATTCCTGCTGCTCATAGCGCTGTTCATCTTCTTCCTGAGCCGCATGCAGGGCGGCAGCCAGGTGATGAGCTTCGGCAAGAACCGGGCCAAGCTGCAAAGCAAGGAGGCACCCAAGACCACGTTCGCGGACGTCGCGGGTGTCAACGAGGCTATCGAGGAGCTCCAAGAGATCAAGGAGTTTCTGCAGGAGCCCGGCAAGTTCCAGGCCGTCGGTGCGAAGATCCCGAAGGGTGTGCTGCTTTACGGCCCACCCGGCACCGGCAAGACGCTGCTCGCCCGGGCAGTCGCCGGTGAGGCCGGAGTGCCGTTCTACACCATCTCGGGCTCGGACTTCGTCGAGATGTTCGTCGGCGTCGGCGCCTCCCGCGTCCGCGATCTGTTCAAGGAGGCCAAGGAGAACGCCCCGGCCATCGTGTTCGTCGACGAGATCGACGCGGTGGGCCGGCACCGCGGCGCCGGCCTCGGTGGCGGGCACGACGAGCGTGAGCAGACACTCAACCAGCTGCTGGTCGAGATGGACGGGTTCGACGTCAAGACCAACGTGATCCTTATCGCCGCCACCAACCGCCCGGACATCCTTGACCCGGCGCTGCTGCGTCCCGGCCGGTTCGACCGGCAGATCTCGGTGGAGCAGCCAGACCTCGAGGGCCGGCGGAAGATCCTGGAGGTCCATGCCCGCGGCAAGCCGCTCAGCGAGGACGTCGACCTGCGCGCGGTCGCGCGGCGGACTCCGGGCTTCAGCGGTGCCGACCTGGCCAACGTCCTCAATGAGGCCGCCCTGCTGACCGCTCGCAAGAACGAGAAGCTGATCGACGCCAAAGCGTTGGACGAGGCGATCGACCGGGTCGTCGCTGGCCCCCAGAAGCGCTCGCGGCTCATGAAGGACCAGGAGAAGAAGATCACGGCGTACCACGAGGGCGGGCACGCGCTGGTCGCCGCTGCGTTGCATCACACAGACCCGGTGCACAAGGTGACGATCCTGCCCCGGGGCGGCGCACTCGGCTACACCATGGTGCTTCCGGACGAAGACAAGTACTCGACGACGCGAAACGAGATGCTCGACCAGCTCGCCTACATGATGGGTGGCCGGGCCGCCGAGGAGCTCGTCTTCCACGACCCGACGACCGGTGCGGCCAACGACATCGACAAGGCCACCACACTGGCCCGCCGGATGGTCACGCAGTACGGCATGACGGAGCGCCTCGGCGCCATCAAGTTCGGCATGGACAAGTCCGAGCCGTTCCTCGGCCGCGAGATAGGCCATGAGCGCGACTACTCTGAGGAGGTCGCTGCCAAGGTCGACGAAGAGGTTCGCAAGCTGATCGAGACCGCCCACCAGGAGGCCTTCGACATCCTGGTCGAGAACCGCGACGTCCTCGATCACCTTGTCCTCGAGCTGCTGGAGAAGGAGACGCTGGACAAGGGGCAGGTCGAGCAGATCTTCGCGCCGATCAAGAAGCGTTCGCGCCGCCCGGCGTGGACCGGTTCGGCCACCCGGCGGCCTTCCGACCGAGGGCCGGTCGAGATTCCGGCCAAAGCACTTGAGCCTGCACATCCAAACGGGGCGGACTCCGGCGTCAACGCCGGCCAGCCGGTCGGCGGCTCGGCACACCCGGCAGATCGACCCGGAATCTCCCGCATGGCGGACGAGGGCGGCGAGTAGGGTCACGATCGTGCCTTCCGAGCTACCGGATCGTGAGCCCGACCCGGACGGCGAACTCCCTGACCGCGAGGTCGCTGAGCCGGACCTGCAGCGATACACCACCAAGCCGTTCGACCACGCTCGCGTCGAGAAGGCGGTTCACGAGCTGCTCATCGCGATCGGCGACGACCCGACGCGCGATGGCCTGCGGGACACCCCGGCGCGGGTGGCCCGGGCGTACGAGGAGATGTTCCGCGGCCTGCATCAGGATCCCGCCGAGGTGCTCACCACGACGTTCGAGCTTGGCCACGACGAGATGGTGCTGGTCAAGGACATCGAGCTGGCCTCGAGTTGCGAGCACCACCTGGTGCCGTTCTACGGCTTCGCGCACGTCGGGTACATCCCTGGGGAGGACGGGCGGATCACCGGGTTGTCCAAGCTCGCCCGCCTCGTGGACGTGTACGCCAAGCGCCCACAGGTCCAGGAGCGTCTCACCACGCAGATCGCCGACTCGCTGATGCGACTGCTCGAGCCGCGAGGCGTGATCGTGGTAATCGAAGCCGAGCACCTCTGCATGACCATGCGTGGCGTTCGCAAGCCCGGTGCGAAGACCGTGACGAGCGCGGTACGCGGGCAGTTGCGAGCGT
Organism: Jiangellaceae bacterium; assembly: GCA_036373915.1. Taxonomy (GTDB): domain Bacteria; phylum Actinomycetota; class Actinomycetes; order Jiangellales; family Jiangellaceae; genus JASLBX01. The sequence goes on along the minus strand of DASUUU010000044.1, from coordinate 55,878 downwards.
CGGCAACTCGCGCAGAGGCGATGAGCCTCATCCTCGGCCGCTGAGCAACTCGCCGATCGCGCCACCCCGGCCGGCAGCCCGATGGCCGCCAGTGTCCGGGCTGTGAAGAGTGTCGGCACGATCTTGACGAGAATCCATCTGTGTCGGTTAAATCCGGCGAATTTTCAAGATCGTGCCGCACTTCTTCACACCCTGGTCCCATCAGGCGGGGTTCGGTTCGTGCTTGTTGCCGCCCTGCGCGGGTCGACCACGTCGCGGGGCCCGTCCCGCGTAGGCTGAGCGGAGTGACGGGAGTCGAGCGCCCACTGGGCCGTCCTGCGGCGTACGTGGGCGGGTTGCCCAAGCCCGACCGCTGCCTGGTGATGGGCGTGGTGAACGTCACTCCGGATTCGTTCTCCGACGGTGGACGATGGTTCGAGCCCGCGGATGCGATCAACCACGGCCTCCGCCTTGCGGCCCAGGGCGCCGATCTGGTCGACGTCGGCGGCGAGTCCACCCGTCCTGGCGCGGAACGCCCGCCGGTCAGCGAGGAGTTGCGCCGGGTCATGCCCGTCGTCCGCGAGCTCGCAACAGCCGGTGTGCCGGTCTCTATCGACACAATGCGCGCTGTCGTGGCGGAGCAGGCGATCGAGTCGGGAGCTCGGTTGGTCAACGACGTGTCCGGCGGTCGAGCGGATCCGGACATGCTCAAGGTGGTCGCCGAATCCGGCTTGCCGGTCATCCTCATGCACTGGCGCGGCCATTCGGCCGATATGCAGGCGCGCGCCAACTACGAGGACGTGACGGCGGAGGTCGTGGCAGAGCTGCGACCCCAGATCGACGCGGCGGTCGCTGCCGGCATCCGCGAGGACCAGATCATCATCGATCCAGGGCTCGGTTTCGCCAAGACGGGAGAGCACAACTGGACGCTGCTGCACCGGCTGGGCCACCTGATGGAGCTTGGTTATCCCGTTCTCGTCGCGGCGTCCCGCAAGCGCTTCCTCGGTACGTTGCTGGCTGACCCGGCCAGCGGACGGGAGCGTCCGCCGGACGGGCGCGACGCCGCCACGGCTGCCCTGTCGACGCTTGTCGCCCTGGCCGGCGCGTGGTGCGTGCGGGTTCATGATGTGCCGGGGTCGCTGGATGCGGTCAAAGTCGCCAGGCGGTGGAGCGACGAGGCGCCCGAGCGAGGGACGAGTGAGGGGCCGAGTGCGACCGGTGGATTGAGCGACGAGGCGCCCGAGTGAGCACCACCGAATCGGACCTGCTGGCGGCGAATTCTGCGTTCTACGAGGCCCTCGAGCAAGGTGACTTGGACGCTCTGACGGCCCTGTGGGTTGACGGCGACGAGGCGGTCTGCGTCCACCCCGGCCTGCCGCCGATTCACGGCGCCAAGGCGGTCATGAGGTCCTGGGCTGCGATTCTGGCCAGCACGCCGTACCTGCAGTTCGTCCTGACCGACACCCAGGCCCGCCGGTTAGGTGACGTCGGTGTGATCAGTTGTACCGAGAATCTGCTGTCGGCTCCCGAAGGGATGCCCGAGACGATGTTCGCAGGTGGGCGGGCCGTGGCCAGCAATGTGTTCTGCTACCTCGACGGCAGGTGGCGGATGTGGGTTCACCACGCGTCTGCTGTGGAAGAGCCTCGCTGAGTGGTCAACCTCACCGGACCGGTGGCACGGTCCGGCCCTCCGGGAGGCTAGGGTCGTGATGTGACTGACCGCATCGCGCTGCGCGGACTCTCTGCCCGGGGCCGGCATGGCTGGCTCCCGAAGGAGCATGAAGCCGGCCAGGAGTTCCTTGCGGACGTCGTCTTAGGCGTCGACACCCGCGCTGCGGCAGCCAGAGACGATCTCGCCGACACCGTCGACTACGGCGACCTTGCCGAGCGGGTCGTCGGTGTCATCGCGGGGGAGCCGGTCAAGCTGATCGAGACACTCGCTCAGCGTATTGCCGACGTCTGTCTGACGTTCGTCCACGTCCAGGACGTCGAAGTGACCGTGCACAAGCCGGAGGCGCCGATGCGGGTGCCGTTCGGTGACGTGACCGTGACGATTCGAAGGGCCCGCACGTGACCAACTTCCCGAACCCTGCCGTCGTGGACGCCGACACACTGACAGGAGACCTTCGTCCCCTCCGCCGTGCCGCACTCGCCCTCGGGAGCAACCTGGGCGACCGGCTGGAATACCTGCAGGCGGCGGTCGACGCGCTGACCGACTCGTCCGAGATAGTTGCCGTCGCGGTCTCGTCCGTCTACGAGACCGAACCGGTCGGCGGCCCCGCGGAACAGCCGCCGTTCCTCAACGCGGTGCTGGTGGTCGACACGACCCTCTCACCACGCTCACTCATGGAGCGTTGCCAGGCCGCTGAGGACGCATTCGGGCGGACCCGCGAGGTGCCGAAAGGCCCGCGGACGCTCGACGTGGACGTGCTGGCGGTGGGCGACAAGACCGTCGAGGACGAAGACCTGCAGGTTCCACACCCCCGGCTCACCGAGCGAGCGTTCGTCCTGGTGCCGTGGGCAGAGGTCGATCCGGAGTTCTCCGTCCCCGGATTCGGCCGGGTAGGCGAGCTGAGCGACGCCGTTTCCAAGTCGGGGGTCAGGCGGCTGGACGACGTCGAGCTCGAGCTGCCAGCCTGAGGGACGTGCGCGCCACCAAGATCAGTAACCTGCTGTGGGTCGGGCTGGCCGGCATCCCGGTGGGTTGGCTGTTCGGCCGGCTCGTCAAGGTGGCGACCGGTGCCTTGCCCTCGGTGCCATGGGTGCTGGCGATAGTGCTCGCGGTGATGGCGTTCCTCCTGCTGCTCGGAGCCCGTGTTGCGCGTGGCTGGATAAGTGAGCGGCGTTACGACGGCCGCGTCGATGCACTTGTGGTGGCGCGGCTGCTCGCGCTCGGCAAGGCAGCGTCGGTGTTCGGCGTGATCCTGGCCGGTGTCTACGCGGGAATCGGTGGAGTCGTGCTCGACCAGTTGAGCGGCACGGTCGCTCGCGACCGCGCTCTGTTGGCCGCCGCGGTGGCCGTCGCCGGCGTGGCGGTGGCCGTAGCGGGCTATCGCCTGGAACTCGCCTGCCGGGTTCCGCCGGACGAGTCTGACGAGGACGCCCGGCCCGATCCGCACTGACCGGTGCAGGCGTGTCACAAGAGTTGGCGGCTCGTCGGCGTGTGGCGACCAGAACACGCGCCGGACACCGGTACCGTTCTGGGCCATGAGAAGCGTGCGCCGTCGCAGCCGTCTTGGCTCGGTTCGGTTGGTGGCCAAGCTGGCGCCCGTGCTGGCATTCGCAGCGGTCGCGGTGGCCCTCATGGACGGCCGATGGTCACTGCCCGCAGCCGCCGCTGCGGCGGTGTCGACCACGGTCGTATCTGTCCTCGTGTTCCGTGTCGACAGGCGGCGTCGAGCGGACGTGGCGGCCGCCCGCGCCCGAATCGCGGCCGACTACGCAGCCGAGCACGCGCGTTATGCGGGTGAGCATCGGGCTTTCACCGAACATCTCGTCGCACTGCTGGACGCTGCGTCCAGCCGGATCGGCTTGTTGCGGCACCGGGTCGATTGGCTGGAGGGTGAGCTGGCCTCGGCCAAGCTCAGCCAGGACCACGCCACAGGCAAGCCGGGCGCCGATCTGGTGCGGTTGGCGGACAATGCCGAGTGGACCGAGCTGTGGCCCGATCTCGCGGAGGCGCCGACGGTGGTCGACCTTATCGCGTGGGATGCTCGGGCCGACGACGACGAAGAACTTCTGACCCCGCGTGAGAACCGCAACGACGACGAGGATGAGGAGCGCCGCACCGCCTAGCCGGGGTTGATCATGGACGGATCTCCCGTCCGACCATGTGCAGGGCGCTCCGCCGACGATCGCCGCGAGTTGGTGTTAGGCGTCTTGCACCGTCTCGAGTTCGACGTCGCTGGCGTCGACCTGTTGGGCGTCCGCCTCGATCGACCGGCGCAGCGCGGCATGCAGCGTTGATGGCGTCAGTACGCCGAGGTATCGCGAGTTCTTGTCGAGCACGGCGACCCAGCCGGCATTCCACTGCAGCATCTCGCCGAAGGCGACCTTGAGTGAGTCGTCGAGCTCGACCCAGGCCTCCATTCGCCGGGCGTGATCATGCACCGTACCGCCGCCGCTCGCCATGTCACGGCCGATCCAGCCGGCAAGCCCGCCGTCCGCGTCCAGCACGACCGCCCACCGGGACGTTCCCATCGTCGCCATGGCTGAGCGAACATCGTCGTCCAGACGGACAACGGGCGGGTGTTCGAGATCGTCCTCGGTGACCGGGGTCACCGACAACCGCTTCAGCCCGCGGTCGGCTCCGACGAACTCGGCCACGAAGTCGGTGGCAGGCGAGCCGAGGATGGCGGCCGGTGTGTCGAACTGCTCGAGGTGGCCACCCTGGGCGAACACCGCCGTCCGGTCGCCGAGCCGGACGGCTTCTTCGATGTCGTGCGTGACGAACAGGATCGTCTTGCGTACCTCGTCCTGAAGTCTCAGGAACTCGTCCTGCAGCTGGGCACGCACGATGGGATCGACCGCGCTGAACGGCTCGTCCATGAGCAGCACGGGAGGGTCGGCGGCGAGGGCCCTGGCGACCCCGACTCGCTGCCGCTGCCCGCCGGAGAGCTCGTGCGGGTAACGCGGGCCATGCAATGCCGGGTCGAGCCCGACGAGGTTCATCAGCTCGACGGCTCGTTCCCTGCGGCGCGACTTGGTCCAGCCGAGCAGTTCTGGAACAGTGGCGATGTTCTGCTCGATGGTGCGGTGCGGGAACAGCCCGACGTTCTGGATGACGTAGCCGATGCCGCGGCGCAGCTCAACAGGGTCGGCGTCGGTGACGTCCCGCCCGCCGATGAAGATGCGTCCGGACGTCGGCTCGATCAGGCGGTTGACCATCTTCATCGTCGTGGTCTTGCCACATCCGGACGGGCCGACGAGCGTGACGATCTCGCCGCTGCGAACGTCGAGGGTCAGCTCGCGGACGGCAACCGTTCCGTCCGGATACTGCTTGGAGACTCGATCCAGTCGGATCATCACGTCTCCTGTAACGTCCTGGGAATGGCTCTCGGCGCCGGCGCTCATGCGGTCACATTCTCGCAGGACTGCCTCCGGCGCAACGACTGGATCTGCCCCGAGTACGTCCGGACGAGGTCAGAACAGATCCTGGAGGCGTTGCAGGAGCACGTCTACATCACTGTGGTGTCGCTGGTGTTCGGATTCGTCGTGGCCTTCGGCCTGGCGCTGTTGGCCCGGCGGCGTCCCAGGTTGCGCGGGTTGGTTCTGGGCATGTCGACCGGGTTGTACACCATCCCGTCGTTGGCGCTCTTCCCGTTGCTGCTCATCCCAGGTCTTGTGCTGTGGGGCGGGTTGTCGTCCACGACTGTGATCATCGGACTGGTGCTCTACTCGCTGACCATCCTCACCCGTGGCATCCTGGCTGGTCTCGATGCAGTGTCGGCCGACGTCAAGGAGTCGGCTCTTGGCATGGGATACGGCCGCCGGCGGCTGCTTTGGCAGGTCGAACTGCCGATGGCGTTGCCGACCGTCTTCGCGGCGTTGCGGGTGGCGGCCGTCTCGACAGTGGCGCTGACCACGGTGGGGGTCATCGTGGGACACGGCGGGCTCGGCAACCTGATCTTCCAAGGGTTTCAGAGCAACTTTCGCGCCCAGGTGTTGACGGCGTCGGTGCTGTGCGTGGTACTCGCCGTCATCGCCGACCTGCTGCTCGTGGGCATCGAGCGGTTGATAACGCCATGGCGGAGGGTCGCGGCGTAATGGACCTGCTGTTCGACGCGTTCGGCTGGCTGGCCGACGGAGCCAACTGGGAGGGCTCGGCCGGTGTGCCGGGCCGCCTCTTCGAGCACCTGTGGCTGACCGCCATCTCGATGGCGATCGCCTGCGCGGTAGCGCTGCCGGTTGGGCTGTGGCTCGGGCACCTCGGCCGGGGCGGCACGTTGGCGATCAACATCAGCAACGTCGGCCGCGCGGTGCCGACGCTGGCTATCCTGGTGCTGCTGGTCCTCAGCCCCGTCGGATTGTCGATCTGGGCGACGATCCTCGCGCTGGTGGCATTCGCCGTGCCGCCGGTTCTGACCAATACCTACGTAGGGATGCGAGAGGTCGATCGGGATGCCGTCGAGGCGGCCCGCGGCATGGGAATGAGTGGCATTCAGCTGTTGCGAAGGGTCGAGGCGCCGCTGGCCGTCCCGCTGATCATGAACGGCATCCGGCTGGCGACCGTGCAGGTCGTCGCGACGGCTACTATCGCCGCTCTCGTGGCGGGGCCGGGGTTGGGCCGCATCATCACCGCAGGGTTCGGCCGACGCGACTACCCGCAGATGGTGGCTGGAGCCATTCTTGTCGCTGTGTTGGCGTTGGCAATCGAGGGTCTCATGGAACTGCTCCAGCGGCGCGTCGACCCGCTGCGGGCGGCCCGGTCGACCGGCGTCCCGTCGGCAGGGGAAAGGTCGCCCGTAATCCAAGCGTGACCGGCGTAACGGAAAGGATTGTCGGCGGCACGTAGTTAACTACGGGTGGATGCGGGCGGCACGCTGTGGCGCCCGCCGGACACGCGTGGCGGCAACCGGCCACCACGGGACACAGAAGGCGGACGCTGGAAGGGCGGTTTCGCAGGTCATGTACAGACGACGCATTCTTGCCATAGCAGGGGCGGCGGTCGGGCTGTCTCTGGCCCTGTCGGGCTGTGGAGACGATGACGGAGGCGACGGCACCGGTGGCACCGACAGCACCGACAGCACCGACAGCACAGAGGACGCTGCGGCTGGCTCGGGTTCGCTTACCGTGGGCGGCGCCAACTTCACTGAGATGAACATCATGCAGGAGATGTACCGGCTCCTGCTGGAGGATGCCGGCTACACGGTCGACATCCAGACCGCGGACAACCGCGAGATCTACGCCCAGGCGCTGGAGGCGGGCGAGATCGACGTCGTTCCCGAGTACGCCGCCACGATGGCCGAGTACCTCAACACGGTGATCAACGGTCCCGACGCGCCGTCCGAGTCGCCGGTCGCGACGAATGACGCCGCTGAGACGGTCGACGCGATGCGACCGTTGGCCGAGGAGCGGGGGCTGCTTGTGCTCGAGCCGGCCCAGGCGGCCGACCAGAACGGCTTTGCCGTGTCGCAGGAGTTCGCCGATGCCAACGGCGTATCGACGCTCTCCGACCTGGGCGCCCTCGGCGAGCCGATCGTGCTGGCGGCCGTCGAAGAATGCCCCGACCGGCCGTTCTGCCAGCCCGGCCTTGAGCAGACCTACGGGTTGGACATCACCGAAGTGCTACCACTCGGCTTCAGCAGCCCGCAGACGAAGGAGGCCGTCGCCAACGGCGACGCCGACCTGGGTCTAGTGGCGACGACTGACGGAACTCTCGAGGACCTCGGGCTCGTCCTGCTCGAAGACGACCAGGGGTTGCAGCAGGCCGACAACCTGGTACCGGTCGTCAACGCCGATTCCGCCGGCGACGAGGCCGTCGCCAACGCGCTCAACCAACTGGCCGACGTGCTGACTACGGAGGACCTCGCGGAGCTCAACGCGCGGGTCGACCGTGATCGTGAGCTGGCCGAAGATGTGGCCCGCGACTATCTGGAACAGCAGGGCTTGCTCTGAGCGAGCCCGGTGGTGCGCTGGCGACGCCACTCGGGGTACTCGACTGGCGTCGCCGGGTCCACGCCATCTACGCCGAGGCGCGGGCGAACGGCGATCCATGTGCCGCGCACGAGCACTGGCGCGCGGCACGCGACGAGCTGTTCGCCTCGCATCCGGCATCACCGATCCCGGCCCGTGAGCGGAACCGATTCGGCGGACTGAACTACGCGCCATACGATCCCGCATTGCGGTTCACGCTGGCCGTGGACACCGACGTACCACCGCAGCGGTGGGAGGTCGACACCGCGACCGACGGCCTGGTGCCGTTCGAACTGGCCGGCGCGCTCCACGTGCCCGGTGTGGGAGACCTGGCGGTGTGGTGGCTCGACTCGTACGGTGGGGGCATCTTCGTACCGATCAAGGACGCCTCGGCCCCGGCGAGGTCGTACGGCGGAGGTCGCTATCTGATCGACACCGTCAAGGGCGCCGACCTGGGCGGGGACGTGCGTGACGGCGAGTTGGTCGTCGACCTCAACTTCGCCTACAACCCGTCCTGCGCGTACTCGCCGGCTTGGACGTGCCCACTCGCGACGGCGGCCAACACGGTGCCGGTCGAGGTCGACGCGGGTGAGCTGGTCGGTCCAGGCTCGTGATCACGAAGGGTTGTAGCCCGATCCGGTCACAGAGCATTCGTGATCAAGGGCGATCGCAGCCCTACTTGTCGATGTCGCCGACGACGAAGAAGGTCGAACCCAGAATGGCCACCATGTCGGCGATCAGGCAGCCGCGCAGCAACTCCGGAAGCATGGCGATGTTGTTGAACGACGCCGACCGGAGCTTGAGCCGCCACGGCGTCTTCTCGCCGTGCGAGACGAGGTAGTAGCCGTTGAGCCCCAGGGGGTTCTCGGTCCAGGCGTAGGTGTGGCCTTCCGGGACCTTGAGGACCTTGGGCAGCTTGACGTTGATCGGCCCGCGCGGCAACGAGCGCAACTGATCGATGCACCGGTCGGCCAGTTCCAGCGACACGGACACCTGCTCGGCGAGCACCTCGAACCTGGCGTAGCAGTCGCCGTCCTGCCGGGTCACCACCCGCCCGGGCCCGCCGTCGCGGAACAGTTCGCCGTAGGCCAGGTACGGTTCGTCCCGGCGCAGGTCGACGTCCACCCCGGACGCGCGGGCGAGCGGCCCGGATACCCCGTAGGCGTGAACCGTCTCGGCGTCGAGCACTCCCACCCCCCGCGTGCGAGCGATGAAGATCTCGTTACCGAGGATCATGTCGCGCATCGCCGGAAGCCGCCGGCGCACACCGGCGACGGCGTCGGCGGCCCGGTCGAGCCAACCGGCCGGCAGATCCTCCTTCAGGCCGCCGACTCGGTTGAACATGTAGTGCATCCGGCCGCCGGAGATCTCCTCCATGACCTGTTGCAGGGTCTCCCGCTCGCGGAACGCGTAGAAGATCGGTGTGATCGCACCCACCTCGAGGGGATAGGAGCCGAGGAACATCAGGTGGTTCAGTACCCGGTTGAGTTCGGCGAGCAAGGTGCGCGCCCACACGGCCCGGACAGGGACGTCCATGCCGAGCATGCGTTCGGCGGCGAGAACGACACCGAGCTCGTTGGCGAACGCCGAGAGCCAGTCGTGCCGGTTGGCCAGCACAATGATCTGCCGGTAGTCGCGAACCTCGAAGAGCTTCTCGGCGCCCCGATGCATATAGCCGATGATCGGCTCGCACTCGAGGATGCGCTCGCCGTCCAAAGTGAGCTTGAGTCGAAGGACGCCATGCGTCGCCGGGTGCTGTGGCCCGATGTTGAGGACCATGTCGGTGGTGGCGAGTTCGCCGGCCCCCGACCCGATGCCCACGGTCGTCTCGGTCGTCACAGTGCCGAGTCTGCCATTTGCAGCGCGCGCAACGAAGATCATTTAGCCTTTTGTTCACCCCCTGGTCTCATGGCACTGCGGAACGGTGAGCCGCGGCGCGTACGCTCCGTGGTGTGGATCAGGTGTTCGCTCCGCCCGGTGAAGCATGGCAGCCGGTGTCCAAGGCGCTCGTCACGTTGCGCCGCGCGGTGTTGCTGTTCTGGGTGGCCGTGTTCGGTCTCGCAGCACTGGTCGCCGGTCTGTTGCTCGTCTGGTGGCTGGCGGCGGTCGGGCTGGCTGTCGCGCTAGTCGTGCTGATCTGGGGGCTATGGCTCATCCCGCGCAACTGGCGGGCATGGGGCTATGCCGAACGCGACGACGATCTACTGGTCAAACACGGCGTGCTGTTCAGGAAGCTGAGCGTCGTACCGTACGGCCGGATGCAGTTCGTCGACGTCAACTCCGGGCCACTCGAACGGCGCGTGGGCATCGCGACGGTCCAACTGCACACTGCTTCACCCGCAACGGACGCCCGGATCCCAGGTCTGCCGCCCGACGAGGCCGCCAGACTCCGAGACCGGCTCGCCGCGCTCGGCGAAGCCCGCGCGGCTGGGCTTTGATCCAAGGGTGACAGAGCCTCGGTCGACCCGCGAGCTACGCTCGGCGTCGTGAACGGCGAGGAGCAGCCCGGCGAGGCGCAGCCCGGCTTGGAGCGTCCCGAAACGGACCGTCCCGAAACGGACCGTCCCGACGCGGACCGGCAGGGCATGGGACTGCGCGGGGCGGCGGATCGCACACCAGCGCACTTTCGTCGGCTTCACCCGGTAACCCCGCTGCTCCGGGGCTGGGCCTGGTTGGCCGCCGCCATAGTCTTCGGCGGCCAGAACGCTGTCGTCTCGGGTGATCCACGCCGGTTCGCCGTCATCATCCCCGTCGTGGCCGTGTTGGGGTTCGGGTTCGGCTTCGCGTCCTGGTGGTTCACTCGGTACGGATTCGACGGCGACGATCTGCGCATCGACTCGGGCGTCTTCCAGCGGCGGTCCAGACGGGTGCGGATGGACCGGCTCCAGGCGGTCGACATCGTCCGCCCCCTCGCCGGGCGGCTGCTCGGGGTCTCCGAACTGCGGATGGAGGTCGCCGGCGGTGGTGAGTCCGAGGCGCCGTTGGCGTATCTCTCCGTCGACGATGCCGTCCGGCTGCGGGCCGAATTGCTCGCCCGCAGCGCCGGCATCGCCGCCGACACGCCCGAGGCGCCGGAAAGACAGGTGCACGAGGTTCAGCTGGACCGGCTGATCGGTTCGACAGTCCTGTCCGGCGCGTTCATGTTCGGCGTTGCCGTGTTCGTCGCCATTGCGGTCGTCGTGGCGACCGGATCGGGTCAGATCGTGATTGCCGGCATGTCCGGCTTCATTCCGGGCCTGTTCGCGGTCGGTGCCGCGCTGTGGTACCAGCTAGGCCGCAACTTCGGCTTCACGCTGGCCGAATCGCCCGATGGCTTCCGGATCCGCAAGGGCCTGCTCGACACCCGGTCGCAGACCGTCCCACCCGGCCGGATCCAGGGTGTGGCGCTGCGCCAGCCGCTGCTCTGGCGAGTCAAGGACTGGGTCAAGGTCGACGTCGACGTCGCGGGTTACGCGGGTAGTTCGTCGTCTCCGCAGACCTCCACGCTGCTGCCGGTGGCGACGTACCACGAGGCGATAAGCGTGCTCCGCCAGGTGCTACCCGGCGCGGACCCAGCGAGCGTGCCGCTCGAGCGGGTACCACGTCGGGCTGCCTGGCTTCGGCCGATCGGTTGGTTCCGGCTGGCGTACGGTGCGGACGACCGGGTCATCGTCGCCCGAGAAGGTGTGTTCTACCGGTCTCTTATGATCGTCCCGCATGCCAAGACCCAGAGTGTGCGGCTCACGCAGGGACCGATCCAGCGCCGGCTGAAGCTCGCGAGCGTGGCGGTCGACACAACCCCAGGTCCAGTCGACGCTGTCATCCGGCACCGCCCCGAGTTGCAGGCCCGAGACATTCTCGAGGCTCAGGCACGTCGCGCACGGCTGGCCAGAAGGGTGGATGTGCCCGAACGGTGGATGGTCGCTCCGGGAGGCGACGAAGAGGTCGGCAACGGCGATCCGCCCGCTGCGATCGCAGACGGCAGAGGCGACAGCGTTCCGCCGCGCTTCGAAGAGCAGGATTCGCCGGGCCACGGTGACTCAGGCTGAACGTCGGTCAGGAGCGCAGTTCGGCGACCACGGTGGGGATCTGCATTCCCACCGCCTGAACAAGCCACGTGAACCCGCCAAGCCCGGCACTGTCGACAAGCTCGGCGGCTTCGCTGGTCCGGCCGAGCGCCTCGACGTAGGCCGGCGGATCGCTGACAGCCAGCTCTCGTGGCGGCAATCCCGCATCGATCCCGAGCCGGCGCAACGCATGCCGCTGGATCGTCAAGACGGTGCCGGTGGCTCCAGCCGCCTCACCCGCGGCGGCGCACGAATCGAGCGCCACGTGTGCGGTCAGATCACGCGTACCGTCGGGGACTGGCCGGGCGGTACGTCCGTCCAGGTACGCGGCGAGCGATCCGTGAGGCGGCCGGTCGTCGCGACTGTGGCTGTAGTCGATCGCGACGAGCACGGCATGCCGTACCTTCGTGACGACGCCGGCCCACGCGCTGTCACGCTCGCCGCCCACCTCCGCTCGGGTACCCGGTTCGGCGTCGTGGAGCGGCCACCAGGCGGCCAGCCACTCGGCGTCTGCGCTCCCAACCGGTTCGCCGAGGGCCTCGGCGCCTGTCGCGGGGTCGACGTGCACGATCCTGGGCCGCCCGTCCTCATCTACCTCGACAACCTCTACCGGGATGTTGTCCAGCCATTCGTTTGCGATGACCAGTGCCTGCCCAACGCCGTCCGGGAGCTCGGGTAGCCATCCGATGGCGGCCGGCAGGCCGGCCGGGCGTGCGGCGAGCTCGACCGCCAGCAAGTCGAGCTCAGGCTTGTTCTTCGCGAGAGCCGCAAGAAGTTCGCCACTGCCCGCCCCGATGTCGACCACGGTGTGGGCGCCGCACAGATCGGCCAGCCGGCCGATCGCCGTGGCGAACAGTTCGCCGGCGTGCACCGACGTCCGGAAATGATCGGCGGGACGTTCGCGGCGGAAGAAGCCCTCCGGCCCGTAGAGCGCGTGCTCCATCGCCTGCCGCCAGGTCGGCCACGCCATGAGTTCACCCTACGGCCGTCAACGCGTCGCCGGACCGGCTCATATCCAGGCGAGGCAACTACGCGCTCGCGCCGGGGCTAGGGTGGTGCGCCGTGCTGGATGTCCTCGCCTATGTGGTGATCGTGGCTTCGCTGGCCTACGCCGCGTGGTGCCTGTATGCCGTGGTCCGCAATCAGATCCCGCGGGAGCCGCACGTCGTCGGCGCAGGAGTGGTCGAGTTGCTGCTCGTTGTGCAACTCGTCGTGGCGGTCATCCTGCTCGCCGTCGAGGGCTCGCCGGATCAACTCGGTGTGTTCATCGCCTACCTGGTGGTGTCGTTGCTAGTGCTTCCGCTCGGACTGTTCTGGGCCCTCGCCGAGAAGAGCCGGTGGGGCACGGCCGTGCTGCTGGTGGCGGCGCTTGCCGTGCCGGTCGTTGTCGTCCGGCTCCAGCAACTGTGGGACGGCGCAGGTGGGTGACGCTCCGGCCACTAACACCGGACCGGGCCGGATGCTGATCGCCGTGTACGCGTTGTTCGCCGTGGCCGCCACGTCGCGATCCGCTTACCAGATCGCCACCCGGTTCGATGAAGCGCCGGTGCCGTTCCTGCTGTCCGCCTTCGCAGCGGTGGTCTATCTGGTCGCCACTGTGGCGCTCGCTCGGCCAGGGCCGACGGCCTATCGAGTGGCCGTCACGGCCGTGCTCGTCGAGCTCGCGGGAGTCCTCATCGTCGGTTCGGTGACAGCGTTTGGTACCGGCGATTTTCCGCGCGACACCGTCTGGTCCGACTTCGGCCGTGGGTACGGCTTCGTCCCACTCGTGTTGCCCTTCGTCGGTCTGTGGTGGTTGCACCGGAGTAGATCCGCGTCGCGATCTTGAGACAATCCACACCGTCGGTAGCTGTGGATTGTCGCGACATCCGGAGAAGGGTCAGCCATGACGACAGATGAACGTCCCGCCCGGCTCGACGTAGGCGTTGTCGGAACGGGGCGCGTCGGTGCGGTGCTCGGCGCGGCCCTGGCCAGGGCGGGCCACCGGGTTGTGGCCGGCTACGGGGTGTCGGTGAGCAGCAAACATCGCGCACACGAGTTGTTACCGGACGTACCGCTCGTGACGCCCGCCGACGTCCTCGAGAGGGCGAGCCTGGTGCTGTTGACGGTGCCGGATGACGTGCTTGGGGATCTCGTCGCCGGGTTGGCGAGCACGGGGGCCGTTCGGACCGGTCAGATCATGGCGCACACCAGCGGCCGGCACGGCGTGGACGTCCTTGACCCGGCAACCCGCGCAGGCGCCTTGCCGCTCGCGCTGCATCCGGCGATGACCTTCACGGGAACGTCCGTCGATCTGGAACGGCTGGCCGGCGCGGTCTTCGGCGTCACGGCACCGGAGCCGCTGTGGCCGGTGGCCGAAGCGCTCGTCATGGAGATGGGCTCGGAGCCGGTCCGCATCGCCGAGGAGGACCGTACTCGCTACCACGCGGCCCTGACCCACGCATCGAACCACCTCGTCACGCTGGTCGCAGACGCCATGGATCTGCTGCGCGGCGCCGGGATCGATCGGCCGGACAAGGTGCTGGCACCGCTGCTGTCCGCCGCGCTCGACAACGTGCTCCGATCTGGCGACGCTGCGCTCACCGGGCCGGTAGCGCGGGGCGACGCCGGAACGGTGGCGAGCCATGTCGCCGAGATCAGGCGGGTGGCACCGGAGTCGGTCGACGCGTACGTCCAGCTGGCGCGGCGCACGGCAGCCCGTGCCCTGGCGTCCGGACGGCTCAAGGCCACGGATGCCGAGCCTCTACTCGACGCCCTCTCACCCCCACTCCGTTGATCATGCAATTGTGGGGACGACGACGCGCCGATTACGCCCGTTTTGTTCCGTGCGCTCGGCATGGGTTGACGGCGTGTCGTCATCCCCACAATTGCATGATCAACGCGGAGGGGCAGGGGAGGCCAGGTAGAGACGGCGGACCACGTCCTCGATGTCCGGCTCTTCGATAGTCAGATCGCGAACGTCCGTCCTGCCGCCGACTTCGGCCAGGACAGCCGCGGCCGTCGTCTCCTGCGGCGAGAATGCCAGCCGCTGGCGCAGGCCGTCCGGCTCGACGTCGACCAGGCGGGTGAACGGAATCCCGGTCAGGGGTGGCGACGGCTTGTTCAGGTCCAGCGTCAGCACGCGATCGACGCCGACCCGGGTGACCAGCCCGGGCAGCGTGCCGTCATAGGCCAGCCGGCCATGGTCGACGACCAGGATGCGGTCGCACAACCGCTGCACGTCGTCCATGTCATGGGTGGTCAGCAGCAATGTCGTTCCGTGCGATGCCCGCTGCTCGGCGAGGAACACCCGCAGGCGCTCCTTGCTCAGCACGTCCAGACCGATGGTGGGCTCGTCCAGGATGAGCAGTTCCGGCGAGTGCAACAGCGCGGCGGCGATCTCGCCCCGAATCCGCTGGCCGAGGGACAACTGACGGACGGGGGTGTCCAGGAAGTCCGCCAGGTCGAGCCGCTCGACGAGTTCGCCCTGCCGGGCGGTCCGCTCCGCGGCCGGCAACCGGTGGATCGCGGCAAGGGTCCGGTACGACTGGCGCAGCGGGAGGTCCCACCACAGTTGCGATCGCTGCCCGAATACCACGCCGATCCGGCGGGCGAGGGCCTTGCGCTGTTTGACCGGATGCAGTCCGCAGGTGCGCACCGTTCCGGACGTCGGCACCAGGATGCCGGTGAGCATCTTTATCGTGGTCGACTTGCCCGCGCCGTTCGCTCCGATGTATCCAACCGACGATCCGGGCGCAATGTCGAAGCTGAGCCCGTCCACCGCGTGGACGGTGGTCCGGTTGCGCCATATCCGGCCCGTGGGCGCGCGGATGACGAACTCTCGACGGAGATCCTTGACACTGATGATCACGATCCGGCTCCCGTGTAGTGACGTAGCCCGGCGTTCCAACCGAGTGCGGCGAGGCTCCAGATGCCGGCGGCGGCCACCGGTGTGGTCCAACCGAGCCATTGCGGCAAGCCGACCGGTCCCGGCAGGTCGAGCAGGACGAGCGTGGGCAGGTAGGCAACGAAGGTCGCCGGCACGACAAAGGTGAACAGCACCCGCATCGGCATGGCGAACACGCTGGCTGGAAACGACGCGGCGTAGCTGCCGCCATAGGTGAAGGCAGCGGTGAAGTCTCCACCCTCGACAAGCCAGAACTGGACCGCTCCGGCAAGGACGAACAGCGCCGCGAAGATCGCCGCGCCGGCGAGCGGTGCGATGACGAGCAGGGCGATTCTGGCCCCCGTCCAGTCGATGTCGTTCAACGGCAGCACGACTCCGAGGATTACCAGTGCGACCATCGCGCGTCCCAGCCGGCGAAGTGAGATGTCGCTGGTCACAAGCTGGGCGAGCACCGGCAATGGCCGGAGCAGGAAGGCGTCGAGCGTCCCGGCCCGCAGGTATGTCGGCAGTTGGTCCAGATGTCCGACGGTCAGGTCGGCCAGCGCGAACGCGAGATTGGCCAGTGCGAACACCATGGCCACGCCGGCGAAGTCGAGCCCGCCGAGCGCGTCCACGTTGGCGAAGATGATGTACACCTCGGCGAACTCGAAGATCCCCACGCCCGCACTGCCCAGCACATCCAGCGCGAACGAGCGTCCATACGTCGCCTGTGAACGCACCCGCGACGCCAGCAGGGCGGCGTAGGGAGCGAGCCGGTCAGCCACCCTGAACCACCAGCTTTCGCGTGCCGGCGGCGAAGACGAGCCGCCCGGCGATCAGCGTTACGACGAGCCACCCGACCTGGACGCCGATCAGGGCCAGCGCATCGACGCCCGCGGCCCGGCCGGTGACGACGTCGATCGGGGTCTGCATGATCGACGGGAACGGTGTCGCCCTGGCGATCGCTGCCAGCCAGTCCGGGAACCAGTGGACGGGCAGCAGGTGCCCGCTGAGCAGGCCACTGGCCAGCACGTAGAGCATCATCACGCCACGCACGTCGAGCAGCCAGAACGCCGCGAGATTGGCCAGCCACCGGCACGCGAAGGACACCATCACCGCCAGCAGCAGGCTGGCCGCGCCGAGCAGGTACGGCAGCACCGCGGCAGGCATGGACAGCCCGAAGACGACGGCGCCCGCGAACAGTGGCGGCGCCCCGCGCGGGACGAGGGAGTACGCAGCTCGACCCAGGTCAGATGCCAGATAGGCCAACTGCGGGTCGACCGGCCGGGCCAGGTCGATTGCCACGTCGCCGGTTCGGACCCGCAACGCGAGCTCGTTCCAGGTGAAGATGTTCACCGGCGCGATGAGTGCCTGGGCCAGGAACGCGTAGGTGATCCCGGCCTTTGCGTCGTACCCGGCCAGTGTCCCTCCGGCGGCGCCGATCGCTCCGACGGTGATGTAGGCACGGATGAGGCCGAACACCGTGTTGGTGAAGGCGCCTGCCGCCATCGCTCCCCGGTAAGTGGCCCATCGCCGGAAGCCGCTGGCGAACATCGCCCCGAACGCAGACACAAGCGCAGAACATTACTCCTTGAGCCGGGTGGTCTGCCAAGGAATTTCGCCGGCCGTTCACCAGCCGACGATCCGCGTGATCAAAGTGACGAATTCGTCGGAATCCGGATCGAACTCCACATCGATCACCTCGTGCCGGGCCGTATCCGTTAGCGAGCCATACCGCGGTGGTCCTATCGTGCTCGCTGTGCCAGAGAACCACGAGCCGGTGCTGACGCGAACAAGGGACGAGCTTGCCGGTGCGCTCGGTGCCGGCGACGGTCAGGACTCAGCCGTCGTGATGACCATGGGAGCGTTTCACGCCGGCCACGTCGCACTAGTTCGCAAGGCGCGGGAGCTGGCGGGCGCGGACGGGCTCGTCACGGTCACGATCTTTGTCAATCCGCTGCAGTTCGGTCCCGGCGAGGACTTCGAAAAGTATCCGCGGACCCTCGATGCGGATCTGGAGGTCTGCCGCGCAGAGGGTGTGGACGTCGTCTTCGCGCCTGATCGGGCGCAGCTGTACCCCGGCGGCGATCCGCAGGTGACGATCGACCCCGGCCCGCTGGGGACCGAGCTGGATGGCGCCGTCCGCCCCACTCACTTCACCGGGGTGCTTACGGTCGTCGCGAAGCTGCTCAACCTCACGTTCCCGACGTACGCCGTGTTCGGGGAGAAGGACTACCAGCAGTTGACGCTGATCCGGCAGATGGTGGCCGACCTTGAGATGCCGTACGAGATCGTGGGGGTCCCGACCGTCCGCGAACCCGACGGCCTGGCCCTGTCCAGTCGCAACCGCTTCTTGTCCCATAAGGAGCACGAACAGGCGCTGGCGCTTACGCGCGCCCTGGACGCAGGTGCTGCCGCAGCGGGCCGCGGTCCGGAGGCGGTCGTCGCCGCTGCCAGGGCTATGGCCGGCGACCTGCGACTCGACTATCTCGAGCTGCGAGATCCCGTCCTGGGTCCGCCGCCGGAAAGCGGTCCCGCGCGGCTGCTCATCGCCGCCCGGGTCGGCTCCACCCGCCTCATCGACAACCGGCTGGTGGACTTGTGACACCCACCGGACGGTTCGTCGGCCGCTGGCAGGTGAGCGGAACCCCGGGCGCGGTGGTGGCGGTCGACGTGTTGCGCGCGTTCACTACCGCCGCGTACGCCTTCGGCGCCGGGGCGAGCCGGATACTACTCGTGGATTCGGTAGCCGACGCGTTGGCCCTCAAGGCGCAGCACGCCGGAGCGCTCGCCATAGGCGAGGACGGCGGGCGCATGCCGGACGGGTTCGACCTGCCCAACTCACCCGTCGAGGTCGCCGGTGCCGATGTGGTGGGCAGAACCCTGATTCAGCGGACGTCTGCCGGGACCCGTGGCGTGGTGGCGGCCCGCTCCGCCACCCGGCTGTGGTGCGCGAGCTTGGTCTGCGCGTCGGCAACGGCTCGCGCTGTGGCGGCCAGCGGCCTGGGCGAACCCACGTACCTGATCACTGGCCGGTTCGAGGATCAACCCGACCGGCCCGGACACGATGATCTCGTGACCGCGGAGCTTATCGAGCGGGCGCGCCTCGGGCAGGACCTCGATGCCGCACGTACGGCCCGAGCAGTGGCCGAGTCCGATGAGGCAGCGCTCACGCTCGCGCTTGGTCACGGGCATGTTCACCCGGAAGACATCGAGTACGCAGTGCAGGTCGACCGGTTCGGCTTCGCCATGGAAGTGCGTAGGACCGCCGGCCTGCTCGAACTGCGCCGCACGGCCGGGGCCGCTGGTTGACGGGCCGAAAGACAGTCAGCCCGCCGTCCACGGCCGGAGTTTGTTGGGGTTCCGTACGGCCCAGATGTGTGTGATCCGGTCGCCGACGATGTCGAAGGCCATCACCGTCACGGTGACGCCGTCCTGCTGGGCCACCAGGCCGGGTTGGCCGTTGACGGTGCGCTCCAGGATCGTCAGGCCCGGTGCACTGGTGGCGACCTCGACCGTCACGCGGGCGATCTGCTCGGCACCTTCGATTGGGGCGATTTCGGTGACGCTGGCCAGGCCGCCGCCGTCGGCGATC
Organism: Jiangellaceae bacterium; assembly: GCA_036373915.1. Lineage (GTDB taxonomy): Bacteria > Actinomycetota > Actinomycetes > Jiangellales > Jiangellaceae > JASLBX01. The sequence continues at coordinate 36,758 of DASUUU010000044.1, read as the reverse complement.
ACGGTGGCGTGGGGGTCGAGCAGGCTGATGAGCGCATCGATGTCCTTGGCTTGCCATGCCTGCTTGAAGTTCCGGACGATGTCGGCCTGCCGGGCTGTGGGAGTCGCGGGTGCCTGCGACGAGCGAATGCGGCGGCGGGCCGAGGAGGCCAGTTGGCGGCATGCCGCCGGTGTACGCCCGACGATCTCGGACACTTCGACGAAGGAGTAGCCGAAGACGTCGTGCAGGATGAACGCGACACGCTCGGCCGGTGTCATCGATTCGAGCACGACGAGAAAGGCCATGTTGATCGACTCGTCGAGGGTCACCCGGTCCGCCGGGTCGCCCGTGGTGGAATTGCCCGGTCGCCCGTTGATCCACTCCGTACGATCCGGTAACGGTTCGGGGAGCCATTCACCCACATAGCGTTCCCGCCGGGCCCGTGCCGAGCCGAGCAGGTCGAGGCAGATCCGGCTGGCCACCTTGGTCAGCCAGCCGCCAGGGGATTCGATGGCCTGCCGCTGCTGTTCGGACATGGCGTACCAGCGGGCGTACGTCTCCTGCACGACATCCTCGGCATCGGCCAGCGAGCCCAGGAGCCGGTACGCGAGATTGATCAGCTGACGCCGCTCGCTCATGATCGCGCTCAGACTGGGATCGATCCGGTCGTCTCCTGGTGGCTCGGATTGGGTGCCCATGGCGTCTGCGACTCCCTAGGTCGAATCTGCTCTCACACGTACGACGACACAGCACACCGAACTGTCAGGTCGGCCAGGTCACCTCACACTTTGCACCGCTACGTCGTCGTACTGCTGAGACAACCCACCATGATGCACCTACCAGGTCTTTCCCAATAGGAGGTCTCTGTGAGCACCACATCCATGGCCGGTTCGGACCGGATCGGTGTAGAGAACCAATCGCTGCTCCGGGTAGCGGCAGCAGGGGCGGCCGTCGCTACCCTCGTCAACGCCGCGCTCTGGGCCGGCGGTCGTGCAGCCGACGTGTCCTTCTCGGCGACTCCGCCGGTGGGCGACAGCTCGATGCAGGTCGGCATCGGCCTCATCGTGCCCACCACGCTTCTCATGTTCGGGATCGGCGCAGGACTGCTCGCGCTGGCCGCCAAGCGGTCCCGGGCATGGGTGCGCACGGTCGTCGTCGCGGCTGGCCTGTTCACCGTGGCATCGGTCAGCGGTCCGTTGTCGACCGCCGACGACACCGCGAGCGGAGTGCTGCTGGCGTTGATGCACGTCGTGACCGGCGCGGCGTTCCTGGTGACCGCGTCGAGACTGGCTGCCCGGTAGGCCTGGTGCGCCCGGCGTCACGAGACGGCACCAAAGGCCCGAAACGGACGGGACCAGCGGTGTAGTGGCAGGTCGAGGCCGGGGCCGGGGAGTATGCAACAGCCCGGACCTGCTGTCTGCGCGCACCGCACTCTAGGGTTTGAGGCGTGGTGACTGCACCGCTGGCCCGCCGGCTCCTGACGCCGGAACCGGGCTGGACGACCCAGGCCGATGTCATCGTCGTCGGCAGCGGCATAGCCGGCCTCACGACGGCACTTGAAGCCCGCCGCGCGGGCACCGTCCTGCTGGTGACGAAGACGACGCTGCAGGAGGGATCGACCTTCTGGGCGCAGGGCGGGATCGCGGCGGCACTCGACCCGACGGACAGCCCGGACGCCCACCTGCACGACACCTTGGTGGCCGGCGTGGGGATCTGCGACGAGGAGGCGGTTCGGGTCCTCGTCACCGAGGGGCCGAAACGCGTCCGCGAGCTTGCCGCCATGGGTGCGGAGTTCGAGCGCACCGACAGCGGCGAGCTCGCGCTGACCCGCGAGGGCGGGCACCTCAAGGACCGCATTGCCCATGCCGGCGGGGACGCGACGGGGCGCGAGATATCCCGGGCGCTTATCGAGGCGCTGCACGCGGTCCGCGAGGATCCGAAGATCGAAGTGATCGAGCACGCCCTCGTCGTCGACATCCTGACCGACGCTCGTGGCGCCGCGTGCGGCGTGACCCTGCACGTGATCGGCGAAGGTCAACGCGACGGTATCGGTGCCGCGCTCGGCCGGGCCGTGGTGCTCGCGACGGGCGGGCTCGGCCAGGTCTACGCCTCGACGACGAACCCGCCGGTAGCCACCGGTGACGGGATCGCGGCCGCGTTGCGGGCCGGAGCGGACGTCGCAGACCTGGAGTTCGTCCAGTTCCATCCGACGGTGCTCTGGCTCGGGCGGTCGGCGAAGGGCCAGCAGCCGCTGATCTCCGAGGCGGTCCGTGGCGAGGGCGCAGTGCTGCGCGATGCCGAGGGGCGGCAATTCATGGTCGACCGGCATCCACTGGCGGAGCTGGCCCCTCGGGACATCGTGGCGAAAGGCGCCATCACCGCAATGGCGGAGACCGGCGCCGAACACGTGTGGCTCGATGCGCGGCATCTCGGCGCTGAGTTCCTGGAGCAGCGGTTCCCGACCATCGTCGCGCGCTGCCGCCAGGCCGGATTCGACCCTGCTACCCAACTCGTGCCGGTGGCGCCCGCGCAGCACTACGCAAGCGGCGGCGTCCGGACCGACCTGCACGGGCGCACGTCCATCCCCGGCCTTTACGCCTGCGGCGAGGTATCGCACACGGGCGTGCACGGTGCGAACCGGCTGGCGTCGAACTCGCTGCTCGAAGGGCTGGTGTTCGGGCACCGGATCGCCGAGCAGCTGGCCGACGTCCTGCCGCCGGCGACAGACCCGGTGGAGCGGACCGGGGAGCCTGCCCTGTTGACGCCGGACGCCCGGCTGTTCGTCCAGGGCGCGATGACGGCAGGAGCCGGAGTCGTGCGCAGCGCATCGTCGCTGGCTACCACCGCGGACGCACTCAGCAGCCTCACGACCGAGCGGGCCTGCGCCGAACCCGCCACCGAGGCCTGGGAGACCACGAACCTGCATGCCGTGGCCACGGCGCTGACGCGGCATGCGACGTTGCGCGAGGAGAGCCGGGGCGGGCACTGGCGGGAGGACTTCCCCGAGCGGGACGATGAGCACTGGCGTGGCCACCTGATCAGCCGTCTCGGCGAGGACGGCACTCTGGAGACGGACTTCAAGGAGCTTTCGTGACTGTGCCGCAACTCGACTCGGCCGCCGTGCGTGAGATCGTCCGGGCGGCCCTTGATGAGGATCTCGCCGGCGGTGTGGACGTCACCAGCGAGGCGACGATTCCCGCTGACCAGCAGGCGACCGGTGAGCTGGTAGCCCGCGCCGACGGCGTGGTGGCCGGCCTGCCAGTGGCCGAGGAGGTCTTCTCGGCGACCACCGGAGGCGATGCCCGTTTCGACGCGAAGGTGGCCGACGGTGCCCGGGTGCGCCGCGGTGACGTGCTGGCGGCGGTCACCGGGCCGACGCGCCGGCTGCTGCTGGCGGAGCGGACCGCGCTGAACCTGCTGTGCAGGCTGTCGGGGATCGCCACGGCCACCCGGCAGTGGGCGGACGCGCTGGCCGGGACCCGGGCGGTGGTCCGCGACACGCGCAAGACCACACCGTTGCTGCGCGCCCTGGAGAAGTACGCCGTGCGCTGCGGCGGCGGCGAGAACCACCGGATGGCCCTGTCCGACGAGGCGCTGATCAAGGACAACCACGTGCTCGCCGCCGGCGGCGTCGCGTCCGCGTACGCGAAGGTGACCGAGGCGTTCCCGGACGCACCCGTGGAGATCGAAGTCGATGACGTGGCCGGCGCCCTCGAGGCGGTCGAGGCCGGCGCGGGGTTGATCCTGCTCGACAACTTCTCGGTCGATCAGGTCCGGCAGGCGGTCGAGGCCGTCGGCGGCCGGGCCCGGCTCGAGGTGAGCGGCGGTTTGACGCTCGAGTTCGCACGCGCGTACGCCGAAACCGGCGTCGACTACCTGTCGGTCGGGGCGATCACCCATTCGGCTCCGATTCTCGATGTCGCCTTCGACTTGCGCGAGGTGCGTTGAGGGTGCTGCTCGCCATCGACGTCGGCAACACGCAGACTGTTCTCGGGCTCCTCGACGGTGAGGAGGTCGCCGAGCACTGGCGCGTGGCGACCGAATCACACCGCACTGCGGACGAGCTGTGGGCGCTGCTGCGCGGCCTGCTCGCAGGAGGCGGCCACCACGACGGCATCACGGGGGTGGCGATCTGCTCCACGGTCCCGGCAGTGCTGCACGAGATGCGCGGCATGGTCGCGCGATACTTCACGGGCTTGCCCGCCGTCCTCGTCGAACCGGGCGTCAAGACCGGGCTGCCGGTGCTGGTCGACACCCCCCGCGAGGTCGGAACCGACCGGATCGTCAATGCCATCGCCGCCCAGCATCTTTACGGTGCCCCGACGATCGTCGTCGACTTCGGCACGGCGACGACCTTTGACGTGGTGTCGGCCCGCGGTGAGTACCTTGGCGGGGCGATCGCGCCAGGCATCGGGGTCTCGCTGGACGCACTCGGGGACGCAGGGGCCCAGCTGCGCCGGGTGGAACTGATGCGGCCGCGGTCGGTGATCGCGAAGAACACTGTGGAGGCGCTCCAGTCGGGTGCGCTGTACGGCTTTTCCGGTCAGGTGGACGGCATCGTCACCCGGATGGTCGACGAGCTGGGGATCGACCTGAGCGACGTGCCGGTGATCGCGACCGGCGGGCTGGCCGAACTCGTGATCACCGAGTGCCGCTGCGTGGATCATCACGAGCCGTGGCTCACCCTGCTGGGTCTGCGCCTGGTCTACGACCGCAACGTTTGACCCTCGCGTTGATCATGCAAAAGTGGGACGACGACACGCCGATTACGCTGGCGTGTCCCATTCGCTCGGCACAGGTGGACGGCGTGTCGTCGTCCCACTTTTGCATGATCAACGCAGGGGAAGGCCGAGGTGGCCGAGCTTGTCCGGGTTGAGGACGTTCCGCAGCTCACGAACGTGGCCGTCGGCAATCGTGATCTCGAGTACCGCGCCGAGCCTGCCCTCGGCATCGACGAGCCGCGCCCCCGGCTGGCCGTTGACCTCGATCGGCTCGAAGCGGCCGCCGGCATCCGCGACCTGGCGGGCGATCGCGAGCATGAAGCGGGCCACCCGCAGCCCGCCGACAACCGGGCGGGTGACCGCTGCGGCCTTGCCGCCACCGTCGCCGTAGAACACCACGTCCTCTGCCAGGAGCCGCTCCAGCGCGGCGGTGTTTCCGGTCTCGCAGGCGGCGAGGAACTGCCGGGCGAGTTCGTCGCGGCGGTTCTGAGACGCTTCGAACCGGGGCCGGCGCTCCTCGATGCGCTGCCTGGCCCGGGTCAGGATCTGCCGGCAGTTCGCCTCGCTCTTACCCACGATCTCGGCCACCTGAGCGTAGCCGTAGCCGAATACGTCGCGCAGTAAGAACACCGCCCGTTCGACCGGTGTGAGGGTCTCGAGCAGGACGAGGAACGCCATCGATACCGTCTCGTCCACCTCGATTCGGCGGGCGGGATCCGCCATCTCGTCGGCGGTGATCAACGGCTCGGGCAGCCAGGCGCCGACATACCGCTCGCGGCGTACCCGCGCCGAGCGCAAGTGATCGATGGCCAGCCGCGTCGTGACAGTCGTGGCCAGCGCCTCCGGCGAGCGGGCCTGCGGTACGGAGGGGCCGACCATCCGCGCGAAGGCCTCCTGGACGATGTCCTCCGCTTCGGTGACGCTACCCAGCATCCGGTAGGCGATCGAGAACATCAACGGACGCAGCTCGTCGTGGTGCTGTGTCGCGAGGTCGGTCACGATCCGATCCAAGCACTCGCGTCCTGGCTGTCACAGGGCGACGTCCCGTCTCGTCGTAGGGGGCGACGAAAGGAGAGGACATGAAAATCTTCCTGGCTGGAGCGACCGGTGCGGTGGGACGCCCCCTGATTCCTGCTCTGGTCGAGGCCGGGCATGAGGTGATCGGCACGACGCGCTCCGCGGCCAAGGCCGACGGCATCCGAGCCGCTGGCGCCGAACCCGTCGTGCTCGATGCTCTGGACCGCGAAGCTGTGCTCGACGCTGTGACGGCGGCCGGCCCGGACGTGGTCATGCATCAGCTGACCGCGATCGAGCGATCGGACTTCAAGCGGTTCGACGACGCCTTCGCGGCGACGAACGAGCTTCGCACCAGGGGATTGGACTATCTGCTCGAGGCTGCCCGCAAGGCCGGTGCGCGGCGGTTCATCGCGCAGAGTTACACCGGCTGGCCCAATCCGCACACCGGCAGTTCGGTGAAGACGGAGGAGGACCCGCTCGATCCGGAACCGGCAGCCGCATCAGTACGGTCGTTAACCGCGATACGGCACGTGGAATCCACGGTGCCCGCGGCCACGGGCATCGAGGGCCTGGTCCTGCGCTTCGGCAGCTTCTACGGCCCGGGGACGCATTTCGACCGTGGCGGCGAGATCTACGAACTCGTCGCGAAGCGGCGCATGCCGATCGTCGGGGGCGGCGGGGGCGTTTTCTCGTTCATCCACATCAAGGACGCGGCACTGGCGACCGCGCTCGCGGTCGAACGCGGCCGGCCGGGTGTCTACAACATCGTGGACGACGAACCCGCGCCGGTAGCGACGTGGTTGCCGTACTACGCGGAGATCATCGGGGCGAAGCAACCGTTCCGGGTACCGGCCTGGCTGGTGCGGCCGATGCTCGGCGAACTCGGTGTGGCGACGATGACCACGATGCGTGGCTCGGCAAACGGCAAAGCCAGGGCCGAGCTCGGCTGGGCTCCGTCCTACCCGAGCTGGCGGGACGGGTTCGCTGAGCTCCGCTCGGCCTGACCCGATCACGTGATCATGCTGGTTGAGCGGGCGCTTCACCGCTCAACCAGCGATGGTCACGGCAGGTGTGGACTCGTCTCCACGAACGACCAGCCCGCCTCCTCGAGAGCACGGTGGGCGACGCTGCTCAGGTGCGAGAACGACAACGCGAACCCGGCTCGCTCGCCACGCACCTGCAACTCCCTGAGAAACGCGATGCCGGCGGGGCCGAGTGATGTCACCCCGTGCATGTCCACCACCGCGTGGCTCAGTGAACTAAGCCGCTCGAGCCTCGCGACCTCGTCGACGGCCGCGTGCAATTGGTCTGTCAGCGAGTCGTCGACATCGCCGGTCAAGAATACGACGATCTCGCGCGATCCTCTGTCGGCGACCTGTACCTCACCCATTGGAGTCACCTCCGTGATTCCAATGTGACAGGCATCCGGGCAGGCGGCAATGGGATCTGGTCCTTCCGGTGCAATTGGTTACAGCCGCCACCGGGAGGATCGTTAGGCTTGACCCTCGTGGATGAGCAAGGGGCGTACCTTCGCGAGACGGACGAACTGCCGGAGCAGATGCGCGTGCGCCGTGAGAAGCGCGCCGAACTCCTCAAGCGCGGTATCGCCCCGTATCCACGCGGCTTCGATCGGACGCACAGCCTGGCCGAGATACGCGCCGAGTTCGACGGCCTGGATCCCGGCGCCGCCACGGGCCGGCGGGCGGCGGTCGCCGGCCGGGTGATCTTCATTCGCAATAAGGGCAAATTGTGTTTCGCCCGGCTGCGTTCAGGTGACGGCACCGAGTTGCAGGTAATGCTTTCACTCGATCGGGTCGGCGATTCGGCGTTGGACGACTGGAAACGCCTCGTCGACATCGGCGACCAGGTAGGGGTCGATGGCGAGGTCGTGGCGAGCAGAACCGGTGAGCTGTCGGTGATGGCGGACTCGTGGACGCTCGTTTCGAAGGCTCTGCGGCCGCTACCTGTAGCGCATAAGACACTTAACGAAGAAACGCGGGTTCGCCAGCGTTACGTAGATCTGATTGTGAACCAGGCCGCCCGTCAGATGGTCCGAAATCGCGCGGTCGTGGTCCGTGCATTGCGTTCAACGCTGGACGACCGAGGATTCGTCGAGGTCGAAACTCCCGTGCTGCAGCTGTCGCACGGCGGCGCGGCGGCTCGCCCGTTCGTTACTCACTTCCATGCCTTTGATATGGACATGACCCTGCGAATCGCGCTGGAATTGCATCTGAAGCGATCGATCGTCGGGGGGATCGACCGGGTATACGAGATCGGCCGCGTCTTCCGCAACGAGGGGGCGGACTCCACGCACAGCCCCGAATTCACCATGCTGGAGCTCTACGAGGCCTACAGCGACTACGACGGCATGGCCGAACTGTGCCGCGAACTCGTCCTTAATGCGGCTCGCGCAATAGATAGGACTGTCGTATCCGATGGGCGCGGCGGCCAGATCGACCTCGAGCAACCCTGGGATCGGGTTACCTTGCATGGTGCCGTATCCGCCGTGATCGGTGAGCCGGTCAGCATCGACACCGACGTTGATCATCTGCGCAAGATTGCCGACGAGCACCATGTTGAACTCGCGCCGGAGTGGCAGCACGGCGAAATAATTCTTGAACTCTTCGAAAAGCTGGTCGAGCACACCCTGACACGACCGACTTTTGTTTGCGACTATCCAGAGTCGGTCCGGCCGCTCGCCCGGCCACACCGCGACGATGAACGATTGACCGAGGCATGGGATCTGATCATCGGTGGGGTCGAACTGGGCGTCGCGTACACCGAGTTGGCTGATCCGGTGATCCAACGTCAGCGACTGGTGGAACAGTCGCTGAGAGCCGCCGAGGGAGATCTGGAAGCGATGGATCTCGATGAAGACTTCCTTCGCGCCCTCGAGTATGGAATGCCGCCTACCGGCGGCATGGGCATCGGGGTCGACAGACTGGTGATGGCGCTGATGGGCGTCGGAATTCGGGAGACCATCCTGTACCCCTTGGTCAAGCCCGAGTGATTACCACAGTTCGCCGGGCGCGGACGGGCGATGTCCGGTCGATTCGGCAACTAGTCGATCAGTATGCGGCGCAGCGCATTCTGCTGTCCAAAGAGATGGTGACGCTGTACGAGGACGTCCAGGAATTCTGGGTTGCCGAGGAACCGGCCGGCTCGATCATCGGATGCGGGGCGCTGCACGTGATGTGGGAAGATCTCGCCGAGGTCAGAACACTGGCGACTCATCCGGATTGGGTGGGCCGGGGCATTGGTCACGCAGTGTTATCGACGTTGCTGGACGTGGCGCGTGACCTGGGAATCTCGCGAGTGTTCTGCCTGACCTTCGAAGTGGAGTTCTTCAAGCGGTGCGGCTTCGAAGTGGTCGAGGGCAACGTCGTGCCGCCCGAGGTGTATGCAGAGCTACTTCGTTCCGACGACGAAGGCGTGGCCGAGTTTCTCGATCTTGATCGTGTCAAACCTAACACTCTAGGGAACACCAGGATGCTGCTGCGTCTCTCCTGAATCCGTATCCTGGCATCGAATTGCATTCTTCGGCGCAATGGCGTATTAGTATTTTGTTGATAATCTTCCCAACGATATGAGAGGCTCGCGGATGGCTCGGAAAGTGCAGTACCTCCTTGTCGACGACCTCGACGGTGGCGAAGCCGAAGAGACGGTGAGCTTCGCGCTGGACGGAACGTCGTACGAGATTGACCTATCGAAGAAGAACGCAAAGGCTCTGCGTGATGCGCTTGCCACGTATGTTGCGTCAGCTCGCCGGGCCGGCGGGCGGCGGGGACGCGGCCGCGGGGGTCGGGGCGCCGGGCGGGCGAGCGACACCGCGGCGATTCGGGAGTGGGCACGCAGCCAAGGTATGAAGATCTCGGACCGGGGCCGCATTCCCGCTGACATCATCGAAAAGTACGAGAATCGCTGACCACACCGACGTTTGAGTCAGTGCACCGGTGATCCCGGAGAACCGGGGTGGAATGCGCCACATGTTCGCATTACGCACCGACGTTCTCCGGGATCAACGCTGTTCAACCCGCTGTGGCCAGTGGACTTCCGGCGTCCACCGCGCGTCGGCCGGCGCCGAGGCCAACTCGACATAGGCCCGAGCAATTCGCCGTGGTTCGAAACCGGGTGTACCAAGAATTCCATGGATGGTAACGGTAGCTACCCGAATACCCGCAGGACCGAGTTCGGCGGCCAACGACAAGGCCAGGTTACGGGCCGCGGCCTTTTGTGCGGCCAGCGCAGCGGACCACGTGGATCCCGTCATGGCCGCGGCGTTGCCGGTGACGAGAATCGTCCCGCGGCCGTTCTCGCGCATGACCGGCACCACTTCTTGTGCCGCGACCAGCAGCGAACCTGCGGCGAGGGCGAAGCCTTGCATCAAGGCCTCGAGAGGAGTTCCGGTGGGAGGCGCTTCGAACGCAATCGATGGGTTGTGCACCAGCACGGTCGGATCGCCGTAACTGGCCCTGATCGTCGCGAACGCCGCACGCGTTGCCGGCTCGTCCGTGACATCGACGGCCACGTAGTCAGCGCCCGCCGCCGCCGCGATCTCGCTGAGGCGCTGTTCATTGCGTGCGACAAGGAGTACTCGTGACCCTCGCTCTGCGAAGGCCTGTCCGATCGCTTGGCCGAGTCCGGGCCCGGCTCCTATCACGACGACCAACTCGGGCATCGGACCATCCTGCCGCAGTCCGACCACGGTCGACAGTTGGCGTCGGCCGGCCAACCTTTGCACTGGCAAGAGGGGGCGGCCTGGTCGGCGAATCTGTCGATTGGCGGGGGCGCTCATTCGTGGACTGGAATGAGAGGACCCACAAGGGGTCCCTTCCCTAGAGAGGCGACCATGCGGTACGCAATCCTGATCATGGATACCGAGTCCGGCAAGCAGGTACCTCCGGCTGACGCCGAGGCGTGGTACCAGGAGATCATGGCCTGGTACGAGAAGCGCAGCGCGTCGGGCGAGATCGTCGCCGGCGCCGGAGCCGAGCTCGAAGATGCGAGCAAAGCCAGGACGATTCGGTCGACCGGCGTGACGGACGGGCCGTTCATCGAGGCCAAGGAGGTCATCGGCGGGTTCTCGGTGCTCGAGGCCCACTCGATGGACGACGCAGTCGAGATCGCCAAGACGTGGCCAGGAGTCGATCGCGGTTGGATCACGATTGAGGTGCGGCCTGTGGTGAGCTGAGCCGGGCTCTCCAACGCAGCGCTGGACAGGTGCATCAGGGTCGAGGAGGTGTTGGCCCCGGCCCGCGGCGGGTCCTGCCGTGGGCCGTACCCTTGCTTATAACCTGCATCGACCGCTGTTCGCCCCTGGCGTACGGATGGCAGGGGTGGAAGAGGGGTGGGGTATCCAGGTGTTGTGCTCGCATGTCGCCTCGAGGGGTTACGGTCGTGAGACGAAGGGCCATGACGACCGTGAGGCGGGCTAGCATGCGAAGTACGGGCGGACCGGGAGAGCCCCGGGCAATCCCCCAGACCGCTCGGTGAGGAGCGCCAGAAGATGTTCGAGAGGTTCACCGACCGCGCGAGGCGGGTCGTCGTCCTGGCACAAGAAGAGGCCAGGATGCTCAACCACAACTACATCGGTACCGAGCACATCCTGCTCGGCCTGATCCACGAGGGCGAAGGCGTAGCCGCCAAGGCACTCGAGAGCCTGGGCATCTCGCTCGAGGCCGTGCGCCAGCAGGTCGAGGAGATCATCGGCCAGGGCCAGCAGGCGCCGAGCGGACACATCCCGTTCACGCCTCGGGCAAAGAAGGTGCTGGAGCTGTCGCTGCGCGAGGCGTTGCAGCTGGGGCACAACTACATCGGGACCGAGCACATCCTGCTTGGCCTGATCCGCGAGGGCGAAGGTGTCGCGGCGCAGGTTCTGGTGAAGCTCGGCGCCGATCTCAACCGCGTCCGCCAGCAGGTCATCCAACTACTGTCCGGCTACTCGGGCGGCAAGGAGGCCGCGACGTCCGGTGCCGGCCCGCAGGGTGAGGCGCCGTCCACCTCTCTGGTCCTCGACCAGTTCGGCCGTAACCTGACCCAGGCCGCCCGCGAGGGCAAGCTCGACCCGGTCATCGGGCGCGAGAAAGAGATCGAGCGGGTCATGCAGGTGCTGTCCCGCCGGACCAAGAACAATCCGGTCCTGATCGGCGAGCCCGGTGTCGGCAAGACCGCAGTCGTGGAGGGTCTGGCCCAGAACGTCGTCAAGGGCGAGGTGCCGGAGACGCTCAAGGACAAGCAGTTGTACACGCTGGACCTCGGCGCCCTGGTCGCAGGCTCGCGCTACCGCGGTGACTTCGAGGAGCGGCTGCGCAAGGTGCTCAAGGAGATCCGCTCGCGCGGCGACATCATCCTGTTCATCGACGAGATCCACACGCTGGTCGGTGCGGGTGCGGCCGAGGGCGCGATCGACGCCGCCTCGATCCTCAAGCCGATGCTGGCTCGGGGTGAGCTCCAGACCATCGGTGCCACCACGCTCGACGAGTACCGCAAGTACGTCGAGAAGGACGCCGCGCTCGAGCGCCGATTCCAGCCGATCCAGGTGCAGGAGCCGACGCTGGCCCACACCATCGAGATCCTCAAGGGTCTTCGGGACCGGTACGAGGCCCACCACCGGGTCTCCATCACGGACGGAGCTCTGGCCGCGGCGGCTCACTTGGCTGACCGGTACGTCTCTGACCGATACCTGCCGGACAAGGCGATCGACCTAATCGACGAGGCCGGCTCGCGGTTGCGGATCCGCCGCATGACCGCGCCGCCGGACCTTCGCGAGTTCGACGAGCGGATAGCCAATGTGCGCCGCGAGAAAGAGTCCGCGATCGACTCGCAGGACTTCGAGAAGGCCGCGTCGCTGCGCGACAAGGAGAAGCAGCTCATCGGCCAGAAGGCCGAGCGCGAGAAGCAGTGGAAGGCCGGCGACCTTGACGTGGTCGCTGAGGTCGACGACGAGCTGATCGCCGAGGTGCTGTCGAACTCCACCGGCATCCCGGTGTTCAAGCTGACCGAGGAGGAGACTTCCCGGCTGCTGCACATGGAGGACGAGCTGCACAAGCGGATCATCGGCCAGGAGGACGCCATCTCGGCGCTGTCCAAGTCGATCCGCCGTACCCGTGCCGGGTTGAAGGACCCGAAGCGCCCGGGTGGCTCGTTCATCTTCGCCGGCCCGTCCGGTGTGGGTAAGACCGAGCTGTCCAAGACGCTCGCCGAGTTCCTGTTCGGTGACGAGGACGCGCTGATCCAGCTCGACATGAGTGAGTTCTCCGAGAAGCACACCGTGTCGCGGCTGTTCGGCTCGCCGCCTGGCTACGTCGGGTACGAAGAGGGCGGTCAGCTCACCGAGAAGGTGCGCCGGCGTCCGTTCTCGGTCGTCCTGTTCGACGAGGTCGAGAAGGCTCACCCCGACATCTTCAACTCGCTGCTGCAGGTGCTCGAGGACGGCCGGCTCACCGATGCGCAGGGCCGGATGGTCGACTTCAAGAACACCGTGATCATCATGACCACCAACCTGGGCACCCGCGACATCGCCAAGGGTCTGCAACTGGGCTTCTCCGCGGCCGAGGACGCCGAAGGCGACTACGGCCGGATGAAGGCCAAGGTCACTGAAGAGCTGAAGCAGCACTTCCGGCCGGAGTTCTTGAACCGTGTGGACGACATCATCGTGTTCCACCAGCTGCTGCGGGAAGAGATCCTCAAGATCGTCGACCTGCGGATCGCGGAGCTCGACGAGCGGCTCAAGGACAAGGACATGGCTATCGAGCTCACTCAGGCGGCCAAGGAGCTGCTCGCCGAGCACGGCTTCGACCCGGTTCTCGGCGCGCGGCCGTTGCGCCGGACGATCCAGCGCGAGATCGAGGACACCCTGTCCGAGAAGATCTTGTTCGGCGACCTCAAGGCCGGCGAGATCGTGGTCGTGGACGTCGAAGGCGAGGGTCGCGAGCGGAAGTTCAGCTTCACCGGCAATCCGAAGTCCGACCTTCCGGACGTCGCACCGGTCACTGCGGCTGCCGGCGAGTCCAAGTCGGAGTAGGCGACCATAGCCGGCCAAGGGCCCGTTCCCGTGTTCGGGAACGGGCCCTTCGGCGTATCTGGCGGGTCGTTTCGCTCGGGTGTAGCGCATGCCTGTGGATGCGCGCAGTCGGGTTCGGCCAAGCAGCAGGCGCCGGGGATCAAGCAGCGAGGTACCGTGAGAGCGCATTTGCCCGCGAGCGCACGGGAGTTAGATCCGGATGGCTGTTGTAGATCAAACCGCTGATTCGGCTGCTGCGGCCGCGGCAGGCTTCGAAGTGCTGGGTCGAGCCGGGAGGGCTGGGCTGCTCGACGACGTGGCAGCCGCCCTAGAGGCCGAGCGCGCAGCTCTCGTCGACATTGCCGACCGCGAGACCCGCCTCGGCAGCACTCGGCTCAACGGAGAGTTGACCCGCACCTGTTTCCAGCTTCGCCTGTTCGGGGACGTGCTTCGTGAGGGTTCGTACGTCGAGGCGACGATCGACCATCCCGCCGATACCCCGATGGGCCCGCGGCCAGACCTACGCCGCATGCTCGTCCCGGTGGGGCCGGTTGCGGTGTTCGGTGCCAGCAACTTCCCACTGGCGTTCAGCGTCCCCGGGGGAGACACCGCATCGGCGCTCGCCGCCGGGTGTCCGGTCGTGGTCAAGGCACATCCGTCGCATCCCGAGACCAGTCGCCGCGCATTCGACGCCATGCGGGCGGTCCTTCCCGATGGAGTCCTGGGCCTGGTCGAGGGCTACGAGGCCGGCGCGGAGCTTGTGACACATCCGGCCATCCAGGCCGTGGGGTTCACCGGGTCGACAGCCGGCGGCCGGGCGCTCTTTGATCTCGCCGTCTCGCGCCCCGATCCCATCCCGTTCTTTGGCGAGCTCGGCAGCCTGAATCCTCTCATCGTGACGGCCGGCGCGGCTGCCGAGCGGGCCGATGAGATCGCGGAGGGCTACGTCGGTTCGATGACCCTAGGCAACGGGCAGTTCTGCACCAAACCCGGTCTGGTGTTCGCGCCGGTGGGCGCCGATGGGCTGCGCTCAGCGCTGGCGGACGCAATGTCGAAGGTCTCGGCCGGACCCATGCTTAGCGATTCGATCCGCGATGCCTACCAGACCGAGGTGACGCGGCGCCAGCGCGATGCCCGGCTGACGCTGGTGGCAGCCGTCGAGCCGGGCCCGGCAGATCTCGGCGCGGCTGCGCTGTTCGCGGTGGCTGCGGCCGATCTCGATGGGGAGCTACTGGAAGAGTGCTTCGGCCCATCGGCACTTCTGGTCGAGTACCGCGATTACGGCCAACTGCTGTCCGTACTCGGCCGGCTGGGTGGCCAGCTGACGGCTTCAGTCCACGCGTCCGACCATGAGGACGATGTGGTCGCACGGCTGCACGACGACATCCGCCGGATCGCCGGCCGCCTTGTCTTCGGCGGGTATCCGACCGGCGTGGCGGTCGCGTGGGCGATGCACCATGGCGGGCCGTTCCCGGCCACGACGAACAGCGGGTACACGTCGGTGGGAGCCACCGCGGTCCGCCGGTGGTTGCGCCCGATCTGCTACCAGAATGCGCCGCATGCCGTGCTGCCGGAGGAGTTACTGGACGGCAACCCGGCCGGGATTCCGCGGCGAGTCAACGGGGTCCTGGAGTAGGAGGAGCTGCTCTGGGAGAGTCACGCTCGGTCCGCGGCCAGGCGTATCCCAAGACCGATGAGCACGGTTCCGGCGATCTGCTCGAGGCGCCGTCGTACGGCTGCCCGCGAGAAGAAGTCACGGGCCCGGCCGACCAGTAGGGCGAGGATGACGTACCAGGTCGCGTCCACGACCACCTGGAGCACGCCGAGCAGCATGGTGGTGGCGAGGACGTCGGCACCGCCGGGGATGAACTGCGGGTAGAACGCGAATGCGAAGACCGCGGCTTTGGGATTGGCCAGATTGGTCAGCGCACCGGCGCCGGCCGACCAGCGCCAGCCTGGTGCGTCGATGGACATGGGTGCGGCGGCATCTCCGACCTGCCGTGCCGCTCTCCAGGCCTGGATGCCGAGCACGATGAGTACGCAGGCGCCCACGATGCGCAGCACCACGTAGGCCGCTTCACTGGCCGCGACGAGCGCGGCCAGGCCGACCGCGGCCGAAATCGCCCACAGGTAGATTCCCAGCTCGATGCCTGCGACGACAGGGAGCGCAGCACGCGTGCCGTATACCGCGCTACGCCGGACGACGAGCGCAGTGGCCGGACCGGGAACCATCGCGAGCAGGGCGACCGCAGCTATGAAGGCGGCGACATCCGACGGGGTCACGCGATCAGCGTAGGTCTCGCCGCGCCAGGCCCCAACTGGAAATCCGCGTGTGACGTGCGGTCCGCCCAGGCATGGCGGTCAGGCCAAGTGCTTGCGGAGGAAGATCAGGTCCTCCCGATCCTGGTACATCTGACCGCCCTCGTGCCCGTTGTACTGCCAGATGCGGATGTCCTTCGGCCCTGCGTAGCGGTTGTACGCGGCGAATATCGTCGACGGAGGGCACACCTCGTCCATCAATGCGGCTGAGAACATTGCCGGGACGGTTGCCCGCGACGCGAAGTTGATGCCATCGAAGTAGCTCAGCGTCCGGAATGTCTCGTCGACCCGATCCCTGCGGACCTTGAGGTAGTCGGCGATCTCCTTGTACGGCATCGCGTCGGTGATCTCCGTCGCCCGGCGGAAATGGCACAGGAACGGCACGTGCGCCAGCACAGCCGTCACCTGCGGCGCGAGCGATGCCGCCGCCAGGGCAAGGCCGCCTCCCTGGCTGCTTCCGTAGACCGCCACCCGGTCGGCGTCGATGTTCGGATGCGCCTGTGCGGCCTCCACCGCACGTACCGCGTCGGTCATGATCCGGCGGTAGTAGTACGTCTGCGGGCTGGACACCCCTCGGGTCATGAAGCCGGGGTGCTGCCCGGTGCCGGGGTCGGGATCCGGATCGGGAGTCACGCCTGGGTTGCTGGAACCGCCCTGTCCGCGGCTGTCCATGACAAGGTTCGCGTAGCCGGCCGAACTCATCAGCAAGTGCTGGTAGGGCAGGCTGCGCCCGCCGCCGTAGCCGATGTAATGAACGACGGCCGGTAGCGGTCCGGGACGGTCCCGTGGCAGCAGGAGCCAGGCCGCCACCCGCTCGCCATTCCACCCGGCGAAGCTGGCGTCGTAGACCTCGACAGTGTCGAGCATGAAGTCGACCGGGGTGTACGACGGCGCGAGTTCGTGCCGGCGCGCGGACTCGAGCGTTGTGGCCCAGAACTCGTCGAAGTCCGGGGCTGCAGAGGGCTCGGGCAGGTAGCTCTCGAGTTCCGCGAGCGGCAGGTCGAACTGCGGCATGGGCGCGTCCCCTCAACGTCAGTGGTGCGCTGTCTGGTCAGAGCCTAGATCACGGCGTTCATGGTCAACAGGAGGGCGGCCCACCAGGGACGTCGCCCAAGCTACCGACACGCATGCGTGTAGGTAAGTCGCGCCGCCTGCCGAACGTGATCGATCGGGGGTGGGTCACAGTTTCACTACGCCGGGGATGTGGTGGTTGACTGAAAAAAGTTCTTTCGTTAGCTTCTCATGCTTGTCGGCCGGCGAGAATCCCAACCTTGGAGCGATCTATGAAGCGAACCGCAGCGACGCCGGCCCAGCTGTCGCGCACGAAACGGCCGCATGGGAGGAACCGGCCGGCGCCCTTGTCGTGATCACTGTGGCGGGCCTACCGCGCTACGTGGCGGAAATGCCCACGGCGAGTCGGACTGGCTACCCTTGTAAGGACTCACGGGGCCGCTGGGGTCGGCGAGCTGATCATGAGGTGGCCGCGATGTATGGGGGGCACGTTATCGACGACCGTCCAAGTTGCCCGCCCGGCGGGCTCGTTCGTTTCGCGCGCCTGCCGGCCGGCTACTCGCGCAGGGTGCCGGGAAGCCGGACGGCAGAGGTGGCGTGATGGTTGCTGTGCGTGAGGCGGCCGACGCGGACGTCGAAGCGATACACGCGACGTGCGTAGCAGCGCTGACCCTCGACGCGGTGGCCGCACCCGCCCTCGTCGACCTGCTGTGGACGGCTGACGTGAATCGGCGGCGAGTTGCGCTTGTCGCCGACGACGGCGCCGGGGTGGTCTTCGCTTCGACCGGCAGGGCCGCTGCACCTGACAGCTCGCTGGCCGGCGACGATGCCCTGGACGGCCCGCCTGCAGTGGGTTACGTCGACATGTTCGCCGTTCACCCGCATGCGCAGGGCCACGGGCTGGGCCGGGCACTCGTCACGGCGGCCGAAGAACGCCTGGCCGGCCTTGGCGTCGGCGAGGTCAGGTTCGCCGGGAACCCGCCGGGTTACGCCTGGCCAGGCATTGACGTCAGGTACACACCCGCCCTGTGCCTGGCCGAGCGGCTCGGTTACAAGCGGTACCAGATGGCCTTGAACATGACCGTCGAGCTGTCGGCGGGCCCGTCGGCGGGCCTGTCCACCGACGCTGACGTGCGCCGCCTCGCTGAGGTCGGCGTCGACGTCAGGACGGCGCCGATGGGCCGACGGGCCGAAGTCGTCGAGTTCGTCCGCACCCATTGGAACGACAGCTGGGCGTGGGAGGTCGAACACTCCTCGGGTTGCCACTATGCCGTGCGATCCGGCGAGCCTCTCGGTTTTGCCGCCTGGGGCGCACGCCCAACGTGGTTCGGTCCCATGGGCACGGCGCCCACCGCGCGCGGGCTTGGCATCGGGCGGGTCCTGCTCCAGCGCTGCCTGGCCGAACAACGAGATGCCGGACATACCCGAGCCGAAATCGGCTGGGTGGGACCGCTGCGGTTCTACTCCCGCGCGGTCGGTGCCCGTGCCGAGCGGGTCTTTGCCCTGTACCGACGACGCCTAGAGGTAAGAGCGCATGTCTGACGGATTCGCGAGTCTGGCCACCGAACAGAGCGATCCTCGCTACGGCGACATAGACCGGCTGTCCGTCCTCGAGATCGCTCGTCTGATGAACGCCGCCGACGCTGAAGTCCCGGCCGCTGTGGGACGGGCGCTGCCGGCCATCGCGGCCACCATCGATGCGGTGGTCGAGAGGCTCAGCGACACCGGGCGGTTGCTGTATGTCGGTGCCGGAAGCTCCGGGCGGTTGGCCGTCCTCGACGCCGCCGAGTGCCCGCCCACCTTCGGCACCCACCCCGAGCTTGTGCAGGGCATCATTGCCGGTGGGCCAGATGCGTTGATGCGCTCGATCGAGGGGAGCGAGGACGACTCCGCCGGCGGCGCGGCCGCCATCGCAGAGGCCGTGGCCGGGCCCAGGGACGTGGTGATCGGCATCTCGGCGAGCGGGCGAACACCGTACGTGGTCGGGGCGGTCGGCGAGGCCCGCCGTCGCGGGGCGCTGACCGCTGGTGTCGCCTGCACCAAGGGCGGGGCGCTCTCACGAAGCGTGGATCATCCGATCGAGGTCGTGGTCGGTGCCGAGGTCATTGCTGGATCGACGAGGTTGAAGGCGGGTACCGCGACGAAACTCGTTCTGAACATGATCTCGACGATCACGATGATCAAGTTGGGTCGCACCTACGGCAACCGCATGGTCGAACTGTCGGCGATGAACTCCAAGCTGGCCGACCGGGCCACGCGGATCATCACTGACGTCACTGGCGCCGACGAGCGTTCCGCCCGTAAGACCCTCGAGGACGCGGGTCGGCACGTCAAGGTCGCCATCGTGATGCTCGAACACGGAGTCGACGCCGCCGGCGCCCGGGCGATTCTCGAGGCCCGAGATGGCCGGCTCGAGGCCGTGCTCGACCGCCGGCGGCCGAACGGCGAACCGGTTGTGGAATGACCGGCGCTTGTCCTGACGTTGCAGGCTTGCGATCCTGGAAGTCAAGGACCGAGCGGAGGCAACATGACTGATCAGCTGGCTGCTTACCGGGCCGCTGCTGTGCTGTACGACGCCGGTGACGCGTTGGGTGCTGCCCGCGAACTCGAGCCGCTGCTCGCAGAACCGTCGCCCGCGAAGTCCGTGCTGGAGTTGGCCGGCCGGGCATTTTTCCGGTCTGCCCAGCTGCGCCGGGCTGAGCAGGCCTTCGGGTCGTTGATCGAACGCGATCCCACCGACGCCTACGCCCGCTTCGCATTGGGTAGGACCCTGGAGCGGCTGAGCCGGCCCGCGGAGGCTGCTAGCTGCTACCGGATCGCCGTTGCGATGGACCCGAAGGACGACTACGTCGAGGCACTGGCCCGGGTCAGCCCGGACTGACGGGGTAACCGGGTGAGTTCGGTCAGAGAACTCACCCGGTCCTGGCAGAAACGCACCCGGAATCTCGCAGGCATAGCCGCCACGGCCAGAGTTCGGGCAGGCTGTGATCGTGAGCGAACGTGAGATCGCAAGCTGGCTGACCGATATGGACGGCGTCCTGATCCATGAAGGGGTGGCCTTACCGGGCGCCGCCGAGTTCCTGGCGGCCCTGCGGGAGCGGGGACGGCCGTTCCTCGTCCTGACCAACAACTCGATCTACACGCAGCGAGATCTGCGCGCCAGGCTCGCCGTCACCGGGCTGGACGTTCCGGAGAAGTCGATCTGGACGTCGGCCCTGGCGACCGCGCAGTTCCTGGACGACCAGCACCCGGGCGGATCGGCGTACGTGATCGGTGAGGCGGGGCTGACGACGGCGCTGCACAACATCGGGTACGTCCTCACGGACTCTGCGCCGGACTACGTCGTGCTCGGCGAAACTCGGACGTACTCATTCGAGGCGATCACCAAGGCGATCCGGCTTGTGGAAGCGGGCGCTCGGTTCATCGCGACGAACCCCGACCCCACGGGACCCTCGCCGGACGGGCCGCTTCCCGCGACGGGCTCGGTCGCTGCCATGATCAGCCGAGCCACCAAGCGCGATCCGTACTACATCGGAAAGCCCAACCCGATGATGTTCCGCAGTGCCCTGAACCAGATCGACGCGCACTCCGAGAGCACCGCCATGGTCGGCGACCGGATGGATACCGACATCGTCGCGGGCATCGAAGCCGGTCTCTTGACCTACCTGGTGTTGAGCGGATCGACCCGGAGGGACGAGGTCAATGCGTTTCCGTTCCGACCGAACCACGTCATCGACTCAGTCGCAGACCTGATCGACCGGGTGTGAGATAGACCACCCCGAGACCGCCGACGGGGGAGCAGCAGGCTCGGGGTGGCTAAGGCAGGGATGGTCAGGATTTTCAGGCCATTCCCCGTGCGCTGGAGGTTAACAACGTCGTTTACTACCGTCAAGGCACTTACGCTATTTCGTCGAGGTCATCGGCAGCCGGAAGGACGTGGCGCTGACGGGTTCGACAAGTCCGTCCGCCACGAGACCATCGAGAGCACGTTGTCTCTGCATGGGATCGTCCGGCCAGGCCAGGTCGAGCTCAGCCGAACTGACCGGCCCGGGCGCCGCCCGCAAGGCGGCCATCAGTCGGCCCCGCGCCTGCCGGTCGGTGCCGGCCCACCGCTGGCTGCGGCGACTAGGCCCGTCGTGGCCAGGAGCGCCGGCCAGGCGCCACGCGCATCCCGCGACGATCGGGCACTCAGCACATCGAGGTGACCGCGCGGTGCATACCAGCGCACCGAGTTCCATGACGGCGACGGACCAGCGGGGCGCTCCGTCCACGGGAAGCACCGAACGGGCCAGGGCCCGCTCGGCCGCAGTAGTGGACGCAGCAGCGACCGGGCGCCCCGTTACCGCACGGGCGAGTACGCGCCGCACGTTCGTGTCGAGCACGACGTGTCGTTGGCCGAACGCGAAGGACGCTACAGCGGCCGCGGTGTAGTCGCCGACACCGGGCAGGGCGCGCAGGTCCTCGTACCGTGCCGGGACGCCGCCACCATGACGCTCGACCACGGCGGCCGACGCGGCGTGCAGCCGGAGGGCGCGCCGCGGGTAACCAAGCCGACCCCAGGCGCGGATCGCCTCGGCGGGTGGTTCGGCCGCCAGCGCGGCCGGCACCGGCCATCTGTCGAGCCAGGTGCGCCAGACCGGCAGAACCCGCGCGACGGGCGTCTGCTGGAGCATCACCTCGCTGACCAGAACACCCCACGGAGTGCGGTCGGGTGATCGCCAGGGGAGGTCCCGCGCGTTCGACGCGTACCATCTCACGACAGCATCCCGATCGATCACGTTCAGCAGGCCGGTGCCTGCCGTACCAGGCGCGTGCGGGTGGTACGGCACCGACGAACCTGGTGGGCGGCCCACGTCGGCCGGAACGTGATCTTTCACGGCTTGGGAGTCAGACGTACCGCTCGAGAATGCTGGACTCGGCCAACCGCGACAGCCCTTCACGCACGCTTCGCGCCCGAGTTTCGCCGACCCCTTCGACGGCCTGCAGGTCGTCGATGCTGGCGGCGAGCAGCTTCTGCAGACCACCGAAGTGGTCGACAAGCCGATCGATCACGGATCCGGGCAGTCGTGGCACGCGGGCGAGCAACCGGTAGCCGCGCGGGCTGACGGCCGCATCGAGCTGGTCTGAGCCGCCCGCGAACCCGAGCGCCTGCGCCACTGCGCCGAGATCGAGCAGGTCGGTGGCAGACAGCGCGTCGAGGCCCGCGATGGCGCCGGCGACCGATCGTGTCCGGCGCGCGGGGCCGGCGGGCAGGTAGTCGCGGGCTATCAACTCACGATCGAGATCGACTCCGGCGACCAGCTCGTCCAGTTGAAGGCTCAGCAGCCGTCCGTCGGTGCCGAGTTCGACAACGTAACTCTCGATCTCGTTGGAGATGCGGCGGACCATCTCGAGTCGCTGCGCCACGGCCGCGACGTCGCGCACCGTGACGAGATCCTCTATCTCGAGCGCGGACAATGTCCCGGATACTTCGTCCAGGCGAAGCTTGTACCTCTCGAGCGTGGCGAGCGCTTGGTTCGCCCGCGAGAGGATCTGGCCGGCATCCTCCAGGACGTACCGCACGTGGTCGACATAGATCGCGACGATGCGCATCGACTGGCTCACGGAGATGACCGGAAAACCGGTCTGCTTCGCCACCCGCTCTGCGGTGCGGTGCCGAGTGCCCGACTCGGTCGTCGGGATGGAGGGATCGGGAACAAGCTGCGTCGCGGCTCGCAAGATCTTGGTGCATTCTCGGTCGACGACAATGGCGCCGTCCATCTTGGCGAGTTCCCGAAGGCCGGTGGCGGAGAAGTCGACGTCGAGTACGAAGCCCCCCGTACAGATCGACTCCACCGTACGGTCGTAACCGAGCACCACAAGGGCGCCGGTGCGCCCACGCAGGATCCGCTCCAGACCTTCGCGCAGCGCGGTACCCGGCGCCACCGCCGCCAACGCGAGGCGAAGCTTGGCCTCGGCATTACCGCGCTCACCCACCAGAACGTGACCCCCGCCATGACAGTTCGTAGATGCTCGGCGACAGTCTACGGGCCTGCACGCTCATCTTGGAGATGGGTGCCACTGGATACATGTCACACACCACTCCATGATCGAACATTACGCGCGCCATCCACCGGGATCTACCCAACTGATCACGATTGCAATCGGGTGTTATCGCACTGATACCAGCGGCCGTTCGGACGCGGCCAGGGCCGCCGCGACGTCCTGTACCTCGATGGCCCGGATGCCACGCGGCACCGGGCCTGGATCGGGTGGCACGAGCGCGCGCGAGAACCCCATCCGTTCGGCCTCGACAAGCCGCCGTTGGATTCCAGTGACGCGGCGGATCTCACCCGCCAGGCCAACCTCGCCAATGGCGACCGTACCGGCAGCGATCGGCACGTCGCGGGCCGCACTCGCGACGGCGAGCAGCAGGGGTAGATCACCAGCGGGTTCCGCCAGACGGGCTCCGCCGACTGTGGCCGCATAGACATCGGCCGCGCCGAGCCGAATCCGGCCGCGACGCTCGAGCACGGCGAGCACCATGGCGACGCGCGAAGAATCAAGGCCACTCGTGGCACGGCGCGGAGTGGCCAGTGACGATTTGCCGACGAGCGATTGGACTTCGGCAAGCAGCGGCCGCCTACCCTCGAGGGTCACCGTGACGCACGTGCCGGGAACGACATCGGCATGCCGGGACAGGAATAGCCCGGTGGGGTCGGCCAGCGACACGATGCCCTGGTCCGACAGGTCGAAGCAGCCGACCTCGTCCGCGGGGCCGTACCGGTTCTTCACCGCCCGGACCATACGCAGCCGGGAATGCCGGTCGCCCTCGAACTGGAGCACGACGTCGACGAGGTGCTCGAGGACGCGGGGGCCCGCTATCGAACCGTCCTTGGTGACGTGTCCGACCAGGATCGTCGCCATGCCGCGCTCCTTTGCCGCCCGGATCATCGCTCCGGCGACCTCGCGAACCTGAGTGACGCCTCCGGCGGCGCCTTCGACGGCCGAGTTGGTGACCGTCTGCACGGAGTCGAGCACCAGGAGCGTCGGCTGGACCTGATCGATATGACCGAGCACAGCCGCAAGATCGGTTTCGGCGGCGAGGAACAGCTGGTCGGCGACCGACCCGGTGCGATCGGCACGCAGCCGTACCTGCGCTGCGGACTCCTCCCCGGTGACGAACAGCGCGCGGCCGGCGTCGGACGCCCAACGCGCGGCGACCTCGAGCAGCAACGTGGACTTGCCGACCCCCGGCTCGCCGGCGAGCAGGATGACCGCGCCCTGGACCAGTCCGCCGCCGAGGGCGCGATCGAACTCCTCGACACCGGTCGGCCGGGAGCGCGCGGCGGCGAGCTCGACGGAACCGATAGGCCGGGCCGACTCCGAGACCGGCCCGGGCGCCACGGTGCGGCGAGACGCGGATCCGGCCTCCTCGACAGTGCCCCAGGCTTGGCACTCGCCGCACCGGCCGACCCACTTGGCGGTGGACCAGCCACACTCACCACACCGGTAGATGGTCGCTGCCTTTGCCATGGCGGCAACCGTACGGGCCGCCACCGACAACCCGCGCTGATCATGCAAGAGTGGTGCGACACGCCGGTCGAATGGCAGGGCAGGCGCTGCTCAGGCCGGACAAATCGGCGTGTCGCACCACTCTTGCATGATCAGCGCGGGGAGGGGTGGCGCGGGGAGTGCCGTGGGGAGGGTGGCGTGGGGAGGGTCAGCGCGGGGAGGGGTGGCGCGGTGGGGTGGCCGGGTGCAGTGGCAGTTGAGCCGCGAGGTGTGCCGCGCAGAATTCGGCGAGCTCCTCGTAGGCCTTGTCGCCGATGAGTTCGCGCAGCTCGGGCGCGCAGGAAAGGTAGACCGGCTCGGCGCCGACGTGGGCATCGGAGGACCCGGTGCAATACCAGTCCATGTCGTGCCCGCCCGCTCCCCAGGACCGGCGGTCGTACTCGGTGATGGTGATCTCCAGGTAAGACGATCCGTCGGCGCGCTCGACCGTCCGGTATGCCCGCCGGATCGGCAGCTGCCAGCACACGTCGGGCTTGGTCTCCAGCGGGTGTCGTCCGGTCTTCAGGGCCATCCGGTGTAGCGCGCACCCCGCGCCGCCGGCGAAGCCGGGACGGTTGAGGAACACGCAGGCACCGTCCACCACACGGGTCTTGCGCTCGCCGTCGTCGTCGGTTTCGACGATGCCATGCTGCCGGCCATCGTCGAGCAACTGCCAGTCCTCCGGGCCGAGCTGTGCGGCGAAGCGGCGAACTCGCTGCTCGTCGTCGGTGTCCGAGAAGTGAGCACCGTGCGTGCAGCACCCGTCGTCCGGCCGGCCGGCGTAGATGCCGGGGCAGCCACGTCCGAAGATGCATGTCCAGCGGGACGTGAGCCAGGTCAGATCACAGCGCAGTACCTGCTCGGAGTTGGCCGGATCGGTGAACTCCACCCAATGCCGGGTGATGTCCAGCGGTGTCTCCACACCTCGATGGTAGGTGTCCCGCGACCGACGCTGGGCGCTGTACCGTCGTGAACATGCGGATGGCGGTCCTGGATGTGGGGTCGAACACGGTGCACCTGCTGCTCGTCGACGCGCACCCGGGCGCGCGACCGCTGCCGGCTTTCAGCCACAAGGTGGAGTTGCGCCTGTCGGAGCTGATGAACGACGACGGCAAGATCACGAACAAGGGTGCTGACCGGCTCATCGAGTTCTGCGCGGATGCACAGCAGATCGCCGAGGACAAAGGCGCCGAGTCGATGCTGGCGTTCGCGACCTCGGCGCTGCGGGAGGCCGAGAACGGCGACAAGGTCATCGACAAGGTGCGCGAGCGGACCGGCCTGGAGTTGCAGGTGCTCTCCGGGGACGAGGAGGCGCGGCTGACGTTCCTGGCCGCCCGCCGCTGGTACGGCTGGTCCAGTGGCCGGTTGCTGTGCCTGGACATCGGTGGTGGCTCGCTGGAGATCGCCACCGGCATCGACGAGGACCCGGACGTCGCGATCTCGCTACCACTCGGTGCGGGACGGCTGACCCTTGACTGGTTCACAGGTGACCCGCCATCGAAGGACGAGGTGCGCAAGCTCCGCAAACACGTTCGCGCCCAGGTGGCGTCCGTCATCGGCAAGGTGAGCCGATTCGGTGCTCCCGACCAGGCCGTCGCGACCAGCAAGACGTTCCGGTCACTGGCCCGGATCACCGGAGCGGCCCCGTCGGCCGACGGGCCGTACGTCCGGCGGGTCCTTCGCCGGGAGGACATGGCCGAGCAGGTAGGCAAGCTGGCGGGCATGTCCGCGGCTGAGCGGGCTCGGCTGCCGGGTGTCTCGGAAGGTCGTGCCGCACAGTTGCTCGCCGGCGCCATCGTTGCAGACGCGGCCATGGACTTGTTCGAGGTCGACGAGCTGAACGTGTGCCCGTGGGCGCTTCGCGAAGGTGTGATCTTGCGCCGGCTGGACCAGATGTCCGGGCTCGGGTTGGGGCCTGGCGGGCCGCTGGACTCCGAGCCGGCGACGCCGATCGCCTAGCCGGCGAGAGCCGATCAACTGAGCCGCTCGTCACACCAGCGCGCCGGTGCGAACGTCACGGCCTAACCTTGGACGCGTGACGAACTCGCCAGCCGTGCTCCGCGTGCCCGATGCACCGGTCGGGTTGTCGACCGCCTCGGTGTACCCCCAGAGTGCGGCCACCGCCTTCGAGATGGCGAGTTCGCTCGGGTACGACGGCGTCGAGTTGATGGTGTGGACCGATCCGATCAGCCAGGACATCGACAAGATCGCTAAACTGGCGGAGCGGCACGGCCTGCCGGTGCTCTCGGTCCACGCGCCCTGCCTGCTCATCACGCAGCGGGTCTGGTCGCCCGACCCGTGGATACGCCTGACCCGGTCGGTCGAAGCGGCCAAGCTGCTCGGCGCGCCGACCGTCGTAGTCCACCCGCCGTTCCGGTGGCAGCGGGAGTACGCGCGACGGTTCGTCAAGGGAGTCGCCGAGCTAGAGGCCGAGACCGGCATCGTGATCGCCGTCGAGAACATGTACCCGTGGCGCGCCGCCGGTAGAGAGATCGCGGCATACGCACCGGATTGGGACCCGACGGACGAGCCGTACGACCACATCACGTTGGACCTCTCGCACACGGCGGTGTCCGGGTCTGATGCGCTCGCCATGGCCGATGCGATCGGCGATCGGCTCGCCCATGTTCACATGGCGGACGGGACACCGTCGCCGCGTGACGAGCACCTGATCCCCGGTCGGGGGACCCAACCATGCGCCCAGCTCCTGGACAGGCTGGCCCGCCGGGGGTGGTCGAGTTCGATCATCCTCGAGGTCGGCACCCGGCGAGCGAAGACTCCCGCGGAACGGGAAGCAGACCTCGCAGAGGCGCTCGCCTTCACCCGATTGCACCTTGCCGCTGCCGTCGACACCGCATTCGCGGTCGGGGTGGACGGCACTGCCGAACAGATCATCCGTGAGCACTCGCCCTGATCGTGCCGGTTCGGCGCGGCGCACCTGGACCAAGCCACGTGATCACGTTGAGGATTGCCGTAGCCTGACATTCAGAGACATCAAGGAGGCCGGGTCGTGCTGGGAAGAGTGCTGCTGGGGGCGTCCCGTAGTCAATGGTTGCGCAGAGCGGTGGAGAAGGCGCCGGTGTCGCGGGGTGTCGTGGCCCGGTTCATCGCGGGCGACACCACTGCGGACGCTGTCCGCGTCACCCGCGAGCTCATCGACAACAACCTGACGGTCACGATCGACCATCTCGGTGAGGACACGCTCGACCGGGCGCAGGCCGACGCCGTCACCACCGAGTACCTGGGTCTGCTCACGGCACTGAAAGAGCACGGGCTGACCGACGGGGCCGAGGTGTCGGTGAAGTTGACCGCCGTGGGCCAGGCACTGCCCGGCCACGGGGAGAAGATCGCGCTCGAGAACGCGCGGCAGATCTGCCAGGCCGCAGCCGCCGCCGGCACCACGGTCACGCTTGACATGGAAGACCACACCACGACGGATTCGACGCTGTCCATCCTGCGGGACCTGCGTAAGGACTTCCCGTCGACGGGCGCGGTGCTCCAGGCGTACCTGTACCGCACAGAGGAGGATTGCAGGGCCCTCGCCACCGCGGGTTCGCGCGTGCGGCTCTGCAAAGGCGCGTACAACGAACCCGCCAGCGTCGCGTACCAGGACACCCGCGACGTCGACCGTTCGTACGTCCGGTGCATGAAGATCCTGCTGGCCGGCGAGGGTTATCCCATGCTGGCCACCCACGATCCGCGGCTCATCGAGATCGCCGGCTCGCTGGCCGCCAGGTTCCGCCGCGAACCGGGCTCCTACGAGTACCAGATGCTGTACGGCAGCCGCCCCACCGAGCAGCTTCGCCTGGCCCAGGCCGGTGAGACGGTCCGGGTGTACGTACCGTACGGCGATGACTGGTACGGGTACATGATGCGGCGGATGGCCGAGCGCCCGGCCAACCTGCAGTTCTTCCTGCGCGCGATTGCGACGAAGAAATGACGGTAGCGATCCTCGGCGCCGGGGTGATGGGCGAGGCGTTGCTGTCCGGGCTGATCCGGGCCGGCCGGCGTGCCGAGGACATTCTCGTGACAGAGCGCCGCCCCGACCGTGGCAAGCAACTCGTCGAGCGGTACGGCGTCACGTTCGTGAGCAATGCCGAAGCGGCCGAGCAGGCCGACACGCTCGCGATCGTCGTCAAGCCACAGGACATGGCCGCGCTGCTGGACGAGATCGCCGAAAAGGTCCGGCCGGGCCAGCTCGTCGTGTCGCTCGCTGCCGGCATCACAACGGCGTTCATAGAGTCCCGACTGCCGACGGGAGTCGCCGTCGTGCGGGTGATGCCCAACACACCGGCGCTGGTGGACGAGGGCATGGCGGCGATCTCGCCGGGCGCACATTGCGACGAAGGCCACCTGCACCAGGCCGAAGACCTGCTCCGGGCCACCGGCCGGGTGGTGCGGGTGCCCGAGAAGCAGATGGACGCCGTCACGGCCATCTCCGGAACGGGTCCGGCCTACGTCTTCTACGTCGTCGAAGCCATGATCGAAGCCGGCGTGCACCTGGGCTTGCCGCGTTCGACGGCGACCGAGATGGTCGTGCAGACGCTTGTCGGCTCGGCGAAGCTGTTGCGAGAAACCGGCGAACATCCGACGGTCCTGCGCGAGCGGGTGACCTCGCCGGGCGGTACGACGGCCGCCGCGGTGCGCCTGCTGGAGGAGGGTCGGGTGCGCGCGGACTTCCTGGCCGCGATCGAGGCGGCCCGGGACCGGTCGAGGGCGCTCGCGTCCGGTTCTGAATAGCAGGCCCTGGCTCCCGGCTCTATGGCGGTGGGCCGGCGTCGATGCGGCGGCGAACGTCGCGCCAGGACTCCTCGGGGCTGCGTGGGCCGTCCATGGCCCAGTTAGCGCCCGCGTGGGCGAGTTCCGACGCGGTGACCGTGTCGGACAGGACACCCACCACGTCGAACCCGTCGCCCGGCGTCAACTCCGACACCAGGCCGGCCAGCTCGGCCGGCGCCGGCGCGCCTCCGGCCCCGGCTCTGAGTGGGAAGATGCCGTCCCAGCGCCGGGCCCTTTCGATGGGACGGCGGTTCGGCAGCGTGGCGGCGACCCAGATCGGCGGCCGAGGCTGCTGGACGCACGCCGGCTGCAGTTGTGCGTGCACCTGGTAATGCGGGCCGTCGTGGTCGACACGCTCACCCCTCAGGAAGGAGTCCAGCAGCGGCAGCGCCTCGTCCAACATCGCCGCGTGGGTCCGTGCGGCTACCGGCTCGCCGAACGCACCGTACTCGGCATCGGCCGGGATGCCGAGGCCGACGCCAAGGATCGCTCGGCCGCCGCTGAGGTGGTCGAGCGTGCACACCTCCTTGGCCAGCTTCCATGGCCGCCGGCGGGCCACCGGTGTGACGAGCGTGCCGAGCCGGAGCTTGCGCGTGCGCACCGCGATCGCCCCGAGGACGACCCAGGGATCGAGACCTGCAAGCGCATGAATGTGGTCCCACAGGAAGAAGCCGTCCCACCCCGCACCGTCGGCTGCCGACGCGAGCTCTACAAGCTCGGCGGGATCGCCGACGTTGGGCATGCTGATGCCGAACCGCATACGCATTTCCTACCGCACGCCACGGACACGAACCGGCCGGCATCAGTCGACCGGGAACGACGAAGACCCACCGGCCGACATTGTTGAGCTAGTGTCGAGCAGCATGGGCCAGTCAGTTCACGTTGTTTGGGACGGTGCACTGACCCAATACGACTTCGGGCGCGGACATCCCTTGAACCCGGTCCGGCTCGACCTGACGATGCGACTCGCTCGCTCTCTGGGTGTGCTCGACCACAAGGACGTGCAGATCGTCCCGCCGCCCATGGCGTCGGAGGAGTTGCTCACTACGTTCCACACGCTCGACTACGTCGCGGCGGTTCGCAAGTGTGCGGAATACCCGGAGACCCACGACCTCGCCCATGGCCTCGGTACTGAGGACAACCCATGTTTCCGAGACATGCACGACGCGAGCGCCCGGGTGGCCGGCGGGACGGTCGACGCCGCGCTCGCCGTGTGGGAGGGCCGGGTGCGGCACGGGGTGAACATCACCGGCGGCCTGCACCACGCGATGGCCGCGAACGCTTCCGGCTTCTGCGTCTACAACGACGTCGCAATAGGAATCAAGGCGCTGCTGCGGGCCGGGGCCAACCGGGTGGCCTACGTCGACGTCGACGTTCACCACGGCGATGGTGTGCAGGCGGCCTTCTACGACGATCCCAGGGTGCTGACGATCAGCCTGCACGAAACCCCGCGCACCCTGTTCCCGGGAACGGGTTACCCGGAGGAGTCCGGCGGGAAGGGCGCCGAGGGCTCGGCGGTCAACGTGGCCCTGCCGCCGGGAACCACCGATTCCGGCTGGCTGCGCGCCTTCCACGCCATCGTGCCGCCGCTGCTTCGGGAGTGGGAACCGCAGATCATCGTCACCCAACACGGTTGCGACACACATGTTGAAGATCCACTTGCGCACCTGGCCCTCACCATCGACGGTCAGCGCGCGTCGTACGCGGCCCTGCACCGGCTGGCGCACGAGATCTGTGACGGTCGCTGGGTCGCGACGGGGGGAGGGGGATACGCACTCGCTCAGGTCGTGCCGAGGGCCTGGACGCACTTGTTGGCCGAAGTGGTCCACCGCCCGGTCGATCCGACCACCGATACGCCGGCCGACTGGCGAAGCCACGTGGCGACCCTGCTCGGTCGGCCGGCTCCGGTGAGGATGACCGACGGCGGGAACACCGGCTTCAACGACTGGGCGAACGGTTACGACCCGGCTGACTGGCTGGACAGGGCGGTCGTGGCGACTCGCAAGGCCACCTTTCCCCTGCACGGGCTTGATCCAAGTTGGTGATCTCTATTCCCTACAGTCACATCCGCCACTACGATGCCAATAGCCGGTCATCCAGACCGGCACGGAGGGTCGGGCGATGAGCGAACAGATGGACGGGCCCAAGTTCGAGGGAGCTTTGGGCGAGATGCGCTTTCTCACGGTCGCGGAGGTGGCCGAAGCCATGCGCGTCTCGAAGATGACCGTCTACCGGCTGGTCCATGCCGGTACCCTGCCGGCGATTCAGGTGGGTCGATCATTCCGAATCCCGGAGCGGGCGGTCCAGGACTACCTCCGGCACTCCTATGTGCAGGGCTACCAGGCGGGCTGACCCGAGCACCCCCCGTCGACGGGGTACCCTAGCCTTGAAGGAACGCGCGGGCAGCCGCCCGCGTTCTTGGTGCTCGTGGGCCGTCCTGCCCAGCGAGCTATGGACGGTCATACGACACGAGTGAGGTTGCCCTGTGGGCTCTGTGATCAAGAAGCGCCGGAAGCGGATGGCGAAGAAGAAGCACCGCAAGCTGCTGCGCAAGACGCGCGTCCAGCGACGTCGTCTCGGCAAGTAGCGACCCCTCGCCGCTGATCGGCGGAATGGGAGGCGAGCATTGTCCCGAGTGGTCTTGGTCACCGGCGTAGCGCGCTATCTTGGCGCGCGGTTCGCCAAGCTGATCAGCACCGACCCGGCAGTCGACAAGGTCGTCGGCGTCGACGTCATCCCGCCCCCATTCGACATCGGCCGCTGCGAGTTCGTCCGCGCCGACATCCGTAATCCGGTCCTCGGCAAGGTGATCGCCGGCCATGAGGTCGACACTGTGGTTCACATGAACGTGCTCGCCACGCCGCGGGAGGCGGGCGGCAGGGTGCCGCAGAAGGAGATCAACGTCATCGGGACCATGCAGTTGCTGGCCGCCTGCCAGAAGTCCAAGACGGTCAGGTCCCTCGTCGTCAAGTCCTCGACGACGGTCTACGGCGCCAGCTCTCGCGATCCGGTGATGTTCACCGAGGAGATGGCGCCCAAGGTGCAGCCTCGGTCCGGATATGCGAAGGACTCCATCGAGGTCGAGGGATACGTCCGCGGCTTCTCGCGGCGCCGTCCGGACGTCGACGTGACCACCATGCGCTTCGCCAACTTCATCGGGCCTACCGTCCGCACTCCGCTGACCGAGTACTTCACGTTGCCCGTGGTGCCCGTGGTGTTGGGTCACGACGCGCGATTGCAGTTCATCCATGAGGACGACGGGCTGGCCGCGTTGCGACTCGCTACCGTCGAGCACCGGCCCGGAACGTTCAACGTCGCTGGTGACGGTGTGCTGATGCTGAGCCAGGCCATCCGCCGCGCCGGCCGGGCGGCCGTCCCGCTACCCGGCCTCGCGTCGTCGAGCGTCGGGGCCTGGGTGCGGCGGGCCAATCTGGCGAGCTTCTCGCCGGAGCAGGTGCAGTTCCTGACCTACGGGAGGGGCGTCGACACGACCCGCATGCGGAGAAAGCTGGGCTTCTCTCCGAAGTACTCGACGGCCGAGGCGTTCGACGAGTTCGTCCAGGCTCGGTGCCGTGGCGGCGTGCTGGATCGCGAGCGGGTGCACCGAGTCGAGCGGGTCTTCGCCGGAATGTTGGGCAAACAAGGGCAGGCCGATGGCTGACGCGCAGCGGCCGCGAAAACGTCCGGCCACCAAGAAGGGCCCGCCACGCACCAAGCCTGAGTCGGACTCCGCCCTCGGCCAGGGCGGTCCCGCAGGTAATGGAGCGGCCGGCGCGGGCGCCGGCGAAGCGGGCGCTGCCGGCGACGGCGAAGCCCGGCACGGTGCTCCTGTGCGCCCCAATCCGATCGAGGAGATGCTCAACTTCCTCGGCCAGGCGGCGACGGCCCTGCTGGGTGAGGAGGCCGAAGAACGCCTCACCGAAGGTCTCGCCTTCCTGCGGCGCCGGCTGACCGGTGAGTACGAGGTCGACCTGTTCGGCTTCGACAAGGAGTTCACTGAGGCGGTGCTACTGCCGCTGCTGCGGCCGCTGTACCGGTACTGGTTCAGGGTCGAGGTCCGCGGCGTCGAGAACATTCCGGCCGAAGGCGCCGCACTGCTGGTGGCCAACCATTCAGGCACCATCCCGGTCGACTCGCTGATGACCCAGGTGGCCGTGCACGACGAACACCCGTCCCACCGGCACCTGCGCATGCTCGGCGCGGACCTCGTCTTCCGCCTCCCGGTGGTCGCCGACGTGGCCCGCAAGAGCGGCACAACGCTGGCCTGCAACGAGGACACCGAGCGGCTCCTCGGCTCGGGCGAGCTGGTGGGCGTGTGGCCAGAAGGCTTCAAGGGTGTTGGCAAACCCTTCTCCGAGCGGTACAAGCTGCAGCGATTCGGTCGCGGCGGATTCGTGTCCGCGGCGATTCGCGCCGGTGCGCCGATCGTCCCGTGTTCGATCGTTGGCGCCGAGGAGATCTACCCCCTGATCGCACACGTCGAGCCGTTGGCGCGGCTGCTGGGGCTGCCGTACATCCCGGTCACCCCCACGTTTCCCTGGCTTGGCCCGCTGGGTCTCATCCCGCTGCCGTCCAAGTGGATCATCCAATTCGGCTCGCCGATCCCGACGGACGATCTCGGGGTCGGCTCGGCAGAGGACCCGATGCTGGTGTTCGACCTGACCGACCGGGTCCGCGAGACGATCCAGCACACGCTCTACACGCTGCTCACCGAACGCGGCAACCCGTTTCGCTGACCAGCCTCAAGCCCGGCGGTGGCGGCGAGCGGCCAGGACCCCCACGGCGGCTCCGGCGGCGGCCCCGGCTCCGGCGGCGATGCCGATGGTGGTGTTGCGCCGCCGGCCACGGTAGTCGCGGATCCGCCAGGCGTGCTCGCGGGCATGGGCGCGTAGTGCGCGGTCCGGATTGACAGCGCAGGGCTTACCCACGAGCGAGAGCATCGGAATGTCGTTGGCCGAGTCGCTGTACGCCGCGCACCGCTCGAGTTCCAGACCCTCACGAACCGCTAGCGCGCGTACGGCCTCCGCCTTGGCCGGCCCGTGGAGTAGATCACCCACCAGCCGTCCCGTGTAGTGGCCGTTCACGTGTTCGGCAACTGTCCCGAGCGCTCCGGTGAGCCCGATCCGCTTGGCGATAATCGTGGCTACCTCGACCGGTGCGGCCGTCACCAGCCAGACCCGCTGCCCCTGATCAAGGTGCAGGCGAGCCAGCTCGAGCGTGCCGGGCCAGATCTTGCCGGCCATGTACTGCTCGAAGACTTCCTCGCCGACCTCCTGGAGCTCCTCGACAGCGCGCCCGGCGATGAACGACAGCGCCGTCGCTCGCGCCTGGTCGACGTGTCCGGCATTTTCCGCGCCGAGGAGGAAACGCACCTGCTGGTACGCGAAGCGGGCGACGTCTCTGGTGTGGAAGAATTTGCGTGCGTACAGGCCGCGGGCCAGATAGAAGATCGACGCTCCGCGTAGCAGTGTGTTGTCCAGGTCGAAGAACGCGGCGGCCCGGGTGTCAGGCGGTGCTTCGACCCCCGCCTCTTGCTTCGCCGCCGCCGCGGCGGCCTCGCCGGCGAGCACGAACCGCTCGCGAAGTGCGCGGTACGGGCGCAAAGGCATGGCTGCAGCCTAGTTGGGGCGACCGATATGGTCATGGACGTGAGCCAACCCCGCGTGCTGCTGCTCGGCCGGCCCGGCTGCCACCTGTGCGACGACGCCCGTGCCGTCATCGAGAAGGTGTGCGGCGAGCTGGGCGTGTCGTGGGAGGAGCGCAGCATCGTCGGCGACGACCGCCTTGAGCGCGAGTACGGCGAGCAGATACCGGTCACGTTCGTCGACGGCCGCCAGCACGACTTCTGGCGGGTCGACGAGGCCCGGCTCCGGGCGGTGCTGTCGTAGGTGACCGCGTATTCTCTGGTGCCGCAACCGGCATCGGTGACATCGCTCGCCTCGGTGGTGCTGATCGCTCCGACCGCCTGGGTGTGCGCCCGCCATCCCGACGCGGAGCCCGTGGCCTACTACGTTGCCGAACTGCTGGGGCTGGAGGTCTCGAACGCACCGGAGGCCGCGGTTCAGCTCGTGCTGGAGGCCGAGCCCGACCTCGGCGACGAAGGGTACGAGCTGGTGGCCGGCTCCGGCGGGGTGTTGATCCGGGGCAACGGCGCCGCCGGACTGTTCCGAGGAGTGCAGACGCTGCGGCAGCTGCTGCCGGCGGGCGGTCGGCTGCCCACCGAAGTGCCGGGTGTGCGGATCAGGGATGTCCCGAGATTCGCCTGGCGCGGCCTGATGCTTGACGTGGCCCGGCATTTCTTCGGCGTCCGGGACGTCAAGCGGGTCGTCGACCTGGCGGCGTTCTACAAGCTCAATTTCCTGCATTTGCACTTGACCGACGACCAGGGCTGGCGGATTGCGATCAGCTCCTGGCCCGATTTGGCGGCAGTCGGCGGACTGACGGCCGTCGGCGGTGATCCTGGTGGCTTCTACACCGCTGCCGACTACGCCGAGATCGTCGACTACGCGGCCAGCCGGTTCATCACCGTCGTCCCCGAGATCGACGTCCCAGGTCACACCAACGCGGCGCTGGTGGCGTACCCGGAACTCACCTGTCACGGCCAGGCCCCGCCCGTCGCCACCGGCTTCGACGTGGGATTCAGTTCGTTGTGCCCGGACAAGCCGATCACACAGCGGTTCATCGAGGAGGTCTTCGGCGAACTCGCTGCGATGACCCCAGGGCCCTACCTGCATCTCGGCGGTGACGAGGCAATGAGCACGCCGCCCGATGAGTATGCACCGTTCGTCGAGCGGGTCCAACGGGTGATTCGAGGCGCGGGCAAGCTGCCGGTCGGCTGGCAGGAGGTCGCTACCGCTCGACTCCTTCCCGGGGCGGTCGTGCAGTACTGGGACTCCGGTGCCGGGCCGGATCACGCGGTGGCCGCGGTGCGTAAAGGCGCACGGCTGATCATGTCACCCGCCGACCGGGTGTACCTGGACATGAAGTACGACGCGGCGACGGGCCCCGGACTCAACTGGGCGGGCGAAGTAGATGTCCCGGACGCCTACGACTGGGACCCGGCAGAGATCGCGTCCGGGATCGCCGAACCGGACGTGCTCGGCATCGAAGCCGCGTTGTGGACAGAGACCGTCACGACGGTCAGCGAGATCGAGTACATGGTCCTTCCGAGGCTGCCGGCGATCGCCGAGGTGGCGTGGTCACGGCGCGCCACCCGAGACTGGGCTGGTTTCCGCACCCGCCTAGCGGCGCATGCGCCGTATTGGGACGCCATAGGCGCCGTGTACCACCGGTCACCCGCTATCCCCTGGCCCTGAGTCGTTCGATCACGTTCGGCAGGCGGCCCGCCTTACCTACATGACCGCGTGCCTGTGGGTACGTCGGGCCGCCTGCCGAAC
>DASUUU010000043.1:0-9100 GCA_036373915.1 Jiangellaceae bacterium | reverse complement strand
GTAGTAGATGACCGGCTGGCCACGGGTCAGGTACATCAGCGAGTGGGCGAGCAGGTCGCGGTCGAGCGCCTCGTCGCCAGTGGCGCCCGAGTTGCGGACGAACATGCCGATCCGGCCCATGTCGTGGTTGCCGAGGAAGGTCGGCAGCGAGTAGGCGTTCCCGGACGGGCGCACGTAGTAGTCGTCGAGCGCGAAGAAGTCGCGCAGTTCGATGGTCGGCCGCCCGGTGGCGAACCCGGCCG
The DNA here is from genome assembly GCA_036373915.1 of Jiangellaceae bacterium. GTDB lineage: Bacteria > Actinomycetota > Actinomycetes > Jiangellales > Jiangellaceae > JASLBX01. The sequence goes on along the minus strand of DASUUU010000043.1, from coordinate 8,858 downwards.
CCCGGGCCTGGAATCCGAAGTCGGCGGTCGCTTGGACCCCGGCACCGTGGGGTGGCGGAGCCGTGAAGCGAGACATCGCCTCGGGGTTGGCGTCGAAGACCTCGCCGAACATGAAGAACTCGTCCTTGCCGGCGTCGTGCGCTGACTCGAGGACGGGAGGCAGGAACTCTTGCCAGAACTCCATGTTGACGTGCTTGAACGTGTCGATCCGGAACCCGTCGATGCCAAAGCCGGCCCAGAACGAGTAGATGTCGATCATGCCCTGGCGCACGTCCGGGTGTTCGGTGAACAGGTCGTCCAGGCCGAAGAAGTCGCCGTACTCGTCCCCTTCGCCGCCGTCGAAGACCGCGTTGCCCCGGTTGTGGTAGTAGATCGGGTCGTTCAGCCACTCCGGGACCTTGACCGTGACGTCCTCGGGAGTGGGGAAGACCGGCGTGTACGGGAACGAGGTGTCCGGGTCGAGCTCGGGGAAGGTGCTGGACGCGGCGTAGTCGCGGTCGTCGAACTCGTTGCCGTCGGCGTCGCGGTACGGTACGTCGCTCTTCGGGATGTACGTGTACTGGCCCTCGGCGTAGTCGATGACGTCCGCCGTGTGGTTGGTGATGATGTCGAAGAAGACCTTGATGCCGCGGTCGTGGGCCTCGTCGACGAGCTGCTCGAGTTGCTCGTTGGTGCCCAGGTGCGGGTCGATCTGGGTGAAGTCGGTGATCCAGTAGCCGTGGTAGCCGGCGCTGACGTCCGCGCCCGAGCCCTGGACCGGGCGGTTCTTGAACGACGGGGTCAGCCAGATCGCGGTCGTACCGAGGTCGGCGATGTAGTCGATCTTGTCGATCAGCCCGGCGAGGTCACCGCCGTGGTAGAAGCCCTTGTCGGTGGGGTCGTACCCGTGCACCAGCCGCTCGTCGTCCGGCGGTGTGCCGGGCGGGACCTCGTAGCCGCCGGTGTCGTTGGCCGGCTCGGCGTTCTCGAACCGGTCGGTCATCACGAAATAGAACCGCTCGCGGGTCAGATCCTCGCGCAGGCTGGTGCCGGCCAGGTCGGCGTCCGCGTCGGAGAGGCCAGGCTGCGGCGTCGCGGGCGCGACGGCGATCCGGTGCGTGGCGTGGTCGTACGTGACTCGCAGTTCGGCGTCCTCGAGCAGGACGAGCGGGATGTTGGCGCCGTTCGGCTCGCCGCCGGCGCCGTAGTTCTCGTCCCAGGAGCCCCCGATGGCGACCTTGTACTCGTACGACCCGTCCGGGACGGTGAAGACGGCTTCGAAGACGCCCGCGGTGTCCGTGGGCTCGAGTTGGGTGTCGCCGCAACCGGGATCCCAGTCGCCGGGACAGCCGAGCTCATCCTGCAGGCTGCCGACGAGCGTCACTTGGGTGGGCGTCTCGGTGTGGTCGGCCGTCGCCGGTGTGGCGACGAGGGCGATCGAGCCGGCGACCGCCGTGACGAGGATCGGAATGGTTACGCGGGCACGACGAGACGCAGCACTGGACATCGGTGACGCTCCTGTTTCAGGACGGTGTCGATGCCGAGACGCTAGTCCGCTTGCAGCTCTCTTACAAGACTCTTGCAGCAACTTTCACCCAGCCGAACCGCCGATTGATCACGTTCAGCAGGCGAACGACAACAAGATCGGCTAGCGGGCGCGGGCCACCCGGCCCTCGTCCCAGACCGGCTCCGGCGACTCGTAGACCTGGCCGTCCGCACCGAACACCAGGAACCGGTCGAACCCGCGGGTGAACCACCGGTCATGGGTCACCGCCAGCACCGTCCCGTCGAAGGCTGCGAGCCCCTCCTCCAGCGCCTCCGCGGAGACCAGGTCGAGGTTGTCGGTCGGCTCGTCGAGCAGCAGCAGGGTCGCACCGGACAGCTCCAGCAACAGGATCTGGAACCGCGCCTGCTGCCCGCCGGACAGCGAGTCGAACGCCTGCTCCGCCGCGTAGGCGAGCTCGTAGCGGTCCAGCGTCCGGCTGGCCTCCTCCCGAGGCATGCCCCTGCGATGGCCGTCCCCGCGGTGCAGGATCTCCAGCAGCGTGCGCCCCGCTAGTTCGGGGTGCTCGTGCGTCTGCGCGAACCAGCCGGGACGGACGCGAGCACCGAGCCGGGCCAGCCCCGTATGAGCGACGGGATCCACCGGAGTGTCGTCCACCGGCCGGTGCTCGGGCTCGGGATCGGTTCCCCCGGCGGCCAGCAGCCGCAGGAAGTGCGACTTGCCGGACCCGTTCGAGCCGAGCACCGCCACCCGGTCGCCGTACCACACCTCCAGGTCGAACGGCCGCATCAGCCCAGAGAGCTCGAGTTGCTCGCAGACGACGGCCCGCTTGCCCGTCCGGGCTCCCCGCAGCCGCATCCGGACGTCCTGCTCCCGCGGGACGGCCTGCGGCGGGCCGGCTTCCTCGAACTTGCGCAGGCGCGTCTGGGCCGCCTGGTAACGGGACGCCATGCCGTCGTTGTAGGTCGCCTTCTGCTTGAGCATCAGCACCAGTGCCTTGAGCTTGGCGTGCTGCTCGTCCCACCGCCGGCGTAGCTCCTCTAGCCGGGCGAATCGATCCTGGCGGGCCTGGTGGTAACTCTCGAAACCACCCGGGTGTACCCAGGCGGTGTTGCCGGCCGCACCCAGTTCGACCGTCACGACGTGTGTCGCAGTACGGGCCAGCAGCTCCCTGTCGTGGCTTACGTAGAGGATCGTCTTCGCGGACTCCGCGATGCGTTCCTCGAGCCAGCGCTTGGCCGGGACGTCCAGGAAGTTGTCCGGCTCGTCCAGCAGCAACACCTCGTCCGGCCCCCGCAGCAAGGCCTCGAGTACGAGCCGCTTCTGCTCGCCGCCGGACAGGGTGCTTATCGCCCGCCAGCGGCAGCGCTCGTAGGGGACGCCCAACGCAGCGGTCGTGCACACGTCCCACAACACCTCGGCGTCGTATCCGCCCGCGTCGGCCCATTCGGCCAACGCCGTGGCATAGGCCAGCTGGGTAGGTTCGTCCTCGCGCTCCATCATCGCGATCTCGGTCTTGTCGAGCGCGGCAGCGGCGGCGCGGACCCGTGGCGGCGCGACCGAGAGCAGCAGGTCGCGGACATTCGTGGGCGTGGGGCCGCCGGGCCATCCCCGGGCCACGAACTGCCGCATCACGCCCAGCCCACCGGACTTGACGACGGCGCCGGAGTCCGGAGCGAGGTCGCCGGCGATGATCCGCAGCACCGTGGTCTTACCTGAGCCGTTTGCCCCGACAAGGGCGACCTTCGCGCCGTCCCCCACCCTGAAGGTGATGTCGTCGAGCAACACCCTGCCGTCGGCGAGGGTGTACGTGACGGCGTTCAGGTCGACGTGGCCCATGGCCATCAGTGTCAGGGATGCCGGCACGGGGCGCGAGCGAGTTTCGCCGTTCGCGGCTACGATCGCCGCCGGGCACGTCGTCCACCCGTCCAGATTCATTCACGTGGTGTTCAGCGTGGGTACTTCCACTTGAACCTCCACGCGGCAAGACTGAATGACGTGACGACCAGCCATGAGTGCACCGTCGTGATCCGGTACCAACCAGGATCGACGGACGGGTGGCCGTGGGAACTCACCCACGAAAACGGTCAGACCGTGCTAACGATCACCGACCTCGACGACTCCGCGATCGGAATCATCCTCCGGGCCCTCGCCCAGGCAGGCAACGAGCCGGCGACCGGGGTAGGTCCGATTGCGCATGAGGCGCAGTTAGCCACGACCTGACCCGGCCGGCCCCGTTGCCGCCACCGACGCGGCGGCGAAAATCATGGTGCGCGGCCACCGGTCGCCGCTAGAGTGTCTCAACCTTTGCATGTGGGGGGGCACATATGGCACGCACGGGGCCGCTGTACACGCTGCTGTCCGGAGCCGTCTTGGGCGTCGGGCTCGTGGTCGCAGCCATGGTGGCCACGCCCGACGAGACGGCCGCCGACGACCAGGAACCGCTCGCCGAAGCCACCGAGACTCAGCCGGCCGAGTCGCCGGATCCGACTCCCGGACCGACTCCGGAGTCCACCACCGAACCCGCGCCGACGCCCACCGAATCCGAGGCAGTGACCTACGTCGGATACGTCGACGGCGGCGGGGCCTCGGTGGCGGTGATAACCACTGGTGACGAGGCGATCGCCTACCTGTGTGACGGCAACGACGTCGAGGCCTGGCTCGATGGCAGCGCCGTGGACGGACGGCTGGACCTGACCGGCGAGCGGGGGTCGCTGACCGGCGAGTACGACCAACTTCAGGCCTCCGGCGAGGCCACCGCGGACGACCAGACCTGGACGTTCACCATCGAGGCGGTCGAGTCGCCCGAGGGCCTGTACCGGTTCGCCGACACGATCGCCGGCGGAGCCGAGGTGGTCGGCGGTTGGATCGTGCTGCCCGATGGCACGCAGGTCGGCGCCATAACCCTGGACGGCCAGACTCAACCGGCGCCCGCGCTCGACATCGATACCGGGCAGGTCACGATCGACGGCACGCTGGTCGCCCCAGAGCGGCTGGGCTGACGGGAGGCCACGATGACAACCCAACCGAGAATCCCGGACCGCACGGTGCCGCTGCTCCTCGTCCCCCTGCTAACCGGCTCGGTGGTCGCCGTCGTCCTCGGTGTATACGGCGGCGTGCACACCCCGACGGGGGTCGCCGTCAACCTGGCCGGCTTCTCCGGCCCGCTCGAGGCGAAGGTATGGGTGGCGTCCGCAGCGCTGCTGTTCGCCCTCGTCCAGCTCGGCTCGGCACTCGTGATGTACGGAAAAGTGCCGGGCGTGGCCGCGCCGGGCTGGATCGGGGCGTTGCACAGGTGGTCCGGCCGCGCCGCGTTCCTGCTGGCGGTGCCGGTCGCCGTCCACTGCCTCTATGCCGTCGGCTTCCAGACGTTCTCGACACGGGTCTTCATCCACTCGTTGCTCGGCTGCCTGTTCTTCGGAGCGTTCACCGTCAAGATGCTCGGCCTGCGCCGCGACGGCCTGCCTGGCTGGGCGCTGCCGGTACTCGGTGGCACGGTGTTCGCTCTACTGGTCGGCCTGTGGTGGACCTCGTCCCTGTGGTTCTTCACCACGATCGGCGTGCGGTTCTGAAGGAGACGTGCGGTTCTGAAGGAGACGATGTGACAGCTCAGACTCCGCGGCGGACGCTGCTGGTCGCCGCCGCGTCCGGCGCTGCGGCGGCACTCGCCGGGTGCACGGTTTACGGGCGCGAGAACGACTCGCCGGCGGCCGAGCCGGACGGTTCCGGTACGGCGCCCGCAGAGTCCGGCGAATCGTCCGGTGGTGAGGTCCTGGCATCGACGAGCGACGTAGATGTCGGTGGCGGCGTCATCCTGCCCGACCGCGGTGTGGTCGTCACCCAGCCCAGCGACGGCGCGTTCAAGGGCTTCAGTTCCACCTGCACGCACCAGGGTTGCACCGTCTCATCGATCAGCGACGGGACGATCAACTGCGCGTGTCATGGCAGCCGGTTCTCGATCGAGGACGGCTCTGTCGTGCAGGCCGCCTCCGGGCTCACGCCAGACGCGCAGGCACCGCTCCCGGAGGTGCCGATCAGCGTGGACGGCGATTCGATCCTGGCCGGGTGACCGGGCGCGTCTGCTGTCGGGCTGCGACCATACGATGAGGCAATGGCACGGACTGATACGGCGTCACGAGTGATCGCGGCCCCGGCCGACCGCGTCTACGCCGCCCTCGTCGATCCGGACGCACTCGCCGCTTGGTTACCGCCGGACGGGATGAGCGGCCGGTTCGAGCGATTCGACGCGCGGCCCGGCGGCTCGTACCGGATGGTCCTGACCTACTCGGCCGCGTCGGATTCACCCGGCAAGGCCACCGCGAACTCCGACATCGTCGAGGCACGTTTCGTCGACATCGTTCCCGGCGTGCGGGTGGTGCAGGCCGTCGACTTCATCTCCGACGACCCTGCCTACGCCGGCACGATGACCATGACCTGGGAGGTTAGGGCGGTTGACGTCGGAGCTCGGGTCGAGATCCGAGCCGAGGACGTACCGCCCGGCATTTCCGCGGACGATCACGCCGCCGGGCTCGCCTCGTCGTTGGCGAATCTGGCGGCGTACGTGGAGTCTTAGCCACCGTGCCGCAGAGGTTTCGCCGAACGTGCGGCTGAGGCCCTCCGCGGCGGTGCACGCCGCCCGGAGGGCCTCGGTTGCCGGACCGGCAAGGCTAACCGGCCGCGACGCCCGCAATCTCGTGGACCGCACGGGTGCTGAGGGACCGGCCCCCGATGGCCCAGTCGCCACTTTTCACCTCGTCGATCACGACCCAGGTAACGCCTCGCATGGCCTCGCCCTCGACGGCGACGAGCGCGTCGGTGACGCGGGTGAGGATCTCCTGCTTCTGCTCTTCGGTGAAGACGTTCTCGATGACCTTGACGTTGACGAACGGCATGACGGCCGCTCCTTTCGAGTGGTATTGACGTTGACGAGTCGATCCTGCGGGCCGGGCGTGTGCGCATCCGTGTGACGGCATGCCGGCCGGCGGGGCCTTCACAACAGTGAGATGAGGGCGAGCACGCCCCACCACGTCAGAAGGCCGGCGAGCAAGGGCACCGGAATGCTGCGAGTGCGTCGCCAGACGACAAGGGCGACAGCGGCGGCGATCAGGGATGGAACCGTCTCCACCGGCGATGTCGTCCCACGCGGAGCGAGCAAGGCCGGCACGATGATCGCTACGAGGACCGCCAGGGCCACGAGCTGAGCTGGCCGAGGAGGATGGGACAATGAGGCGTGTCAGCGCGCATCAACCTGCTGGGGTCACCGTCCGTCGAGCTCGACGGGCGGTCGCTTGCTCCACCCCGCGGCAGCAAAACCTGGGCCTTGCTCGCCTATCTCGCGCTGACCGACGCCCCCGCCCCGCGCTCCCGGCTCACCGGCCTGCTGTTCGAGGAGGCCGACGATCCCGCGGCAGCGCTGCGCTGGAGCCTGTCTCAGCTACGCAAAGCCTTGACGGGCGTGGCCGAGGTGAGTGGCGACCCCGTGGTCCTTACCCCTGGACCTAACACCGTGCTCGACATCGCTGTGGTGGCCCGTGGTTCGTGGGCCGAGGCCCTGCGCCTGCCCGGCCTCGGCGGTGAGCTCCTCGAAGGCGTCTCGCCGCGGGTCGGCCCGACCTTCGACCTCTGGCTTTCCACGGAGCGCCGACGGCTCGCCGGACAAACCGCAGCGGTTCTGCGAGAAGCCGCACACGCTCGACTCGCTGCAGGGGACGCCGGGTCCGCCGTGGACCTTGCGGTCCGGCTGGTCGCCGCCGAGCCTTTGGTGGAGTCGAGCCACGAGTTACTGGTCCGTGCCCTCGTGGCCGCCGGCGAACTCTCCGCCGCGGCCGCTCGGGTCGACGAGTGCGTGGCGCTGTTCGACCGGGAACTGGGTGTCAGGCCCTCTCCAGCGGTCTCGGCCGCGCTGAGACGCCGACCGCCCCCGGCTACTGCCAGTACGGCCGCGGCGGTCGACGCCGCCATCGAGGGAGGCGTCGGCGCCGCACACGCCGGTGCCTATGAGCGATCCATCGAGTTGTTGCGATCGGCTGTCGACGGATCGCGGGCACTCGGCGACGAGGCACGTCTCGCGCGCTCCCTCGTCGAACTTGGCACGGTACTCGTCCAAGGAGTCAGGGGCAGTGACGAAGAGGCCGTCACCGTCCTGCACGAGGCGATCGCGCTGACCCGGATCACGGGACAGACAGATATCGGCGCGCGCGCGGCATTAGAGCTCGGTCATGTCGAGACCCTCCGGGCGCACTATTCACGGGCGGAGGTGTGGTTCACCGAGGCCGCGGCCCTCGCCGCCGGGGACCATGGCGTCCTAGCCTGGGTGGAACTTTTCAGAGGTATGGGCCGCACCGACCAGGGCGATTACACAGGTGCCCGGCCACAACTGGAGCGGGCCGTCGAACTCGCCGAGTCCGCACGCGACGCCCGAGCCACCGCGTACGCGTTGACCGCCCTCGGCCGCCTCCAACTGCTGCGCGGAGAGCCAACGGCACACGCAACCCTGGACGCTGCGTGCACCGCCGCCGGCGCGATCGGTTGGACCGCATTCCTGCCATTTCCCCGAGCTCTGCTGGCAGAGGTATGGCTGACCGGGGGCGAGCTGGGTGCGGCCGGCGCGGCATTCGACCAGGCCTACGCCCTGGCTTGCCAGGTGGGCGATCCTTGCTGGGAGGGCTACTCACTGCGCGGCCGGGGACTACTGGCGGCCGCGCAGGGCGCGGACGACGTCGCGCTCGAGCTGCTCGCCGCGGCCCCGCAGGCCTGCCGTCGGATCCGTGACGCCCATGACTGGGTCGAAGGCCATTGCCTCGAGACCTTGTGTCGGTTCGCCGTCTCGCGTGGCTTGGCCGAAGCCGCCGGGTGGGTTGATGAGCTGGAGGCGTTCGCCGCACGCCGAGGACTGCGCGAGCTCGTTGCCCGCGCGGCCCTGCATCGATCGGCACTGGGCCAGGCCGGTGCAGAAGATCTCGTTGCAGTGCTCGCCGGCGACCGCGGCGACCCGCTGCTGGACAGCCCGATGCCCGGCGACGGCTCCGCAACCCCGTCGAGCTCGCGGGAGTCCCACGGTCGGCCGGGTCGCTCAGCGGTGTGACCTGGTCCGGGTCAGCGGCGTGAACCGGCCGGGCCATAGGAGGTCGAATCGACGCGTGGTGCGGTCCGTCCCACGCCGTGCCTCGACTGGGCACCACGCGGGCAGACGATCAGTGGAGGTGCCGGGAATCGAACCCGGGTCCTTCGACGCTCCTCCAGGGCTTCTCCGGGCGCAGCCTGCAATCGCCTCTACTCGGCTCCGGTGATCTCGCAGGCAAGTTCACCGTGACGAGCCCAGTCGCGTACATGTCCCCACCGGTCCCGCGACCGTACCGGCGGGTGAGCCTCCTAG
>DASUUU010000042.1:0-17338 GCA_036373915.1 Jiangellaceae bacterium | reverse complement strand
GACCAGCGGGTCGAGCCGGTTGGTCTCGCACCAGGCGAACCAGCGGCGAAGCTGGTAGGCGTACAACTGGTGCGTGTGACCGGAGTACCGGGCCAGATAGGACACCGCGGCCAGCTGAGCCGGCGTCATCGCGTCAGGTTGTAACGGCAGCAGGATGGTGTTCGACATGGCGTGCTCCCGGCGACCTGGCGAGCATGCCCCAGCGGCGGATCGCCGCACGCAACGGTGAGGCACCTTGCCTGACGCTAGGCCGCATCCGAGCGCGGCTGGCGGCGGAGTGACGCGGGTGATCCGTCGACGTCCGTGCCATGGACGTGACTCAGCGCGGTAGGTAATCTGCGGTCGTAGGCGGAGACCAACATGATCCGAACCGGGCAGAGCACTTTCAAGGGCTCACTCATCGTGCCGGGCTGGATGTGAGCCAGCTGAGCACGCGACATCAGGAAGTGTCGCTGTGCTGCATTGTCCAAAGAAGCCCTACCCGAATCGGTGGGCCGCGGAACAGGCCCTAAAGGCGCTTCAAGGGTCTCGAACTCGTCAGGGTCGACGATCTGAGAGGGGGTCGTACCAGTGCCCACTATGCACGGCTTGGCACCTCACCTCGAAGTCCAAGAGTCGCACGCCGAGTTGGTACAAGCGTAAGAAGGCACGGCTCAAGCCTTAGAAGCAGTCGCGGCGGATAGACGCGGGCACATGCCGGCTGGGAGAATCGGGCAGTAACGTCCGCGTCGGCTCGCTGCAGGCGAGTCGACCAGGCTGTCGATCTCTGACGCCCGGCCGACGATGACCGCGCTCGATGTCCTGCGTGCAGCAGGGGGCATGACTCCAGTCTGCAAGGACCTTGGCTCGATCGGGTCAGGTCTGGTGCCGTGGGCCCGGTCGGCGATGCCTTCGATGGCAACCTCGGTCAGTGAGTCCCGCACCGGTTCGCCTGGGACCGCTCGGCGGGCCGAAGTCGTTGCTCACCGGCGTCGTGGAGTCGGGCGGGCCTAGGCTGGTACCTGGAGGGGTGAGCGGCGTGAGCGGTCGGGCCGGTGTCCAGCAGGAACTCGGCTTCTGCCGTTCTCCGGACGGCACCCGGATCGCGTATGCCATCTCCGGTAGCGGCCCGCCGCTGCTGGTGACCAAGGCTTGGATCAGCAGTCTCCAGTACGACCTGCACGGCCCCATGTGGCCACACTTCGTCGCGGCGCTCGGCACGTTCGTGACCCTGATCCGGTACGACGAGCGCGGATTCGGGCTGTCCGACTGGAACCCGGTCGACGTGTCGCTGGAGGCGAGGGTCAGCGATCTCGAGGCCGTGGCCAACGCCGCCGGGCTCGGCCGGTTCGCGCTCATGTGTACGTCGCAGGGAGGACCTGTCGCGATCTCCTACGCGGTGGATCACCCCGAGCGGGTGACGCGGTTGCTCCTGTACGACGCACACGCAACGCCTACCCGCAGCGACGACGACGATACGGTCTTCGACACCTACATCCAGCTGGTCAGGGCAGGGTGGAACCGACCGAGCTCCTCATTTCGCCACGTCATGAGTGAGAACCTGCTCCCGTCCGGCACGGAGGCGCAGAAGCGCTGGATCGATGAGCTGCTGCCACGGTGCACCTCGGCGGAGACGGCGATCCGGACGGGCCTGGCCCGACGTACCACGGATGTCACTGATCTGTTGTCGCGGGTGGCCGTCCCGACGCTGGTGCTGCACTCCCGCGGCGACCGGATGAACGAGTTCGCGGAAGGCCGCCGACTGGCGGCGCACATCCCGGAAGCACGGTTCCACCCGATGGAGAGCGAGAACCACCTGCTGCTCGCCGACGACCCGGAGTGGCCGGGGTTCGTGGCTGCGGTCCAGGACTTCATGCGCCCGGACCTCGGTGCGGTCACGGGTGCGCAACCGGCGCTGGAGCAGCTGACGACCCGCGAGAACGAGGTGCTCCGCCTCGCGGCTGCCGGGAGGAGCAACGAGGACATCGCCCGCGAGCTGCACCTCAGCACCAGAACCGTCGAGCGTCACCTCTCGAACTGCTATCGAAAGCTCGGGGTGTCCGGCCGGTCGGCACGCGCCGCTGCGGTCGCCCACGTCCTGTCGAGCTGACCGACTACGTGCCGGCAGGGCGGGGTCCAGTCGATTTGGGTGCTGGGACGGAAGAGGTCCGCCTGGTTCATCCGTAGCGTCATTCCTGTCTCGAAGCACATCTCAGAGGAGGAGAGGAACATGACACGTACGGTGATCGTGGCCAGCGGGACCATCAAGGATCTCGAGGCGTTCCGGGGTGCTGTGGAAGGACTCGGTCTCGCTCGTCAACGAACGACTGCCGGGCACAGAGATGTACGAGTGCTACATCGACAAGGACACCTCACGGTTCACGATGCACGAGGAGTATCCAGGCGACGAAGCCATTCGCCGGCACCTGGAGGTCATGACTGAGAGCGGGGTGGTTGACCGGGCGCGCGAGGTCCTCGACTTCGACTTCGTGGTCGCGCTTGGCGACACGCTGGACCAGAAGGTGCGGTCGGCGATGGGGGATCTGGGGTTCAGTTTCTACGAGCTCCACTCCCGCGCTGAGCGGGCTGACTCGACGGCGGGACACCACGCAGGCTGCTCCGGCCGGTGCGGAGCAGCCGGTATGACAGTGCGATGCGGGCGGGGAAGATGAGCCCGAGCACGAGGATCCGCTGGGCCAGGCCGCCCCAGTCCCACAGCGGCGCATCCGGCGTACCGAAGAAGACGATCGTGACCGGGATGCTCACGATCATGAGGATCCCGGCGAGCCGCACGGGAACGGTCAGGTGGGCCCAGTCCGGGTCGCGGATGACCCGGAACGAGATCACGAGCAGGGCGAGCGCGGAGCCGATGAAGAACAGGGAGCCTCCCACCGGGTGAAGCCCGGGGACGAAGTCGCCGGCAGCGTTCAGACGCAACGGGAACGCTCCCGCCCACAGCGATCCGAGTCCGGTCACGGCGAACAGTGCAGGTCCGGCGATGCCGAACCTGAAAAGCGCCAGCCCGCGGTGCAGGCCGACGCGAACCAGATCGTGAACAGGCCGAACAGGACGAAGTTGACGTTCTGCACCCACCCGTGCGGCCATGCTGCGAGGGCACTGACGGAATGTGAGATCGGGCTGTATCCCTCGGTGAGGAAGAGTTCCTGCACCATCCAGGTCGCGAAGAACAGGAATGGCCCGATGATCCCGGCCCACCCTGCGCGGACCAGCCGTCGGTCTGTGGTCTGTGTGGTCATCGCTGCCTCCAAGGTCGTCGTGATCACGACGCTAGGAGCACGGTGCGGACGCTACGAGTGGGAGTTCTCCCACGTTGCATAGCCGTGCGTCATGGCGTAGACGGCCGCCGCGGCCCGGGTGGAGACGCCGATCTTGGCGTACACCCGCTGGATGTAGTGGTCGGCTGTCTTCGCGGTCACGCCGAGCCTCCGGCCGATCTGTTTCGTTGCCAACCCCTTGGCCAGCAGCACGAGGGTCTGGGACTCGCGGTCGGTCAGTCCGCCGGGTCGTTTGATCGGGCCCGGTCGATGGCCGGCGGCGGTCAGCACCGCGCCGACCGCGTCCGCGTCCAGCTGACCGGCGTCGGCTTTGGCGCGGAGGTACGCCGCAGCGTCGTCGGGGGACAGAGCGGCGCGGTGGGCCCGGGTCTCGATCTTGGTGCGATAGGCGTCGGCCGCGGCCAGCAGTCGAGCCTCGGGTGGCAGCCCGGCGGCGGGCGTGCCGCGGTGGTAGCCGGTACCGTCCAGCCGCTCGTGGTGACAACCCGCCACGCGGGCGAGCGACCTCAGATATGCAGACCGGTCCAGCACCCGCTCGGTGTGGTAGGGATGCAGGCGCACCGCCTCCCACTCGTCGGCCGACAGCGCACCGGAGTGTTGCCAGGCGGCGTAGGGGACGGTCACCCGACCCAGGTCATGGATCAGGCCGGCGCGACGTACCTGTGTTACCCCCGCCTCGGCGTACCCGCTCGCCTTGGCCGCGCGCGCGGCCAGATCCGCGACCGAACTCGAATGCCCGAAAAGGTACGGCGAGACCAGGTCGGCGAAGGCACCCAGCGCGGCCAGACTCGTGTCCACGTCGGGGGCCGGGTGGTGCGGTGCGGGCTCGGCTGCGAGGACGTCGTCCCAGACAGAGTCCGTTTCGGCGGCAGCCAACATCTCCTTGGGCGCCTCGCAGAAGGCGCGGGCCACGGCGGGATCGAACGCGTGCCCCGCGCGCTGCTCGATCACGTGGGCGACCCCGTTGGGGTCCCGGTCGATGGCGTGGAAGACGGCATCGTGTGCCACATGGGCGACGTGGACCGCGACCGGCACCTGGTCCCCGCGGGCGCGCCGCAGCGGGCTCTTGCCGTCCCACCGCTCGGTCAGGGTGGGGAAGAGGTCGGTGACCTCGGTCGGCAGCCCGAGGCTGTCGCTCATCAACCCGATCACTTCGCACATCGCGGCCAGGTGATTCTTGTGTCCCCGGAAGGCGCGGGGGAGCTTGCCCGCGACACGGACGGCGCGTCGTGCCGAGGATCCCTCACCCGCGCCGAGCGCCATGAGCAGCGGGACCACGGCTTCGGTGGGGCTGCCGAACATCACCGGCTGGAAGTGCTGGAGCGCTCCCTCGGCGAACATCTCGGTCTGCTCTTCGGCGTCGACGGTGCAGCCGCCGTAGAACAGCAGGTCGACGTAGTAGACCTGACGCTGGGTCGGGGTGTCGAGCTGCAGCCGATCAGCGATGCGCATCGCGACCAGGGTGGTCTTCAGCCCGTACTCCAGGGGCAGACCCATGCCCAGGTCGGTCGCCAGGCACAGGGCGGCAGCCAGCTCCGCGGTGCGGATCTGTGGCGGAGCCACCCCCTGGTCCACCCCTCGACGATAGTCGAGGATCGCGACTCGGGCGAAGGCTTCGTCGGAGGTCCCGCACGCTACTCAGGCGGTGCCAACGGCGAGCAGGGTGCAAACTCCTGCCACGCCTACACGCGGCGGAAGGACGCACCTTCAGAGAATCTCATCCGCACCTGTGGCGGCGGCAAACCTTCGCGGGTTAGTCAGCAGTCACCTGTCCTGAACCGGGCGATTCTCGTAGTACCACGCTCGCGGCCATGAGGCATCGGCCGGATGCTGTGCCTCGGGCGGTTGGCTGGTCCACGCCACCGAAGGAGGCGAGTGGGACGGATCCGGGAGGGCACGGCGGGCGACTCAACAATCCAGCGCGGTCGGCCTGACCCGCACATCGACATTTCGGATCAGCCACTTCTCGGACCCGCGAGCCCGACGCTAAAGCCGAGCCAAGCGACGGAGAAGACCACGGCCAATCGGCCACTCACGAAAGCGGGTTGACACGAGAGGAGAGCCGAAGGACGTACGTGGTGACGCGCTCAAACTTCCTGTCGTGCTTGATGAGCGGTTCGTCGACCCAGGACTTTCAACGAGCGCTTGGACCTCACGAACCACTAGGCCCTGCCCGGCGCCGGGCGCGAAAAAGCCGTTGGGGACATCGTGGTCCTTCCACGACACTGAGCGACGTGGAGGAGGTCGAGGTCGTCGTGGCCCATCAGGCGCGCGTGACCCTCCGCGTCGGCGAGGTGTTCTTGAAGATCGACGCTGACCAGACGCGCACCGACGTCGAGGTCAAGGCGATGACGATGGCACCGATCCCGACGCCGGAGTTGCTGTGGCGGAAGCCGCCCGTGCTTGCGCTCGCCGCTGTCCCGGGCTCGGCACTGGGTCGCCTGGGTGAACCGTCGACCGCGTCGTCGGCGGCGTGGGCCGCAGCAGGTGCTGCCGTACGGGTGCTGCACGACGCGCCGCTGCCGCCCTGGCTCGGACGGAGCCTCGACGAGGCAGTATCGAGCCTGGACAGCGAATGCACCTGGCTCCTGGCGAACGACGTCCTTCCTGCTGACCTCGTCACGCGCAACCGCGAGGTTGCCGAGGCTGCGCTCCGACCGTGGAAACCGGTCTTCGTGCACGGCGACCTGCAGATCGCCCACGTGTTCGTTGACGGTGACGAGATCACTGGCGTGGTCGACTGGTCCGAGGCGGGTCAAGGCGATGCCATGTACGACCTCGCCACCCTGACGCTCGGGCACCCAGAGCACCTCGGCGACGTCATCGCCGGCTACGGCGCCGAGGTCGACCACGACGTGATCCGCGCCTGGTGGTCGCTGCGAAGCCTGACGGCGATCCGCTGGCTGATCGAGCACGGCTTCGACCCGTCCTCGCCGGGTTGCGAGATCGACGTACTGAGGTCTCGGCTGTGAGGGGGCACAACCCGCCGACGGCTGCCACTGTTGTCCTGTCGCGGCTCACGACGATCCGCATTACCCCACCTCCGTGTCGTAGCCACGAAACGCACGCTCATGCCTCCAGTGAGCGCAGATGTTGGCGGCAAGCGGTAGCGCTCCCGTAGACCGTTGAGCAAGCAAGTCGCGGACTGTGGGTCTGCGCCGTGATTGGTCGCCCGTCTCTTGAGCGCTGCGGACTCGGCCCAGCTTTGGCCGCCCACACCGGTTGACGAGCGGCCCGTCATGGGTGTGCCCGGTATGCCGCCAGGAACACGCGGACCGCCTCCCGGGCGTGCTCTCGCAGCGCCTTCGCGTCCGGGAGGTGGTCGTCCCCCATCAGCATCGCCTTGTTCAGGGGAGCAGACATGACCAGCCAGTTGTAGGTCTCCGCGGCGAGGTGCGGGTCAGTGTCGAGGAGTACCCCATCATTCGACAGGCGACCGAACAGGCCCTCGAGCGCATCAATGGCACGCTCGGGGCCGTTCTCCCACAGGGCCCGTGCAAGGTCCGGGAAGCGCGATACCTCCCCGATCACGAGCCGGCGAAGGCGGAGCAGCCGCGGGTCGAGGACGGCCGTGAGCTGGCGGACGGCGTACTCCTCGAGGTAGTCCGCGACGTCGGTGCCCTCCGGAAGCTCAAGCGGCTCCGGACGAACCCAGTCGCCGGCGCTGGTGGTCATCCACGAGACGAGGGCGACGAAGAGGTCCCCCTTGCTGCCGAAGTGGTTGTAGATGGTCTGCTTCGACACTCCCGACAGTTGAGCGACCTCGTCCATGCTGGCGCCGACGAACCCGTCGCGGAGGAAAACCAGCTCGGCTGCTTGGAAGATGTCGCGCCGTTTTCGCTGTGAGCTCGGCCGAGTTGAGTCGTGCACCACGCCTCCCTCTCTTGCGTTCTCTGGACCACTTGCATCTTTGGACCGCCAAGTCTAATGTCTCACAAACAAGACTCACCAGTCCAACACCGTGGAGGCTCGATGAGCACCGTGCTCGACCTCAGCTTCACCGCTCCCCTCCGCCAGGGCGACACGCCTGGCGGCTGGACGATCGTCGTCATGCCCGACTCCGGTCGACTGCTCGGGACGCGCCGGCCCGTCAAGGTGGCCGGCGAGATCGACGGGCACTCCTTCGCCGCCACCCTGCTGCCTATGGGCGACGGGACACACATGGTCCCGATCAAGAAGACCCTGCGCGCCACCGTCGGCAAGTCAGCCGGCGAGGATGTCACGGTCCGCCTGCTCGAGCGGCTGGGGTGAGCCTGCGATGAGCGAATTCACGACTACCGCACGCGGCGACGAGGTCGCCTACGACCTGCGCGGCGACGGGCCAGCGCTCGTCTTCGTCGCCGGCGCCGGCCCCTTCCGTGCGACCGACCCGTGGACCACCGAGACAGCCGAGCGGGCCGCCGCAGCAGGTATCACGACGCTGGTGTGGGACCGGCTCGGCCGTGGCGAGAGCCCCGCTGGCGGCCGGCTCGACCTCGCCCGCGAGCTCGACGCCATCGCCGCCACCATCGAGGTCGCGGGTGGAGCCGCGGTCCTGTGCGGCCACTCCTCCGGCTGCGCCCTCTCCCTCGCCGCGGCCGATGCCGGCCTGCCGGTCATCGGGCTCGCGCTCTGGGAGGCGCCGTTGGCCGGTGCCGCCGACGAGACCCAGGCATGGAGCGACGAGATCGAGCGCCTCATCGACACAGGAGACCTCGAGGGCGCGACCGAGCACTACATGAAGGACATGCCGCCGGAGTGGCTCGCCGGCGCCAAGGCGGCACCTGAGTGGCCGCAGATCGCGGCCTCGATCGTCAGTCAACGCGCCGACGGACAGTCCCTGGCCTGGGCACAGCGAGCCCTCGAGACCACGACCCTGGCGAGCATCGACGTCCCGGTACTGGCGATGTTCGGGAGAGAGACCTTCCCGGAGATGCGGGCCGCGGCCGCGGCCCTCGCGAGGGTGCTGCCGCACGCCGAGGCGAAGGAGCTCCCCGGCGCTATGCACGCCTGGGAGCCCGAGCCGATGGCAGCTGAGCTCGTCGCCTTCACCACACGGTGTGCCGCATCGTCCTCAACGAGGAACGGGAGCAGCGGCTCTATGCCGACGGTGATCTGACGGCACTCCTACCGACATCACTCATCTCCAATCTGGATGGGCCGGATTGAGGACGTTCCCAGGCGTCCTCGGCTCCGGCCCCTCCACGGGGGCGCGCTCCTCGCGCCAAGGCGGTTGACCGAGACACAGACCGTTGCCAGGCTGTGCGCCGGGTTGGTCGAGGGGAGGTGCGATACCCGTGTTCATCATGAAGCCGCGGCTCGTGGTTGTCTCTGACTCAGTTCAGGGCAGGCGCCGCAGTCGACGAGAGGTAGGCCGCCATGGATGACAACCCAACAACGCTTCCCCCCACGCTGCGATGTGGTGTGGTGCTGCGAGTCACCGAGGAAAGCTGTGAGATTCGCAGCAGACAAGAGATCGAGACGGTTGCTTTCGCGCCGAGGTTTCCGTCACCACGAGTGGAGCGTGTCGCGCCGGGCAACCTGGTGGCGGTCGCAAGCATCTCGAAGGGCGCCAGTCTGGTGATATGGCGGTGGTACGACGCCGTGGTTCTCGGCCAGGACGGCGAGATGGTTCGCCTCTGGGAACCTTTCCACGGCGAGGTCACCGCTCGACGGCGGACGTCGTACGACGCACCTGCGCCCGGCGCGCGCGCCTACGCATCCGCCGGACTTCCCGGAGCCGACTGGTGGGTGTGCGGACAGGTGACCTCACGAGACCCCGGGGACGCTGCGGTCGATCTCGACGAGGTACGTGCCATGTACACGGACAACGACTTGTGGAAGTCATTGACCTGACTCGGGCCTCTGAATCAGGGCTATTTGGAATCGACGAGGACTCAGCCGTCGGAGGCTGACGAAGCATCCGCTCATCAGTGTCGAGCAGGTAGGCCGCGCATGGCGGACGGCCTGGGTGATCACGGCGGTGTTCTTGGTCAGCGAGCACGCCCAGCGGGGGATGGCTTCGGAAGATGCTCCGGTCTGGCTCTTGGGCTCGGCGACACGTTCGGCCAACGAGACGATGATTCCCTCCGGACCCGGACATACGCCATCCGCCCAGAAGCCTTCATACTCGCCGATGCCACCGAACAACCCGTAACCGTCCGCTGCCGTGCGATCAACGGCCGCCTGCAACGGTCAGGACGTCGTGGTCTTCGCGAGGTAGGAGTGGACGGCGGAGATCACCACGGATCCCTCGCCGACGGCCGAGGCCACCCGCTTGACGGACCCGGCGCGCACGTCACCAACGGCGAACACTCCGGGCACCGACGTCGCAAACCCGTCTTGGGTGACGACGAACCCTTTGGCGTCGAGTTCGACGCCCGTGTCGTGCAGCCAGGTCGTGCCCGGGTCCGCGCCAATCATCAGGAACAGACCGGCTGCGTCGAGCTGGACGTCCCGTTCGTGGGCGTGGTCTCGCCAGGTCAGCTCGCTCAGCCGACTCGTGCCACCGACGGCGGATAGCTCCGAGCGGGGGTGCACGGTGATCTGTTCGTGGTGGGTGAGGCGTTGCGCCAGGTAGTTCGACATCGTGTCGCGGAAGTCGTCACGGCGGATCAGGACATGGACATGGTCGGCGTACCGTGCCAGGAACAGGGCAGCCTGGCCGGCCGAGTTGGCGCCACCGACGACGACGGCGTTGTGGCCGGCCACCACCTTGGCCTCGAGCTCGCTCGCCGCGTAGTAGACGCCGCGACCCTCGAGCTCGGCTAGACCGGGTACATCGAGGCGCCGGTACCGGAGACCGCTAGCGACGACCACGGCGCGCGCCTTGATGTCGTGCTCGTCGTCGATCCGGACCCGGAAGCCGCCGGGTACTTGTGACAGCCCTGTGACGGAGCGGGGAGACACCAGCTTCGTCCCGAACTTGACCGCCTGCAGCATCGCGGCCCGTGCCAGCTCGGCCCCGGAGACCCCTCCGGAAAAGCCGAGGTAGTTCTCGATCCGTGACGAGCTGCCGGCCTGGCCGCCGATGGCGACGTCCTCGACGACAACGACGTCCAGCCCCTCCGAGGCCCCATAGACCGCGGCCGCCAGCCCAGCAGGCCCGGCGCCCACCACGAGCAGGTCACATCGAGAGTCGTCGGACAGGCACCACAGGTCGATCCCGAGCGCGGTCGCCAGATCGCGTGTGGTCGGTGCAATCATCACCCGTCGCTCTCCCGTCACCACAACCGTGCCCGCCTCGGGTAATGCGATGCTCCTCGCCAGCTCTGACCAGGCCGCCGCGTCCGACCGCAGCACCGTCCGATACGGCAGCTGGTTCCGCTCGGCGAAGTCCTGGAGCCGATGCAGGTCGCGGTCGTCGTCCCCGGCGAGCACCAGACCGCCCTGCCCCATTCGCGCCAGCAAACGCCGCCGGGCATCGAACGCGGAGAGCAGCACATCGCTCAGCTCCGCTGAGATCTCCACCAGCCGGCGAAGCTCCTCGACCGGCACCCGGAGCACCGAGGTGCCCTCCATGGCCACGCCGGTGAGCCCGGCCCGCTGCCCCATCAACATGCCCAACCCGCCGACAAAGTCGCCTTCCTCGACGACAAAGACCACCCGGTCGTCCCGGCGGTCCAGGAGAAACACGCCGCCAGAAAGGACGAGGTAAAGGTCGTAAGGGTCACCGGCGTCCCACAACAGCTCGCCAGGTTGGGGATGCAACATCTCACCGGCCGACCGCAGCAGCTCAAGGGCATGCTCGCTGAGCACCGGCCACGCCAGCGCATCGACATCGTCGACCCGCCGCGACGAATGCTGAGTCTGCTCATCCGGCACCGGGATGCTGCTCATGCGCCTCCTTCAGCTGGCAACAAGATCGATCCGACACTCTCGTCACTGTCGTGGTCCATCATGTCGTCACATGCAGACAGGCCTGCGTGCCCTCATCGGCTGCTTGAGGGCACCACGAGCGGTCTGACGCACGCACCCTTGCCACACAGTCCAAATGTCCGCCGTGCCCTGCCGGGCGCCACATGAGGATCGACCCGGTCAGCTCTTGTTCAGCTCCTCGGCAAGCATGACGAGGATGCCGCTGGGGCCGCGGACGTAGGTGAGCTTGTACACGTCCCCATAGGTCGCCACGCCACGCAGCGGGTGGCAGCCGTGCCTCGCAGCGATCTCGAGGGCCTCGTCGATGTCGTCGACCGAGAAAGCCACGCGATGCATGCCGATCTCGTTAGGGCGGGTGGGCTCGGTCTCGATCGCGTCGGGGTGGATGTACTCGAAGAGCTCGAGACGACCGTTGCCGTCCGGCGTCTGGAGCATGGCGATGTTGGCATGGTTACCGTCGAGGCCGACGGCTGTGTCGGTCCACTCTCCACTGACCGTGTCACGGCCGAGGACGGTAAGCCCGAGGTCGGTGAAGAAGGCGATCGTCGCTTCGAGGTCGCGGACGGCGATTCCCACGTTCTCGAGTTTGATGGGCATGCGTTGCACGCTATCGAGTCAAGCGCGATCCGCTCGAGTCAGCGCTGCCGTTCCGGCTCGGCCGGGCCGGGGACCACTTCACAGAGTCCAGCCTCCGGTTCTCGGTCTACCTCTGGTGTGAGGGCTCGGAACCTGACCGGTCCTCCGGACGCGGCTGGGGCGTGTTACTGCCCGTTCTTCTGGGCGATGGGTAATCGCGGTGGTGCGTACTTCTTGAGTACTCGCAGCGCGATTAGCGTGATCCAAGGGCTCGGTGTGCCAGCTGGGAGGGGCGGTTCGTAGGTGGCGCCTGGGTAGGCCCTGTTGGCTGCCCACCGGCCGTCTGGTCTTCTCCGACTGATGAGGACGTCTAGGGCGTCTGTCATTCGGGGATCCTGCTGGACCCCTGCATCGGTGAGGGCATCTAGGCCGCGCAGCACGTCGAAGTGCCACCGCGGTGGATAGTGCAGGCGGGTGAACTCCGTATGGATCGGCTGCCCGGTCCGCTCGCTGCGGTACAACCGGTGCCGAAGTAGGAACTCGACGCAGGTGGCACGGGATTCCACGAGCTCGGCGAGGCGGTACTGGTAGCCGCTGTGGTCGTACTCTGTGATCCCTTCCATGACGCAGACCGTGGTGTGCATCGAGGAGTGCCGCGCCCCGGACCTGTTCAACTCGCAGTTGAAGCCACCATCTGCCATGCGCTGGTCGAGCAGGAAGTCCACGATGCTTGCCAGTGGCGCTTCCGATGCGCCGAAGTAGGCGGCGTAGCCCAGCGCCATGCCGTTGATGCAGGCATCGCTCGCCTTGACGGTCTTGGATGGGTTCAGCCCTCCGTCTCGGCCCTTCTCCTCGCGGAGGATCAACGCCACGGTTTCGCGAGCCTCGGGGTTGTCGCGGCTCAACCCCAAGTTCTTCAGCTCCAGGAGCGTGTAGTGACTCGACGTCCACTTGGGCTGGTAGAAGCCGCGGCCCCAGTGGCCGTGCGCCCCGCGGGCCGAGAGCAGCACTGCGCCGGCGCCCTCCCGACCGATCCGCTCCTGGACGTCGGCCTCGTAGTGGCCCAACAGGTCCCGCCGGGTTTGGAACTCGACCGCCGAGTCTTGCTCGAGCAGCCACGCCACCACACTGTCGTCCACTTAGACATTGTGAGTCGGACGCGGCGTTATGACGCGGGTGTTGACGCGGCTCGAACTTCCTGTCGTGCCAATGAGTGGTCGCGGAGCCTATGCCCTCAAGAAGGTGCGAGAGTCCGCACATCCCGGACGATGTCGCTCAACTCCTCGCCCGGGTCAACATCAAGCCGACGGTGGCGCTCCAGCCCGATCGATCCCAGCCGCAACGAGGTGACGGAGGGTGACCCTCGACTGAACGTGACCATGTTCGTGCCGAGCCTCGATGCGCAAGTCTCCTTGGAGCGACTCCCAGGTGCGGTCACCATCCCATCCGCGCCAGTCGCGCTCCATCTCCTCGAAGAAGAGGACGAGGTCGCGAAACCCGCTCCAGTACCCGTGATACACCGGACGCGAGGCGGACAGCCCCTCGTCGACGAGGTTCGAGTTCACCTGCTCAACGGTGGACGCCATAGGCGCCCATGCGAGCAGCGGGCTCGCGACGACGTACCAATCTTGACCCTTGCTGCACTCTCCACCCGGGCAATGAGGATGTCATGCTCCCTCACCTCCGGAGGCATTCTGGGCACCGACCGGAATTGACATACGAAGCTCGCTTCGTGAATAATGTATCGCAAGAGGGGAGTACCCCAACCGCGATGTCACCGTCAGTTCGGCCGGCCGTGTCCGGCCCGGTGTGTCGGCCGCCCGTAGGCGGTGGGAGAGACCTCCATCGGTTTTTGTGGACGTTGGAGGTTGATCAATATGGATGTTCCGCTGTGGGCGTGGGCCGCGGTCCTGGCTGTGATTCTGGTGATGTTGACAGTGGACCTGCTGGCCCACCGCAAGGCCCATGTCGTGTCTGTCAAGGAGGCGGCAGCGTGGTCGGCGGTCTGGGTCTCGCTCGGCCTGGCGTTTGGCGCCGTGGTGTGGTGGGCCTACGGAGCCCAGGCCGGTGCTGAGTATTTCGCCGGCTATCTCATCGAGAAGTCACTGGCGGTCGATAACGTCTTCGTCTTTGCGCTGATCTTCACCTACTTCGCGGTGCCGCGGGAGTACCAGCACCGGGTGCTGTTCTATGGGGTGTTGGGTGCGCTCGTCTTCCGGGCCATTTTCATCGCTGGCGGGGTTGTCCTCATCGAGCAGTTCGCCTGGATTCTCTACGTCTTCGGGGCATTCCTGGTCTACACGGGTTGGAAGATGTTCACCCACCGAAACGACGAAATGGATCCCTCACGCAACCCGGTGCTGCGCTTGGTTCGCAAGCGGATACCGAGCACCGACGAGTATCACGGTCAAAAGTTCTGGGTGAAGAAGGCGGGCAAGTGGGTCGCGACACCTCTGTTCACGGTTCTGGTACTCGTCGAGACCACGGACATCATCTTCGCCGTCGACTCGATCCCCGCAATCTTCGCGGTGACCCAGGAGCCTTTTCTGGTGTTCACCAGCAACGCGTTCGCGATTCTCGGCCTCCGCGCGATGTACTTCCTGCTCGCCGACCTCATCCACCGCTTCATCTACCTCAAGGCGGGCCTGGCCGCGATCCTCGTGTTCGTCGGCATCAAGATGTTGCTCCTGGACGTGTGGAAGGTGCCGATCTGGCTGTCGTTGACCGCGGTCGCCACCAGCATCACCGTCGCCGTCGTGTTGAGCCTGCGAGCCACACGGGATCTCCAGGTCACCGACACCGAGCACGCCGAGCCCGCAGATGGCACAGAGCGTGCTGATGAAGAGCTCGTTACCCGATGAGTTCCCGCGTTGGACCGTCGTGCACCACTGGGAAACCGGCGCCCCGGGTGCCTCGATGACCTCAGAGAGGACGCCATTGTTCGTGGCCGCCACCACGCGGCGTTACCGAACATAGATCGCGCATACCGCGGGCGGGGGTTGTCATAACGCACATCCGCCGGCGCGAACCTGCGAGCGCGCGCGTCCACAGCGGCCACGCACGACGCCAACGCAACGGCGAACCTGTCGCGAAGAGTCAGTCGGCCCGAGTGGACCTTCCCAAAACTAGATCCACGAACGAGCCCAAGCTGACCTCGGCCTCGAGCTCATGACGGAAGTGGGCCGACCTCACCACTTGGTACCGGTTCCGTCGCCCCACCTTTTCCTTCTCTACATACTTCTCGGTGACGAGATCGCGGACGATGTGCTGCACCGCCCGCTCGGTGATGCCCACCGCGGCGGCCACGTCGCGCGTTCGCACGTCCGGGTGCCGGGCCAAGCACACCAGGACGTGACCGTGGTTGGACAAGAAGGTCCATTCACTGGCGTTCACCGGAACACAGTACGTGATTCCTATTTCGTGTGTTAGCCAGCGGTTGTCCAGGGGCGCAGTGCGCGGGCTGGCTCGAAGCCAACTAAGCCCTCGATCTGACGGGAGTGACGCCACAGCCTGCGGCGGACGTTCGGTAGTCTGCTTCGCTCGGGTGTTGCCGACCTGCGGTGGATCCAGCACGCCTCCGCGCACATTCGGCGCATCGGCCTGAATCGAGTCCTCGTCTGTTGTCTCATCCGGCCGGTGCGAGACGGCTCAAGCAACTGGTGAACATCCTCGCCCCCGCGTGGGATCAAGACGTCGATCAACCCTGCATCGCTTGTCGTTGAAGGCTCAACAAGCCTTCGCAATTGGTAGCCCATAGTGGGCGGGTTGACGCATCATTGGCGGGGTTCGCGGTCGTGCGGGTTTCGACGTCATTTACACCCCTGCCAGGTAGGCGGTGAGGAAGTGCACGCCGTGGCGGTCGAGGTTGCCGCGGGCGCGGTCGTAGTGCTCGGTGGTGCGGGTCGGCGTGCCGGGCGAGGATCTGGGCGTCGCGGAGCGGTACGCCGGCGTCGAGAGCGTTGGTGATGGCGGCGTGGCGAAGCGAATGCGGGCTGACGTGCCTGGGGATGCCGGTGGCCTTGGCGATCCGGGCGACCGTCCGGTAGACGTCGCGGCGGTCGATCGGTTTGCCCGAGTTCGGCCGTAGCAGGAGTCGTCCTTCGGTGCGTTCGCCCCGGCAAGCCTCGAGAACCCGGAGAACAGGCACGGTCAGTGGCATGGCCCAGGAGCCGTCGCTGGGAGTCAGGCGCTGTCTTTCCACGTCCGCCGGCGTAATCGGTACCACTGAGGACGTGTCCTGTTCATCGGCCAGCCCAGCCCCCGGGTGTCCGCGGAGTCGACGGCGAGAATCTCCCAGTCCGGGAATGCGTTTTCGACCTCCCCTGGGACACCCCTTCCAGGAGGGACCGCATCCAGGTCGGTCCGAAGGCGAGCATCAGCAGCGTGGCTTCGGGGTTGGCCAGGGTGGTGACACCGTGGCCCTCCGCGTCACGCTGCTGGGCATTGAGACCCTGGAAGCAGCCGACGTCGAGGAAGAAGTCGAACGTGCCCAAATCCGCCGCCGGGAGGTCGGTCACGTCCCCCACGACGTAGGTGGCGCCACTCGTGCCTTTGCGCTTGGCTGCCTCGATCGCGGCCGGTACGTTGTCGATGCCCACGGCCTGCCAGCCCCTCCGCGCCAGGTCGGGGGTGTACTGGCCACGGCCGCAGCCCAGGTCGAGAGCCCGGCCGAGTGGGCGGGAGCGTTCGTTCTCCTCACGATCGAACAGCGCGGCGATGCTTGTCGCCGCTGCGGTCCCGTAACGCTCCCAGGGCGTGATCCCGAAGCGGTACGCGCGGGCGTACTTCGTCATGTGGTTCGCCTCCCGGGACCATTACATAGCGAGCGCTGGCCGGCTCGTCGACAGATCCGAAATCCGCACCATCAAGTGACGCCCGCTGGCGGTGGAGAGACGCACCCGACGATCGCCTAGTGACATCCTGGGTGAGATGTAGTGCCGGATCTAGCCTCGATGGGCCTCGACGAAGGCAGCGAGGTTGGCCAGGGAGGATTGCATCCCCAGCGTGTGATCCTCAGGTGCGATGCCGGGCGGGACGTCGTCTGCTCGGATCACCACTCGCGTTCCGCTGTTCTCTGCGGACAGCTCCCAGGTCATGGTCATGGTGCCGGCGAAGGCCGGGTCGTCGGAGACGAAGTCCACGGCCTGTACGAGGCGCGCGTTGGGTACGACGTCGACGAACCTAGCTTCGACGATGTCGGAGTCTGGCGTTGCCTTCCCGGATCCCGGTGAGCCGTCCTGGTACGTGAGTACCAGTCGGTACGACCCCCCTGGACGTGCGTCAAACCGCTCGAACCGACCGCTCATCCCGTTAGGCGGGAGCCATTGAACTAGTGCGTCGGCATCAACCAGCGCGGCGAAGACGCGGCCAGCGTCGGCGCGGATCAAACGAGAGGCTGAGTCTGTTCGCGTCACCGTCCCAGCATGGCAGACCCCTAAGGTGGTCGGCGCCGCCCGACGAAGCGGTCAGTGCTCCAAGATGCCTCGGATGGACAGGCGGCGAAGGGACGCACTGGGCCGTGGCCTTCGGCGGAGTCGGGGCTTGGCGATCGACCCCCACGGCGTCACCATTGGCGTAGAGGTGATCACATGCGGGCGAAGGCTTGGAACAACGCCCAGCATCACGCGTCT
>DASUUU010000041.1:0-43323 GCA_036373915.1 Jiangellaceae bacterium | reverse complement strand
CCCGGCGATCACATCAATACGAGCCACGTCATCGCCGGTCGCCGACGGCACACCGGCCAGCTCGCCGACCATCTCGGCGAGCCGTCGAGCCGTCCCTTCGAACATACGTCCACACTACCCGCCGGGTCCGACAACACGACTTTCGCGATCAGGCGCTGGACTGCACACAAGCCGCTGCGCCGCCGGCTGGCAGAGTTGCCACCATGGCCACGCGAATCGTCATCGAGAACGCCACTGTCGCTACGCTCGACCCGAGGGGTACCGAGATTCCGTCCGGTCATGTGGTGATCGACGGCAATCGGATCACGGCTGTCGGTGCCGGGCCGGTCCCGGGGCCGCCACCGGGCACAACGGAGCGCCGAGTCGACGCCACTGGGCATCTGGTGACGCCCGGCCTGGTCAACACCCACCATCACTTCTACCAGTGGCTGACCCGCGGTCTGGCGCAGGACGCGATCCTGTTCGATTGGCTTACCGCGCTGTATCCGGTGTGGGCCCGCATCGACGAAGGCTCCGCCTATGCGGCGGCACGCGGCTCCATCACCTCGCTGCTGCTGTCCGGCTGTACGACCGCGGCAGACCACCACTACATCTTTCCCCTCGGCGCCGGCGACCTGCTGAGCGCGGAGATCCGCGCCGCCCGCGAGCTCGGGCTGCGGCTGCACGCGTGCCGCGGCTCGATGGACCTCGGCCGGTCGTCCGGCGGCCTGCCTCCCGACTTCGCGATCGAGGACATCGACACCGTGCTTGCCGCCAGTGCTCGTGCCGTCGAGACACATCACGACCCGTCACCGGACTCGATGCTGCGTATCGCGCTCGCGCCGTGCTCTCCGTTCTCGGTCACCACCGACCTGCTCCGGGAGTCGGCCGCGCTCGGCCGCCGGCTCGGCGTCCGGCTGCATACCCACGGGTCGGAGACCGTCGAGGAGGAGGCGTACTGCCTCGAGCGGTTCGGCCAGCGCCCTACCGACTACCTGGAGTCAGTGGGCTGGCTCGGCAACGACGTGTGGATGGCCCACTGCGTCCATCTCGACGACGACGACATCGCCCGCTTCGCCGCAACGGGCACCGGTGTCGCGCACTGCCCGTCCTCGAACGCCCGGCTGGGCGCCGGCATCGCCCCGCTGCCGGAGATGCTGGCCGCAGGTGTACCTGTCGGCCTCGGCGTCGACGGCGCGGCGTCCAACGAGAGCGGCCGCCTCGATTCGGAGCTTCGCGCCGCGATGTTGTTCGCCCGCGCGCGAAGCGGGCCGAGCGCACTGACCGCCCGGCAGGCACTGTGGCTGGGCACCATGGGCGGCGCCGGGCTGCTCGGCCGGGCCGACGAGCTTGGCTCACTCGAGCCGGGAAGGCTGGCTGATCTGGCCGTCTGGAGAGTCGACGGGGTCGAACACTCGACGATCGAGGACAAGCTCGCCGCCCTCGTCATGGGCGCCTTGCCGCCGCTTGCGCTGCTCGTAGTCAACGGCCGCGTGGTTGTCGAGGACGGCCGGCTGCTGACCGCGGACACCGCGATAATCGCTCGGGAAGCAGCCCACGCCGCTCGCCGCTTGTTCGACTCGCGCTGACGGGCGTTTCGTGCCCGTTCGCCCACCTTCATGGGACTTTAGTCCCTAGGCCGCCTGACCGCACATTTACGAAGCTGAATCGGGCGTGCAAAGGAGGTACCCGTGGAAGTACTCGATCTTGCTCGGTGGCAGTTCGGCATCACGACCGTCTACCACTTCTTGTTCGTCCCGCTCACGATCGGGTTAGCCGCGCTCGTGGCAGCCTTCGAGACGACCTGGCTGCGCACGCGCAACGACAAGTGGCTCCGGGCCACCAAGTTCTGGGGCAAGCTGCTGCTCATCAACTTCGCCATGGGTGTCGTGACGGGTATCGTGCTGGAGTTCCAGTTCGGCATGAACTGGTCCAGTTACTCGCGGTTCGTCGGTGACGTGTTCGGCGCGCCACTCGCCATGGAAGCGCTGCTGGCGTTCTTCCTCGAGTCGACGTTCCTCGGCCTGTGGATCTTCGGATGGGGACGCCTGCCCGGCTGGCTGCATGCCGCCAGCATGTGGGCGGTGTCGGTCGGGACGCTGTTCTCGGCGTACTTCATCCTCGCCGCCAACTCGTGGATGCAGCATCCGGTCGGATTCGAGGTCGTCGACGGGCGCGGCGAGATGAACGACGTATGGGCCGTGCTGACCAACGTCAAGCAGCTGGTCACGTTCCCGCACACGATCTTCGCCGCCTTCGCCACGGCCGGAATCTTCCTCGTCGCGGTCAGCTCCTGGCACCTGTTGAAGAAACAGCACGTCGACGTCATGCGTCCGTCGCTGCGCGTTGGCCTGGCGGTGGCGCTCGTCTCGACTATCGCAGTGGCCGGCACAGGTGACCTGCAGGCCAAGGTCATGACCGACCAGCAGCCGATGAAGATGGCCGCCGCGGAGGCGCTCTACGAGACCGAGGCGCCGGCGTCGTTCTCCATCTTCACCATCGGGACGCTTGATGGCACGGAGGAGATCTGGAGCTTCCGCGTGCCTCGCGTGCTTTCGTATCTGGCCACCGGCAGCCTCGACGGCGAGGTCGTCGGCATCAATGACCTGCAAGCCGAGTACGAACAGGCCTACGGCCCCGGCGACTACCGGCCGAACGTCCCGGTCGTGTACTGGTCGTTCCGGCTGATGATGGGCGCCGGCTTCGTGATCATCGGCGTCGGCCTCGTCGGGTTGTTGCTGACCAGGCGCGGACGGCTGCCGAGCAATCCGTGGATCTGGCGAATCGGCGTGGCCACCATCCCGCTGCCGTTCATCGCCAACAGCACCGGCTGGATCATGACTGAGATGGGTCGCCAGCCGTGGACCGTCTTCGGCGTGCTACAGACCTCCGACAGCGTGTCGCCGGCAGTCGGCACCGGTACGGTCGCGACCAGCCTGATCACCTTCACCGTGCTGTACGGACTGCTTGCCGTGATCGAGATCTGGTTGATGCTCAAGTTCATCCGGATCGGACCGCCCAGCCGCGAAGAGGCTCTGGCAGCGGTTCAGCCTGCGTCCGGCGACGAGGCAGAGCCCGACCTCGAGCTCGTCTACTAGGAGCGCGTGATGTCCCTTCCCGAGTTCTGGTTCCTGCTCATCGCCGTGCTGTGGACCGGCTACTTCGTCCTCGAGGGCTTCGACTTCGGCGTCGGGTCATTGTTGCCCGTCGTGGCACGGAACGACCGCGACCGGCGGGTCGCCATCAACACCATCGGGCCGGTGTGGGACGGCAACGAGGTCTGGCTCATCACCGCCGGCGGTGCCACGTTCGCGGCCTTCCCTGAGTGGTACGCCTCGTTGTTCAGCGGCTTCTACCTGCCGCTGCTGGTCATCCTGCTCGCCCTGATCGTCCGTGGGGTGGCGTTCGAGTATCGCGGAAAGCACGACGACCCCACGTGGCGTGCTCGCTGGGACCTCGCCATCGTCGTCGGCTCCGTCGTCCCGGCGTTCCTGTGGGGCGTCGCGTTCGGCGCGATCCTTGCCGGCGTTCCGCTCGACGCGGATCACGAGTTCGCTGGATCGGTTCTCGACCTGCTGTCTCCGTACAGCCTGCTCGGGGGCCTCACCACGCTCACCGTGTTCGCGTTCCACGGTGCAACGTTCCTGTCGCTCAAGTCCGACGGGCCGGTGCGAGTCCGCGCCAACGACTGGGCCAGGCGGCTCGGGCCGGCCGCGATCCTGCTCGGCGGCGGGTTCCTCCTGTGGACCCAACTCGAGCACGGCACCGGCTTCACGTGGGTGACGCTCCTGCTCGCTGCCACCGCGCTGATCGGCGCGGTCGTCGCGAACAGCCGCGGGCGGGAAGGCTGGTCGTTCGCCGGCACGGCCGCTGCGATCGTGATGACGGCGGTGACGCTGTTCGGTTCGCTCTTCCCGGACGTCATGCCGAGCTCGATCGACCCGGCTTTCAGTCTCACGGTCGACAACGCGTCGTCCGGCGAGTACACGCTGACGGTCATGACATGGGTAGCGGTGATCTTCACGCCGCTGGTTCTGTTGTACCAGGGCTGGACGTACTGGGTGTTCCGCAAGCGCATCGGGGGTCCACGCCAGGAGGTCCCTTCGGCGGAGCCGGAGCCTACCGAACCAAGCCCGTCCTCCTACGCCGACGAGGTGACCCGCTGAAGCCATTCGACCCCAAGCTGCTGCGGCGGGTTCCCCCTGCCCGCCGCAGCCTGATGCTCACTGCGGTCGCCTCGATCGCCGACGCAGCACTTCTCGTTGTCGCAGCCGGCCTGCTCGCATCGATCATCGCGGCGGTCGTCACGGACGGCGCATCGCTCACCGCAGTGTCCACCCTGCTCGCGACGTTCCTCCTGGTGGTTGGAGCCCGCAGCGCGCTCGGCTGGGCCGGCGCGACGCTTCCGCAGAAGGCGGCGGCATCGGTCAAGTACGAACTGCGGTCGCAGGTCATCTCCGCCGCGGTATCCCTGGGTCGTGGAGGCGATGGAGGGTCGTCCTCGCCCAGGCTCGCTCGTTCCTCGCTCGCTTTTACGCCCGACCACACCCCGGACGACCCTCCATCGCCTCCACTCACCGACCAGCCGGCCGAGGCGCGACCGGCGACTGCTGGCGAGATCACGGCGATCGCCGGGCGAGGACTGGACGCATTGGACCCGTACTTCGCGCGGTACGTGCCCGAGTTGATTCGCGCTGCGACGGTTCCCGTGGCCGTGCTGATCGCCTTGTTCAGCCGTGACCTCACCACGGGAATGATCGTCCTTCTTACGTTGCCGTTGATTCCGGTCTTCGGCGCGCTCGTCGGGATGTACACCGAGCGGCGCATGCGTCGGCAGTGGCGGCTGCTGGCGGTGCTGTCGCACCACTTCCTCGACGTCGTGCGCGGCCTACCGACTCTCAAGGTCTTCGGTCGAGCGCAGGCCCAGGCCGGCACGATCGCCAGGGTCACCGAACAGCACAGGATCGCGACAATGGCGACGCTGCGGATCGCGATGCTCTCGGCGCTCGTGCTCGAGGTCGCGGCCACCATCTCGGTGGCCCTTGTCGCAGTCTCGGTCGGGTTCCGCCTGGTGTACGGCGAACTGGACCTCGAGGTCGCGCTGTTTCTGCTCATCCTGGCACCGGAGGCGTACCTGCCGCTGCGGCGGTCCGCGGCCGAGTACCACTCGGCCACCCAAGGCATCGCTGCGGCCGAGCGCGCATTCGAACTCATCGACGCCGAGCGGACCGGACCACGAGCTCACCACCGGCCGGCGGGGCGGCTGACGCTCGAGCAGGTCACGGTCCGGTTTCCCGGCCGTGAGGCCCCGGCTCTCGACCGGCTCGATCTGACGATTCCTCCTGGCAAGGTGACCGCCGTCGTCGGGCCGAGCGGCTCGGGCAAATCGACGCTGCTCCGCGTGTTGATCGGGCTGCAACCACCGGGCTCGGGCCGGGTACGGGTCGGCGCGACTGACCTGTCCGCCGTCGATCTCGCGGCGTGGCACCGCGGGCTGGCCTGGTTGCCGCAACGTCCCCACCTGGTCGCCGGCACCGTCGCCGACAACATCCGCCTGGGCCGCCTCGACGCGACCGACTCCGAGGTGCGCACGGCCGCCCGGAGAGCGTTCGCCGCCCCCTTCATCGAGGCCCTACCCGCCGGGTACGCCACCCCGCTCGGCGAGAGTGGCGCCGGCCTGTCCGAGGGCCAGCGGCAGCGGATCGCACTCGCCAGGGTCTTTCTGCGAACTGAGGCGACCCTCGTGCTGCTGGACGAGCCCACCGCCCACCTTGACACCCAGACCGAAGCGGTTGTCAGCGCTTCGCTCGCGGAGCTGGCGATCGGCCGGACCGTGGTCATCGTCACCCACCGACCGGCGCTCCTGGATCTCGCCGACGGGATCGTCGAGCTGTCGTTCGCCCTGCCCGTCCGGGCGGACAGGTCGCCTGAGCCGGCAGGCCGCGTGAACGGTCGAGTGCCATGAAAGGCCGGCTGACACTCGCAGTGTTCTCCGGGGCAGGAGCGCTCGGCGCCGGCGTCGGACTCGCCGCCGTGGCGGCCTGGCTGATCGCCAAGGCAGCGGAGCAACCGCCGATAGACGAGCTGTTGCTGGCCGCCGTGGCAGTTCGGGCCTTCGGCGTGTCCAAGGGCGTACTCCGCTACGCCGAACGGCTCCTCTCGCACGACGTGGCACTTCGGGCCCTCGCCGATCTGCGCCTCGGCGTGTACCGCAAACTGACGCACCTCGCGCCGGCCGGGCTGGCCGCCTTCCGGCGTGGTGACCTGCTCACCAGGCTCAGCGATGACGTCACGGCCGTGCAGGACCGGTACCCTCGCGTGCTGGTACCGGCCCGGTCGGCCGGGCTGGCCGGCCTCGTCGCGGTCCTGATCGCCACGGCGCTCCTCCCCGTGGCCGGGTTGGTTCTGCTCATTGGAGTGGTGACCAGCGCGATCGCCGTCCCTAGAATGTCCGTCGCAGTCGCGTCGTGGGCGGACCGCCGGCTCGCCGCCGGGCGGGCCGAACTGTCGTCACGGATCGTCGAGACCCTGGACGGGGTCGAAGAGCTCACCGTTCTCGGCGCACTGCCGAGCCGGGTGCATGCCGTCCGGCGGATTGCCGGCCGGCTGGCCGGAACGGAGTCCCGACTAGCCTGGCTGCACGGCACGTCGAGCGCGCTGAGCGTCCTAGTTCTCGGCATCACCGTCGCGATGACCCTGGTGGTGGCGACGCCGGCGCTGCGCGCCGGCAGTCTGAGCGCGCCCGCGCTCGCAGTGCTGGCCCTGCTACCCCTCGCCGTGTTCGACGCGACGACCGGTCTGGCGAGTGCCATCCGCGAACGTCAGCGGGTGGCCGCCGCGGCAGAACGCGTGGGCGACCTGCTCGCCGTCGAGGCGCCGGATCCCGTCGCGCCCGCCGAACCCTGCGGGCACGGTATTACCGTGCGCGGCCTGCGGGCGCGCTGGCCGGGGGCCGACCGCGACGCGCTTTCGGGAATCGATCTCGACCTGCCGCCGGGCCGGCGCATCGCCGTCGTGGGGCCGAGTGGCTCGGGCAAGTCGACGCTGCTGGCCAGCCTGCTTCGGTTCTGCCCCGTCTCAGGAGAGATCACACTCGGCGGTGCGACGCTGGGCGCTGTGCCCGACGAGATCCTGCGCCGCACCGTGGGGCTGGCCGCCGCCGACGCGCACGTCTTCGACTCGACGCTGGCGGCGAATCTCCGGTTGGCACGACCGGCGGCGGACGACAACGAACTGCTGGAGGCCCTCGACCGGGCGGGTCTCCTCGATTGGGTGCTGGCACTCCCCCGGGGCCTCGAGACACCGGTAGGCGAGCATGGTCGCAACCTGTCCGGCGGACAGCGCCAGCGGCTCGCGCTGGCCCGAGCACTGCTGGCCGACGTCCCGGTCCTGCTGTGCGACGAGCCGGACGCATCCCTTGATCCTGCGCTGGCCGCCCGGCTCACCGCCGATCTCCTCGCCGCGGCCGGCGACCGCAGCGTCCTGCTCGTGACCCACCGCCTGGAGGGTGTCACCGGCGTCGATGAGATCCTGGTGTTGCAGGACGGTCGGGTGACCCAGCGCGGAACCCACGACGAGCTGGTCGCCTTGCCGGGCTGGTACAGGGAGCGCTGGCACGAGCTAGCTGCCGGCGGCCCGCCTGCTCAGGCGCGGGTCACCGTGACCGGGACCGGATTGCTGATGATGTCGAGAACCGGTGACGTCCGCTGAACGTACCGGCACAGGTCGTCGATCTGTTCGGGCGTCGCATCGGCGTCCACCCGGTAGGTCACCGTGATGCCCTGGTACCCGGCCCGGGTCTGCTCGGACAGGCCGAGGAACCCATGTAGGTCGAGCTCTCCTTCGAGGTCGAACTCCAAACTGCGCACTTCGATGCCCTGGGCCGCTGCGTTGTAGGCGAAACCGACGGCCAGACACGAAGCGAGCGCGTGCAGCACGGCTTCGACGGCGTTCGGCGCCTGGTTCGTGCCCAGCAGCACCGGCGGCTCATCGCCGTCGAGTGCGAACGGGATCTCGCGGGACGTGTCCTCTTGTCCGGCGCCCCAGAAGCCATCGATCGTGGTGCGGCTCCGCCCGCCCCCGAGCCAGCTGTTGTGTGCTCGGAACCTGAATGCCGCCAGCTTGGGGTCGCTCTGGATCGCGCCGACGGTCTCGACGAGTTGCGCGACGTTCACGCCGTTGACGGTGTCCTGTGTCGTTGCCGACATCATTGTCTCCTTCCTCGTGTCGGGCACAGGCGTGCCCACCGGAGCCGGCCGGATGCCGGTCCGTCTGCTTTGAACGCGGGGAACCCGCTACGGGTGGTGGGAACCTGCTACGGCTTGCGGGCGCGCATCACCATGCTGTGTGCGCCGAAACCACCCGCCGTGGCGCGCGTCGATTCACTCGTGCTGGCGGAGAAATAGTCGAGCTCTCCGAGCCGCTCGACCTCGCTGAACCCCGCCGCCCGGAACATGCTCAGGTAGTCGTCCTCGGTGGTCGCACCGACGATGCACTCCGCCCAGAGCTGCGGCTTGGCGCGACAGGACTCCGACGGAAGGTCCGCCACGACGATGTCGGCGATCTGCACCCGCCCGCCGGGCCGCAGCACGCGGTAGATCTCCGCGATGACCGCTCGCTTGTCGGGTACCAGGTTGATCACGCCGTTGCTTGTGACGACATCGACCGACGAGTCCGCAAGCGGCAGGACCTCGGCGTTGCCTTCGAGCACTTCGACGTTGGACAGGCCGGCCAGGCGTGCGTTGGCGGCGCACTTGTCCCGCATCGCCGCGGTCATATCAAGGCCGATCGCACGCCCGGCCGGACCGGCGAGCCTCGCGGCCAGCAGCACATCGGTGCCAGAGCCAGAACCTATGTCGAGCACGGTGTCGCCAACCCGGATGACGCCCGCGGCGAACGGGTACCCCACGCCGGCGAACGACTCCACCGCCGACGCCGGAAGCCGATTCACGTACTCGGCGGGATACCCGACGTACTCGAGCGCGCGCCGACCGGTCGGAAAGTGGTACTCCTCTTCCGGCCTTGCGGCGACGGACGTGTACATCGCCCGGACGGCGTCGAAGATGACGTCGCGCTGCTCGGAAGTGATGACGACCATGATGGATCCCCCAAGGGTAGGTTCGGCTACTCGTCGGTTGGCGCGGTGAACTCGCGGATAAGGTTCTTGATCCGGCTGGACAGCTCGGGCCGTACGGGTTCTCGGCCCAGTTCCCTGACTCCCTCCTTCAGGTGCCGCTCGAACTCGGCGCGGGAGAAGCAGCTCCGGCAGGTGTCGAGATGGCGCTCCATCTCGGCGTGTTCATGCTCACCGAGCTCGCGATCGAGATGTGCGGCAAGCAGGCGCAGCGCCTCAGCGCAGCTTGTTATCTCGGTCCTCGTCATTCCGATTGCTCCTCGTCGGGATTGGGAGTGCTGGGCCGAAGGCCGGCCTCGCGGGCGTTCTCCCATAGCGCCTTCTGCAACATGCTCCGGCCGCGTGCGAGCCTTGAGCGCACCGTGCCGATCGGCACATCCAAGGCGGTAGCGACCTCTCGGTACGGCATTTCGCGCACGTCCACCAGCACCACAACAGTCCGGTACGGATCCGGCAGCCGGTCGATGGCACGTACCAGGTCGTCACGCAGCAGGCGGTTCAGGAAGTCCTGCTCCGGATTGCCCCACCACAGCAGGATCGGCTGGTGGAGGTGCTCGAACAACGAGAACTCCTCCACGTCCACCGGATCGGCCTCGCCGCGGCTGCGGCTCGTGCGGTACTGGGAGATGAACGTGTTAGTGAGGATGCGGTAGATCCAACTGCGGAAGACGTCGCGGTTACGCAAGCCCGACAGTGCTTCCCACGCCCTCGCGATCGCCTCCGCGACAAGGTCTTCACCGTCCGTCCGATCCCGGCAGAGGCGAACAGCGGTGCCGTACAGCTCCGGCAGCAGTGCCTCGACCTGCTCGGCGAACCAGACCCGGTCGCTTTGCATCGGCGGCGCCGTCGCTACGTCGGCCATGTGGTTCCCCTCACTGGATCGCTCCCCTTACCGATGCAGACGCATCTGCGCCGAGAAGGTTCCCAGCACCAGGGTAAGAAGCGACCTTTCCGTGGCAGGGCCGATCGCCGACAGGTAGGGGACCTACGCCCCTGCACGGCCCGCGCCGGTACGAGCGAGTCTGAGATAGACGCACAGGCCCGAGCCGGAGGTGTGACATGGATCTACTCGTTACCGGATCACTCGCGGTGGCGGGCGTCGCGTCCGTCGCCGCAGGCTTCGGGGTTCGCCCGCGCGCATGCGCTCCTCCAGGCAGCACCCACGACCGCGGCCTAGTGCCGTTGGACGAGAACGTGCCGCCGCTGCTGGCTCAGCACCTGGATGTCGACGGGGACGGCTACGTCCCGCGGATGGACACCGTAGCGCTGTGGGGCCGGGCCAAGGTGCGGATCGGCAGATTGCCGTGGCTACCTGTTCGCATGCTGACCAGGCACCGGGTCGGCCGCGACTTCGCGAGCGACATACACATCACCTGGTACGGGCGGTCGGTGCTGGAAGTGATCGACGCTTACGTTCGCGGCCGGGGCATGACCGGACGTGAGCGGCGGGCCGATGTGGGCGACGAGATCGACCAGGGCGCGAACCTGTTCCTGTGGAGCGAGAGCGTGCTGATCCCCTCGCTGTTCGCCGACGGCACGCACATCAAGGCCGTCCAGGATGACGACGCCACAATCCGGCTCGAGGTGCCGTTCCACGCGGGCACGGATTCCGCCATGCTGCACTTCGCCGGTGCGCACCCTGCTCGGTTCTCGGCGCTGCGGCACAAGAAGATCGGTGGAGACAAGATCTGGTGGCATGTCGACATGCGCGACTGGTTCGTCGTCGACGACATCGTGTTGCCTCGGCACATCGAAGTGACCTGGGAAGACGAGGGCCGGCCATGGTTCCGGCTCGATATCGACGGGTTCGCCGCCAACGTGGACCTCGACGTCGATCTGCGGCTTAACCAGGTGGACGACTCGATAAGGGCCGTCCGGCTCATGCGTGGACTTCCATACTGAATGAGCGCACGCCATGGGTGAGACCGTCATGGTCGTCGAGGACGATCGGGAGATCCGCGACGTGCTCCGCCGCTACCTCGAACGCGCCGACTACGTCGTCCACACGACCGGCTCCGGCGTCCACGCGCTCCAGCAGCTCACGACAGGGGGAATCGACCTGGTCGTGCTCGACCTCGGGTTGCCCGACCTCGACGGCATGGACATCCTCGCGGCGGCACACGAGTCCGGCGACATCCCGGTGGTGGTTCTCACCGCGCGCAGCACCGTCGAGGATCGCATCCGCGGGCTCAAACAGGGCGCGGACGATTACGTGGTCAAGCCGTTCTCCCCTACCGAGTTGGTCCTGCGGGTCCAGGCCGTGCTGCACCGCAGGGCATCGAGCCGGCCGCAGGCCAACGGCCAGGCGTCCTATGGAGGTGGCCGGCTTCGCATCGACGAGCAGCGCCATGCCGCAGAGCTGGACGGCGAACCGCTGGAGCTCACCCCGACTGAGTGGGGCCTGCTGACCACGATGGCCTCGGTGCCCCAGCGGGTGTACTCCAGGTATGAGCTGGTCAACCGGGTTCGCGGGTACGAGTTCGCCGGGTACGAGCGGACCATCGATTCCCACGTCAAGAACCTTCGCCGCAAGCTCGGCGAGGGCAGCTACATCATCGAGACGGTGCTCGGTGTCGGCTACCGGCTGACGCTGCCGAAAGACCGGTGATCGCCGTGGCAGCAGCCCGCCGTGCGCTCGGACCTCTCGGCCGCCGCTTGCTCGCCGCGTTCGTGATCGTCGCGCTGTCGTCGGTCGCCGTGCTTACCGCGGCCGCACTGATCGGCACCGACCGCGGCGTCGCGACGGTGCAGCACGAGGAGCGCCAGCAGGTGGCCGAGCGGGCGGCCGACGCCGCCGCCGATGCTTATGCGGCGGCTGGCGGGTGGTCCGAAGCGGATCTGGGCCCGGTAGCGGCCGTTGCCAGCGCCGCGGACGCCCGGCTGGTCGTGCGAGACGCGGCGGGAGCGGTGGTGTCCACCACCATGCCGACGGGCGGGCGCGGGCACGGGGCCAACCACGGCGCGGACCGCTCCGCCGACTGGGTCGCCGGGCAGCCCGGGGCACAAGCCGATGTGGTCGTGGACGATCAGCTCGTGGGAACGGTGCAGCTCACATCGCTGAGCGTCGCAGCGGCGAGCAGCGGCCGCACAGTGGCCTGGTGGTGGGTCGCAGGCGCCGCTGTCGTCGCACTCGCGATCGCGTTGGGCGTGAGCTGGTACGTCAGCCGCCGGCTGACGACACCCCTGGCAGCTCTCGCAGGAGCGGCCCGCACATTCGCCGGCGGCGACCGGAGCGCCCGAGTCGGCATGCGGCCGCCTGGAGAGCTCGGAGAGGTGGCTGCGGCGTTCGACTCGATGGCCGACGAAGTTGCCGCAACGGAAGCGGTCCGCCGCAGGCAGGCAGCGGACCTCGCGCACGAGCTCCGCACTCCGCTGGCCGGCCTGCAAGCCGGGCTCGAGGAACTGCGCGACGGCCTCGACGAGCCCGATCCCGCGCGGCTGGCCGGCCTTCATGATCAGGCGTTACGGCTCGGCCGGGTGGTGGATGACCTGTCGCAGCTCGCATCGGCCGAGGCCGCGTCAACGTCCCTTCAACTCACTGATCTGGACCTGGCGGCAGCGGTCGCCCGCACAGTCGATAGCCAGGAGCCGCAGCTGCGGGCCGCCGGCCTGACTGTCGGCAGGCAGATCTCGAGCCCGGTGCCGGTGCGTGCCGATCCCGACCGCATCCACCAGGTCGTGGTGAACGTCCTCACCAACGCCGCACGCTTCTGCCGCCCGGGCGACAGGGTGACGGTGCGGGTATTCAGCGACGGCGGGCGTGGGGTGGTAGAGGTGGCCGATACCGGGCCCGGGATCGCGGCCGCAGATGTCCCGCACGTGTTCGAGCGCCGGTGGCGTGGCCGGAACAGTGGCGGGATAGCAGGATCCGGAATCGGGCTGGCCGTGGTGCGTGAGCTCGTCGAGGCGC
Source organism: Jiangellaceae bacterium (assembly GCA_036373915.1). GTDB lineage: Bacteria > Actinomycetota > Actinomycetes > Jiangellales > Jiangellaceae > JASLBX01. The sequence goes on along the minus strand of DASUUU010000041.1, from coordinate 30,301 downwards.
ATCGGGGAACGGTCTCGGTGGATTCCGATCCCGGCCACGGGACGACGTTCACGATCACCATTCCGCTGGGGCATGACCAGCGAGATTCCGCTGATCACGACCCAGCGGTGCGACTCGGCTCTACCTAGTCGGTCGGCGCGTACGGGCAGTCGCCGGTGCCTTGCCCCGGCCCTGGCCCCGGGCCTGGACCGTTCCCGTTTGCTTGCGAGCGCGCGTGCTGGTGCCGCATCTGTGCGCCATCGCAGTCGCGTTCCTGCATCTGAATGCGGAGTTGATCACGGGCCCGTGCCCCGTCCCGTTCCCGGTCACGGTCCCTTTCCTGGGTCCCGGTGCAGTTCGGGTTGGGCATGACCTCGTCGTCATCGTTGATGACCTGCTCGTAGCGGGCGGGCGTGTCGACCGGCCCATCGTCGTTACCGGCCAGCGCCGGTCCCGCGACGAGCGCTCCGACGCCGAGCGCGCCGGCCACACCGACCGCAACTGCCGTCTTGCGGATCTTCCTCATGGCTCCTCCTCTCGACACACCTCAAGAATGGAATCGGCGCGTGCAGGACGAATGCAGCCGATGTGGAGACCGCGTGGAATCGATAGCATCACGGCCGTGGCCGAGGAGCCGAACCCGATCGTGTGCCGCGGGCTGACCCGGTACTACGGCAGCACGGTCGGCATCGAGGGACTCGACCTCGTCGTCCGTCGCGGGACGGTCACTGGCTTCCTCGGCCCGAACGGCGCCGGAAAGACCACTGTGCTGCGCCTCCTGGTGGGACTGCTCCGCCCGACCAGCGGTGAGGCATGGATCGGTGGTGTCCCCGTGGCCGACCCGGAGGCCCGGCGCCGGATCGGCTTCATGCCGTCCGATCCGGCATTCGTCGGCGAGCTCACCGGAGCGGCGAACCTTGACCTGCTCGCCGACCTGGGTGGTGCCGAGTCGGTCGATCGGTCCTGGGCGATCGAACTGCTGGACTTCGACGTCCGCGACCTCGGGCGCCCGGTGAAGGAGTACTCGAGCGGGATGGTGCAGAAGCTGGCCCTGATCCAGGCCGTCCAGCATCGGCCCGACGTCGTACTGCTCGACGAGCCGGCCAACCGCCTCGATCCCCTGGCGCACCATGGGTTCGAGAACCTTGTCCGGGCTATCGCCGCCGGCGGCCGCACCGTCCTGTTGTCCTCGCATGTCCTCAGCGAGGTCGAGTCGACCTGCGACGAGGTTGCGATGGTGCGCCGTGGCCGACTGCTGATGGTGTCCTCGGTGCGCGACCTGTCCGCCGCGGCGCTCCGGCGGGTCACCGTCGTCTACCGGGAGCGGCCGGCGCAACTGCCCGACGGACTGCACGATGCTTCGGCCGACGGCCTCGTCGTCACCGCCCGGGTCGAGGCGCACCGGCCCGCCGTGCTCCGCGAGATCCTGCAGGACCCGGCCGTCGACGACCTGCTTGTCGAAGCCGCCCCGCTGGAGGAGACGTTCGTGCACCTGTACCGCGAGGAGCGCGGCGCGTGAAGCGGCTGCTATGGGCCGATGTCGCGGCGCGCCGGCGGATGATCGCCGGCCTGGTTGTCGGCACCGCGGTCTTCGTCCTCGCGCTGGCCAGCATCGAGGCGATCGGTGGGCTATCCGAAGTCGGGCGGCAGGCGTTCGGCGAGGCACCGCCCGCGCTGTCCGCCCTGGCCGGTTCCAGGTCTGGTTTCGACGTTTTCACGCCGTTGGGCCTGCTCGCCTTCGCCTTCAACCACCCGTTCTTCCTGGCGCTGAGTCTCGCCATTGGGGTGGCCATCGGCACGGCGGCCATCGCCGGGGACGTCGAGTCCGGCCGTGCCCAGCTGTGGTACACCCGCCCGGTACCACGCCATCTCATCCTGCGCGGACGCCTGGTGTTCTGGCTGCTCGCGCAGATCTGTGTCGTCGCGGCCGGTGTCGCAGGCGGAGTCCTGGCCAGCCTGCTGTCGGATTCTCTTGGTACAGATGGAGCCGGGGTCGCGATCCGGGCCGGCGTCCAGTTCCTGCCGCTCGCGCTGTTCATCGGAGCGCTGTCGTTCGCGGTATCGGCCTTCGCCCCGACCCGCGCCCGTGCGCTCGGCCGCACACTGGGGATCACGTTCCTCGCGTACCTGGCGAACTTCGTTTCTCTGCTCTGGTCCACCGCCGAGCCGCTGCGATGGATCACGCCTTTCGGCTATTACGACCCTCTCGGCGTCGTCCAGGGAATCCGATGGTGGGACGCCGTCGCACTCAGCACGGCGGCGGCCGCCCTGATCCTCATCGCCCACGCCGGGCTCGCCCGGCGAGACCTCGCCTAATCCAGCGCCAGCAGCCAGGACGTGATGATGTCGCCGGTGACCGCGGGATCGAAGATCGACCCATGGGTGGCGCCGGCCACGATCCGGGTCTCCACGGGATGACCGGCCGAGCTGAGCTCTTCGGCGAACTGTTCGGTGAAATCCGCCGGCACGAGCGCGTCCGCATCGCCGTGGATCAGTAGCGCGGGGAGCGCCGGGTCAGCTGACACATAGGTGAGCGGATTTCCGGAGGCCCAGCGATCCGGATCGGCGTCCGGTGCGACTCCGAACAGCGGCAAGGCCACATCCGGAATCCTGGTGACGTCGTACGGCCCGGCGAGTCCGACCAGGCCCGCTACGACTACGGGATCGTCCGCGCACGAGACCGCGAACTCCTCATCGGCCAGGGCGGCCAGCGCGACAAGATGCGCTCCCGCCGAATGACCGATCGGGACGACTTCGACGCTCTCGCCGGTTATGCCGGCAACGCGTCTGGCGGCGGAGCGCATCGCGCAGACCACGTCGGCGACCATCGACTCGAGGTCACCGCCGGAATCGGCCGGCCGGTAGGTCGTGTTGACGACGAAGATGCCGTCCGCGGCCAGTGCGTGGGCCAGCGGGGCGAGTCCGGAACGATCGGCGCTCACCCACCCGCCGCCTGGCACCAGCACCACGACAGGTGCATCCACGGGTCGCGACGGCCGCACGAGGTCGGCTTCGAGTTCGCCGATCGGGCTCGGTCCGGTTGCCCTCTCGTCGGCCGGTTCGGCGCACGCGCCGAGCAGTGCGAGAAGCACCATGCCTATCGCCGCCCGACAAAGCCCGATCCGCACCCTCTGGGTACACATAGCGACGCCACCCGAGTCTCCGGGTGGCGCCACTGCTCTCACTTCCAGCGGGCTCAGGTCTGCCGGTTCCGCATTGCCAACAGCTGCGGCGCGGTCAGCAGCACGATGAGCGCACCGACAATCACGTTGCTGACGATGGCGGACGTGGCCGGTGTTCCGGCATCGGCGACCACCCACGGTGCCACGATCACCCAAGCGCCCAGGAGCGGTGCGACCCAGACGATTCCGTGCGTGCGGCTGAAGGCCGAGGTGAACCCGATCGAAAGGAGTGCGACCGTGATGCCAACGAAGATGTTGGCCATGGTCAGCGCAGAGTGGTCGGTGAATCCAACCACCCATGGCGAGATCGCGAGGTACAGCCCGGACAGGAACGTCAGACCGTCAGCGACCTGGGCCAGCCGGGTCTCCGCGATCTGGTCGTACCTCATCCGCATCCCGGTCAGGTCCGGGTGCTTCTCAATGGGAGGGGTTGGCGTCGACATGTAACCCCACCTCCTTCTGCGGTTACAGCATGACTCCGGCGGAAGTTCCGAAACAGGGTCGAACGTCACCATTTACCGCGCCGATGGCGACGAGTCAGTCGTCCTCATCGTCCACCGGAACGCCGTCTACGCACCGAATCTTCAGCTCGACGTCAGCGTCTTCTGATTCGAACTCGACCTCGACCTCGCTGTCTGGACCGCGTTCGGCGTTGTCAACGCTGAACCCCTGAGCAGGGCTCCAGGACAGCAACTCGACAAGGCCGTCCGCCGAGCACTGCGCGACGACGGTACCCCCCGCGCTGGTGATAACAGTGGGCTCGCCGACTGGCTCGGTGGGGGCCGGCCCGGTGGCCGGCGATTCGGTCTGCTCCGGCGTCGCCGGCGGCTGCGAGGTCGGCTCAGCAGACGGAGACGGCATAGCCAGCGCCTCGATGATCTCCTGGCGGTCCAGCGGGCCGGCCGAACTGCCGAAGATGCCGGTGCCGATCGACGACACCGCAGCAAGGGTCACTCCTGTGGACAGGACCGCGGCGGCGAGCCAGCCGGCCACGACCATAGCCGTCCGCCGAGTCCTGGAGTGTTGCGCCACAGGTCCAAGTATCGTCCGCGTCCGGTTAAGGCGCGGCTAAGACGTCCTCAACGTGCGGCATCGGCGGCTCCGGGGCACCGTGCCGTCGGATAGGTTTTCGACGTGGTGCACGTGCTGCTTGTCGAGGACGACGCGACAATCCGGCGGGGATTGGTGCGCGCGCTGGGTGAGCACGGGCACGCCGTCACGACGGCGCCCACCGGAGCGGAGGGCCTGCGGCTGGCTCTGGCCGATCATCCTGACCTTGTCGTGCTCGACCTCGGGTTGCCCGACCTCGACGGTCGCGAGGTCCTGACCATGCTGCGCGCAGTGTCCGACGTGCCGGTGATCGTCGCCACCGCCCGAGATGCCGAGCAGGAGATCGTCGCCGCGCTGGAATCGGGAGCGGACGATTACCTCGTCAAGCCGTTCGGCGGCAACCAGCTGCATGCCCGGATCGGTGCGGTTCTTCGACGCGCCGTGTCCGACGCAGACCAGGATCCGACCGTCGCGGTCGGCGGGCTGCGAATAAACCCCCGGTCGCGCGAGGCGACCCTCGACGGGAAATCGCTCGATCTCACGCCCCGCGAGTTCGACTTGCTGCACTACCTCGCCACGCGAGCGGGCGAGGTCGTGACCAAGCGGCAGTTGCTGACCGACGTGTGGCAGTTGCCGTACGGTGGCGCGGACAAGACCGTCGACGTTCACCTGTCGTGGTTGCGCCGCAAACTCGGCGAGACCGGCCAGGAACCGATCTACCTGCACACCGTGCGCGGAGTGGGTGTCAAGCTGAGCCCACCGCCCGGATGACGCCCGGAAGGATGCACCGGTGAGGCGATCCTTGGCCCTCCTCGTGGCGGCCACGACGTCGCTGGTCCTCGTCGCGTTTCTGATACCGCTTGCGGTGCTGATCAGGTCGGCCACCTCCGAGCAGGCCATCTCGGCGGCCACCCGGGACGCCGGCGCGCTGGTGTCCGTCGTGGCTACCGCTGACCGCGACACCGTCGCGCTCGCAGCCGAGCAGTCCAAGGCGGTGACCGGTCACCCGTTCACGGTTCACTACCCCGACGGATCGACCGTGGGTGATCTCGTGGACCCGTCCCCGGCCGTCGAGCTCGGATTGCGAGGCCGAAGCCTGACCGCCGAGGCGGACGGCGGCGTGGAGATCGTGGTCGCTGTCGAGCTCGTCGAAGGCGGGACCGGCGCGATAAGGACCTTCGTGACCGACGCCGAACTCTCCGAAGGGGTCCTCAGCTCATGGTTGGTCCTCGGCGCGCTGGGGTTGGGTTTGGTCGCCGTAGGAGTCGCCGTAGCCGACCGGTTGGCGTCCAGCCTAATCCGCCCGATCTCGCAGGCCGCCGATGTCGCGCACCGGCTGGCAGGCGGACAGCTCGATGCCCGGGCCGAGGTGTACGGCCCACCGGAAGCGCGGGCCGTCGCAGTCGGACTCAACCACCTGGCGAGCCGGATCACGACGATGCTTAGGCAGGAACGCGAGTCTCTGGCCGACCTGTCACATCGGCTCAGAACTCCGTTGATGGCCCTTCGGCTGGAGGCCGAGGCCCTGCCGGCGGACCACTCCGGGCGGATCGTCGACGGCGTCGACCAGCTCGAGCGGTCGGTCTCCCAGGTGATCGACGACGCGCGTGCCCGCGGCATTGCGGCCGACAGCGGCAAGTCGTGCGATGCCGTCGCCGTGGTCAGGGAGCGCGTGGAGTTCTGGTCGGTGCTCGCCGAGGACACCGGCCGGCAGGTCAACACCTCACTCGTGCCTGGGCCGGTGGCGGCACGTTGTGCGGACGGCGAACTGGCCGCGGCGCTGGACGCCCTGCTCGGCAACGTTTTCGCGCATACTCCCGACGGCACACCGTTCGCCGTCTCGCTCGATCACCGGCCAGGCGGTGGTGTCCGGATCGTCGTATCGGACGGTGGACCAGGGTTCAGCGTGGCCGATCCCGTCGAACGGGGGCGGTCTGGCGGTACCTCTACCGGGCTCGGGCTCGACATCGCCCGCCGCGTGGCCGAGTCCGCCGGCGGCCGGTTGTCCGTGGGCCGGTCCGAGCTGGGCGGGGCGGCGGTCACGCTGGACGTGGCAGCGGCTGAACCAGGCGGCAATCCGCCGCGCGGCCGATGATCCTCGGGCTTAACCCGCTCTTAGGTTTCGGGCAGCGCCGTCATAGGACCCTTTCGGCGACTCTGGAACCAGTGGCCGCCCCACAGCGGTGGCCCACCTGGTACGAGAGGAAAAGATCATGAACCGACCGAATCGCCTGACCGTCATCGCCGGAGCCGTCGGCGGGCTGGCTCTCGTCGCAACCGCTGTCGGCGCCGTCGCGCTCAGCGACGGAACACCCGACGCACCCGACCCCGGCTCGGTGATCACCCAGAGCGCGGCTCCGCTCGATTCGGCGACGAGCGAGCCTTCGGACGACCGAGACTCCGGCGACGCCAGCACCGGCTCGTCCGCGCCGGAGAACGGGATCACCCGTGATCAGGCTGTCGCGATCGCCGAGCAGGCGCTCGCCGACCTTGGGCCGGTCCCTGGACTGGACGAGATCGAGCGCGAGTTCGAGCACGGGCGGGAGGTTTGGAAGGTCGAGTTCGGCGACGAGCACGAGGCATACGTGGACATCGCCACGGGTGACGTGGTCAAGCTCGAGCGGGACGATGACGACCGCGACGACGACTGGGACGACGACGGTCACGACGACCGGGATGACGACGACCGCGACGGCGACTGGGATGACGACGACCGCGACGACGGAGACGACGACTGATCGGATCAACCGGATCCACTGGAACGGCCCCTCGGGACTGCCTGGAGAGTACGCTGGGCAATGATCAGTAAAAAGATCACTGCCTGAGGGGACCGTCATGTCCACGACAGAGCACGTTGAAGAACGCCGTGGCCCCACCTACATCGAGGAACCTCGCTTTGCGCGCTGGTTGTTCGGCTCCAGCCAGGCCGCATGGATCTGGCTGATAGCCCGGCTCTGGCTCGGCTGGGAATGGCTCCAGGCCGGCTGGAGCAAGGTCTTTGGCGGCGACATCACCATCCGGTTCTGGGATTGGGGCGATGAGCAGTACAGCCTCACCGGCGATGGGAACTGCGGCTGGGTGAGGGAGTGCGGCGACACCGAAGTGGGCGACTCGGTCGCCGGGTTCTCCGCGGGTGCCATCGAATCGGCCGAAGGTCCGCATCCAGATGTCGCCTACGACTGGTACGTCAGCTTCCTCGAGTGGATCCGCGACACCGCATCACCGTGGTTCGGCCCGATGGTGGCCATCGGCGAGGTGGTCATCGGCGTGCTGCTCATCCTCGGCCTGTTCACCGGGCTCGCCGCGGTGCTGGGCGCGGTTCTTAACTTCTCGTTCGCCTTCGCCGGCAGCGCGGGCGTCAACCCCGCGATGATCCTGGTTTCCGTGCTGATCATTCTGGCCTGGCGCAACGCCGGCTGGTACGGCCTGGACCGCTGGGTCCTGCCGGCGCTCGGCACGCCGTGGCATCGAGGCCCGCTGTTGTCCAGGCGCACGCGTGCGGACGAACCGGAGCCGGCAGGCCCGGCCGAGCCACCACCACCTGGCCCGCGCGAGTAGACACGACCTACTCGACATGCTGGCCCACGCTGGGCGGCTGCAGGCTGCCGCCCAGCGGTGGGCTGGCACCGGCAGCGTGGACTGCATAGGCGAGGTCGGCATGCACCAGGCCCGCCGCGCGCAGGTCACGCCACACACCGGCACGCGTCAGCAGATCGCGGACCGGACCCCTGACCGTGGCCAGGTGCAACTGCACCCCACGGTCACCGAGCCGGACCCGTAGCTCATGAACGGCGTGGGCACCGTCCGCGTCGGCGTCCGCGATCGCGCTCGCGTCGAGCACGATCGCCCGCAGTCCGGGTCGCGCTTGGGCCAGCCCGAGCAGGTGGTCCTCCACGAGTTGGGCGTTGGCGAAGTACAGCGGTCCGTCGACGCGCACGATGGCGACGGCCGGATCGGTCGCCAGACCGGTGTATCGCGCGACGTTGCGGTAGATCCCCGTACCCGGCACCCTCCCGAGTTCGGCAACGTGCGGGCGCGCCGACCGGAACAGGAACACCCCGATGCTGACGGCCACGCCGGCGGCGAGCCCGGGCTCGACACCGAGGACCAAGGTGGCCAGGAATGTGACGGCGACCGTCGCACCGTCGGACCGGCGAGCCCGCCAGGCCGAGAACAACGCCGCCCGGTCGACCAGACCCGCCACCGCGACTACCACGATCGCCGCCAGGACGGCCGACGGCAGGTGGTAGAACGCCGGCGTCAGCACCAACGCGGTGAGCCCGACGACCGCGGCAGTGACGAGGGTGGCGATCGGCGTACGCGCCCCGGCTTCGTAGTTCACCGCGCTCCGTGAAAATCCGCCGGCGACGGGAAACGCCTGGAACAGCCCGGCCGAAATGTTCGCCGCGCCGACAGCGACGAGTTCTTGGTTCGGAGCGACGCGCTGGCGCGCCTTGGCGGCAAGCGCCTTGGCCACCGCGATCCCCTCCAGGTATGCGACGAGCGCGATCGCGAGCGCCGCAGGAAGCAGTGCCTGCACGTCGGCGATCGCCAGGGACGGCAGCGCGGGCGCTGGCAACCCGCGCGGGACGTCGGTCAGAATCCGCACGCCGAGATCACCGAGGCCGGCGGCAGCGCTGACCGCGGTGACGGCGGCGACGACGAGCAGCGTTCCGGGAATCCGGCGGGCGAACCGCCGCAACAGCAGCAGGCCCGCGATGCTGGCCGCTGAGACGGCGATGGTCAACCAGTGTGCCGTCCCGGCGGCGTTCCAGATCGACGCGATGATCTCGGGAAAGGTTTCGGCTCGCTCGGCGTCCAGCCCCAACAGGTCCTTGACCTGGCTCGCGGCGATGACGATAGCCGCCGCCGAGGTGAACCCGGACAGGACCGAGTGCGACATGAAGTTCACCAGCACACCAAGGCGCAGCACACCCATCAGCAGCTGGATCGCCCCCACCAGTACGGCGAGCAGGCCGGCCAACTCGGCGTACCGCGTCGGGTCGCCGGCCGCGAGCGGGGCCAGTGCCGTGCTCGTCATCAGCGCCGTGATCGCCACCGGCCCGACCGCGAGCGATCCGGACGTGCCCAGCAGCGCGTACACCACCAGAGGCACGATGGCTGCATAGAGGCCGGTTACCGGCGGCATTCCCGCGAGTGCGGCGTACGCCATGCTCTGGGGCACCAGCATCACCGCGACGGTGAGCCCGGCGAGCAGGTCCCGCCGGAACGTCGCCTTGTCGTAGCGGCGCAGCCAGCCCAGCAGCGGCAGCCAGCGTGCCTTCGTCACGCGGTGGCTTCCCCCGTTTCAGCGTCCCTGGCCGCGATCACCTCCGCGACTCCGGCACCGAACAGGACGGCCGGCTGGAAGCCGGCCCGCCCGAGCAGAGTCGCCGCGATGACCGCACGGCGGCCGCTGCCGCAGATGATCAGGACCGGACGGTCGGGGTCGAGGCTCGCAGGGATACCGTCGATGGCCAGCTCCGCGACGAACCGTTCGGTCGCCCCGTCAAGGCGCGCCGTCTCCCACTCGCTCGGCATGCGGACGTCGAGCACCTGGGTCGACGGGTCGGCCGTCCGCTGGAGGAAGGTCGGGACGTCGATCAGCTCGAACCGGCTGGTGGGCGCCTGGCCAAGATTCCTGACTACGCCGCGCACGCTGTCGATCCCGATCCGGGCCAGCTGGGTGACCGCCTCTGTCACATCCTGGCCGGGATGGGCCACCAGGACGATAGGCGCCTGATACGGCAACAGCCAACCGGCCCAGCTGCCGAAATCGTCGGTGAGCTCGACGCCTGTCGAGCCGCTCAGGTACCCGGCGGCGATGGCGGCCGCCGGGCGGATGTCGACGACCTGCGTGTCCTCGGGAAGGTGCTCGAGGTCGGCGTAGCCCAACTCGGGGACGCTGACTTCCGGCATCGGCGGCACGCCAAGGGTGTTCGCCGGCCCCATGTACTGGTAGAAGGCGGGAATCGGCATCGGCGCGGCCAGGAGCTCGTCGGCGAACTGCTCGGCACTGCCGATGGTCAGCAGTGGGTTGGTGTCGACCTCGTCACCGATCGTCGAGGTGTACTGGCCGGCGCTGGTCGCCGTGCAGAACGAACCTTCGCCGTGCGTCGGGTACAGGCCCACCGACCGCGGCAGGCCGGCCAGTCTGTGGACCGAGCCGTATTGCAGCTTGCCGAGCGTGCGGGCTCGCTCGATGCCCAACAGGTCTGGGCGGCCGGCCGAACCGACAAGCAGGCTGCCACCCGAGAACACCGCCACCGGCTCGCCGTCGACCAGGACCAGATAGCTCGTGTGCTCCGGAGTGTGCCCTGGAGTGTGAATGGGCCGGACGGTGAGCCCTGCGGCCTTGATGTCTTCCAGATGGAAGGCAGGCGTGTGCGGGTAGGCAGGGGCCGCGGCGGCCGGCAGCACCAACTCGGCTCCGGTGCGGACGGCGGCCTGCTCCCCTCCGGACACGTAGTCGTTGTGCAGGTGTGTTTCCAGGACGAACCGCAATTCGACATCGCGTTCGGTGACGACGTCGAGGAACCTGTCGATGTCGCGCTGTGGGTCGACCAGAACGCCCTTACCGTCGTGGGTCAGCAGGTACGTCTGGTCTCCTAGCCCAGGGGTGCGAAAAGATGTGATTTCCATGTGTCAAAGCCCTTCGGTTGAGTGTTCGGAGACGTGCGGGGGCTCAGAGCGCGGCGGTGCTCGAGCGCATGCCGCGCTGCACCGGCCAGCCGCGTCCCTGCCAGCCGCTCGTGCCACCGGCGACCGAGATCGCGTCGATGTCGTGGCGAGCCAGGTAGTCAGCCGCCATCAGGCTCCTGTTGCCGGTGGCGCAGATCAGAAACACGCGCTCGGTCCGTGGCAGCTCGTCGGCGTGGAGGCCCAGTCGGGCGAGCGGGAGCAGGCGAGCGCCGGGCACGTGACCAGTGGCGTACTCGTACGGCTCACGCACGTCGATGACCACCGCGCCGTCAGCGTGGGCGGCCGCGAACGCGTCCAGGCTTACTTCTCTCATCATTCCTGTCCTCCATATACCCAGGGGGGTATTCCGCCGACGATGCTAGCACGATCCGTTCATACCCCAGGGGGTGTATGCTTCGGTAGAAAGTCAGGGAGGTACGAATGAAGGTGGACGACACCGCCGCCGCGGATGTCATCAAGCGACTGCGCCGGGCCGAGGGTCAGATCCGCGGAGTCATCGGCATGATCGAGGCGGGCCGCGACTGTACTGACGTCGTCACGCAGCTGGCCGCGGTCTCACGGGCGCTGGACCGGGCGGGTTTCCGCGTCATATCCAACGGACTCGAGCAGTGCATGAGCTCAGATGCCGACGACGGCACCAAGGAAGCCGACCTCGAGCAGATGGAGAAGCTGTTCCTCTCCCTGGCGTGACGCTTTTTGCCACCCGGTCGAAGTCCGCTCCCCGTGCGACGCTAATCCGAGCCTAACGGTGCCGTGTTACCGTGCGCGGGCGCCGGTACGGTGCCGGCGAATTTGGGGGGGATCGTCATGGGGAGGTTGGTACGCAGGACCCTGATGAGCAGCGTCGCCGCGGTGGCGTCCATAGCTCTCGCAGCGGGTCCAGCAAGTGCACATTTCTGCTTCAAGGAGAACTTGAACGCGAGAGCCGCGGAAGGCATGGCCGGGTCGGCGAACTGGGTGTCGTTCGGAGCTCTCGCCTTCGAGTTCACCGGCCTGTGCCCGGACGGGATTGAGATCCTGGCCGAGGCGGGCGGCGTCAGCACTGAAACGCTGATCAACGGTCACGGCCTGATGGCCGGCGGCACTCTCAAGAAGGAATCAGGCGGGAACAAGGCGATCGGTCACCTGGACTTCGAGGCCATCGACGCTGCGTTCCCCGCTGCCGCTGCGGCCTGCGAGTAGTCACCGAGGATCGGCTGGTCGCGCCGGTAGGTGCGGCCGGCCCCTGGGCCGAACTCAGGCGTCCAGCATTGTCATCAACTTGGTGACGGTGGCCCAATTGCGCGCGGTTCCTGTCAGCTCGGGCTTGCTTGACTGGACGATCAACTCGGCGAGCTTGCTGCGGCCGAAGCCGTCCGGCGTGTGCAAGTAGACGGTGCGGCCGATCAGCGTGGCGGAGTCACGGCTACCTTCCACCCGCCGCAGCGCGCCGGCCAGCGCGTCCGCCGTCGCCGACGTGGGCGGCCCGATAAGGAACACCACGTGCAGGGCTCTGGGGTTCGGTTCGTCCGGATACGGGTTGTCCGCGATCACCTGGGCCAACTCGTCTCGAGTCAGCACGACGACTGGCGGGGACACGCCCAGCGAGTCCCGGATAGCTCGCTCGAGGTCCGCCGCGAGCGAAGGCGAGTCAGCGGCACTGAACACGACATTGCCGCTCTGGATGTACGTCGAGACGTCGGTATGGCCCAGCGAGGATACGACCTCGCGCAGGTCCGCCATCGCCACCTTGTTGCGGCCGGCGAGGTTGATACCGCGCAGAAGGGCGACATGCGTAGCCACGGCGGGCACGATATCCCACGCCAGGTGGCCGCCGGCCGCTGCCGGGGATGTGCGTCCTTCGCACACCCCCGGCAGCGCGCTACGTCACAGGTGGAGCCCGGGGGACTTCGCCTGGGCGTTGCAGAATGAAGCGCCCGGCGCGAAGCCGTGTTCGAAATGGAAGCCCGGGCCGGGCCCACCAGGCACCGCCGCCCCTCCCCTGGCATTGACCTCGCCGGCAGGCGGCCAACTCAACGCCGCGATACCGACACCGGTGACGTAATCCCCCACTACGTGGTGGCCGTGCACGTCCCCGACGATGCCGGAGCACGTCGGTTCGTTGGCGGCGGCCACGGGGAGGGCACTGAGCAGCAGGCCGCCGACCAGTCCGGCGACAGCAGTGGCTCGTTTCGATGCCGTTCTCATGAGTTCGTCCTAACTGTTCAGTGGTAGAAGTACGGGTCGAGTACCCGTACCTCGGTGATGCGGTCGACCGGGAGCTTGTTGATCTCTGCAGCCCTACGGACCGCTTCGGGGCTCGGCCCGTCGTAGATACAGAACGTGACCGACTTGTCCGTCGTGACATACGAGTGCACCCAGGTCACGCCCTCGTCGGCGTTGCCCCCGACAACGCCCAGGCAGGTTCGGGCACCATCTGCATCGGTCGGGATTGCCAGCCCGTCGCGGAAGGTTCGCTGGACCAGGTAGCGCGGCATTCGCAACCTCCTTTCGTGTCCGCCAGTGGGCGGGTTGATGGAGACTGTGCCGTGAACGGAAGAGCCGTCACATCGGTTGTCGCGCCCTATCCGTGTCCGGCCGGCGCCCTATCTCCGTGGGCCGGCGCCCGATGCCGCTGGATCCGGCTGAAGGCTTACACCTTCGGCGGCGCGACAGCGCCGAGCTGCTCCGCCGCCCGGACCGCGTCCCGGCGGTTGTGGACGCCCAGCTTGGCGAGGATTGCAGCGACATGGTGGCCGGCTGTCTTGGGCGCGATATGCAGTGCTGCGGCGATCTCGGCATTGGTGTATCGCTTCGCCATCAGCGCGAGAACCTCGAGCTCCCGGTTGGTGAGCCCGGCCGGATTGTCCACCGTCTCACGCGTGGGCAGGCGCGGCAGATCGCGCACTCCCATCTCGCGCAGCGTGGCGGCAACATGCTCGGTCATCGGCCGGGCACCCAATCGGGCGAAACCCTGTAGCGCAACCTTCAGATCTCCCGGATCGTCACTGTCGGCTAGCGCAAGGGCCGCCTCATACGGGCAGCCGATCCGCTCCCACAAGGACACCGCGACCCGCCAGTTGCCGTTGATCTGGAGCCCGTATGGCGCGGCGGCTTCGTGCGGCGCGGCGGCGAGAGCACCCGCCCGCCACAGCCAGAACCCCAACTCCCCTATCGGCCACTGCTGCTCGAGCCGCACCGCCAGCTCGTAGGTCTCGCCGACCAGGTCAGGTATCCGCTCGCCATGGCCGTGCAGCCAAGCCGCTTCCGCACGGCCGGCCGCCGCCGGCCACAACCGTTGCAGGTCGCCGGTCTGAACGGCCAGCTCCCACGCTTCTTCCAGCGGCCCGACCTGGTCCGGATCTCCTCGCCGCACTCGTAACCGGCCCAACACCGTGAGCGCGACTATCCGGCTGATAAGTCCGGCAGTAGGGGGAATGGAGCCGGCAGCGGCGCCCGCCTCAGACCACCGACCCTGCTCGAAGTGGGTCCGTGACAGCCACGCCGTCGCGTAGTCCCGGCTCGCGTCCAAGTCGTGCTGGGACGCCCATTGCAGCCCCTCGCGCAGCCAGCGGTTCGCCGTCTCGTAGCGGCGAACCTCGCCAGCGCCCGAGCCGAGGTTGGTCATCGCGACAGCGGCGCGAGAATCGTCACCGGTCCGACGGGCTACCTCGAGCGATCTCAACAACAGACCTTCGGCCTGCTCAGGATCGATGAACCACGACGCGGATCCCACCACGTTGAGCGCTCTGGCCAAGACCGCCGAGTCGCCGAGTCTCTCCGCGAGCCGGACCGCCCTGGATCCGAACTCCACCGCCTCACCCACCCGGCGGCCGAGCATGTTGAGTGCACCGAGCTGAGCGTACGCTGCCGCGAGCGGCCGGCCCTCGGGTTGCGCCTCGAGCATGACAACTGCCTGATGTGCGGCTTGGTAAGCCTCGTCAGGACGACCTACCGACCATAGGCCCTCGCTGTGCCGAGCAAGCAGCCGTCCGATCTCTTGCACATCACCGACCGTCCGCCGGAGCTGCAGCGCCCGCTCCTCCGCCTCGAGCTCGTCGTCGTCCCGTCCGAGCAGGGCGCACTCGTACGCATACCGCTCCAGCAGGTCCGCCCGGTCGGCGGCTGGCAGTGCGTCGGCATGCCGTAAGGCACTGGCATAGTGAGCGGCCGCCTGCCGGTGGGCGCTCAGGCGCGCCGCCTGCTCGGCCGCCGCCGGCGCATGCGCCAGCACGGCCCGCGAATCGTGGGCCTGCTCGGCGTGGTAGGCGAGCCGGGCAGGGCTGACGCCGGCCCGTCGCTCCAAGTGGGCCAGTGCGCGGGCATGCAGCTGCGATCGGTGCACAGGTGGTACGGCCTGCTCGATCGCGAGCCGAGCGAGCTCGTGACGGAACCGAACCGACCGTACCTCGCCCCGCAGCAGTCCCGCCTGTTCGCAATCCTCGACCGCGGCGGCCGGACCACCGGAAACGGCCAACACGAGATCTGTCTCGGCTTCGTCCGGGACGATCGACGCCGCTTCCAGTACCGCGCGCGCCGGTGCGGGCAACCGAGCCGCCCGGGCCAGCACCGCATCGCCGACGGTTCGGGGCACGTCCTCGGCACCCGCAGCGACGAGTTCGGTGACAAAGAACGGGTTTCCACTGGTCACCTCGTATACGCGGTGACCCTCCGCGGGGCTCCCGGCCAACTCTGCCACCGCGGCTTCGGACAACCGGGCGAGCTCGACCCGCTGTACCGAGCCCAACGTCGCGAGGTGACCGAGCACGGGCCGAAGCGGGTGCAGCCGGCCCACCTCGTCGTCCCGGTACGTCACGATCACGACCGCGTGCGTGCCGGCTACGCGCCGGGCCACGAACACCAGCAGATCGCGCGTGGCGTCATCGGCCCAGTGCACGTCCTCGATCACCGCGACGACGGGGCGCAGAGGGGAGGTGAGAGCGTCGAGGAAGGCGCTGAACCGCTCGTACGGGGACGCGTCGCTCGCCATCACGGCCGCCAGGTCGCCACCTGCGGCCCGCGCGATGTCGTACAGCGGGCTCAGCGGGCGAGGCGTGCTCAGCGCGTCGCACGCTCCCCACCACACTCGCGTGTCGTCGGAGTGTCGCTCG
Organism: Jiangellaceae bacterium; assembly: GCA_036373915.1. Taxonomy (GTDB): domain Bacteria; phylum Actinomycetota; class Actinomycetes; order Jiangellales; family Jiangellaceae; genus JASLBX01. The sequence continues at coordinate 14,298 of DASUUU010000041.1, read as the reverse complement.
CAGAACTCGCGCGCCAGCGACGTCTTGCCGATGCCGGCCTCGCCGGTCACCAACGCCATCCGTCCGTTCCCCGAGCGTGCCTCGGCGAAGCACGACTCCAGAACCGCCAGCGACTCCTCCCGCTCCAGCAGGTCCATCGTGCGAGCCTAGCGATCGACGCGACGCAGGGTGGTTCGGCGCCGAGATCGCCGTACCAGGCATGTCGGTGCCGTACCACCCGCACGCGCCTGGTGCGGCAGGCCCAGGCATGCTGAACGTGATCGTCAGGTGCGTTCGGGGACCACCGAGATCGCCCCGGCCGGGCATTCGGTCGCGCAGAGGCTGCAGCCCTTGCAGAAGTCGTAGTCGATCTCGTACCGCTTGCCCGGGCCGAGTTTGATGATCGCGTTGTCCGGGCAGACCCCGTAGCAGTTGTCGCACTCGAAGCAGTTGCCGCAGGACAGGCAGCGGCGTGCCTCGAACAGCGCGGTGGACTCGTCGAGCCCGCCGACCACCTCGTCGAACGTCCCGACCCGGCGGGCGGACTCGAGCCGCGGCCGGTGCTGCTTCGACGCATCGGAGTAGTACCAGGTGTTGAGCCTGTCGTAGGTGGCCAGCGGCGCCGCCGCCGGTGCGGCGTACCTGCGTCCCCGCAGCCACGCGTCGATGTTGCGGGCCGCGAGCTTGCCGTGGCCGACGGCCGTGGTGACGGTGCGGTCGGACGGCGCCATGTCGCCGCCGGCGAAGATGCCCGGGTGACCGGTCATCATGTCCGGCCCGACCTCGACGACGGCGTCCGTGACCTTCACACCGTCGACTCCGTCCAACAGGGACAGGTCGCTCACCTGGCCGATGGCCAGCACCAGTGAGTCGGCCGCCAGCTCCTCGTACTCGCCCGTTGGCTGCGGGAAGCCGGACTCGTCCAGCTTCATCTTCTCGATCGTGACGGTGCCCTCGCCCACGTCGGCCACCGTGGACAGCCAGTTCATCCGCACGCCCTCCTCGATGGCCTCCTCGACCTCGAAGTCGTGCGCCGGCATCCGGTCGCGGGTCCGCCGGTAGACGATGATCGGGTCGGTGGCGCCGAGCCGCCGGGCCGTCCGTGCGACGTCCAGCGCGGTGTTGCCGCCGCCGTAGATCGCGACCCGGCGCCCGAGCAGCGGCGCCTCCTCGCCCTCCATGCTGCGAAGCACGGTCACCGCGTCGAGGATCCGTGCCGAGTCGCCGGCAGGGATGTACGCCCGTCGGCTGACGTGGGCGCCCACGGCGAGGAACACGGCGTCGAACGCACCGTCGCGCATGGCATCGGCTGCGTTCTCGACCGGGCTGTTCAGCTCGATGGTCACACCCAACTCGACGATCCGCCGGATCTCGGCATCCAGGACGTCCCGCGGCAGCCGGTACGCCGGGATGCCGTACCGCATCATCCCACCGGGCTTGTCACCCGCGTCGCGAACGGTCACGTCGTGGCCGAGCCGGACCAGGTGGTACGCGGCCGCCAGGCCGGCCGGACCGGCGCCGATCACCAGCACCCGCTTACCCGACCGAGTCTTCGGCACCGGCACGGTCCAGCCCTGCCGGATCGCCTCGTCACCGAGGTAGCGCTCGACCGAGTTGATCCCGACCGCTTCGTCGAGCTCGGCCCGGTTGCACGCCGTCTCGCACGGCCGGTAGCAGACCCGGCCCATGATCGCCGGGAACGGGTTGTCGGCCATGATCTGCTGCCAGGCCCGCTCGTACCCGCCCGCCTCGGCGTGGTAGAGCCACTGCTGGACACTCTCCCCGGCCGGGCATGCGTTCGTGCATGGTGGCAGCAGGTCCTGGTACACCGGACGCTCGGTACGCCAGCTGCCGGTCTTGTTGGCCAGGCTCGAACCTACCTCGAGCGTGATCGCGAACGGCTTGTCCTTCACGATGCCACCTCCCCGGCTACGGCCTCGGCGTCGAGCAGCCCGAAACGTTCGATGTTGCGGTCCGCGGCCGCCTGTAGCCGGGCGACCACGTCTGGCCGGGGCGAGGAGCCGAACAGGTGCCCGTACCGGCGCTGGAGGCGCAGGTACTCCTCGACCGGCACGCGGCGGCGGATCTTGGACACCCCGGTCACCTCGCCGCGTTCGGCCTCGAAGACGGGGAACAGTCCGGACTCCTTGGCCAGCCGGGCCAACCTGATGGTGTCCGACGGCGCGCTCCCCCAACCGAGCGGGCATGGCACGAGCACGTGCAGGTACCTGGCGCCGCGCAGGCTCATCGCGTACTCGACTTTCGCTTCGAGGTCACGCAGTTCGGCCACGGTCGCCGTGGCGACATACGGGATCTCGTGCGCCATCGCGATAAGGGCGGCATTCTTGCCCTGGCCGAACACGTTGCCCGGCGCCTCCCCCACCACCTGCGTGGTGGCGGTGCGCGCCGCGGGCGGAGTCGCGCCAGATCGCTGGACGCCGGTGTTCATGTAGGCCTCGTTGTCGTAGCAGACGTACAGCACGTCGTCGTTGCGCTCGAACATTCCGGACAGGTTTCCGAACCCGATGTCGACAGTCCCACCGTCACCGCCCTGGGCCAGCACCCGGGTGTCGGTGCGGTCCTTGGCCCGCATCGCCGCCGCCACCCCCGTCGCGACCGAGGGCGCGTTGCCGAACAGGGAGTGCAGCCAGGGAAGCTGCCAGGAGGTCTCGGGGAACGGCGTAGAGAAGACCTCGAGGCATCCGGTGGCGTTGACGGCTATCAGCCGGTTGCCGGTGACCCGCATGGCGGTGTCCACGACATACCGCGCCCCGAGTGCCTCACCGCAGCCCTGGCAGGCGCGATGCCCGCAGGTCAGGGCGTTGGCTCGGGCCGGATCCGCCTGGACGGACCGCTGCTCGGGGGCGAGCAGGCGGTTGCCGACGACGAAGCTGCCCGTCTGGTAGAACTTGATCGGCTGGACGGCCATGGTGCGGCTCCCTACGGGATCCTGGCGCCGACAGCGCCGACGTCGCGGAGGATGTTCTCGGCCGCCGGTCCGGATCGGCGTTGCCGGCGCATGCGCTCCAGCTCCAGTCCGACGAGACGGTGATCGAGGTCCAGGAACGTCAGCGGTTCGAGCCTGTCGTCCACCGCATCGGTGAGCATTCGCCGCAGCGACGCCTGGGTGATGGCGCGCCCGCCGAGTCCAGCGACGACCGTGTAGCCGTGCATCGAAAGTCCGGACAGCGACATCCGCACGTTCGCCGACACGATCCCCCCGATGCCGGCCGAGAAGGCCCGCTCGACGACGACGACCCGCTTGGCGTCCCGGAGCACCTCCCGGACGGCCTGCAACGGGAACGGCCGGAAGGACGTCAGCCCGAGTACGCCGATCTTCACTCCGGCGCCCCGAAGCTCATCCACCGTGTCCTTGAGCGTGCCCAGCACCGAGCCGAGGGCGACCACGATGGTCTCGGCGTCGTCACACCGGTAGGTGTGCAGCAACCCACCAGAGGTCCGGCCGAACTCCACCGCGAACTCCCCAGCGACAGCCGGGATGACCTCCAGGGCCTGGAGTTGCTTGACGTGAGCCAGGTAGCGGACCTCGGTGAACGCCTCCGGCCCGACCATCGCACCGATCGACACCGGGTCTGCGGGGTCGAGAACCTGCCGTGGCTCGTACGGCGGCACAAAGGCGTCCACCTGCTCCTGGGTCGGCATGTCGACCTGTTCGTACGCGTGGGTCAGCACGAACCCGTCCATGCACACCATCACCGGCAGCGAGAGCTCCTCGGCGATCCGGAAGGCCTGGATGTGCAGATCGAGGGCCTCCTGGTTGTCCTCTGCGTAGAGCTGGATCCAGCCGGAGTCGCGCTGCGACATCGAGTCGCTGTGGTCGTTCCAGATGTTGATCGGCGCCCCGATCGCCCGGTTGGCCACGGTCATGACGATCGGCAGGCCCAGCCCGGACGCGTTGTAGACGGCCTCGACCATGTAGAGCAGCCCTTGGCTGGCGGTGGCCGTGTACGCCCGGGCGCCGGCCGCCGAGGCACCGATCGCGACCGACATCGCGGCGAACTCGGACTCGACGTTGACGAACTCGCACGGCGCGAGCTCGCCTGCCTTCACGGCGGCGCTGAGCGCCTCGACGATGTGGGTCTGCGGCGAGATCGGGTAGGCGGCGATCACCTCCGGCCGGCACTGGGCGACCGCCCTGGCAACCGCCTTCGACCCCTCGATCTGCTCAAGCACGGGCCACCTCCTCCTGCTTCGCCGCGACGAGCTCGTACGCTTCGCGGGCCGCCGCGATGTTGGACTCGGCGAGCCGCTCGGCGAAGCGGGTTCGGATGGCGGCCTCGACCGAACTGAGCGACACCAGGTGGGTGAGCGCGGCGAATCCGCCGAGCAGCGCAGCATTGGGTAGCGGCCGGCCGACGTGGGTCATCGCGAGCTCGCTCGCCGGCAGAATAGTGACGTGGCCGGGCGGGCGGTGCTCAGCGATCTCGCCGATGCCGAGATCCGCAATGCTGCCCGTGGAGTTGAGCAGGACGTAACCTGCAGGGTGCAGCCCGGCGAACACGTCGACCTGGTGGAGCAGCGTCACGTCCTGGATGATCACGATGTCGGGCTCGGTGACCGGTTCGCGAGTACGGATCGCGGTGTCGCCGATCCGGCAGAACGCCACGACCGGCGCGCCCGTCCGCTCCGATCCGAAGCTCGGGAAGGCCTGCGCATGCCGGCCATCGACAAAGGCCGCCACGGACAACATCTCCGCCGCGGTCACAACACCCTGGCCACCTCGCCCGTGTATACGAACCTGCTTCATATGTGCTCAGCCCTTCGATCGATGTCTGTTTTCAGCACATCGCACAGAAGCAGCCGTCACGCAGGGACGAAGGTCCCCGCCGGGGCGCCGATGGACTCGTGCTCAGGCCCAGTCGAGCCGCCGCCGCAGCATCGCCTGCTCGGCCGGGTTGGCGGTGAGTTCAAGGGCTCGCTCGTCGGCGGCGCGAGCCTGCTCTGGACGTCCCAACTCGCGCAGCAGGTCCGCGCGGGCAGCGTGGAAGAGGTGGTACCGGTCCAGGGCCTCCGACAGCTCGTTCAGCTCGGACATCGCGTCCTCTGGGCCGGCCGCGTAGCGAAGGGCGATGGCCCGGTGCAGGCGCGTCACCGGGGACGGTGCCAGGTGCAGCAGCATGTCGTACAACACGACGATCTGCTCCCAGTCGGTCTCTTCCCAGCGCGGGGCTTCGGCATGGCAGGCCACGATCGCCGCCTGGAGCTGGTACTGGCCAGGACGGCGCTGAGCGGCCGCGCGGACGAGCAACCTCGTGGCGTCGTCGATGGCCGCCCTGTCCCACTGGCCCCGATCCTGATCTCGCAGGAGCACGAGCTCACCGTCGCCGTCGAAGCGAGCGGCGATGCGAGCCCGGTGTAACTGGATGAGCGCCAGCAGCCCGGCTACCTCCGGCTCGGTGGGCATGAGCCGGTGCAGCAGCCGGGCCAGCCACTCGGCGTCCTCGACCAGATCGCGCGACTGGGCGCGCTCGGACGTCGACAGGTAGCCCTCGTTGAACAGCAGGTAGATCACCGCCAGGACCTCGGCGAGGCGCGCACCCAGCTCATCGTCATCGGGAATCCGGTACGGGATGCCGGCGTCGGTGATCTTGCGCTTGGCTCGGGTTATCCGCTGGGCGACCGTCGAGGCGGGCACCAGGAAGGCGCGGGCGATCTGCTCAGTCGTCAGGCCGCACACCACCCGCAGGGTCAGCGCGATCTGCGCGGCCCGCGGCAACGCCGGGTGGCAGCAGGTGAACACCAGCCGGAGCCGGTCGTCCTGCTCGTGGTCGACCGGCCACACCAGTTGAGCCAGCTTGCGGCGGTAGTTGCTCTCGCGCCGCAGTACGTCCAGGCCGCGACGCCGGGCGACGGTGAACAGCCAGGCGTCCGGACGGTCGGGGATGCCGTCGACGGGCCAGCGCTGTAATGCGGTGACCACGGCGTCCTGCACGAGGTCCTCCGCCGTGCTGAAATCGCCGATCAGATCCACCAGCGACGCGGCGAGCCGGCCCGCGTACTCGCGCACTACGCGGGCCAGCTCGGCATGCGACGCCTCGGTCACGAACCGGCGGACTCCAGCGGCCGGATCTCCACGACCGGGCAGCCTGGCCAGGTCTTGACCATGCGCAGCGCCTCGTCCAGGTCGGCGACGTCGATCTCGGTGTAGCCGCTGACCACTTCCTTGCCCTCGACGAACGGGCCATCGGTGATGATCGGCTCGCCGCCGTCGAGCCGGACCGTCGTCGCGGTGTCCGACTCTTGCAGCTTGCTGCCGCCGGTGATGACGTCGTCGTGCTCGGCGAACCACTGGTGGACCCGTTCAAAGGCACGGGCTCGCTCCACCGGGCCCATTGCCTTCAGGTCGTTACTGAACTGCTCGGTGTCAACGAACAACAGCACATACTTCACATGCCTCGCCTACTCTCCGTTTGTACTTGCTCGCGCAAGGTGGCCACCGCGTTCGGAACATCCTGGGCAGCAGGTTCAACCTCAGCCGGATCAGGGTCGATCTCGTGCTGTCGGACTAGCCACAGCACGAGGATCGCACCGCCGAAGCTGAGCAGCGCGCCGAGGGTCAGGACGTCGTTGAGCCCAGTGATGAATCCCTCAGCGGTCGCGTGCGCGGCCAACTGCTGAGCCGGTACAGGAAGACCTGCCATGACCTGGTCCAGATCGCCCGACGAGGCGGCCTCGATGAGTTCACGCGGCCGTGCGACGCGCGCTAACGCGGTCCCGGCCAATAGCTCATCGACCGTGTCAGCGCCACGGCCAACCAAGATCGCCCCCCACGCGGCGATGCCCACAGCAATGCCTACCTGACGAAAGGTGTCGTTGATGCCGGCGGCCAGCCCGCTCTGCTCCTTGGGCAGTACCTTCAGGGCCGCATCGGCGATCACTGGGTTCAGTAGGCCGAGTCCCGCGCCGGCGACCAGGAACCCTCCGAGCAGCGTCGTCCACTCGGAGCCGACATCGATCCCGGACATCAGCAGCATGCCGAGACCCGCTATGCCGAGCCCGGCGCTCATGAGCAAGCGTGACGGCACACGCGAGATCAGTGCACCAGCGATCGGACCGAACAGGAAGGCCATCAACGTGATCGGCAGGTAGCGCAGCCCGGCCTCGAGCGGTGAGTAGCCCAGGTAGCTCTGCAAATAGAGCGTCAGGTAGAGGAACAGGGCGAGCATCGAGCCCGAGATCGCGAACGCCGCGAGTTGAACCCCGGTGAATGCCGGCAGCTTGAACAGGCTTCGCGGCAGCATCGGCTCCGCGACCTTGCTCTCAATCACGATGAATGCCACGAACAGGCCGCATGCGCCGGCTAGCAGGGCGACGATCAGTGGGCTTGCCCAGCCCTCCTCATTTCCGCGGACCAGCGCGAACACGAGCAGGAACAGCGCCCCGCTGAAGCTCACCACGCCGGCCCAGTCGATACGCGTCGCGTTCGGGTCACGGCTCTCGCGCAGCTTCAGGTACACGATCGCGATCGCTCCAACCCCGACAGGTACGTTGAAATAGAAGATCGACTCCCAGCCCAGCGAATCCGTGAGCGCACCACCGACGAGCGGGCCGACCGCAACCGCGACGCCGATCGTTGCGCCGTACATCCCCATCGCCGTGCCTCGTTCGCGACCGGCGGGAAACTCCTGCGCGATCAGTGCTAGTGAGACCGCGAACATCACAGCGCCGCCCACGCCCTGTGCCGCGCGAGCCAGGCTGAGGAAAGCCGGGTCTGCCGCCGACCCACAGAACAACGAGGCGATCGAGAAGATCCCTAGACCCACCGCGAACACTCGACGGCGCCCCAGGCGATCGGCGAGTGATCCAGCCGTCAGCACCAGCGCCGCGAGCGTGAATGCGTATGCGTCGACCACCCACTGAAGGTCGGCGAACCCGGCATCAAGATCCTCCCTGATCGACGGCAGTGCCACATTGACGACCGTGATGTCCAGAAGGAGCATGAACGTGGACGCGGAGACAACGATCAGAGTCCACCACTTGCGTTCCATGTACGGTCTTCAACTTCTCGTCAGGCGCCGCTCATTGCCTCGCCCGCGCGGCGATCGAGCTCGTCGGGCGCGATGTCTTCCACGTGAGTCGCGAGATTCCACCGGTGGCCGAACGGGTCGTCGATGGTCGCCACCCGGTCACCGTAGAAGTGATACTCCGGCTCGCTAACGGCCTCCGCCCCTGCGTCCACCGCTCGGCGGAAGACCTCGTCGACGTCCTCCACATAGACGAACAGCGACACGGGCGTGGCGCCGAGCTTGCGCGGGCTCGGCTCGCTGTCCGGCACCGCCGCGTCACCGATCATGATCACCGAGGTTCCGAGCGCGATCTCCGCGTGTGCGACCAGGCCGCCTGGAGCATCCATCCGCAAGCGGACTGTGGCGCCGAGAACGTTCTGGTAGAAGTCCAGCGCAGCCGCGCAATCATCGATCGACAGATGCGGGGTCACCCGCGGATAGGTGTCCGGAATGGGCTTGACGTCGGTCATGGCTCCTCCTTGTGGGTTATCGATTCACCACAAGGACGATCGGCGAGCCGTCCGATACGACATCGTCGCCAGGAAACTACGGATCCTCGAAGTCCTCTTCGGGTTCGTCTTCGAGCGCCTCGTTCATTGCCTCGCGCCAGATCGGCCCGGGCAGGGTGCTGCCATAGGCCTGCGAGATGCGCTCCCCGTTGTAGGTACGCCCGTTGAGGGAAGTTTGGGGTGAATCGAGGTCGGCGACGGCCGCCGCAGCCGACAATTGGGGCGTGTAGCCGACAAACCACACCGCCACATTGCGGTTCGTTGTTCCGGTCTTGCCGGCTGCCGGCCGGTCCCCGTCGAGTTGCATTGCGTTGCCGGTCGCGCCGTCGGTCTCGATGACCCCGCGCAGGATGTCGTTGGTCATGTCCGCGACGTCCTTGTCGAGCACGCGGTCGCACTCCGGTTCCTGCTCGATCAACGTGTCGCCGTTGCGATCCACGACCTCGGTGACGGCGAATGAAACGCAGTGCTCACCGCGGTTGGCGAACATCGCGAACGCCTCGGCCATGCCGAGCGGGGCCACGGTGTTGGACCCGAGCGGGAACGACGGCACCTGATCGAGCGGCTGGGGTTCGCTCGTGCCGGGTACCTGCTTCCACACCCCGGAATCCTGCGCGATCCGGGCCGGCTCGCAGATGCCCGTGCGCTGAAGGAGTTGGACGAAGTAGGTATTGGTCGAGTACTCCGTCGCCTCGCGCATGGTGAGGCGGCCGCCCCGGGTGGAGTTCTCCGGCTCGTATTCGGAGTCGCGGACCCGCGACCGGTCGTTCCAACACGCCTCGAACCACTCGCCGGAAACATCGATGCGATCCGGAGAGTCGATCTCCATATCCGGCTCCATCCCCTGATTGAGGGCGGCGGCGAGCACGAACGGCTTGAACGCCGAACCGGCCTGGATGCCGTTGGAGTTACCCATCCTCTTGTCGACCGCATAGTTGATCATCGACCGGCCCTCCCCGTCCGGGCCGTACTCCCGCGAGTTCGACAGTGCCTTGATCTCTCCGGTGCCCGGCTCGATCATGGCCAGCGTGCCGACAGCGCTGTCCGTGGGCGCGATCCTGTCTTCGACAGCGTCGTCCGCCGCTCGCTGGACGTCCCTGTCGAGGGTTGTGACGATCGTCAGCCCGCCCCGGCGAAGCATGCCCATCCGTTCTTCCGGGGTCTCCCCGAGCTCTTCCATGCGCAAGATCTCGTTCACCGCGTAGTCGCAGAACCACGGCGCCCACGAGGACAAACAGCCGCTGCGAGACTCATCCACCTCCAGCCCGAGATCGGCTTGCCGGGCCTGCTTGGCGTCCTCCTCGCTGATCATGCCTAGCTCGGCCATCCTGGTGATGACGGTGTTGCGGCGGCCGATGGCCGCTTCGGAGTTGTCCTCCGGGTTGTATTCGGTGGGCCGTTGCACCAGGCCGGCCAGCGTCGCCGCCTGGGTCAACGTCAGGTCCTCCGCGGTGGTATCGAAGTAGTAGCGTGCGGCAGCCTCCACGCCGTAGTTGCTGCGTCCGGGTGGACCGCCGAAGTTGGCGAGATTGAGGTACCCCTCCAGGATCTCGTCCTTTGTCATCTGCTGCTCGACACCAAGCGCGACGCGCAGTTCGCGCAATTTGCGGAAGTAGCCTTCCGGCCCAGAGTCGGCCAGGACGTCGGCGCGCTCGTCCGAGGAGTCGGCCTGGTCGAGCAGCATCAGTTTAACGTATTGCTGAGTCAGGGTTGATCCGCCGCTCGTCGTCTCACCGGCATGAAGGTTGCTCACGAAGGCTCGGGACGCTCCCTGAATGTCGAGCGGTCCGTGCTCGTAGAACCGGTGATCCTCGATGGCCAGGATCGCGTCCTGCATGTGCGGCGAGATCTTGGCCAACGGCACTTCGATCCGATTCTCCTCGAAGAAGACCGCGAGTGTGTTACCGTCCGCGTCCGTCATGCGCGACCGCTCGGCCAGCGGCCGGATCTTGAGCTCCGCCGGCATCTCGGTGAACGCTTCCGCACTGTCGCGTGCCCCCACCCCGAGACCGGTCACCACCGGTGCCACCAGGCCGGCCACGACCAGCCCGGCCAGGCCGCTCACCGCCACCAGCGCAATGACCCGACGCGCGGCCACGATCCACGATGTGATGATGTTGACCAGGTCCACGGTATGGACTGATTCCGCACCAGGTGGCCCCTAAACATCCAGGAGCCGCAAGACGGCGGGCGGGTCCTCGACGTGTGCGTTGTGGCCCAGACTCGTCAGTGTCGATGCGGACGGAACCAGCGCGCGCAGTTGGTCGTCGCTGACCATCTCATCGTTCTCACCGCGGGCGAGGATCACGCGGGCGCGTGATGCGGCCAGCAAGCCGGCCATGTCCGGCGCGCCGACGGCGAATGTGGCCGGATCCTGCGCGAGCCGCCACCGGCCGCCCTCCTCCCGCAGACCAGCCTTCGTGGCCGGGCCGTCGGAGGGCAGCAACCCGGCAAGGCCGGACACCCGCAGGTACCGGTTCGCTGCCTCGTCGTACGAGTCGAACCAGGCGACGGGACGTTCCGCGAGCGCCCGCACCCGGGACAGTTCGTCGTGCGTCCAGGAAACCTTGATACCGAGCCCGACCACCGAATCGACCTGAACCCCGAACCAGCCGCTCGCCAGCACCAGGCCCACGACTCCACCCATCGAGTGCCCGAGCACGGTAACCGGTTCAGCCGGCTGCACGAGGTTCGCGACACCGGCCGCCACGGCGCCGAACGAGTAACGAGTAAGCGGGTCAGAGCCTCCGTGCCCGGGCAGGTCAGGCGCCAGCCAACGCCCCGGCCACCGCTCGTCCAGCAGGTCCGACCAGCCGTCCCACACGTCACTTGTCGCACCGAGCCCATGCAGCAGGAGCAGCACCGGTTCGCCCGCGCCGCCGCCCTGAACCCTCAGTTTTCCGATCACACCACAACCTTGTCAGAGCGACGCTCGCACCTGCCCAAGGTCCCGGCACGACTGCCCGTACGACCCTATGCCGGAGTAGCAGGTTGGAGCAGCGTGAAAGTACAGGCACTTAACTCTCAAGAGGAGTGATCGTCATGACGACCCGACCGCCACTGCGCGAACTCGGGGTCAACACCGGCAAGAAGGCCCGGCTGAACAGGATTCTTTTCCAGCACGGACTCCGCAACGGCACCGCGCTGTTTCTTCCGTACGACCAGGGCCTCGAGCACGGGCCGCGCGACTTCTTCGCCAACCCGGCGGCGAGCGATCCGTCCTACATCACCAAGCTGGCCCTGACCGGCGGATTCAACGGCATCGCGATCCAGATCGGGCTGGCCGAGAAGTTCTACTGGGACTATGCCGGCGAGGTTCCGCTGATTCTCAAGCTCAACGGCAAGACGGACATCCCGCCCGACGACCAAGCACTCTCTCCCGTCCATGCCACCGTCGAGGAAGCGGTCCGGCTCGGCGCCGACGCCGTCGGCTACACCATGTACGTCGGCACACCGGCTCAAGAGGCGGATTTCGAGCAGTACCGCCACATCCGCGCCGAGGCCCAGCGTCTGGGCATGCCGCTGATCGTGTGGGCCTACCCGCGCGGCGCGGCCATCGAGGCCAAGGGCGGAAAGGATTCGTTCTACGCCGTCGACTACGCGGCCCGGACGGCAAGCGAACTCGGAGCCGACGTGGTGAAGGTCAACTTCCCACACCCGGAGAAGCGGACCGGCGTCAAGAAGGAATACGACGGCGACTTCTCGTCCCAGCAGGCAATCGATGCCGTGGTGCGCTCTGCCAACCGCACGCTGGTGCTGGTCTCCGGTGGCACGAAGGCCGGCGACGAGGCGATGATCGAGAAGGCCCGGCAGTCGATGGAGGCCGGCGCCACCGGCCTGATCTTCGGCCGCAACGTCTGGCAGCGTCCCTACGACGAGTCGCTGCGCTTCGTTGACCGACTCCGCGAAGTCCTCGCCAAGTACCCGACCGAATGAAATACCGATCCGATGGCGAGCTCGGAGTGCTCGTCTCAACGTTACGGCCCGGCGCGAGGGTGGTGTGCTCGGGCAACTTCGCGACGCCCCTCTACACGCTGGGCCTGATCGACAAGGCGGTGGAGTCGTACCGGCTCTACCTCCTCAATGCCCAGCGCGGCATCCCCGACCGAGCCGGGGTCGAACACGAGACGTCGTTCGTCGGACCGGCGATGCGCCACCCGCGGCTCAACTACATTCCAGCCCGGCTCTCGCTCGTCCCGCAAATGTTCCACACGACCCTGCCACCGGATCTCGTCGTGATCCAGACATCCCCGCCGCGCGAGGGCACGGTTTCGCTCGGCACCGAGGTGAACATCTTGCCCGCCGCGATCGAGGCGGTCCGGCGACGCGGCGGGCTGGTCATCGCGGAGACGAATCCGAGGGTGCCGTTCACGTTCGGTGACGCTGTGATCCCGACGGACCAGATCGACTACGCGATCAGCCTGGACGAGCCGCTGGCCTCACCTGCCGAGTACCGGCCGGAGGCCACCGCCCGCCATATCGGCGATCAGGTGGCATCACGCGTGGCGGACGGTTCCACCCTGCAGCTCGGAATCGGCGCGATACCCGACGCGGCACTGCTCGGCCTGGTGAAGCATCGCGGCCTCCGGATCTGGAGCGAGATGATCAGCGACGGCGTACTCCGGCTCGAGCAGCTCGGCCGGCTCGATCCGCTCGTGCCGATCACTGCGTCGTTCATGTTCGGATCCGAGGAGCTATACGAGTGGGCAGACCGCAACCCACGGCTGCGGATGCTGCGTACCGAGACCACCAACGACCCGTCACGCATCCGTGCCCACGATCACATGGTGAGCATCAACACCGCCCTCCAGGTCGATCTGTACGGACAGGTCAACGCGTCACGGATCAAGGGCTGCATCTACTCCGGATTCGGCGGGCAGACCGACTTCATCGTCGGAGCGCTCCACTCACGTGGCGGGCAGGCGATCATCGCGCTACGGTCATGGCACCCGAAGGCGGACTGCTCCACCATCGTGCCGATGGTCGAGGAGCCGGTCACGTCATTCCAGCCGACGGCCGTCGTCACCGAGAACGGCATGGCCGAGCTCTTCGGCCGCCCCGAGCGTGCGCAGGTCGCGGCGTTGATCGAGCGCGCCGCGCACCCGCGGATCAGGGACGAGTTGTGGGAGGAAGCCCTGGCACTCGGCCTCGATGACCGGAATTGACGGCGGCGTGTTGCCCACCAGGTCGGTCGCCGTGGTGATCGGCGACGTGGTCGGACACGGTCTCTGAATCCCCGTCCGGTAGGCAGCCCTCCGGGCGGCCGACCTGCCGCTACCGAGGTCCTCCTGCTCTTGGCCGTCGGGATCGGAGTGCCTCCTTAGAAGGGGAATGTTTCGTTGGGGTCGAAGATCACGGTTGGTTCCGGGTCGGGTGCTGATTCCTCTCGTGGTGCTCTGGTTGGCACGGGTGGCAGGATCTGTGGCTCACAGTCGCAGGGTTCGTCGCAGTCGCAGGATTCTGGTCGGCTGGTCCACACGTAGTGCCCGACGGGTTCGTCGAGCCGTCGTTGGTCGTCCGGATAGGGCTCGGGCACGGGCGGGGTGACCGGCGGGCGGCGCGACTCATATCGGTGCCCGAGTGGGCTGGTCCACACGGTGACGCCGGGTTCGGGTGGGTGCATGGCCCAGCCACCTTCGTCTTTGAGCCGGTGGTCGTGCCGACACGGGGTGGACAGGTTCGCCGCGGTGGTCGGCCCACCCTGGGCGTAGCCGATGCGGTGGTCCTGGTCGGTGGTGCGGGCCGGGGCCCGGCAACACGGGTGCACGCATTGCCGATCGCGC
>DASUUU010000040.1:0-43990 GCA_036373915.1 Jiangellaceae bacterium | reverse complement strand
GGTCAACCGGATGATCGACAGAGTCGTCCGGACGCTGTCCGGCCAGGCGCGCCGCGACGCCGTTCTGGTTTCGGATCTCCAGTACTTCTACTTCGACGTCAGGATGGGCGGGTACGACCGCGATCAGGTGCACCAGTACCTGGCTGATGCGATTGCCGCGTTGCGCCGCCGCGCGATGGCCGCATAACCGGCCGCAGTCCACGTGGCGGTTACACCAGGTTCTTCTGCCAGCCCGCCTCACTGTTCATGATCTGGTACCTGAGCAGTTCGTTCACCCTGATCATGTGGTCGTTGGACGCGGCGTTCTCGGTATCGATGAACCGTAGTTGCGGTTCGGCTTCCCGCAGCCAGCGCATCATGCCGATCTTGAGCAGCATGCCCAGCCGCCGCCCACGGTGTGCGGCCAGCACGCTGGTGTCGTACTGGTACCCGTGCCAAGGCTGCTCGTTCTCGATCGCCACGATCGTGTGGCCACCGAGCTCACCGGATTCCCGATGCCGGGCTAGCAGCCGATACAGCCGTCTGCCGCGGCCGACCGACGCCGCCTCGAAGTCGCGGATGCGCTCCGGCGTGAACACCTCGTCCTCGACGTCGAGGTTCTCGGTCGGCGCGTCGTTGATCGCCGAGGTCAGGGCCGCGACGGCGGCCAGCATCGAGTCGGGGACCGCCGGCGTGATGCGGACAAGATCGTAGGCGGCGGCCCGTTCCTCGGCCGCGGCATAGTGAGCGTCGAGTTCGGCCCAGTCGGCGGCCCTGAGGTCCTGCCGCCGCTCGATGTCGGTATAGGCCCGCTCGAAGCCCATCGCCGTGGCCATCGACTCGAGATCCGGCCGATCGAGCGTGATGACCAGCACGACCTTGCGGCCCTCGCCGCGGGCGCGCTCTGAGGCCGCCTCGATGAGCTGTGGCAGGACCTGCTGCGATCGGACCGCAGGGTGGGTGACCGGGAACACGATGGCGAGGTGGGTGTTGTCTCGCCGCGGTAGGACGAGCTCGACGACTCCGATGATCCGGCCGTGGCCGTCGCGCGCTACGGCGACTTCGGGCGGCTCGCCGTCCCAGCCATGCCGGAGTCGGCCGAGGAACATCGACACAGTCTGGACCGGCCGGTACGGCCGGTCGGCGGCGCGCGCGGCCTCGGCCAGAGCAACGGCTTCGGCGACGTCGTGTGGATCCGGGTTGGCGCGGTCGAGCCAGGTAAGTCTCACCCGGCAATGGAATCCCAGCAGGCTGCCCCGGCGCGACTGATTTACCGGGGCACGGCAGACTCGGGGCATGGCAGCCAAGCGCAGCGCGGGCCTGCTGATGTTCCGCCGGACCGACGCCGGGATCGAGGTGTTGCTCGGGCACATGGGCGGTCCGTTCTGGGTGCGCAAGGACGCCGGTGCGTGGTCGATCCCGAAGGGGGAGTACGACACCGACGAGCCGCCGCAAGCCGCCGCTCGCCGCGAGTTCTCAGAGGAACTCGGCATGGCACCCCCGGACGGCCCGCTCATCGAACTGGGAGAGGTGCGGCAAGCCGGTGGCAAGACCGTCAGCGCGTGGGCGCTCGAGGGCGACCTGGATCCAGCGGACGTCACGCCGGGTACGTTCGAGCTGGAGTGGCCCCGCGGATCCGGACGCATGCAGGAGTTCGCCGAGGTAGACCGGGTGGCCTGGTTCGATCTGGACTCGGCGCGTGCCAAGCTCGTCTCGGCGCAGCGGGACTTCCTGGACCGCCTCAAACGGCGATTGGGAGAGTGAACCTGTGGACCGTCAGCATCTGGAGTACGCACTTGCCCTGCACGACGCCCTCCCGCCGGAGGGAAACCTGCCCTGGTCGCCCTACTCGGTGGCCTCGGCGCTCGGCCTCGCAGCAAGCGGTGCCCGAGGTCGCACCCGGGACGAGCTGATCGCAGTGCTCGCGCGCAGCGGGTCGCTGGACGCCCTGGGCCGCCTGCTCAGTGATGCGGCCCGGCTGGCCGACGCCGAGGCCGCCGTTGCCAATACGCTCTGGATGCGGATAGGGCTCGACGTTCACGATGACTTCAAGCAGGCGGTCCTCGCATGGCCTGGGGGAGCCGTCCGCGCCGCCGACTTCGAACACGATGCCGAAGGCGCCCGGCAGAAGATCAACGACGACGTCGCACAAGAGACGCGAGGGCTGATCAAAGGCCTGCTGCCGTCCGGCGCGATTCACCGGGATATCGGAACGGTGATCGTCAACGCCCTCTACCTGAAGGTCGCGTGGCGAAACCCGTTCGAGGCGGGCCGGACCATTCCTGCGCCGTTCCACGCGCCATCGGGAACGAAGGACGTTCCGACCATGCGGCAGCAGGAGCAGTTTCGGTACGCGACCGCCGACGGGTGGCAGCAGGTGACACTGCCGACACCCAGCGACGTCGTCGTCGACGTAGTACTGCCAGAGGGGCGGGAGGCGACCGCGCCCCCGGCGGCGACGCTCGCGGCGCTGCGCGCCGAGAGCCGTTCACGCAAGATCGACCTGGCTCTGCCCAGGTTCCGCGTCGAGGCGACGCTGCCCCTGGTGGAGCCGTTGCGCACGGTGGGGATCGAGGCCGCCTTCAACTCCCGGAACGCCGATTTCGGTGGCATCAGCGCCGCACCGATGTACATCGAGTCGGCCATGCACAAGGCCGTCCTGCGTGCCGACGAGCAAGGGTTCGAGGGTGCTGCCGCGACAGCGCTGTCGTTCCGTGTGGTGTCGATCGACATGAGCCGGCCGGTGCCGTTCCACGTCGACCGGCCATTCCTGGTCGTGGTCAGGCACGCGCGCACCGGCGCCGTCTACTTCCTGGCGCGTGTGACCGAACCCTGAGGAGCAGTACCGATGAAGTTGGACGAGGAGTTCGAGTGGCGGGGCCGCCGCGTGCGATGGGGCCGAGCCGGTTCGGGTCCTCAAGTGGTGTTCTGCCACGGGACGCCGTGGTCGTCCGCACTCTGGGCGCCGTTCGCCGAGGCGTTGCAGGACGCGTTCGAGGTCTACTTGTGGGACATGCCGGGTTACGGACGGTCCTCGAAGGATCCGGAGCACTCCGTCGGACTGGACGTTCAGGGCGAGCTGCTGGCCGAGCTACTGGCGTACTGGAATCTCTCCCATCCACACCTGGTGGCCCATGACTACGGGGGAGCGGTGAGCCTGCGCGCTCACCTGCTTCACGGCGCGGAGTTCGCATCGCTGGCCCTGGTGGACGTTGTCGCCGTGCGGCCATGGGGGTCGGAGTTCTTCCGGCTGGTACGCGAGCAGGCGGACGTGTTCATGCGGCTACCGCCGGCGGTGCACGAGGGCGCGGTGCGGGCGTACATCGGTGGCGCCAGCCATCAAGGTCTTACCGAGCGCGACCTTGAGATGCTTGTCGACCCCTGGAGGGACGAGGCCGGGCAGGCCGCCTTCTACCGGCAGATCGCTCAGGCCGACGAGCGGTTCACCGACGAGATCGAACCGTTGTACGGGTCGATCGACATGCCGGTGTTGGTGGCCTGGGGCGAGGAGGACGCTTGGATACCCGCAGACCGTGCAGACCGGTTGGCGGCGACGATTCCTGGCGCTCGGCTCGCGCTCATCCCCGATGCGGGACACCTGATCCAGCTCGACGCGCCGGTCGCACTGGCCACGACACTTCGCGGCTGGCTGTCGGGCGCCTAGCCGCGATACGCCGCCGTCGCTGGGCGGTGGACGGTGGGCGGTGGGTGGTGGATGGTGCGTGGTCGGCTGTTGCGTCCCACAGGCTTTGCAGTGCACACCTGAGGGAAGCGCCTTTGCGGCACGGGCAGCGCTTCCTAAGGGCGCGCATTGCAAAGGAGACGCGCTGCTTCCTGAGAGCGCGCAGTGCCAAGGAGGCGCACGCTGCAAAGGAAAGGTTAGGCGCAAGGGTGGCCGGGCGCTTCCCACAGGTGTGCATTGCAAAGCCACGCGGAGGAGTACACGGAAGGCCCCAGCGACGATCGCCGTCTGGCGACCGCCCGTAATGCGGTCCGTCGTGCGGGGATCGGCGGGACCGGAAAGAATGGCCGCGGACGCATGAGTCGCGCGACCGCGCGGCCCTGATGCAGGGAGACGACGAGAATGACCGATCGAGTTCGCTGGGGAGTGCTCGGAGTGGCCGCCATCGCCACCAAGAAGGTGATCCCCGCGATGCAGCAGGCCGGCAACCTCGAGATCGCCGCCATCGCCTCCCGCGACGCCGGCCGGGCGGCCCGGGCGGCCAGTGAGCTGGGCATCCCCAAGCACTACTGCGCGTACCAGGAACTGCTGGACGATCCCGACATCGAGGCGGTGTACATCCCGCTGCCGAACAACCTGCACGCTGAGTGGACGATCCGGGCGGCCAAGGCCGGCAAGCACGTGCTCTGCGAGAAGCCGCTGGCCATGAGCGCCTCCGAAGCCGCCACGGTGGCCATTGCCTGCGAACAGGCGGGTGTGCTGCTGATGGAGGCGTTCATGTACCGGTTGCATCCGCAGTGGGTGAAAGTCAGGGAACTGGTGTCGGCCGGGCTGATCGGCGAACTGCGGGCGATCAACGCCGTATTCGCGTACCACAACGTGGATCCGTCGAACATCCGCAACGTCGCGGAGTATGGCGGCGGCGCTCTGATGGACATCGGCTGCTACCCGATCAACGTGGCCCGGATGATGTTCCAGGCCGAACCCACTGGAGTGCGCGCGGCG
This sequence comes from Jiangellaceae bacterium, assembly GCA_036373915.1. Lineage (GTDB taxonomy): Bacteria > Actinomycetota > Actinomycetes > Jiangellales > Jiangellaceae > JASLBX01. The sequence continues at coordinate 39,324 of DASUUU010000040.1, read as the reverse complement.
ATGCGGCGTGATCCGGTCTTCGGAACCGACGTGCTGACCTCGGCCGTCCTCGACTTCGATGGCAGGCACGCCGCGTTCGTGTGCTCGACCCAGCTTGAGCCGGACCAGCGGGTGGATCTGCTGGGCACCGAAGGAAGGCTGACCGTCGAGATCCCGTTCAACATTCCGCCTGACCGGCCGACTCGCCTGGTTCACACCGCCGGCGGCAACCCGCCGGTCGAGCCGGGGACCGAACTCATCGAGGTGCCGGCCACAAACCAGTACCGCGTGCAGGGTGAACTGTTCGCCGCCGCAGTCCGGGGTCAGGCCGGCGTACCGACACCTCCGGCCGACGCGATTGCCAACATGGAGGTCGTCGACCGGATCGTCGCCGCCGCTGCTGCGTCGCCGAGCGGTCATACGATCTCCGGCCCGCAAACGACCGTAGGGTAGGACGGTGGACGGAACACGGGACGAACGGGCCCTGCGGGCTTCCGATGCGGATCGCGAACGCGTAGCCGAGGTGCTGCGGGCGGCGGCGGCGGACGGGCGGATCGGTCTCGACGAACTTGACGAGCGGCTCGAGCGGCTGTACGCGGCCAAGACGTACGGCGAACTCGAACCGGTTGTCGAGGACCTGCCGGGACTTGCGGACGTGCGGCCTGGCCAGTCGCCGGAGCGGGAGGTTCCCCAGCGGGTAGGCGGGGCGCCGACCTCACGGGTCGCCAAGGCGATCTTCGGCGGCGTGTCGCGCCGCGGCCAGTGGGTCGTCCCGGCGCACTACCGGGTCAAGGCGGTTTTCGGTGGCGTCGACCTCGATCTGCGAGAAGCCCGGCTGGAGTCCGCGGAAGTGACGATCGAATCCAAGGCGGTCTTCGGCGGCGTGAGCATCGTCGTTCCACCCGACGTGACGGTTGTCATGGAAGGCACTGGCGTCTTCGGCGGCTTCGGTGGCGACGCCGAGGACGTACAGCCGGCGCCCGGTGCGCCGGTCGTGCGGGTGACCGGCAAGGCGGTGTTCGGCGGCGTCGCGGTGATGCGCAAGCCGCCGAGCGCGCTGCCGCCCCTATGAGCTCGCCCTCCCAGGCGGTCGCACGGGACGACGACAACGCCGGGCCATCGGCCGGCGGGGCCTGGCCCACCGAGTTCTACGCCTGGACCGGCCAGGCCGACTTCGAGTCCGGCGATCTCGACGCCTCCGTGACGATCGGAAGCAACGGCGGCCTGACGCTGGCCGACGGCGCCGGCGAAGGCGGTTGGATCTCACCTTGGCACGCACCCGCTGAGCCGTTCACGTCGCTGGTGCCGTCGTGGCAGTCGGCAACGCCGCCGGGAACCTGGGTCGAAATCGAGGTGCAGGTCCGCACGGCGGCTGCCGAGAGCCGGTGGTTCGCGATGGGCGCGTGGGCGTTCGACACCAGCATGATCGAGCGCCGCTCGACGAAGGGCCAGGTCGACCCGGTCGGGCGCGTCGATACCGACACGTTCATGGCCGCCGCTGACGCTCCCGGCGGAATGCCGGTCGCCTACCGGATGCGGGTCACCCTCCATGGCGGGGCCGCATCACCGGCCATCAGGCAGGTCGGCGCGAGCACGGCCCGTCCCGGCCCGATCCCAGAGGCCACGAGCGAGCCGTCGCTGAGCGAGCGCGTGGAGTTGAACGTCCCGGCGTACTCGCAGTCCGTCCACCGTAAGGAGTACCCGGAATTCGGCGGTGGTGGGGCGGTCTGGTGCAGTCCGGCGTCCACGTCGATGCTCTTGTCCTACTGGGGAACGGGGCCGACGCCGGACGAGCTTGCCACGCTCCCGCCGGACCCGGTGTTCGACCTGAACGGGCGCGCCGACGCGCAGGTGGCGTGGGCCGCCATCCACACCTGGGACTACGTCTACTGCGGCGCGGGCAACTGGCCGTTCAATGCCGCGTACGCGGCGGAGTACGGCTTGGACGGCTCGATCCGGCACTATTGTTCGTTGCGCGATGTCGAGGCCTGGGTCGCACGTGGCGTCCCGGTGCTCGTCTCGACCGCATGGGACAACAAGGCCGAGGACCCGCGCCGCCACCTTGACGGATCGTCGATCGAACAGACGCGCGGGCACATCATGGTGGTCGTCGGTTTCACCCAAGACGGCGACGTGATCGCCAACGACCCGGCGTCACCGTCGAACGACCAGGTGCGCCACGTCTACCGGCGCGACCAGTTTGAGCGCAACTGGCTAAGTTCCTCGAAAGGTACGACCTACCTCATCAAACTTCCGTCAATCGTCGGATAGAGGCTCCTATTCGCCCGTCAACCCTTGACAGTAGTCATGAGGGCCATTGGTATTTCGGTCATGCACTCCTCCGGTTAGGCGCGGCAGTGTAATCAGAACGCTGGCTGGGTCAGCCTGACCGGGCCGAGACGAGGAGGTCTCATGAGGCTACGAACCTCGCTGGTGTCTGTGCTGGTCGCGACCATGTCCCTGGTGGGAGGGACGGCGCTGGCACACGATGACGACGGGAAGCACGACACCCCGGACGACCCGAAGGCGAGTTGGGAGGCCCAGCAGCAGGCTGTGGCGCCAGGCGCACAGAATTCGGCACCGCCCCACTCGGAACGTCCCGATCGGTTCGCCCCTTGTGTACGGGGCGTCGCGTACCTGCCGGAGTTCGACGGGCATCCGGTGCTCGGGTCCGGCGCGTTCCCGTGTGACGGCGTCGACCTGCTCTCCTACCTGCCACCGGATGAACTAGGCGGCGGGTTCGCTGTGGGAACCGGGCGTGGCAGCGACGTCTGGGGCTGGGCGGACCCTGCAACCGGACGTGAGTACGTGCTGGCAGGAATGGAGAACGGTACGGCGATCGTCGACATCACCGACGCCAAGCGGCCGCTGTTCTTGGCTCACCTGCCGACGTCCAGCGATCTGAACCTGATCTGGCGCGATATCAAGACCTTCAAGGATCACGCCTTCATCGTCGCCGAATCGCCGGGGCACGGCATGCAGGTGCTGGATCTGACCAGACTGCGTGATCTCGATCCGGCCGACGCCCCGGTGACTCTGGACGAGGACGCGCTCTACACGGGCTTCCTGACAGCGCACAACATCGTGATCAATGAGGACAGCGGTTTCGCCTACGCCGTCGACCAGCGGAGCGACGCCGAGGGCTGTGGTCGCGGGATGCACATCATGGATGTCAACGATCCCACGAACCCGACGTTCGCCGGCTGCTACGACGACACGCGCGTACACGACGCGCAGTGCGTGATCTACGACGGGCCCGATGGCCGCTTCACGGGAAGCGAGATCTGCTTCACGTCCACAGGCGGCGGGCAGAGCGTCGGAGTCGTGGACGTCACCGACAAGGCAAGCCCAATGACGCTGTCGATCACCGGTTACCCGAATTCCGGGTTCAGCCACCAGGGCTGGCTGACGGACGACCACCGGTACTTCATGCACAACACCGAGTCGACGTCGCGGACGCCGCAGGGTGTCGACATCTTCGACCTGGCCGATCTGACTGATGGACAGCACATCGGCTTCTTCGAGAACCCGGCGCAGTCGACGCAGCACAACCTGTACAAGAAGAACCGGTACGCGTATCAGTCGAACTACAAGTCGGGGTTGCGAATCTACGACACCCGCAACGTTGCGGCCGGCGAGCTGAACGAGGTCGCGTACTTCGACGTCTACCCGCCGAACGACGACACCGGCTTCGGCTTCGGCACGTGGAGCAACTACCCGTGGTTCAGCCATGGCGTCGTGGCCGTGCATGGATACCAGGGACTCTTCCTGGTCAAGCCGCGGCTGGGTGAACGCAACTAGCTAACACGATCTTGCGACAATCCACAGCGTCCGACGCTGTGGATTGTCGCAAGATCCGTAGGGTGGCCCTGTGGCTGCTGACATTGGAGTCGTGTTCCCTCGGACCGCCGACGGCACGCGAAGCACATCCGCGCTGGGCCGAGCGGTAGTGGCAGACGCGTTGCGCGCCGTCGACCCGGTCGGCGCAAGGTCTGCTGAGCACGAGACCAACTGGCGGCGCGGCTATCTGGTGCATTTTCGCCGGCTGGTCGAGGCGGGGCTGACATCTGCTGAATCGGCCCGGACGATCGCCGCCGACGGCCTGGCGTCGCTGCACGAGCGGATGCGGTACGCCGACGAGGACGACGAGGTCCGCCTGCGCGAGGCGCTGGACCGAGCGCCGACCGCGGCACCGTTCGACACTGTGGTCGTCGCAGGGGAGGGGGAGCCCGACCGCGAGCTCGTGCTGCCGTACAGGGGGAACCGGCTACGCGGCGACGAGATAGCTCGACAGCTCGCGGCGTGGGTCGACGCCGGGGTCATCGAACCGTCGTGCGCGGAGGCGGTCGAGCGCGTGCGGGCGAACCCTGACTGGCTCGAGCTGGCCGACGTCAAGATCGTCGCATTCGGGGCCGCCGCCGAGATGGGCCCGCTGCAGTCCGTGCTCCGATGGGGCGGCGAGGTGGTCGCGGTCGACCTGCCGCGGGCGGGCATCTGGAACCGGCTGACCGACACTGCCCGCCGCTACGCCGGCCGGATGCTGCTACCGGCTCGCCCGGGCCGCGGTCCGCTGGCCGAGCGGGCCGGCGCCGATCTGATTCACGAGCTCCCCGAACTGATGCGGTGGCTCGGCGGCATAGCCGGGCGGCTGGTGCTGGGCAACTACGCCTATGCCGACGGCGCCACGCACGTGCGCGTCGCCACGGCCGTGGACGCGCTCACCGACCGGCTGCTCGCCGAGCGTCCGGACGCTGCCCTCTCGTGCCTCGCCACCCCCACCGAGGTGTACGCCGTGCCGGCCGAGGCGGTCGAGCGGTCCGTCCAGGCGTACGAGGGCCGCAGCAAGCTGCGCGTGATCCGCCGTCCGCTGAAGGTGCTGTCCGGTGGGCGGCTGCTGGAGCGCAACTACGCTTCCGGGGCGGATCCCGGAATCTGCGACAGCCTGGTCGCCCAGCAGGGCCCGAACTACGCGCTGGCCAAGCGACTACAGCGCTGGCGGGCGACGGTCGCGCGCAGCGAGGGGCGGGCGGTGAGCATGACGGTCGCACCGCCGACCCGTACCCGATCAGTGATGAAGAACCGCGCGCTGGCCGCCGCGTACGCGGGCGCCCATCGGTTCGGGGTGGAGGTGTTCGAACCTGGGACGGCGAACACCCTGATGGCCGCGTTACTGGTGCATGATCTGCGCCAGCCCTCCCCGCCGCGGGCACACCCGTGGCAGGACGAGGCGGCGAATGCCGCGCACGGGGGCATCTGGCGGGTCGCCTACACGCCGCGCAGCGCCCTCGGCCTGGCCGCGCTGGTGGGCCTGGGCGGAGCCCGCGGCTAGGTCGCCGGCCGGCCGCTAGATCTTCGGCAGCTTGAACCCGGACTTGTCGATCACGTGGTCGCGGGCTTCCAGCGCCATCCGCATGACGGCGTCCCAGTCGACGTGCAGTAGCCGGCCGCCGCGCTTGAGCACCCGGCCGGCCACCAGGACGGTGTCGACGTTGCCGGTGTCCATCTGGGTGACCACGGCGGTGACGGGGTCGTTCAGCGGGGTGACGTTGAGCCGGTCGGTGCGCAGCATGATGATGTCGGCCTGCTTGCCGGGCGTGAGCGTGCCGACCTTGTGATCGAGGCCGTTGGCCCGCGCGCCTTCGATGGTGGCGTACTCGATCACCTCCTGGGGCGACGCCGGCGCCTTGCCGTCCGCTGCCGCCAGCGCACGCTGGAGGGCCAGCACCGAGCGCATCTGGTTGAACATGTCGGCGGGCACGTTCGTCTCGACGTCCACGCTGAGGCTCGGGCGCACGCCGCGATCCAAGAACTTCTGGATGGGCGGCATGCCGTGACCCATCATCATCTCGACCGGGGTGGCCAGTGATACGGTCCCGCCGGTGTCGACGATCATCTGGATCTCGGTGTCGTTGAGCGTCGTGCAGTGGATGTAGGTGGTGTCCGGCCCGAGCAGGCCGGCGGCACCCATCTCCTGCAGCTTGCCGTCCAGGCCGTAGGTGCCGACGCCGACGTGGGTGGTGATCCGCGCGTCGGCCTCTCTGGCCAGCTTCCAGTGGTCGCGGGAGATCTCGAAGTCGGTGAACTCCGGCCCGGGAGCGGCCAGGGCCAGAGTGAGCAGTTGGTCCTTGCTCGAGAAATGTTCGGTCGCCGCGCGGACGAACCAGCTCGGCTGGCGCTCCTCCCACTTGCCCCACCACGGGAAGCCGTAGGCGAACACCGCGCGCATCCCGGAATCGCGCAGGGCCTGGATGACCGCGTCGGTGTGGGCCGGCGAGCCCTGAATGTGCGACCAGTCCAGCAGCGTCGTCACGCCCGCGTCGATCGCACCCAGGGCGGACACCAGGTTTCCCGCGTAGGCGTCCTCGGGGCGGAACGCCGGAGCCAGCTTGTGGAGTACGAACGAGATGTAGCTCGTGCGGCCCTCCAGCGGGACGTCCGTGCCGATGTTGCGCAGCACGCCTTCCCAGATGTGCCGGTGGGTGTCGACGAACCCGGGCATGACGATCATCCCGCTGGCGTCGATCACCTCGGCGTCATGCGCCTCGAGGCCCGGACCGACCGCCACTATCCGGTCGCCCACGACGAGGACGTCACCGCGGTCGTAGTCACCAACGACCGGATCGAGGCTCAGCACGATGCCGCCTCTGATGAGGGTGCGTTCGCTCGGCACCACAGTCGCGGCGGTCCCGGCTGGGTAGAGCTCGGGCAGGCTCGGCGGCTTCGGCCCCCGGCTGCCGACCACAAGCCGACGGGCCCGCCGGAAGTTGCGCTTGACCAGCTCTTTGATGTCGCCCACCTGGAACAGGATGATCCCGATGAGCACCAGCACGCCGATGATCATCAGCCCGTAGTCCGTGCTGAGGCCCAGGAAGGGGAGCACGGTGATGATCACCGCGAGCAGGACGGAAGCGACGGTGGCGCCGAGAAAAGTCGCCCGCCCGCCGGTCAGCGCCGCGCCGCCGAGTACGGCGGCAGTGATGCTGTTGAGCGTGTAACTGCTGCCGATCTGGGCGTTGCCGACGCCGGATCGCGACATCACGAAGAACGCGGCCACAGCGGCGAGCACGGCCGAGAGCACCAGGGCCCTGGCGCGCACCCAGCCGGTGCGGGCGCCGACGCGTTTGGCCGAGCGGTCGTCGAACCCGACCGAGCGCAATGCCAGGCCAGACCCGCTGCCGTGCAGCCATACATCGAGCAACCCCGCGCCGATCAGAACCAGGATGAACGCCATCGGCACCGGCCCGATACCGGTGCGCAGCAGGGCGGTGAACTCCGGATCGATGGTGCCGCCGGGGGTCTCACGGAGGGTGAGCGAGATGCCGTCCAGGATGCTGAGCGTGGCCAGCGTGGCGATGATCGACGGGATCTTGATTCCGCGGACCAGCCCGGCGTTGACCGCGCCGAGCGCGAGACCGCAGAGCAGGATGGCGGCGATCCCGAGCAGGATCTGGGTGAAGTTCGAGCCGGGCACGATGAGGAACGACGCGATCACCACACCGAGCGTGACCATCGCACCTATGGACAGATCAAGGTAGCCGACCAGCAGCGCGTGGGTCTGGGCGATGGCCACCACGGCGAGCGGGACGGCGAGCAGCAGGATGTTGGCGATGTTGCCGGCGCTGATGAACCCGGGAAACCGGGTCGTCGCGTACCAGAGGACGGCGCAGATCAACAGCAGTTGCAGCGCCACCGGCATCCACAACCGGAACTTGACGATCTTGCGCCACCGGTTCTTGTCGCGGGCCTCGCGGATGAACTTGCGGGCGAGCCGGCGCCCCGTGTCGATACGCCCGCTCATGACTCCGCGCTCGAGGTCGGGGCCTTGGGCATGGCCGCGCCGAGCGGAGACCGCCGGGCCTTGGACAGCCCGGGACCGCGGACGATGGCCTCGACGATGCGGCGCTCGTCGAGCTCGTCGCCGGGGATCTCCTCGATGATCGTCCCCCGGGACATCACCAGTACCCGGTCGCACAGCCCGGACAACTCGAGCGGGTCGCTCGACTTCACCAACAGCGCGGCCCCGGCGTCGGTCCGGGCGCGTAGTGCGCGGTAGATGTCGAACCGGGACCCGACGTCGACGCCCTGGGTGGGTTCGTAGGCAAGGATGACGGCGGGTTCGCGCAGGAACGTGCGGGCCACCGACACCTTCTGCTGGTTGCCGCCGGAAAGGAATCCGACCGGCTGTTCCAGCGACGGCGTGCGGATCTCCAACTCGCCGACAAGCTCGCTCACGCGGCGCCGTTCTGCGCCCCTGCGTAGCAGGCCGAGCAAGCTGAACCTGCGCAGCGACTGGATGGTCGAGTTGACCCGAACCCCCAGCACCGGCATCAGCGCTTCTTGTTTGCGGTCGCCGGGCAGCAGCATGATGCCGGCCCGCAGCGCCTCGTGAACCGAAACGAGAGTCAAGTCCTTGCCCCCGCACGCAACGCGCCCCGCCCGAGGCGGCGTTCGCCCGGCGAGGCAGTCGAACAGCTGCGGCTGGCCGTTGCCTTCCGCGCCGGCGATCCCGACCACCTCCCCACGCTCGAGGGTGAAGCTGACCGGGCCGAACGACTGCCCTTGCAGGCCGTCGACGACCAGCACTTCCTCGCGCTCGTCCGGACGTTCCGCGGCGGCAGGAAAGGCGGCCTCGAACGGGCGTCCTACGATCAGCTCGACCAGGGCGGCCTCGGTGGTCGAGCCCGCGTCGACGGTGCCCCGGGCGAGGCCGTCGCGCAGGACGGTGATCCGGTCGGCGATCTCGAGAACCTCGGGCAGCCGATGGCTGACGTAGACGACTCCGACGCCCCGCCGCTTGCATGCGAGCACCGTCCGGTGCAGCGCGTCGACCTCGTCCGGCCCGAGTGCCGTGGTCGGCTCGTCCAGCAGAAGGACCCGGGGGTTGGCGACCAGCGCCTTGGCCACCTCGAAGAGCTGGCGCTGGGCGAGGGTCAGGGCACCGGCGGGGGCGTCCGGGAAGAGCTCGAGGTCGAGGTCGAGCTCGCCCAGTACCCGCCGGGCCCAGCGTTTGCGCTGCCAGAACGGGGGACGCTGGTCGGGCGGTGCCGCCAGGTAGAGGTTGTTCTTGACCGGTTGGGCCAGGATCAGCGAGGTGTCCTGATAGGCCATGGCCAGGCCCAGCTTGCGGGCCAGGGCCGGAGAGTCGGTCCGCAGCGGTTTGCCACCGATGCGGACGGTTCCGGAATCGGGTTCAACGAACCCGCTGGCGATCCCGAGGAGGGTCGACTTACCAGAGCCGTTCTCACCCACGAGGGCATGAACCTCGCCGGCGCGACAGTCGAAGCTCACATCGCTGAGCGCTCGGACCGCCCCGAACTGGCGGGAAACACCCGTCAGTTCGAGGACGACTTCTGCGGTCATCGACCCTCCTTCGGGATCCCCATATTGATCACCGTGTGCCGATCAGCCGTCTATTAGCCGTCGATCAGTTGGAGTACATCTGGGCGAGCACCTCGTCCGGCACCAGGGAGGTGTTGGACACGGTAGGCGTCACCCGGTCGGGGTTGCAGTCGTCCGCGGTGACCTCGCGCATGACGTGGGGGACGACGATCTCCGCGGGGATGTCGGCGCCCTTGAGATTCATCATCTGCGCGGTCACGGCCACCCGGGACTGGAAGTTGCCGCCAGCGGAGAAGAAGATCTTGTAGTTCGGGTTGTCCCGCTCGGCCCAGTCGCAGAACAGCGTCTGCTCGTCGGTCCGGACGGTGATCACCATGTCGTCCAGCGGCACGCCGAGCTGCTCGTACGCGTCGAGCGCGGTGTAGAGCCCGTCGGAGTACTCGTAGCTGTAGCCCTTGATGTCCGGGTTGGTCGATAGCCAGCCGGTAACCGTCTGCAGGGCGATGTCGTTGACCCAGTAGGTGTCGGCCGGCTCACCGACCAGCTCGATCTCATCGTTCAGAGCGGGTATCTCGCATTGCTGCCAACCTTCGGACAGCGCGTTGCCTGGCGTCCCGCCGAGGATGCCGATGGTGCCCGAACCGACCTCGGTGTTGATGATCTCGGCAAAGCTCTCACCGAGTGCGCACAGGTCCTCGCCGACGATCGTCAGGTAGTCCTCGCCCGGCACGAGCGCGCCGTCCTGGCCGGGCAGCCCCACCCAACCTGCCGAGTACGGCGCGTAGGGGATGCCGGCTGCTTCGGCCTCGCGGATCGCGTCAGCGAGCGCCACACCCCAGTCGGGGTAACCGATGATGAAGGTGACGCCGCGCTCGATCATGTACCTGATGTCGCCGGCTGGGACGGCCGGATCCTCGGACCACTGGGCGTCGCGGAAGACCATGGTGCCGATCTCGGGGTATGTGAGCGCCTGCAGGATCGCCTCCATGCGGGTCACCTGGCGCCACACGTTGAGCCCGCCGCCGTCGGCGTAGCCCATGATCACGTCGCCGCCAGTGCCGGTATCGCACTCGACGGCGTTGAAGCACTCCAAGGCCTTGGCGATCGTCGCCTCGTCCAGGTCCTGCTCCGCGCGGGCGATCGCGGCCGCCACGATGTCAGGTAGGTCCGTAACCGGGCCCAGGGCCTTCTCGACGAGAGCGGGATCGGCGTCGGTGCTCTCGCCGTATGCCTCGACACCCTCCGCCGCGGGGGTCTGGTCATCCTCCGTCGTAGGTTCGGCAACGGAATCGGCGGTTTCCGGTTGGTCCGCCACCTCGCCGGTGTCGCCGCAGGCGGCGAGCAGCAGCGTCAAGCCGGCCACGGCAACGGCTAGTCGTGGTCTGTTCATAGTCCTCCTCCTCCTTTCCAAGTGGGTTTGTCAGATATGCAGTGGTTCCGTGTGGGATCTCGCGGCTACGGTTCGGCGCCGGCGATGGCGGCGGTACGCCGGTTCGGCCCTGATCGGTTGCGGATCAGTCGCTCAACGCCCTTGATGATCCGGTCGCCGGAAACGAGCATTCCGCCGATGATCACCAGGCCGAACACGATGAATTGCAGGGCCGTGGGCAGGCCCATGACCCGCATCATCTGGTTGAGGCCGGCCAGGAAGAATGCGGCGGCCCACGTCGAGACCGGGCTGGCCAGCCCTCCAGTCAATGACGCGCCGCCGATGACGACCGCGGCGATCGGGCCCAGCAGGTAAGGCGAGCTGATCGTGACGCCGGGACTGCGCAGGTAGGCGGCCAGCAGGACGCCGGCGGTGGCGTAGAACACAGCGGCGATGACGTAGGCCGAGACCTGGTTCACGTTCACCCGTAGCCCGACGACGGTCGCGGCCGTTGGATTGGCGCCGACGACCTGGAACCGCCTGCCAACCGTGCTGAACCGGAAGATCAAAACCAGTCCGATCATGATCGCGATGCCGATCCAGAAGATCCCCGTGACGCCCAGAAAGCGCGTCGTGGTCCAGGCGGACAGGCCGGGCGGCACGGGGGACTGGATGGCGAAACTCGTGTAGTAGCGGTTCGCGATGCCGATCACGATCTGGCCCACCGCCAGGGTGACGATAAGCGGGTTGAGGTTCAGCGCGCCGATCAGAAAGCCGTTGACGAGACCGATGAGCGCGGCGACGCCGATGGCGGTCAGGTAGGCCAGCCAGATGCGGTCGTCGGAGAGCTTGCCGACGCCCACCATGATGAGTGCGCCGAGCAGCAGGGTCCCCGGTGTGCTCAGGTCGATGCCGCCGGTCATGATCACCAGCATCTGGCCGAGCGCCGCGATGGCCAGGAACGTGCCGAACGGGGCTATCGCCGACAGTCCGGCCTGGCTCAGCGTCGCGGGCGCCCAGACCGCTGCCACAATCACAAGTACCACGAGAGCGAGGTAGACCGGCAGGTAGCGGGAACCGACGACAAGCGCGGTGACGGCCGAGGACACGGGGCGGGACGAGCTCATCGCACGTCTCCGGCACTGCTGGTCGACGGCTGACCGGCGGCCGTGAGTACGCGCTCCCGCGCCGTCAGCGCAAGCTCGCGAACACGGTCGAGGTCTGCGACGAGCTTGCCGTCGCGCACGAGCGGGCGGCCGGCCACCAGCACCCAGTCGATGTTGGAGGTGTCCATGCCCCAGACGACGGCTCCTATCGGGTCGTTGATGGGGAAGATGTTCGGCCGGTCCGTGCGCAAGATGATGAGGTCGGCCTGCTTGCCCGGCTCGAGCGAACCGGTCACATCGGCTAGCCCTGCCGCGGCTGCTCCGTCGATGCAGCCGTACCGGATGACCTCACGAGTGGTGAGGAGCCTGGGCAACCCGGCCTTGCCCGCCAGCTTGAGATCGAAGTACGTGGCGTGCTGTACCGAGATCACGGCTCTGATCTGGGCGAACAGGTCTCCCGGCGCGAGCCGGTCGGAGCCCACGCCGAGACCGATCCGGATGCCGTGGTCGATCAGCTGCTGGACACGTGGCGGCTGGCCGCCCGCCATCTCGGCCGACGGCGTCAGAACCACAGGTGTGCCGGCCGCGGCGACGGCGTCGAGGTCGGCGTCGTCGAGATGTGCGCAGTGCACCAGGGTGACATCACGGCCGAGCATCCGGCGCCGGCCGAGATCCGAGACAGTCCCGGCTACTGAGCGATCGGTACCGGCCGAGCAATGGATGCGCAGCCCGAGCTCGCGGGCCACGCCCCAGTCGCGGGCAAGCTGGTCAGGATCGACACGACCCGGTTCCGAAGATCCGGCCGCGAGCCCGGTGAGCGGCCCCCGGGTGGCCGCGGCCAGCCGCCGGAGCTCGGGCTGCCAGCGGGAGACGCTTTGCTCGTCGCTGGAGGCCGCATGCACGACAAGGGTGCGCAATCCGGCTTCGGCGTGTGCGGCTACGGCGGCGTCCACGTGGTCGCGGTGGGAGCCGAACTCGGCCCAGTCGACGACGGTTGTGATTCCGGCCTCCGCCGCGCTGAGCAACCCGGCGAGGGTGGCGGCATATACGTCGTCGGCCGCGTAGTCAGCGACCGACACCGTGTCGTCCCCACCGTCGCCTCTGAGCAGCGACTCCGCCACGCGCCGGTGAGAATCGACGAATCCGGGCATCACGATGGCATTGCCGGCATCGATCACTTCGGCGTCCCGCGCGGTGATGTGCTCGCTGATCTCCGCGATCGTTTCGCCCTCGATCAGCACGTCGGCCCGGTGGTGATTGCCGATCCGCGGGTGCATGGTGAGCACGCAGCCGCCTTTGATCAGAGTCCGGCTCATCTGGCCGGCCCGACCGTGCGGCACCCATCGTGACTCATGGCTCCGTTGCCTCCCCGCCACGGGGACCCAGCGCTGTCGAGCGCCGGGCCTCGATAGATCAGTGACACTACACATGGATTAGTCAGGTTGGACAGACCCCGCGACGAATTCGTGACCCGTTTAGCTCTATTGGCGCGCCTGACAACGTCACTGCACGACAGGAGGATGGGCCTCGTGCACAACTGTGTGCATGCAGGCCCGCGATCACGCGAGCCGGTCGGCTCGGGAACGCAGGTAGCGCTGTTCGGGGAGGCTGAGCGTGCGGCGAGTGGCCGACTCGTAGTACCGGCGGGCAGCCGCCGGTTCGCCCACGAGATCGAGCAGGTGGGCCCGGACTGCGTCGAGCCGGTGATGATCGGCCAGCGCCGGCTCAGCGGCGGCATGATCCAGCTGCTCGAGGCCGGCCTGCGGTCCATGAACCATGGCAACGGCAACGATCCGGTTGAGCGTCACCATCGGCCCAGGGGCGAGTGCCGCCAGGTGGTCGTACAGGGCGAGGATCTGCGGCCAGTCGGTATCCTCGGCACGCCGTGCCTCGTCGTGAACCGCCGCGATGGCGGCTTGCAGCTGATACGGGCCGATCGGTGCGCCGGCCAGCGCATGAGTGATCAGCGCTACTCCTTCGGCGATGGCCGCAGCGTCCCAGCGCCGGCGGTCCTGCTCGGCCAGCGGCACGAGGGCGCCATCGGCATCGAGACGGGCTGGGCGGCGGGCGTCGGTCAACAGCATGAGCGCGAGCAGGCCGGCCACCTCACCGTCGTCGGGCAGTTGCTCATGGAGCTGCCGAGCCAGCCGGATCGCCTCCGCGGCCAGCTCGATACGGTGTAGCTGCGGTCCGGAGCTGGCCGTGTACCCCTCGTTGAAGATCAGGTACAGCACTTCAAGGACGGCTGCGACACGGGTTTCGCGCTGGTCGGGCGCTGGCAAGCTGAACTCCGCGCCGGCTTCTCTGATTCGTTGCTTGGCCCGGCTTATCCGCTGGGCGATCGTCGGTTCGGAGACAAGGAACGCCCGCGCGATCTCTGCCGTCGTCAGGCCGCCGACGGCGCGGAGTGTCAGCGCCACCTGCGACGGCCGGGTGAGGGCCGGGTGGCAGCAGAGCAGGAACAGGATGAGCGTGTCGTCGGCCGCCGGCGCCGGCGCGCCGCCGGCCGGCTCCAGTGCCGCCACGGCCTGCTCGCGCCCGCGGCGGGCCGAGTCACTGCGGAGCATGGCGATCAGGCGGCGTGACGCGACGGTGATCAGCCACGCTCGCGGGTCGTCCGGGACGCCCTCGGCCGGCCACTGCCGGGCGGCGGCGAGCAGAGCCTCTTGCACGGCGTCTTCGGACGAGTCGAAATCGCCGTACCTGCGCATCACGGCGGCGAGCACCCTGGGTGCCTGCGCCCGCAACAACCGGTCGAGACTCAGATCACTCACACGTCGAAGTCGCTCAGTTCGCGCACGGGCCGTACTTCGACCAGCCCGTATTCGGCCTCGGGCACCTCGGATGCGATCTCGATGGCCCGGTCCATGTTCTCGCAGTCCAGCAAGAAGAAGCCGGCGAGCTGTTCCTTGGCCTCGGCGAACGGCCCGTCGGTCGCCATCGTGATGCCTTCGTGCACACGCACCCGGGTCGCCTGGTCAGGGCCGGCGAGGGCTTCGGTGACGATCAGCTCACCCGACTGGGTGAGAGTCTCGGCCAGCGCGGCGTAGTAGGCCAGGCCCTCGGCCCGGTCGGCGCCGGAGAGGCTGTCCCAGATCTGCCGTGACATGGGATTGCTGTAGATCAGAACCACGTACTTCACCGGCGCCTCCACCGGACTCGCAAATCGTCGGCCAGATTGTGTCGAGACTAGTGGTTCGGCGACTACGTCCCCTGTAAGAGACGCATATTGAAACCAGGAGAGGGACGATGACAAGCGGAATTGAGCGGGCCACCGGGCGCGATCGCGACGAATGGTTCCGGGTGCTCGACGAATGGGGAGCGCCGGGGCGGCCCTATCGCGACATCGCGGGCTGGCTGACCGGCGAGCACGGCATGAGCACGTGGTGGGCACAGAAGCTGATCGTCGAGTACGAGCAGGCGCGCGGAATACGTGAGCCTGGCGTGCGCCCGGACGGGACGTTCGAGGCCGGGGTGAGCAAGACGCTTGCCGTGCCGGCCGAGCGAGCGTATGCGGCCTTCACCGAGCCGCAGCTGCGATCGCGATGGCTGCCAGGGGAGTCGTGGACGGAGCGGGCCGGCTCGCGGCCGGGCAGACTCGTGCGGTTCGACCGGGCGGACGGCGCGCGGGTGGTCGTCCAGTTCGAGGTCCAGCCGTCCGGCAAGTGCGCCGTCGCCGTCCAGCACCAGCGTCTGCCCGACGTCGAGGCGGCCGAAGCGGCCAAGTCGTACTGGCGCGAGCGGCTGGCGGATCTCAAGACCCTGCTGGAGGAGCGATGAGCCAGCTCAACTACTGGGCCGTCGCGGTTGCCGCCATCGCCGGTTTCGTCGCTGCGTTCGCCTACTACGCAGTCCTTGGCGGGCGGCTCGCGGCCGCGGGTGGTGCGGTCACCGACGAGCGGCCGCCGGCCTGGATCCCGTTGTTCGAGGTGGTCAAGCATCTGGTTGTGGCGGCGATCGTGGCCGGGCTGGTCTCGGCGATGGACGTGACCACTTGGGTCGGCGCGTTGCTGGCGGGCTTGGTGCTGTGGGTCGGGTTTCCTGTGGTGCTGCTGGCCGGTTCGGTCGTCCATGAGAACGTGCCGTGGCGGGTAGCGGCGATCCACGCCGGTGACTGGCTGGCCAAGCTGGTCATCATCGCCCTGATCGTCGGCGTGTGGTGACTTGGCGTTCCCCAATGCACATTCTGGGTAATACCTTCGCGGAGTTCCTTGACAGTCACAGGGAAGGTACGAACTTGAGCATCAGATCGCGCGCGGCCGCCGCCGTTCGGCGGAGGCGTCGTAACTGGGCGATCGCGCAGTACGACTCGGGCAAGGCGCTAGAAAAGGCGCGCGCGTGGCCGGAGGCCGCCGCTTCGTTTCAGAAGGCCATAGACGCCGATCCGCGCCGCGCGGAGTGGCACTTCCGGCTAGGCCGCGCCTGGCATAAGGCGGGAAATATCCTCGGCGCGACGACGGCGTACCAGCAGGCTCTCGCGCGCGACCCCGATCACCCGGAGTGGCACTTCCGGCTGGGAAAGGCGTACCTCTCGATGCGCAACTACCAGAGCGCGGCGTACTGCTTCCGACAGGCCGACACGCGGTTTGCGGAGCGCAATGACGACACGTCCAAGCCGCCGTCGCATGATCTGTCGCTGGACCAGCGGATCGAGCTGTCGCTGCCGGCAAAGCCTGCTTACGCGTACTGCATGCACCGAGCAGCGACGTTGGCGAGCAGGCTCGGCGTTGAGCGGATCAGCGTGCTCGAGCTCGGCGTGGCGGGTGGCAACGGGCTGATCGCCATGGAGTCGCACGCCGCCGAGATCGAGCAGCTCACCGGCGTTGGACTGGACGTATACGGCCTCGACACCGGTGAGGGCATGTTCGAGCCGGCCGACGTGCGCGATCTGCCGTACTTCTTCAAGCCAGGCCATTACAAGATGGACGTCGACAAGCTGCGCGCCCGGCTCGAGCGGGCCGAGCTGATTCTCGGCGACGCGCGCGAGACCTTCGCCGAGTTCGTCGCCGGAGGCCACGCACCGATCGGGGCGATCTCGTTCGACATGGACTACTACTCCGCGACGGCCGGTGTCCTGGACGTCGTGGGACGTGAGCAGCACGAGAAGGCGTTTCTGCCGCGGGTCTACACGTACTTCGACGACGTCACGGGCTTCAAGGGTCAGGACTACAACGAGTTCACCGGCGAGTTACTCGCCATCGCCGAATTCAACGAGCGCCATCACTCGGCGAAGCTGTCGCTGGATCGGCACTTCCTGGCCCGTCGCGTCCAGCCGCCGTGGAGCGTGCAGGTGTACGCGCTGCACCGGTTCGGGCATCCGGACTACCTGACTTACATCGGCAAAGGTGGCGCGCGGTCGCTCCGCCTGCGCGACTAGCGAGGGCCCTCCGCAGCGTAAGGTCGGGTCCGATGCCCGAAGGTGACACGGTGTGGCTGACCGCGGCTCGGCTGAACGACGCGCTCGCCGGGGGCCGCCTGGTGCGCTTCGACCTGCGGGTGCCGCGCTATGCGGCGGCGGACCTGACCGGGTCGATCGTCCGGGAGGTCGTGGCCAGAGGCAAGCACCTGCTTATCCGGATCGAGCCGGATGTCACATTGCACTCGCACCTCGGCATGGACGGCTCGTGGCGGCTTCGTCCGGCCGGAGGGCGCGTCCCCGGACCGCGAGCGGCGGGAGTTCGCGCGGTGCTGATGACCGATGCCTGGCTGGCCGTGGGGTCGGACCTGGCCCGGGTCGACCTGGTGCGGTCCGATCACGAGAGCGAGTTGGTCGGCCATCTCGGGCCAGACCTGCTGGGGCCGGACTGGGACGGGGCCGAAGCCGTCCGCCGGCTGTCGGCGTCGCCCGACCGGCCGGTGGCCGAGGCGCTGCTCGATCAGCGCAACCTGGCGGGCATCGGCAATGTGTACCAGGCCGAGTTGCTGTTTCTGCGCGGCGTACACCCGTCGACGCCGGTCACTGCGGCCGGCGATCTCGATCGGCTGGTCCGGCTGGCGCGCGAGCTCCTGCTGGCCAACCGGAACGCGCACGGGCACGTGACCACCGGTGATCGACGTCCGGGCCGGCGCCATTGGGTGTACGGGCGGGCGGGGGCGCCGTGCCGCCGGTGCGGCACCTTGATCGAACGCGGGCACATCGGCGCGCCGGGGGAGCAGCGGGTGGCCTACTGGTGCCCGCACTGCCAGCCTGAGAAGTAGGGCCGAGGTTGTGTACCTCGCTGCCGATCCGATAATGTACAACCAAGTGGTTGTACATATTCTCTGTTTTCACAGGAAGGACCGAGCAATGCGCACCCTCATCTACACCGCCTTCGTCTCCCTTGACGGCGTCGTCGATTCCCCTGGAGGCGGCGAGGGAGAGGGCCACCGCAGCGCCGGCTGGACCTTCCGAGACATCGACTTCGTCGAAGAGGCCTACGAGATCAAGGGGCGGGAGCAGGACGAGGCCGAGGCCGTCATGTTGGGTCGGGTCAGCTACGAGGCGTTCGCTCCGGTGTGGCCCGGCATGGAGGAGTTCGCCCGGTACAGGGGCCTGCCGAAGTTCGTCGTATCCACCACCCTGAGCGACGGCGACCTGGTCGACAACTGGGGCGAGATCACCATCTTGCGTTCACTCGACGATGTCGCGAAGGCCAAGCAAGGCGACGGCGGCCCGATCATCATCCACGGCAGCGCCACCTTGGCTCGGAACCTCGCTGACGCCGGGTTGCTCGACCGGTACCACCTGTTGATGTTTCCGGTGCTGCTCGGTGCCGGCAAGCGGATGTTCAGCGACACGGACAAGGACAAGCAGATGCTCACTCTGACCGAAAGCGAGTCCTACCCCAACGGCATCCAGAAGCTGGTCTACGACGTCGTGCGCTGAGGCTGCGCCCTCTTGCCAACCGGGCCGCCTAGGTGGATTGTTTGTGAGGTGCAAAGCCGCCGGGCCGAGCCGCACCCGATGTGCGGTCACGCTGTGTCAGAGGGCCGGTGGTGGAAGATGAAGGAGGGTTGATGGGCGCCTTTCACAGAGTGGTGGTGGTGGCCATCGCGATGTTCGGGCTCTTAGCGTCGGCTTTGGTGATCAGCACCGCGACGGCGCAGCCCGGGCCCGAATCGCAGGCACGCCTCGAGCTATACCGGGCATCGGTGGACGCGACGCAGTTCGAGCAGTTGGTCAGCGGCGGGTACGACATCGCGCACGTTGAGGAGACCGCCGACGGCTACGCCGTGCAGGTCGTTCTCCGGCCGAACGAGGCAAACCGGCTGAACCGTGACGGGTTCGAGTTCGAGGTCGTGCGCAACGCCGACGGACTGACCGCACAGCAGGCGGCCGACGAACAGAAACGGCGCGGCTTCAAGGTGTGGCGGCCCTGGGACGGTCCCGCGGGCCTGGAGCAGCAGATTCGCTCCGTGCCCGAGGAGTACCCAGGCCTGGCCGAACTGCACACCATCGGTCAGACTCACGAAGGGCGCGACATCCTTGCCGTTCGAGTGACGTCCGACGTCGCGAACACTCCGCTGAACGAGCGTCCGGCCGTCCTGTACCAGGGCACGGCGCACGCTCGCGAGTGGATCGCCACCGAGGTGACCAAGCGGACGATGCTGCACTTCCTCGAGGGCGCGAACAATGACCCGGAGGTGCAGGACATCCTCGACACGAGCGAGCTGTGGTTCGTCCCTGTCGTCAACCCGGACGGTTACCAGTACACCTTCGATCACGAACGCCTCTGGCGAAAGAACTTGCGTGACAACGACAACAACGGCGTGATCGACAGCAACGACGGCGTGGACCTCAACCGCAACTTCCCGGAGCACTGGAATTACGACGAGGAAGGCTCGTCGTCGCAGTTCACCAGCCAGACGTACCGCGGCCCGGAGCCAATGTCCGAGCCCGAGACGGTAGCGAACGCCGCCCTGTTCAACATGGCGGACTTCCGCTTCGCGATCAGCAATCACTCGTTCGGTCAGCTGCTGCTGTACCCGCAGGGCTGGCAGGTGCAGACACCGTCGGCCGACGACCCGATCTACGTGGCGTTGACCGGCACCGACGATGACCCAGTAGTCGAGGGCTTCGACCCCGGGCCGTCCGCCGACCTGTACATCACTAACGGTGAGTTCACTGACTGGGCACATGCCACGCAGGACGTGCTGGCCTGGACGCCGGAGCTTTCCGAGGGATGCCCGGGGTGCGGCTTCGTCTTCCCGGACGACCCGAAGCTGGTGCAGGAGGAGTTCAAGCGGAACCTTCAGTTCGCGATCAATGTGGCCAAGTCGGCGCCGACACCGGACGACCCGGTGTCACACATGGATATGAGCGTGGACGGTCTGTACCTCGACATCGCCGACGTCGACCCGTGGAAGACCAACCACCCGTCGACCGACCTCAAGGTCGAGGTCTCGCACGGCGGCGGCTCGACGCAGCCCGTCGAGGTGCTGGCCAAGCGGTCTCTCGGCGACGTGACGCTGCACTACAGCATCAACGGCGGCGCGGAGGCCACGTTGTCGACATCTCCGTCCCCGGACGGTGAGGTCTACGGCGGCAACAACGCCTACAACACCTACTTCCAGTACCTGCGGGCCGAGATTCCGGGCATTTCCGTCGGAGACTCGGTCGAGTACTGGTTCACAGGTGGTGAGGAGTCGACCGATCACGTCACGTTCGACGTCGTCGAGGATGCCGACGCCGACGTGCTGATCGTCGCCCACGAGGACCGCACCGGCGCGGTGAACCTCCCTGGCTACGCCAGTACGTCGCCGGATACGCCGAACTACCTCGAGTCGTTCGAGAAGGCCGTGGCCGACTCTGGGCGGACGTCCGACGTGTGGGACGTGGACGCCGAGGGCCGGCAGGCGCCGGACCACCTGGGCGTTATGTCGCACTACGACGCGGTCGTCTGGTACATGGGCAACAACTTCGTCACCCGGACCGCCGGACGCGGACCGGGCAACGTCGACCGCCTGCACAACGAGATGACGCTCGAGATTCGCGCCTATCTCAATGAGGGCGGCAAGCTGCTGTTTAACGGTCAGTGGGCCGGTGCGCTGGAGAACGGGCTCGCGGGCACGCAGCTCTACGACCCCGTGGCCAACGAGGTATGTGTCGAGGGCGGCTCGCTCGTGCTCGGTCGTTGCCAGGTGCTGTCGGACAAGAACGACTTCCTTCAGTACTGGCTCGGCGCGTATATCTACAACAGTGACGGCGGTACGGGGCCGGACGGTCCGTTCGATGTGGAAGGAGTGAGCGACCCGTACACCGGCATGACGTGGGGGTTCAACGGTGCCGACAGCGCTGTGAACCAGCTGCACACCGCGTCGATGATCACGACAAGCAGTGCGCTGCCTGCGGACGAGTACCCGCAGTTCGCCAGCAGCGGGCCGGCCGTGTGGCTCACGGGAGCCGGCGGCGGCTTCGAGCCGTACGACGGCGACTGGTACGTCTACTCTGACGTCGGTGACGTCAGCTTCAAGCGGCTGATGCGCACGATCGACCTTACCGGGGTCTCCGAGTCCGACAGCCCGACGCTCACGTTCCGGTTCTCGTACGACACCGAGCCGGACTGGGACTTCGTGTTCGTCGAGGCGCATACGGTCGGCCAGGACGACTGGACGACGCTACCGGAGGCCAGCGGCATCACTCACTCCAACACCGGCAGCAGCTGCGCGTCCGGTTGGTTCGAGCTGCACCCGTGGCTCGAGCGGTACCAGGGCGCCGATTGCTCCGGCACCGGCACGAGCGGTGAGTGGCACGCCTCCGACGGCCGGTCCGCCGGCTGGGAGGAATGGACGATCGACCTGTCGGCCTATGCCGGCAGCGAGGTCGAGGTGGCCATCAGCTACGCCAGCGACTGGGCGTTCCAGGGCCTGGGCGCGTTCGTCGACCACGTCGAGGTGTCCACCGAGGCCGGCGTCGAATCCTTCGAATCCGGCCTGGGCGCTTGGACGGTCGCCGGACCGCCCGAGGGCTCCGCGTCGAACCCGAACGACTGGTTCCGCACCGAGTCGGTCGGCCTGGAGGAGGGCGCGGTGGTCTCGACGGCCAGCAGCCTGTTCATGGGCTTCGGCCTGGAGGGGATCACGGGAGCTGACTCTCGGGCCGCCGTGATGGACAAGAGCCTGGACTACCTGCTCGAGTAGTCCCTGGTTCATAAGCGAGGGGGACGGCCCATCCGGGCCGTCCCCCTCATGCTGTCTGATCAGTTGTTGTGCAGACCACCTCGAGGCTTCAGGATGAACAGACCACGGTCAATGCTGCTTACCGCGACGATGTTCTTCTGGTGGAAGTAGGCGTAGTTACTCCAGGTTCCGCCTTCGAACGAGGCATTGTCGTTCTCGGGGTAGACGTCGAAGTAGGCCAGCTCCGAGAGTTCGCCCGCCGCGACGTTGCGCGTGTCGTAGACCCGCAGGCCCGAGGTGTAGTTGGACGCGTACGCCACCCGGCCCTCGGTGTAGATGTTGTGGTCGATCGACGTCCCGTTCTCGAAGGTGCCGATTTGGGTCGGGTTGTCGAGATCGCGCACGTCCCATACCCGGGTAGTCGTGCCGAGTCCGTGGATGAACTCGTCACCCTCGTCACCATGCAGGAAGTACTGCTGGTCGGGTGTCAGCCAGCCCTGGTGCGAGTACCCCGAGTTCGGATAGCTCATCCGGCCGAGTGACACCGGGTTGCTCTTGTCGGTGACATCGACGATGTCGACCCAGTGGTTCGCCGAACCGTACGCGCCGGGTGCGTTCGAGTTGAAGCAGATCTCCTTGCCGCGGTGCTCGGCATCCGGACCCTCGTAGATCACGCACTGGGTGTCGTGGACGTACCCGTTGTCGCCGAAGCAGCCCGCGAACGATGGGTTGGTCGGGTCAGTGACGTCTACCATGTGTAGGCCACCGCCGCAGCTCAGGGATCGATCAAGGTTGCGTGCGCCAACGACGTAGGCGAAGCCGGTGTCCTCGTTGATGGCGACGTTATGCGCCGTGGCGATGCCGTCGTAATGGGCGGTCTCCTCGTACGTGGTGTACGTGCCGTCCCAGTCACGCAGCTCGGTCAGGTCGAAGACCTGCATCCCGTGACCCAAGTTCTCCGACGTGATGAAGGCATGGTCTGCGTAGACCTTGATGTCGCGCCAGAAATCACCGCCCGCCGTTGAGTGAGTCGGAAGGAGGCCGAGCACATCGGGGCGCTTCGGGTCGGTGATGTCCACGAACACCGTGCCCACGCTCGAGCCCATCAGCGCGTAGTCGTGCTTGGTCTGCGGGTCGGTCCAGCCCCAGATGTCGTTTCCGAAGCTCGGTGCGTCACCGAAGTCCGTCCCGAGCTCTCCGTGCGGTACGAAGCTCATCAGGTCGACTCCGTCGCACGGAAACATATCGGCGGCCATGCCATCGATACAGGGCGCGAAGCTCAGCGGTGCATTGCTCCCCTCGGACGCGTTTTCAGCGACCGAATCGAAATCAGTCCATTGTTGGGGTGTGACGCCGTCATATTTGCCAGAGTGGTCGTCATCGTCAGCAAGAGCCGGCGTTGCAACCAAAGCCGTAGTGATAACGAGACTCAGCACTAGAACGCTCCATCGCGTGCGCATGCAGTCCTCCTTGATCTGGGCGGCATCGGTCCCGTGCAGCCGAGAACTCCGCACGAGAGGGATGCCCATCTGCGGATTGGTCGTCCCGGACAATCACTCACCCCCCTGCCTCACCATCGGGACGACGGACCAGTAAATGACACCGCGCGCTGCGGCGCACAGGGGGTGAAGTCACGGTGCCGCCGCGAGAAGTGCCTGCTGGGACCCTAGAAGCGTTGCCAGTACCGGTCAAGAGGTAGGCGCAGCGTGACTGCTGGATCCGGTCAGGGTGCTGATCCCGGAACGGGCAGCGACGGCCAGAGCCGCCGAGCAAGCTGGACACCTTCGCCGACCGCCGCGCCCCACAGCGCGACGGCCAGGTAATCGCCCGCGGTTCCGAACTCCGGGTTGCCGACGTAGAGCAACGACATGCCGCTGAGCACGACCAGGATTCCCGCCAGGATGGAGTACCGGCGTTCCTCGCGCCGGTACTCGTGGTCGATCTTCGACGGATCAAGCTCGTCGGCGTGCGGCTGGAGCCGTCTGCGCCACCACCTGGACACCAGCCACCACAACGCGGCCCCGGCCGCGAGAACCAGGACCGGAGTGATGACTCCGAACCACACCGTCTGCCCGATCGACGGCGTATCGGCCCTCGAGCCGTCCAGAACAAGGCCGGCCGTCGGTGCGGCAACGGGTGCGTCGGGCAACGGTACGGTCGGGGTCGGCGCTGGTGTGGTCTGTGTCGGCACCGCCTCGCCGTTCGTGCCTGGTGGCGCACCCTCGGTGAGCATGAGAGTCGAGACCACCACGATACCCACGCTGAGCGCGGCGACCACGCCCGCGGTCGCGATCAATGCCCGCCTCAGGGGAGCGCCTCGAGCGGGCGGCGCGGCCGCAGGCGGCCCATGACCGGCCACCGGGCCTGCCGGTTCCTGCTCCTCGAGGATCCACGGTCCGGTCGGCCGTTTCGGCAACGACGGCCGTTGTGACCAGGTGTCGAGCAGTTCACGCGACTCGACCTCCAGTTCGGCCAGATCTGGAGGGTGGGCGAACAGCTTTTCCAGCAGACTCTCGGCCGCGCCCCGAACGTCTGCTGAATCAACGCGACGCAGCTTGCGAAGCAGATCGTAGATCGCTTTGACCTGCTGGAGATGTGCTCGGCCTTGGGTCAGATCCTGCTCCGCGTCGGTCAGGTCCGCCGGTGAGGTGATCGATCGTTCGCGAAGGGCGTGCGCGACGGCGGAGGCGCGGAGCGCGTTGCTGATCCTGGTCTGATCTTCTTGGTCAGCAGACCGGATGAGGGAATCCCGCTCCTCCAGCAGGCTCCGAAATGACATGCACTGCAGCCTGAAATCGCGGACTGTGGCCATGAGTCGCTCGTACTCGTCACCGCCGGGTTCCCAGGACGCTCGCTCGGCGTCGGTCAGATGGGGATGGAATCCCGCTCGCGCGTCGTCGATGAGATGGTCAAGGAGCAACTGGGCAGGCGCTTCGCGAGCAGCCGTGATACGAAGCCGTCCACCCGTCAGACTCTGGCTCTCGCGGGCTCGCTCGCGGAGTCTGGCCAGGCGCCACTCGTGCAGCCGCTGCGGGCGCTGGCGACGCTGGTAACGGTCGAGGACGTTCGCGATCGTCATTCCACCGACCAGTACGAGCAGCGGCCAGGCGGGAAGATCACGGACGCGTACCGTTGCCTCGACATCTCCCGCGTCACGCCCGGGAAGCAGGTCGGTGCCCCCGGTGTACTCGCCGACAGCTTCGACGCCGTCCACCGCGAAGCGGTCTCCTATCCGCACGAGCTCGGCGACATCACCGCTGGCCGAGGTGAGAACGCCGACTCGCAGCGGCCGATCGGTTGACACGAGACCGGGTGCGTCGGGGATCCGCACCTCTGGGATCCGGACCAGGTCGAGGAAGGGGGCGATCCGCCATCCGGCGAACTGAAGGGTGTCGACCGTGAGTGATGCGTCCCCTGGTGCGAACGAGGTGCTGATCGGACGGCGAGCTGCCACACCGCCTCCGCTGACCGCGACGAGTTCTCCCGTGCCTTCGAGCTTGCGATCGAGTTCGATGACGAACTCCACGATCTCGCCTGAGCCGCTGCTGCGCACGGTGGAATCCTCAACGGTGATCACTCCGGCTGGAGCGAAGACCACGTGCAGGGAGACTTCGGACGTACTCTGCTGTAGGTCGATCAGCCGGACCCGCCATCGTTGTCTCGGTTCGGCGTCGTCCAGGTCGATGACGACCGGCCTGGTGTCCAGAAAGTCGATGGCCTCGGCCGCATGAGCGGGTTGCCCGGACAGCCCAATGCCGAGCAGCGTCACGCCGAACAGCGACAGACGGCCCAGCACCAGGCCATGATCGCACTGCGGGAGTCGTAGGTCACGACCCGGCGGTGTGATCGGTCACGTTATCGCGCTGTGCCCTGGACAAATGCCTCGATGAGGTTGATGATCTGCACCGTAAGCCGCCCGGAGTCACGATAAGGGGGGACTGTGTCCAGGGGCGGACGCGATCAGCTGGGTCCGATCGAACGACTAGTCCGGATTCTTGCTGTGCTCGAAGGGGCCGGCAGGGCGGGCACGACACAGGAACACCTGCTAGAGGTTGCCAGGTACGGCGGTACGTCGCCGGATAGCCAACGCCGGATGCTGACGAAGGACATCACGTATCTCAACGAGTCCGGATGGGACATTCAGAACGTCGCGGACGCGGGCACCGAGGGTCGCTACGTCCTTCACGCCCGCGACATCCGGCTACGGGTGGAGCTGACACCCGCCGAGCAGGCGGAGCTGGCCCGAGTCGGGCGGCTCGCGGGCGTCGATGAGTTCGCCGAGTACGTCGGCACCGACGCCGGCCCGCCCGAGCATCCGGCTGCGCACGCCAGAATCGAGCCGACGCCCGCACACGACACGCGACTGCCGCTGTGCCTGGTCGCCGCCGCTCAGCGGCAGGTGGTCCAGTTCATGTACAAGGGACGGCCACGTACCGTGCATCCCAGGGTCGTCCAGCCGGGGCCGTCCGGGTGGTACCTCGTCGGGTGGGAGGAAGCGAGCCGCGCCGAGAAGTTCTTCGTGGTGGACCGGATGCGCAATCTCGTTCTGGACCGGACGGGGAGCGCGCGTCCCGGCGAGGAGAACGCCCCCAAATCGCTCGACCCCGCGACGTGGGAGGTCGATCCGCCGACCGATGTCGAGGTCGCGACCGTGCCGGAGTTCGTCGAGCAGGTAAAGCTCGCCCTCCATCCCGTGACAGGGGAGCGGACGGAGGGGGAGCAGGCGGTGCTCACGGTGCGCGTGACGAACCGCTCCGCGTTCCGGACGCGCATCTACGCCCTCGGCACGCGGGTTCGGGTGCTCGGCCCGGACGACGTCCGCGCCGAGATCATCGACGAGCTCACACGGCTGGCGGAGGAGTCATGACCACGCCGAAGTATGTGACCAGGTTCGCGCGGGTCGCCCTGGCGATGCCGATCCTTGCCATGCATCCGGCCGGAATTCGACTGTCGGAGCTCGCCGCCCAACTCGGTACCACCGAGGACGAACTCCGCGAGGAGATTCGGGCCTACTACCAGGCAGACGTGCCGCCAGGGCTGAGCGGCGCGTACCGCGAACCGGTGATCGAGTTCGCGGCCGGCCTGGTGCCCTCGGAGAGCGACGATGACCTTGATTTCGCGAGCGCCGCGTACGTGCGACTCCGTGACCTGCGTACAGGAGTGGACGTGGGAGCCAAGTTCCTTTCGCTGGGCGAGTTGACCGTGGTGTCGCGGGCCGGCCACGAGCTGCTGGCCGAGGAGCCGGACAACGACGTGCTCCAATCGGCGCTAAACAAACTGGACGACAGCGTCCTCGACGGGTTCGACCGGGGCGGCCCGCAGTGGCTCGGCGACCAGGCACGGAAGCTGCGGCAGGCGGCCCGGGACTGCAAGCGCGTGCGCATCGTGTATGCCAGGGCATGGCGTCCCGGCGTCGTCGAGCGGGTGATAGAGCCGTACCAGGTCGTGCACACCCGGCGGGGCTGGGAAGTGGATGCGGCGGTCGCGGGAGAGGGCGTGGTCCGGACCTACCTCGCGTCGGGCATCCGCAAGCTGGACGTCCTGGACGAGACGTTCTCGCGACCGGACGATGCCGACGAACGGATCGCGGCGAACCGGCGGCTGCAGGCCGTCGAGGTCGTCGTTCCGCAGGCCGCTCGCTGGGCCGTCGAGTTGTACGCGGAGTCCGCCCAACTGCTGGCCGAGGACGAGGATTCGGTGAAACTGCGCGCGAACCTGTTACAGCCGGTCGAGCAGCGCCTCGGCCTGCTGCTGATCGCCGCCGGGCCGGACGCCTTCGTCGTATCTCCGACCGAGCTTGCCGACGCGGCCCGCACCCTGGCGCGGGCCCTGCTGGACCATCACCGGTAGGGCTTGCGCCGGCCCAGGTATTGCGAGTGCGGCACCGAACTGGGCCGGCGCAAGAGCCTTGTCAGTTGTCGTTCTGGTTCGCCGCGGGCCACAGGAACGGCTGGAAGCCGCTATCCGTCGTGAGCGCCCGGATGGCCGCCTGCGTGTCGGGCCGGACGAGGAACTCCTGGAACGCGAGGGCGCCCTCCTCGTTGACCCGCCCCGGTGGTCGTTTCACGACGACCGTGGCCATCATTCGCTGCATCAGCGAGTCGTCGTAGAGCACGGCCGTCAGGTTCGGTCGTGGTGGCGGAGGCTCCGCTGCCAGCATGTTCAGGAATGGGTGCAGCCCGAAGATGGTGTAAGCGTCAAGCTGGTCGGCTCTCCGCACCGCCGGCGGTCCGCTCAAGCCCTCATCGATCCACCAACCTGCCTTGCCCGGCTGCCCGGCCGCATTCCACAACGTGTCGGAGATGAACAGCGTCTCGCCGAGGTTGTTGACGACGAATGGATGCTGGGCGTCGGCAATGCGCTGGAATGCCTCGTACGGATCGGCGGCGTCCTCGATTCCGACGGGATCTTCGGGTGGGCTGATGAATGCGACCGAGTTCGACATGACCATTGCCGGCCAGTGACCGTATCCTTCGGTGACGAACCGCTCCAGCTCGACGAACCCGAAGTGGGACATGACGATGTCGGCCTCGCTGCGGCGGGCTCGATCGAAGATGTCCTGCATGCCCACAGCGACCGTGACGTCGAGTCCGCTCTCCTGCTCGAATGCCGTCACGATCTCTTCCTGGAACTGTTGATCGGTCAATGCCGCTCCGACCGTGAGCAGCCGGACGGTGTCGGGATCCGCCGCGTCATCGGTCGTCCCTCCGCTGGCCGGGGCCGACAGGACTCCGATCGCGAGGATGGCGGCCGCCGCGGCCGCGAGGCCGATCTTCAGACGGCGCGGCACGTGCAGACGGCTGGAGTGTGGATCCATGATCAACCTCTCCTCAGAACTACCTCTGCCCCCAACTACGGGTACGCGGCCCGGCGATCCGAGGTTCAGACGCGCGTACCGGGTAAGGATTAGGTCATGGCAAAGAGAGCACTTGAGCGACCCGCTGCCGGTGAGGGACGATTGATCGCCGGCGTGTGCGCCGCGCTGGCCAACAGGTTCGGTATCTCGGTAGGCCTTATCAGGGTGCTTTTCGTGATCTTCGCGATCACGGGGGCCGCTGAGATCGTCTACATCATCTTGTGGATTGTCATCCCCAAGGCCTGAGCCGGACCGCGGCAGCACGCAGCGCGTCCACTGTCACCCGGATCGCAGGACGGCGGGCCGCCTCCTGCCGCCAGATGGCGTAGACGTGACGGGTCAAGGCGGGTGTGACCTGCACGATCGTCACCTCGGTTGGCACGTCGCAACGGCCGAGCCGGGGCAGTACCGCGATCCCGAGCCCGGCGGCCACCAAGGCGAGTTGGGTGGCGTATTCATCGGCCATGTGCGCTAGGTGCGGCTCGAACCCGCGTGAGCGCAGGGTGTGGATGAGCCAGTCCCTGCAGATGGCGCCCGGCGATTGGCCGATCCAGGGTTCCCCCGAGAGCTCGTCGAGGTCGACGCGGTCGCGGCTGGCCAGCGGATGCCCGGCCGGCAACGCGATGTCGGCCTGGTCGTCGAGGATGGGGGCTTTGGCCAGCCCTTCGGGTATGGCCAGCGGGACGTTGAACCAGTCCTGGACGATGGCCATGTCGTATCGGCCTCGTTCGACCAGCGGCACCGCCTCGTGCGGCTCCATCTCGCGCAGCCGGACGTGCAGTTGCGGTTGAGACTCATCAAGTGCGCGCAGCGCCGGCGGCAGCAGGCCGCGGGCCGCGGTCGGGAACGCGCCGATGGACAGCTCGCCCACCGCCGCGCCCCGGATCGCTTCGAGGTCGCTTGCCGCCTGCTCGACCATCGACAGGATGCGATCGGCGTGCTCGGCAAGTAGCCGGGCCGCATCGGTGAGCCGCACGCCGCGGCCATGCCGCTCGAGCATCACCTGACCGGTCTCGCGCTCCAGTTTCGCCACCTGCTGCGACACGGCCGAGGTGGTCACGTGAAGGGCTTCTGCGGCTCCCCGCACCGAACCGTGCTTGGCCACGGCATGAAGGGCGCGCAGCCGTTCCACGTCAAGCATTTAGAAATGCTACACCGATAGGGATAGAAGCATTTGCTTGTGCTAAAGAGAGTTCCCGGTGAGGCTCGGACGTATGAGCCCGCGCCACATCCTGCTAGCGACCTTGGTGGCCGCTCTCTGGGGTTTCAACTTCGTGGTCATCGAGGTCGGCCTGGGTGAACTGCCGCCGCTGGCCTTCGCCGCCCTGCGCTTCTCGGCCGCCGCCGTGCCTGCGGTGTTCTTCGTCCGTCGCCCGGCCGTCGCGTGGCGCTGGATCATCAGCGTCGGCGCCTTCATCGGCGTGGGCCAGTTCGGCCTGCTCTTCGTAGGCATGCACCAGGGCATGCCGGCCGGGCTCTCATCGGTCGTCTTACAGACTCAGGCCGTGTTCACGGTCCTGTTCGCCAGCGTTCTGCTGCGGGAGCGGCCGCGGGTCATCCAGATCACCGGCATGGCCATCGCCCTTGCCGGTGTGTCGATCATCGGCTTCAACTTCGGGCAGGCCAGCCCGATCATGGCCTTCTTGCTCTGCGTCGGCGCAGCCGCCATGTGGGGGTTGGGCAACGTGGCCATGCGCAAGGCGAGGCCGGACGATGCGTTCGGCTTCATGGTGTGGATGAGCCTGGTGCCGCCGCTGCCGTTGTTGCTGCTCTCGGTGATCTTCGAAGGGCCGAGCGCGATGGCCGACGGGCTCGCGACCATGACGCCGGCTGGGTTCGCCGCGCTCGCTTACATCGCGTACATCTCGACCCTCGTCGGCTTCGGTGCGTGGGGGTGGTTGATTCGGCGATACGACGCCGGACTGGTCGCGATGTACTCACTGCTGGTGCCGCCGTTCGGTCTCGCGTCCGCCGCCATACTGCTGGGCGAGTCGATCACGGTGGTCAACCTGCTCGCCGCCGCGCTGATCATCGGCGGCGTGGCGCTCGGGAGCGTGCGCCTGCGCGTACCACGCATGGCGCGCGTCGCCCAGACCCTGGCCCGACCCTGAGCCGAGGGCGCCCGATCGGCGCCGCCGGCCTCGGGGGATGACCAGGGACTTCCCCCACGATCGCTGGGATCTTCCCCGATGTACGCCTGGCCGGCCAGGCGGGACCCTCGAAGGGCTGAATCGAGAGTCCTACTGGGGGTCACCCAATGTCCGCACCAACCGTTGAACTAGAGCGCGAACCGTCCGTACCGGAGTCGGCACCGCGACGCGGGCCGATTGTCGCGATCGCCACGTGGAGCGCCCGCCACCGCTGGCTAGCGCTGATGCTGTGGATCGCCTTCGTGGCCGCCGCCGTCGTGGGCGGCAGTGCGGTCGGCGGCGAGGAACTGGACGAGTCGAGCATGACCGTCGGCGCTTCGGGCGCGCCGGACACCGCGCTGCAGGACGCCGATTTCGGCGAAGTGCCGACCGAGTCGATCCTCATCCAGCGCGCCGATGGCGGGACTCTCGACCCCGCGGTCGCCGCACCAGTCCTGCGCGAGCTGTCGAGCGCGGCCGCAGCGGTTCCAGGCGTCGAGTCGCTGGGCGAACCCATCCCGTCTTCTGACGGCACCTCGCTGCTCCTCGAGGCGGCGCTGGTCGAAGCCGACGGAAACGGCGACGAGCAACTCGATGCGGACCTCGAGGTCGCGAACGAGTTGCGCGCCGCCGTATCCGAGGTGGCGGTCGGACATCCGGAACTCTCGATCGAACAGGTCGGCGAAGCGTCCCTGAACGAAGCCATCGACCGGGTCGTCGCGGAGGACTTCAGGCTGGCCGAAGTAATGTCGATTCCGGTGACGCTAGCCATCCTGGCGGTGGTTTTCGGTGCGCTCATCGCGGCCGGTGTGCCGGTGCTGCTGGCGTTCTCGTCGGTCGCCGCTGCGCTCGGGTTGTCCGCGTTCGCGTCGTACCTCGTCCCGACGACCGAGTTGCTGGCGTCGGTCGTGCTGCTGATCGGTATGGCCGTGGGTGTTGACTACTCACTGTTCTACGTCCGCCGCGCCCGCGAGCAGCGTGCCGCAGGGGATTCTGTCGAGCGTGCCATCGAGATCGCTGCGGCTACGTCGGGTCGAGCCGTCGTGGTCTCGGGCCTGACGACCGTCGTCGCGATGGCGGGGATGTTCCTTGCCGGGCTGGCGGTGTTCGACTCGTTCGCCGTCGGGACGATCTTGGTGATCGCCGTCGCCGTCGTCGGATCGTTGACCGTGCTACCCGCCCTGCTGGCGTTGCTCGGCCGCTGGGTCGACCGGCCCCGGATCCCGCTGCTGTGGCGGCTGACCCGGCGCGAGGGCGGCTCGCGGTTCTGGCCCGCGGTGCTCCGCCCGGTACTGCGCCAGCCCGCCGTGTCGTTCACGGTCGGTGTCGTCGCGCTCGGCGCACTGGCTGCTCCGGCGGTGGCGATGAAGCTGTCCGAACCTGATCTGGAGGATCTGCCCGGTTCGATCGCCGAGGTAGAGACGCTGAACCGGATCTCCGAGGCTTACCCGCGTGAAGGCACGGTGCACACCGTTGCGGTCTGGGCGGAGGACGGCGAACCGCTGGACGTCCCGGCGATAGAGGCGGCGATCGCGGACTTGACGTCGCGGACCGAGGCGGACCCGGCGTTCGCTGCGGCCGGCATACCGTCGATCGAGGTCGCCGCGAACGCAGAGGTGGCCAGGTTCCTGGTTCCGGTCGCCGGTGGAGTGGACGATGCCCGCCAGGGCGAGTCGCTGGACTCGTTGCGATCGATGGTGGACGAGTCGCTCGGCTCCCTCGACGGCATGGACGCCGGCGTGACCGGCCCGATCGCCTGGGAGCACGACTTCCGTGACCAACTCGGCGAGCGGCTACCGTACGTGATCGGCTTCGTGATGTTGCTGAGCGTGATCGTGCTGACCTTGGCGTTCCGGTCGCTGACAGTGGCGCTGACCGCGGCGGGACTCAACCTGCTGTCGGTGGGCGCGGCGTACGGGCTGCTGGTCCTGGTCTTCCAGAACTCTTGGGCCGAGAGCCTGCTCGGATTCTCCTCGACCGGCGCGATTGTGACCTGGGTGCCGCTGTTCCTGTTCGTGATCCTGTTCGGCCTGTCGATGGACTACCACATCTTCGTGGTGAGCCGGATCCGCGAGGGCAGGCTGGCCGGCATGTCGACCCGGACGGCCATCGAGCATGGCATCACGGCATCGGCCGGCGTGGTGTCGAGTGCGGCGTTCGTCATGGTGGCGGTGTTCTCGATCTTCGCGCTGCTGTCGATGATCGAGTTCAAGCAGATGGGCGTGGGCATGGCGGCGGCCATCCTGATCGATGCGACGATCGTCCGGGCGGTGATCCTGCCCTCGGCGATGCGGTTGCTCGGCGAGCGCAACTGGTGGCTGCCGAAGCCGCTGCGCCGAGTGCCGTCCCTCCACCACGGCTAGGGGACTCCGGGGCTAACTTGAGGGACGGGACGGCCGCACATCACCCCTCGGGCGGTTCGTCCTGGCGCCGCCCGCGTGTACGAGCCAGCCAGCCTGGCCACACGCGGGCGGCGTCGCGTTCGCGGAGCCGCCCGCCGAAGTGCATCGACCGCCATACCCCGCGGTATCCAGGCAGGATCCCGGACGCGACAAGGATGTGGCCGACCACGACCGGTGTGAACAGGTAGGTCGCCCAGCGATGGATCCGGCCGAACCACACGAAGGCCGGCCCGCCGCTGACGGCGACCAGGCCGATCCCGGACACGATGAGGGATAGCAGCAGGAAGGTCATCGCGAGGTTGGCGATGCGCTGGCCCGGATCGAAGTGCCCGTCATGGCGCCCGAACCGGCCGGTCACGAGAGCGCGCGGCCAGTTCGTGAACCACGCGAGATCACTGCGCCGATAGCGGACGGAGTCGCGGATCAGCGTCATGGCCGCCCGCCATCCCAGCACCGCACCGAAGCCGGCGACCGCGGCCAGCGCCCAGCCGAGGTACGTGTGCAGGTCTGTGTCCGAGAGCCGGGTGACCCGCGCAGGCGCGCTTGGCCGGCCCTCCTGACCCGTCCACAGCCACCAGCCGGTGAGCAGCAGGCCGATCACGGTCACGTAGACACCGGCGTGGAACCACCGGGTCCGCCGGTTGTTCCGCTCGACCCTGGTATCGCGCTCAGTAGTCGATGCCACCGTCGTCACCCGTGCCGGAGCCGTCACCAGACCCGACGGTGAGCGCTATCTCGGTCTCCACACCGGCTGGAGAGTGATCGGCGTTGCGCAGCGAGGCGTTGAGCGTGTGCTCTCCCTCCGGCGCTTCGGTGACCTCGACACTGTCGGCCTCCACGACCGTGTACTCGCTGTCGTCACCGTCCCAGTAGATGTGCACGTGGTGGACGCCATCATCGGTCGGCCCGAGCTCTTCGCTCGAGTCGAACTCGACCGTGAACGGCAGGCTGACCTCTGCGCCGTCGTCTGGTGCGGTGATCGACAGCGTCATGCCGCCTTCGCCGGTCGCGGTGGTCGCACCGTCGTCGTCGCCTCCGCACGCAGCGGCCAGCAAGGCAAGAGCGCCGACCGCCAAGACTCGCGATTTCGACATCCTCGGTTCCTCCCCACAATGTCGGTTCTGAGGGGTAGTACGGCGCAAGAGCCCGAATGGATCGCTCGTGCGGTCAATCCGTTCGGGCCGCTGGGCCGTAGTAATGGGTGTGAAGGTCTCGGACGAGTCGTTGCTCGCCGGTATGGCGGCGGGGGACGTCGGCGCCGCCGCCACCTTCGTCCGGCGTTTTCAGGCTCGCGTCTACGGGCTGGCCCTTGCCGTCGTGGGAATCGCGCCGGACGCTGAGGAGGTGGCCCAGGAGGCGTTCATGCGCGCGTGGCGGCACGCGGGCAATTTCGATCCGCGAAGGGGGCGGGTGTCGACCTGGCTGCTGACGATCACACGCAACGTAGCCATCGACAAGTTGCGCGTTCGTCGGGATCTCTCGGGAATCGCGTGGCAGGCCACGACGGACGACCGCGAGTTGGCCGCCGGATACCGCGAGACGCTCGATGTCGCCGACGGACAGTATTTCGCCGCAGCACCCATTACCGGCGACGGCGGCGTGGAGGTCGGACACGTTTTCCTGTACGACGGCGATCCGTCGTGGGTTCTCGCAGTGCTCGGGCCTGCGGCGGCGCCCGGCGCCTATGATGTGGTGGTACGGACCGGCGATGGGGTCAACACGATTGCCACGTGTGTGGTCGAGACAACCGGTTGCGGGGGAGGAGCGACGACCGACGCGCGGATCTCGGCGATCGAGGACGTTCGACTCGTCGGGCCTGGCGGCACGTCGTTCACGGCGGACCTGACGAGCCGGCGCTCAGCGAAGTGAGACGAGTGCGAAGACCGGGTGCCGGCCCGCCTCCGCGCGGAAGGCGGCGAGGTCGCCGTCCGGGGTCGCATCGAAATACGACCGCACGATCCGTTCCCGCTGTAGATAGCGTCTCAGCACAGGAGCAGCGATCTCGGCGTCCACTTCGTCGGCCCGAACTCGCTCGACCGATCGGCCACGATGGAGAGTGGCTTCGCCGTTCGCGCGGATGTTGTGCACCCACCCCACGGCACCGTACGGAGCGACGAGCCAGCGCTGACCGTTGTCGATGACGAGACTTACCGGTGTGGTGTGGAGTCGGCCGCTCTTGCGTCCCCGGGTGGTGAGCAGAAAGTTTCTCTTCGGCCCGATCCCAACGCGCAACAGGCCCGCCATCATTCGATTGGCAAAGCGCCTGGCCGCTGTCACGCGGTAGGTCCTGGCCACCGGGATCACTTCGCGTGCACGAGCAACAGTTGGTCCGGGTAACACCACGCCCAGTGTTCCCCCTGTTCCGCGGAGGCCATCACAGGGTGCTGGGTGGTCTGCCAGTGGCCCGTCGCGTGCCGTCGCGGTGAGTTGTCGCAGCACCCGACGTGGCCGCAGCCGAGGCAGCGGCGCAGGTGGACCCACTTCGTTCCCTCGCGGACGCAGTCCTCACATTCGGAGGCGGGAGCGACGTCGTCGGGCAGGCCCTCCACATGTGCGCATTGCGGTGACCCGGTCTCGGCTCGTACCCGCCATCCGGTCATCGGCGCTCCTTACTTTTCGGGTTGGACGTTAAGGGGCAACCGGACTGTGAACGTCGTGCCGTTCGTTCCGGTGGTGAACGACAGAGTGCCCCCGTGCCTGCGCTCGACGATACGCTTGGCGTTCTCCAGACCCAGGCCGCTGCCCTTCCCGGCGGGTTTGGTGGTGACGAAGGGCTCGAAGATTCGTTCGCGGATCTCGGCCGGCACGCCGGGGCCATCGTCCGTGACCTCGACGACCGCGAAATCGCCGTCCATCGCTGTGCGGAGCCGCAACACCCCACGCCCGTCCATCGCGTCGACCGCATTGTCGATCAGGTTCGTCCATACCTGGTTCAGCTCGGCCGCGTAGGCGGGCACTGCCGGCAGCGTCCGGTCGTAGTCGCGCTCGACCGTGATGCCGCTGAGCTTGTGCCCGAGCATCACGACGGTGCTGTCCAGTCCGGGGTGCAAGTCGACGTCCTGGTGCGTCGCCTGGTCCATGTACGAGTACTGCTTGACGGCGGCCACGAGCGTGGAGATGCGGGACGTCGCGTCCTCGATCTCGTCCATCAGCGCCTCTGTCTCGAGGGTGTACCCGAGCCAGCGGAGTGCATCGACAGAGTCGCGTCCCACTTGCTCTATGACGCCGTCCAGCCAGGCGGTGTCCAGTCCCGCGGCGGCGAAGACCGGCGCGAGATCGTGCGGCGCGGTGACGCCGAGCTCGTCCATCCGCTCGACGAGTTGGTCCTCGAGGTCGGCTTCCTCCAGTGCCGTCAGCGGTTCGCGGTCCTTGGCCGCCTGCTCGACCGCCGCCTCCTGCAGCGCGATGAGCCGGGTGATGAGTTCTGCGTCGAGTCCTGCTTCGGAGATCATGCGGAGCTTGTGCCGCATGCCGGCCACCCTGGTTCGCAGCTGGCCGGTCGCGCGCACCGCGGCCGCCGCCGGGTTGTTCAGCTCGTGCGCGAGGTTGGCGGATAGGGTGCCGAGCTGGGCCAGGTGCTCGCGCTGGCGCACCGTCGCCTCGGTCGAGCGGATTCCCATGTAGAGCCCGTCCAGCAGGTGGACGGCCATCGGCAGTTCGGTACGGACGAACGTGCCGAAGTCAGTGGCCTCGAGGCGCATCAGCCGGCTCGGCTGCGTGGTCGTCAACGTGCTCAGGTAGGTCTGCGAGGCGGTCTCGGAGTAGGCCCGGACCGCTCCTGCATACGCGCCCCGGTGAGACGTCTGGTTGATGACGGTGTCCTCGCCGGACGCCATCCGCGACAGCCGGATCGTGCCGTCGAGCAGGACCCACAGCGCCTCGGCCGGCTCGCCCTCGCGGCAGATCACCGCTCCGGTGTCGAACGCCCGAACCTCGGAGCGTTCGACGATCCACCGTAGCTGTTCGTCGCTAAGTCCCTCGAACAGGAACAGTGTGCGCAGCTCGTCGATCTCGATGCTGCTCATACGGCCTCCAGGTACCGGTGGATCAGCGTGACGGCCATGGCTCCCTCACCGACCGCGGACGCGACCCGCTTGACCGATTCGGCCCGTACGTCGCCGGCCACGAATACACCAGGCACGCTGGACTCGAGGTGGTACGGGTCTCGCGAGAGCGGCCACGAGGCGGGCGGGTGCCGTTCTTCGTCCAGCAGTGCCGGGCCGGTTAGCAGGAAACCGCGCTTGTCGCGGACGAAATCCTCGCCAAGCCAATCGGTCTGCGGAGCGGCGCCGATGAACACGTACAACCGCGAGGCCGGCACGACCTCGCGGGAGCCGGGGCGGTGCGAATCGCCGAGCACGAGCCGCTCCAGCCGGCCGTTGCCCTCGCAGGCTAGCACCTGGGTATCGGTGCGGACGTCGACAGTTGGTGTGGCCTCGATGCGTTCGACCAGGTACTCGGACATGCTGCGCCGCAAGCTATCGCCGCGGGCCAGCAGGACGACGCGCTTCGCGTACTTGGCGAAGTGCAGGGCCGCCTGGCCGGCCGAGTTGGCCGCACCGACGATGTAGACCTCCTCGTCGCGGCAGTCCGGGGCCTCGTGAGCGTTGGCGCCGTAGTAGACGCCACGGCTGGCGAGCGTGTCCGCGCCTTCGGCTGGGAGGCGCCGCCATGTCACGCCCGTTGCCAGGACAACGGCATGCGCCGTGACCTCGCTGCCATCGCCGAACCGGACGATCCGCAGATCGCCTTGAGGGACCAGCTCGACTGCGTCGGCCGTGGTGAGCGCCTCGACGTTGAACCGCACCGCCTGGTCACGTGCAAGCTGAGCCAGTCTGGCACCGGACACGCCGCGGGGAAAGCCGAGATAGTTCTCGATCAGGCTGCTCTGCCCGGCCTGCCCGCCGATAGCCGCTCGGTCGACCAGCAAGGTCCGTAATCCCTCGCTGCCGGCATAGACGGCCGAGCCCAGGCCGGCCGGTCCACCGCCGATGACCACCACGTCGTACAGCGGGCTCCCAGCGGTGGTCGCGAGGCCGGCCCGCTCGGCGACGTCTCGGAGCGTCGGCCGGCTGAGTACGACGCCGTCCGGCATCACGACGGCGGGGAGCGCCGAGTCCTCGAGCCGGGCCGCGCGCTGGATCGAGTCGGCGTCGTCGCCGCGCAGGTGCCGGTAGGGAACCTGGTTGCTGGCCAGGAACTCCCTTAGCCGTTGCGTCTCGGCGGACCACTGGTGGCCGAGCAGTGTGACGCCTTCGAACGTCGGCCGCGCGTCGCTGGCCCACTTTTCGAGCAACTCGTCGAGCACGGGATAGAGGTGTTCCTCAGGTGGGTCCCAGGGCTTGAGCAGGTAGTGGTCGAGGTCGACCTCGTTGATCGCCCGGATGGCCGCCTGGGTGTCGGCATAGGCGGTCAGCAACACGCGCTTGGCCTTCGGGACGAGATCCATCGCCTGCTCGAGGAACTCGACGCCGGACATGCCGGGCATCCGCTGGTCCGCGAGCAGCACTGCGGTCTGCTCGCCCCTGACGGTGAGCGCACGAAGCGCCTCGAGCGCGTCCGGGCCGTTCTCGGACCGGATCACCCGATTCGTTTCGCCGTAGCGGCGCCGCAGGTCACGTGCGAGGGCACGGCTGACCGCCGGGTCGTCGTCCACGCTGAGCAGTACCGGTCTGATGGCCACGAAACCCCCGTGTGCAATGCATGTTGTGCGCAGGGTCTCATCCTTTCCTACTGACGGTGTCGGCGCGTAATCCAATTCGCCGGTGGCTGAATGCGGTGGTGTTGCTTGATCGGCTGGACTGCCAAGATCGGCGTATCGGTGGCGCCGGCCAGAGACGCCTCGGCGGCGGGGAGACCTTGTGAGACGAACATATGTTCGACTAGACTGGCTGTATGGACTTTGCAGGGCACGGCTTCGGGCGTGGTGTGGTGCTGCTCGGCGAGCGGGCCGAGCGGCAGTCTGGTGGTGCCCGGGGTTTGTTGAATCGGTCGGGTGAGCCGATGAGTCCGTCGCCGTGGGATGTGTTGGAGGTGATGGAGTCGG
>DASUUU010000039.1:0-50831 GCA_036373915.1 Jiangellaceae bacterium | reverse complement strand
TCGAGGGCAATCTGGTCGGCTCGGACGAGAAGACCATCAAGGGTCAGACCACATTCAGATGGCTGCCGGGACGGTTCTTCATGGAGCAGCGATTCTCCATGCACTTCATGGGGATGGAGATCGAGAGCCTGGAGCTCATCGGCTTCGACCCCGTCGCCAACACGCTTGCGTCGACCGTCTACTCCAACATGTCGCCCGCTCCGCTTCCGTACACGTGGGCGGTTGACGGTGAAGCCGTGACCATTTCGGTCTCTTACGGCCCGATGGACGCCACATTCCACGGCAGGTACCACGAGGACGGCACCTTCTCCGGCGGATGGCGGCCGAACCCGGGGGCCGACGAGACGGTGAACGTGCCCTATGACATCGGCGGCCGGCGGATCGGGTGAAGGCGGGGCCGGACCGGCTGCGGTGACTGGCGCAAGCCACATGTCCAACCGATCTTCGGGCTCGCGAACGAGTTCCTCGTCCCGCCTGCTCAGGTGTGGCGTGGCGAGCGGGCAGCGGCGAAGGCGGCGAGTTCGGTCCGGTTCGAGACCCCCAGCTTCGCGAATGCGCGGCTCAGGTGGGTCTTGACGGTGCTGCGGCTCATGAACAGGCGGGTACCGATCTCGGGGTTGCTCAAGCCGTCGGAGGCGAGCTGCACGACCTTGAGTTCGGTTGGCGTGAGGCTTGCCCAGCCGCTATCCGGCCGGCCGCGTGCGCCGCGCATGCGGCGCACGTAGGAGACGGCGTCGTCGAGGCTCAGCCCGGCTCCATCACGCCACCATTTGTCGAAGCCGGCATTGGACCGAAGGCTGTCAACGAGCGCTGCGAGCGCGGGCCGGTCGGCGGGCGGAGAGGGACAGCCGAGTTCGCCGCGCGCTCGGTCCGAAGCCGCGAGCACCCGCGTGGCGTCAACCGGCCGCCCGGTCTTGGCCATGAGCGACCCGAGGGCCTCGAGGCTTGTGACGTAGCGGAGCCGCAGGCCGTGCTCGACGCGAATCGTGAGTGCCTCGTGGTGCAGGTCGACCGCCCTGTCCGGGTCGTCCCCATCGGCCAGGTAACCCAGCTGCTCGAGCGCGTCCGCCTGGCATCGTGGCAGGTCGAACCGTTGGGCCAGAGCCACGGCGCGTTCCAGGTGTTCGGTCGCTTCGCCGTACCGTCCTGCCGCCCGCAGGGCAGCGCCGTACGACGGCATTACGACCGCCATCAGGTAGGTGTCCACGGCAGGGCTCGCCTTGGGGATGTCGCGCTCGAGCCAGTGGATCGCTCCGGCGGCATCGCCCCGGAGTCGGAGCAGCTCACCCATGACCATGCCGAGGCCAGGGACGGTGACACCATCCGGGTCGTCGCCGACCAGCCGAACGATCGGTTCCAGCAGCCGCAGCGCCCGGTCCAGCTCGCCGCACACACCGAGTACGGTGGCGAGCTGGCCCTGGGCCATGCCGACGCGGAAGTAGTCGCCGAGAGGCGTGGCAGTCTGCACCGCAAGTTCAGCGAGTTCGCGTGCGGCGGCCAGCCGGCCGGTGAGCAGAGCGCTGCCGGCCTGCACCACGAGGACTGTCGCCGCGATACCGCGGTCCCCTCGGCCGATCAGCCCATCGGCGGCCTCGCCCAACAGTGGCCCAGCAGCATCGTGACGGTCGCGCATGGTGAGGATGAGGCCTTGCAAGGCACGTGCCGCGTCGCGCCCGTAACCGTCGCCGGCAATCTCGGCGAGTTCATCGGCCTGCCTACTAAGATTCCATGCACTGTCGGCATCGGTGTACAGCCGGCTCAGGGCGGTGAAGGTGAGGCAGCGGGACCGCAGGCGATCGTCGCCCAGCTTGGTAGCGAGATCGAGCCCGCGCTCGGCAGCGTCGAAATCGAATGGCGCCGCCGTGTCGGCCACCTGTGCGTACCCGGTGAACAGCCGAGCCTGTAACGGCGACGTGTCATCCGGCGCCCGGTCGATGGCGCGTTTGAGGTACGCCACACCCTCGCGCCCGGTCGCATGCAGGTTCCACATCCAGGACAGCCCGGCCGCGAGCCGGCGGCCGCGGTCGGGCTCGGCAGCAGCCAGGCCCCAGTCGAGGGCGGAGCGAAAGTTGTCGCGCTCGGGGCCGATCCGGGCCAGCCACGCGTCCTTGTCGTGATCGAGTTCTGGCTCGGCGGCCTCTGCGAGCTCGAGGTAGTGGTCGAGGTGGCGGTCGCGCGTCGAGGTCTCGTCCCCCGACTCCTTCAGACGCTCGGCCGCGTATACCCGGATCGTCTCCAGGAGCCGGTAGCGTGCCTTGCCTTCCTGCTCCTCAGTGACGACCAGCGAGGTGTCGACCAGGCGGCCGACCGCTTGCATTACCGCCGCTCGGTCGGCTGGCTCGTCCGAGCACACCGCCAGGACGGCTTCCAGATCGAATGACCGCGCAAAGACCGCCAGCCTGCGGAACACCCTGCGCTCGACATCGTCGAGAAGGTTGTGACTCCAGTCGATCGACGCGGCCAGGCTCTGGTGTCTGGCGGGGGCGCCGCGAGGGCTCCGGACCAGCAACCCGAACCGATCGTCCAGACTCGCGTCTACCTGCTTGGGCGTGAGCGTGCGCATCCAGGCCGCCGCGAGTTCGACGGCAAGCGGGATGCCGTCAAGGTGAAGGCACACCGACCGGATGGCCGGTTCGTTCAACTCATCGACCGTGAAGTACGGCAGGACGGCCGCCGCGCGTTCCGCGAACAACGACAGTGCCTCGTCGGTGGCGAGTGGCGGGACTTGCCAAGTGATCTCACCTGGCACATTGATCGGCTCGCGGCTGGTGACCAGCACGGTGAGCTCCGGGCAGGAGCGCATCAGCTCGTCAACGAGCTCGGCGATGCTTTCGATCACGTGCTCGCAGTTGTCCAGGCAGACCAGCGCCTTGTGGTCACGAAGCTGGACGGCCAAGGAGCGGACGTGGCGACCGGCGGGATCGGTGAGCCCGCCGACAGCCGCCACGACCGCGTCTGCCACCTCGGCGGCGCCGGTCACCGTGGCAAGATCGACCCACCAGGCGCCATCCGGCCACCTGTCGGCAAACTCGGCCGCAGCCTGCATGGCGAGCCGGGTTTTCCCAACCCCGCCGGTGCCGGTGAGGGTTACCAGCGGCGTGCCGCCCAGCAGTTCACCCACCTTGGCAAGCTCCTGCGCCCGCCCAACGAATCCGGTCAGTCGGACGGGAAGGTTGTTCGGTACTGCGTCGAGTGAATGGGGCATCGGCCCGGCGGCGGCGTCGGCGTCCTGCAACTCGAAGATCCGTTCGGCCGGCGCGAGATCCCGAAGCCGGTGGCGGCCCAGGTCGTGCAGTGACATTTCCGCCGGCAGGTGGCCGGACAGCGTCGCAGCGGCAGGCGCCGACACCAGGATCTGTCCGGCCGTCGCGGCCCGAGCGAGCCGTTCGCACCGCCGGACAGCCGGACCGTGAGCGGGCTGGCCGGCTGGTGCGTGGATACGGCCGGTGTGGACGCCGACCCGGATCCCGGCCGGCGCGGCAGCGCGCAATGCCAGGGCGGCGTGAGCGGCGTCTGTCGCGGAAGAGAACACTCCAACGACGTGCTCCATGGTGGGGGTACTCAGCAGGCTTCCGCCATGGGCCCTAAGTGCCGGGACTGTCAGCCGGGCAGTCCGGGCGCTCTCGGCTCTAGCGACTACGCAGGTCGCGAGCCCGGTGAGGGCGCCACTTGCCGATCCAGCGCGGATCGTGTTCACCCGACGTTCCGCCGGTCGACGCCGAGGTCCATGGCACGAACATATCCGGCTCCCTTGACGACCTGGCGAATCCGCAAGTACCTTACAACGTAAGACTTACGTTGTAAGGGAACCTGGAACGGAGCTGGCCATGTTGAGCAGTAACCGGATCGGCACGCACGTATCAGCCGGAGTGTGACGTTGAAGGCCATCATCAAGGACCGGTACGGATCTCCTGACGTGCTTCGGTTCGCCGACGTCGACAAGCCCATCCCGGCCACTGGCCAGGCACTGGTCCGGGTCCATGCCGCATCCCTGAACACAGCCGACTCGGATCACCTGTGGGGCCGGCCGCGCATCGCGCGGATCGGGTCGGGGCTTCGCCGTCCCGCCACCGGACGGGTCGGGCTCGACGTCGCCGGTGTGGTCGAGGAGGTAGGGCCCGGCGTAGCGGGCTTGCGCCGCGGTGATCGGGTGTGGGCCGACCTG
Organism: Jiangellaceae bacterium; assembly: GCA_036373915.1. Lineage (GTDB taxonomy): Bacteria > Actinomycetota > Actinomycetes > Jiangellales > Jiangellaceae > JASLBX01. The sequence continues at coordinate 46,666 of DASUUU010000039.1, read as the reverse complement.
TTCAGCTACGGCCATGGCTCGCTCGCCGAGTACGTGTGTGCTCCTGCGGACGCCCTCGCACCTATGCCCGCCGGCGTGAGCTTCGAGGTGGCCGCAACCGTCCCGCACTCCGGCGTGCTCGCTTTGCAGGCATTGCGCGCCGGGGGAGCGATCCGGCCCGGCCACCGCGTCCTGATCAATGGGGCCGGTGGGTGTGTAGGGCCGTTCGCCGTGCAGATCGCCAAGGCCTCCGGGGCCGAGGTCACCGCCGTCGATCACGAGGGCAAGCTCGGCCTGCTTCGGCGGCTAGGGGCGGACCACGTCGTCGACTACGCCCGCGAGGATGTCACTGCCACCGGAGAGCAGTACGACCTGATCCTGGACATCGCCGCTGTGCGGTCGGTGCTGCGCTTTCGGCGATGCCTACGCCCCAGTGGGCGGTACGTCCTGATCGCGAGGAACCTATCGGGCTTCTTCGAAGCCGCCATGATAGGCGGGCTCGTCACGCTGCTGTCGAGCAAGCGGATGGGCGTGTTCATGTGGCGGCCCAATGAGCGAGCCGACCTCGCCTCACTGGCCAGCCTTCTCGAGCAGGGGTCGATCAGGCCGTGCATCGACAGGCGTTTCCGGCTGGCGGACGCCGCCGAGGCGTTCCGCTACCTGCAGTCCGGACAGGCCAGAGGCAAGGTGCTCGTCACGCCGTCCTAGCCGTCGCTCCAGCCCGGCTGGTTCCGTATCCGCTGGAGTCGCCCTCGCCGCCGAGTTCATTCGCGCCGCACTCGGCCACGACAGCCGCTTGGGAGTTGCGGGACAGCCCACCGCGAGCACAATAGGGTGACCGCGTGGACCAGGATGAACGGCTGCTTCACGCCTCGTCGTTCGGCGCGGCGGCGGCCGCATACGCCGAGCACCGTCCGGACTACGCGCACGCCGCAATGCGCTGGGCGCTCGAGCCCGCGCCCGGCCCGCGAGTGCTAGACCTCGGCGCCGGAACCGGCAAGCTGACTGACACGCTGGTCGCCTTAGGTGCCGAGGTCATTGCGGTCGAGCCTGATCAGGCGATGCTGACCGAGCTGCGCCGCGCGCTGCCCACTGTCCGTGCCCTGCCGGGCAGTGCCGAGGCGATACCGCTGCCGGCCGCGTCGGTCGATGCCGTGCTGGCCGGCAATGCCATGCATTGGTTCGATATGGCCGTCGCGGGGCCCGAGATAGCCAGGGTCCTCGCACCCGGCGGCATCTTGGCGGGCCTGTGGAACGTCATGGACGACCGGGTCGAGTGGGTTGCCGAGCTAGCACGAGTCAGCGGGAGCGCGGCCATTGGCCCGCGTGACACGCCCGCCAGCTGGCGCGCCGAGACGGTCGACGCACACCTGCCAAAGACTGGCGTGGCCGCCCGGTTCGGCTCGCCGGTGCAGGCCGAGTTCCCGCACGGGCAGCGTCGCACCGCCGACTCTCTTGTCGCGACACTCGCCACGCGCGCGGGGGTGCTGGTCATGCCAGAACAGGAACGAGAGGCCACACTCGGCCGGATCCGCGCCTTCATCGCGAGCAGGCCGGAAACCGCCCGCGGCGAGTTCACTCTCCCGATGCTGACCGGCGTGCTGCGCGTCCGCCGGCTGTGAAGCATTCTCCCCCTAGCAAGATCACGATCTACGGCTGGAGTATTGGACAACGAAGACCACCGGCGCCGAACATTGTGGCGCGCCTACTCGTCACCGCTTCCGAGGCGCCGTGGCGCAGAGCCGAGCAGTAACTCACGCACCCGGAGGGCGTGCTCGGTTAGCGCCTCCAAGTCGTTGTCTTGGGGTGACGTCGCCGAGAAGGCTTCGACCAGGCGGCCCGCGTGCGTGTCCATTCGGACGCGTAACGCCCGGTCCTGGCATACCGCACCGACCTGGGCTACCAGCTCGAGGGTTCGGTGCAGCACCGTGGGGTGCTCGACCGCGTAGGTCCGCATGGCGTCAAGCAGGTGATCGAGAATGTGCATGAACGAGACTGCGGGTGCGATGACCCGCAGGTGCCCCTCGTGGTCGTGCCGATAAGGGGACGGCATGCGACGGCCGGCCAGCATGACGAGGCCGCTGGCGAGGCTGTCCAGGGCATTGATCGCTGTGTAGGGGTCGTTGGTGCTGGGAGAAAGCGCTCGAACGGCCATCTCTTCGAGCAATAGGGCCGCGAACTCCACATCCTCCAGCGGAGTGCGGGCGCGACCGATCCGGATGGCCTGACGAGCCGAATCACGTAGGTCGTCATTGAACTCGCCCGGAGGCCAGAGGACGGCGAGCACGGTCCCTTCGGTGATGTGCTCGCCGGGGCGAACCTTCAACGAGACGAGAAGGTTGTCCTCGCGGGCAAGGGACAGCAGGCCGTCGAGGTCAACGTCCTGCACGTACCCGGTCTCGTGCGACGTGAGGGGGACGCCGTCGGTGTCAAGCTGCTCAGGGACGTCGGGCTCTGCATTTTCGCCTTCGACCTCTCGGGCATCTCGGCCGCCCCCCTCCGGGTACAGCCGGTCGACCACCTCGATCAGATCACCACGGACCCGTTCGGACAGTGTCCATACCTGCACCGAGTCACTGATGTGATGAATGAAGTACACCAACACGCCGATTGCCAGCACGGCCAACAGCACCGCCACGTTCACTGCCAGGTGTGGGACGAAGTAGTCCCCCTGACCGGTGCCGATCACGCGAATCGACCGGAGAACCACCAGGCTGTACAAGAACGTCGCCACAAAGATGCCGAGCACGAACTGGTTGCCCCGGTCGGCCATGAAGTTGCGGACCAGCCGGGGTCCGTAGGTTGAAGAGGACAACGCCAGCACTGCGATGGTGATGGAGAACGTGGTGGAGGCAACGGTCAGCATCGAGCCGGCGATGGCCCCGAGCAGATCTCGGCTGCCAGACTCACCGACCATAGTGATCAGGAAGTCGAGCGCTCCGAGGTCGAGATCTCCGAGTTGTTGATCGACGAAGATGAGTCCCTCGGCGAGAGCGACGGCTACGACGCACAGGAGCGCGGGGAGGAACCAGAAACGTTGTCGAAGGCGTGACCAGAGGTTCACGGCTGAGTCGCTCCCATCCCTGCTAACCGACGGTGAGAAGAAGCGGAGGTGTTGTCTCGGGCGATACCGAGTCCTCCGCCCCTCGACCGCCCGCGCCCGACCGGTTCACACGCTGACCACCGCTCCCCGGGCGCGACGCCTGCCGAGCCGTCGGTGCGGCAATGAAGCCGTGGCTTGGCGCCGCCGCTGCTCGCGGCCAGGGGATTCCAAGCTCGTGGCCAAAGTGAACCTACCTCGTGAACGCCCTTCCGGTGGTGACTTACGGCGGATTGCTGTGGTGTAAATCGAGCGTTCAGCGTGGAGAACCCGGCGAGCAGCTGGCGGGCGGCCGGTTTCCGTCGCCTGGCGTCGTTGTCGCCTTGAAGCGCGACCGTTTGGACCGCCGCTGCTGGGTGGACGCTGCCGGGTCAGCGAGAGGGTGACCCGGCAGCATACTCGTCGTATGTGGTGTCCTGCTCGTCACCGACCTACAGACGTTTGGCCACCTCACGGGCCTGCTCCTGGGCCACCAGCCGAGCCGTGTCGGCGTCCTCGGTGACCAGATTCGGCCTGAAGTGGACGGTCTCGATGTCGGTGACGCCGGCCCAGCGCAACCAGTCCTCGAAGTACGGAGCCTGGAAGTCGGTGCCGAACCCGGGGCCGCGGCCGTCCCCGTAGACCCCGCTGGTGTATATGACCGCAGCTCGCTTGCCGGTGAGCAGCCCGGTGTAGCCGCGCTCGGCGTCGAAGCCGAAGACCAGTCCCGGTTGGCTCACGACGTCGATGAACTGCTTGAGGATGTACGGCACGTTGTGGTTCCACATCGGGACGCTGAACACGTAGCGGTCCGCGCTGTCGAACCGCGCAAAGGTGTCCTCGATCACCCGCCAGGTCGCGGCCTGCTCTGCGCTGAACGCTGCGGCGGCGAAGATGGCCATCTTCGCGTGCGCCGCGTCCGGCCCGAACGGCGGGAGGGTGCCGTCCCACAGGTCCCAGTGCTCGACGGTGTCTGCGGGATTCGCCTCTTTGTATGCGTCGACAAGAACGTCGGCAAGCGCGAGCGATTCCGAAGCCGTACCGCGCGGCGATGCCGAGATGTGCAGAAGCGTGGTCATTGTGAATCTCCGTGGTTCTCTCCGGCCAGAGCTAGCACTAGTGCTCTATCTGGACTACAGTCCGATTTATGTCTTCGAACAGTAGCGGACCGCAGTCCGATTACGCAAGTGGTCAGCCGAAATTGCTGACTCTGCGCAGGCCGCGTCCCAAGGAGCGGGCGGATGCTGCTCGCAACCGGGTAGCGGTTCTGGAGGCTGCTGCCGCGCTGTTCGACGAGCTCGGCGTGGAGAACGTGTCGATGGACGCGGTAGCCGCCAAGGCGGGGGTGGGCAAGGGCACTGTCTTCCGCCGGTTCGGCGACAAGGCCGGTCTCGCCGCGGCCCTACTCGACGAGCGGGAGCGGGCGCTGCAAGAGGCGATCTTGTTCGGCGCGGCACCGTTGGGCCCCACGGGCGAGGCCGGCGCAGCTTCGCCCGGTGAGCGGCTGACCGCCTTCATGACGGCGTACCTGGACTACGTGCTGGGTCATCTCGATCTGGTTCGGATGTCGGAGACGGCATCGCCGGGCGCCCGCTATCGAATCGGCGCGTATCGCTTCTGGCACCGGCATGTCTCGCTGCTGCTTTCCGTCGCCCGGCCGGACGAGGACGCCGACGCGCTGGCCCATGTCCTGCTGGCCCCGCTGGCGGCTGAACATCTTCACGCGGTAGTTGCCGAGCAGGGCGCTGAGCGCGTTCGGCGCGCGACCACAGCGGTGGTCTCCGCACTCGTCGGCAGCGAATGACGCGCGTCCGCTACGACCGATCGCGCCCTGAGGTCGGCACCAAGGTTCCACACTGCCGCCGCGTGCTCGCACCGAGCTTCCACACTGCCGCCGGGGCGACACTGTGGAGGCTTGGTGCTGGCGAGTAGCGACAGTGTGGAGGCTTGGTGCTGGCGGGGTGCGGCACTGCGGAGGCTCGGTGCGGCGGAGCTAGGGCACCCCAAGAAGGCGCAGCACGGCGGCTGTTCCCGCTGCTGCCAGCACGACGAGCACGAACGGCTTCTTGCGCCAGGCGAGCACGCCTCCGACGGCTATCCCGGCCGGCCTGGCGATCCCGGCGAACTCCTGTCCGTCGAGGAACGTGGCGATGCCCACCAGCGCGGCGAGCAGCACGATCGCAGCCATCGCCATCAGGCGTTCGAGCTGCGGAGAGATGTCGACCCGTGACCGGAGGATGGGTCCGGCGAAGCGGAACGCGAACGTCCCGAGGCCGAGTACCACGGTGGCGACAACGAGCGATGCAGCCGTCATGCCGCGGCCTCCCGTGTGGCTCGGATGCCGCGGAGTCCGGCGAGGACACCGAGAAGCGCCAGCAGAACCGGCAGTCCCGTCGGCAGGAAAGCGGCCGCGACCAGTGCGATGGCCACCCCTGCAAGGGCCGCTCGACGGGTAGCTGGATCTCGCATCGCCGGCAGGATCAACGCCAGCAGGACGGCCGGAAAGGCCGCGTCCAGGCCCAACGCGTCGGTGTTGGTGACGACAGTGCCGCCGAACGCACCGGCGAGCACGCCGATGTTCCAGCACGCGAACAGCGTGACCCCGCAGGCCCAATAGGCCGCGCGCCGCCGCTGCGGCTCACGCTGCGCCAGTGCGAAGGCCACCGACTCGTCGATCATCAGGTGGCTGCCGACGATCCGCCGCATCCAGCCGGTGCCGAGCACGTCGCCGATGGCGAACCCGAACGGCAGGTGCCGCGCGTTCACCAGCAGGCCGGCTACGACTGCCGCGATGGGATTGCCGCCCGCGGCCACGATGCCGACGAACATGAACTGTGCCGCGCCGGCGAACACCACCACCGACAGCAGCATCGGCAGCCAGAGCGGCAGCCCGAGACTTACCGTGATGGCTCCGAACGAGACGCCGACGATGGTGTCGGCGACGCAGACCAGTGCGATGTCACGAGCCAGATCCCTGTCGAGGGTTCGCCAGATCGAACGCATAGTGTTCTATGATGAACGACAGAGTTCCGTTCGTCAAGATGAACGAATCGACTCATGGAGCGAACGATGGCAGATAGCAAGGCACCCATAGCGGTCATCGCCGAGTCGTTGCGGCGGGAACGCAGCCGGGCCGGCCTGTCGCTGGCCGAGGTGGCCCGGCGGGCGGGCATCGCCAAGTCGACGCTCTCGCAGCTGGAGTCCGGCTCGGGCAACCCGAGCGTCGAGACCCTGTGGGCGCTCGGCGTCGCGCTGGGCGTCCCGTTCGCCCAACTCGTCCAGCCGGCTCGACCGAAGGTCCAGGTCATCCGTGCCGGCGAGGGTCCGGCCGTCGCGTCCGAACGTGCCAACTATGTGGCCACCCTGCTCGCCTCGTGTCCGCCCAACGCGCGTCGCGACATCTACCTGATCACGACCCAGCCCGGTGCCGCTCGGGAGTCGGACCCGCACATGCCGGGAGTGGTGGAGCACGTCGTCCTCACCGCAGGCCGTGCTCTCGTGGGTGTCGCCGATGAGCCGGTCGAGATCAACCCGGGCGACTACGTTGCGTACCCGGGTGACGTCCCTCACGTGTTCAAGGCACTCGAGCCGGACACCGCGGCCGTCCTCGTCTCCGAGCACGTCTGATCGGCCGCAGAGCGGGCGGCGTCGGCGGCCTCGTCGTCCGGCGCCAGCGCAGCGGCTCGCTCGGCCTGGACCTGTGCGCGGTAGGCGGTGACCTCGCCGGCGGCAGTCTGGGCGTCCCAGCCCAGATGAGCGGCGGCCATCTCCGCGACGAGCGATGCCGCCTGCTCGCCGCGGTCGGGCGTCTCGATCGACACCCGGGTCCGCCTGGCGAGCACGTCGTCGATGTGCAGCGCGCCTTCGTGTGTGACGGCGTACACGATCTCGGCGCGAAGGTACGGCTCGCCTCCGTCGACGGGTTCCGCCAGGCCGGCGTCCCGGTCGATCATGCCGAGCAGATCGGTGACCGCAGACCCGTAGCGGCGGAGCAGTCGCTCGACCATCGGCACCCTCAGCCCGGAACGCCTGGCGAGAGCGATCCGGTTGGCCCACATCTCGTGGAAGCCGACCGCGCCGAGGATCGGCAACCGATGGGTGAGTGACGGGGCGACCTCCCTGCCCAGCCCGCTCGCCGCCGCGTCGACCACGTCCGCGGCCATTACCCGGTACGTCGTGAACTTGCCGCCCGCGACGACGAACAGGCCGGGAACCGGCTCGGAGACCGCGTGCTCGCGCGACAGCTTGGCGGTGTCGCTGGACCGGCCGGCCAGCAGCGGCCTCAGGCCGGCGTAAACCCCGACAAGATCGGCCGGGGTGAGCGGATCGCGGAGCACGGCGTTGACGTGCTCGAGGATGTACTCGACGTCCGCGCGGCTCGCGGCCGGGTTCGCCCGGTCCAGTGACCACGGCGTGTCCGTCGTGCCGATGATCCAGTGCTCGTCCCACGGGATGACGAACAGCACACTCTTCTCGGTCCGCATGATCAGGCCGGTCGCCAGATCGATGCGTTCGCGGGGGACGAGCACGTGCACGCCCTTGGACATGCTGACGTGGAATTCCCCCTCGGTCCCGGCAAGCCGGTGGAGTTCGCCGGTCCAGACTCCGGTAGCGCCGATCACGCGGCGCGCCCGAACTGTGAACTCGTGGCCCGACTCGGCGTCCCTGACCTCGGCGCCGGCGACCCTGCCGCGGTCCACGACGAGCTTTGTCGCCGCTACCCGGTTGAGCACCGTCGCACCGTGCTGAGCCGCGGTGCGCGCCAGCATCATGGTGAACCGGGCGTCGTCCACCTGCGCGTCGTAGTAGCGGATCGCACCGGTGAGCGCGTCGTCCCGCAGCGACGGCGCCAGCTCCAGCGCCCGGCGGCGGGACAGGTGACGGTGGGGGGGAAGCGCGCGGGCCCCGCCGATGGTGTCGTAGAGCAGCACACCCGCGCCGACGTACGCCCGCTCCCACGCGCGGTGGCGCAGCGGGTAGATGAACGGCACCGGGCGGACGAGATGTGGTGCGAGCCCGTGGAGCAGGCGGGCGCGCTCGCGCAGCGCTTCGCGGACGAGCCCGAAGTCGAGTTGCTCCAGATAGCGAAGGCCACCGTGGATCAACTTGCTCGACCGGCTCGACGTCCCGGCCGCCCAGTCCCTCGACTCGACCAGCGCGACAGACAGGCCGCGGGACGCAGCGTCCAGCGCCGCTCCCGTGCCGACCACGCCGCCCCCGATGACGAGCACGTCGAAGTGGGACGTTCGCAAGGCGTCGAGGGCGAGGCTGCGGTATGCGGGGTCAAGCCGGGCGGGCATCCTGGTCACCTCCTGTCAGGTGGGCTCGCCGTCCGAGGGCGCGCTTGGGTAGGGGAGGGTTGCGGCACTTAGGTGGGCCGCCCACCAGGGATGTCGGCGCCGTACCACCCGCACGCGCCTGGTACGGCACCAACAGCCCTGCTGAACGTGATCGAACTAGTGGACGTCGGCGTCGACCCAGTCGAACGTCTTGGTCACTGCCTTCTTCCAGTTGCGGTAGGTGCGCTCGCGCTCGTCCGTGTCCATCTGCGGCTCCCAGCGCTTGTCCTCGGCCCAGTTGGCTCGCAGGTCGTCCAGGCCGTCCCAGTAGCCGACGGCCAGCCCGGCGGCGTAGGCCGCGCCGAGTGCGGTGGTCTCCGCCACCTTCGGGCGGACGACCGGCACGTCGAGGATGTCGGCCTGGAACTGCATGAGCGTCTCGTTCTGGACCATGCCGCCGTCGACCTTGAGCTCGGTGAGGTCGACCCCGGAGTCGGCGTTCATGGCGTCCAGGACCTCACGGGTCTGGAAGGCCGTGGCCTCCAGTACCGCCCGAGCCAAGTGACCCTTGTTGACGTACCGGGTGAGCCCGACGAGTGCACCCCTGGCGTCGGCCCGCCAGTACGGCGCGAACAGGCCCGAGAACGCGGGCACGAAGTAGGCGCCGCCGTTGTCGTCGACGGTGGCCGCGAGCGTCTCGATCTCCTCGGCCGAGCCGATGATGCCGAGGTTGTCGCGGAACCACTGCACCAATGCTCCGGTGATCGCGATCGAACCCTCGAGTGCGTAGATCGGCTTCTGGTCACCGATCTTGTAACACACCGTGGTGAGCAGGCCGTTCTCGCTCGCGACCTGTTCCTCGCCGGTGTTGAGCAGCATGAAGTTGCCGGTGCCGTAGGTGTTCTTGGCGGTGCCGACCTCGTAGCAGACCTGCCCGAAAGTCGCGGCCTGCTGGTCACCCAGGATGCCGGCGATGGGAACGCCCTTGAGCACCCCACCAGGGCCGCCCTGGCCGTACACCTCCGAGCTGGACCGGATCTCCGGCAGCATGGACATCGGGATGCCCATGTCCGCTGCGATGTCCTCGTCCCAGGACAGGGTGTCCAGGTCCATCAGCATGGTCCGCGACGCGTTGGTGACATCGGTGATGTGCACGCCGCCGTTGACCCCGCCGGTGAGGTTCCACAGCGTCCAGGTGTCGGTGTTGCCGAACATCAAGTCGCCGTTCTCGGCCTTGGCGCGGGCGCCGTCGACGTTGTCCAGGATCCACTTGACCTTGGGTCCGGAGAAGTACGTCGCCAACGGCAGGCCGACCTTGGCCTTGTACCGGTCGCCCCCACCGCCCAGCGCGCCGAGCTCTTCGACGATCGGCTGGGTTCGGGTGTCCTGCCAGACGATCGCGTTGTAGACCGGCTCGCCGGTGGTGCGGTCCCACACGACCGCGGTCTCACGCTGGTTGGTGATGCCGACCGCAGCGACATCACTGATGTTGAGGTTCGCCTTGGCGAGGGCCTGGCCGACCACGTCCCTGGTGTTGGCACTGATCTCGGTCGGGTTGTGCTCGACCCACCCGGCGCGCGGGAAGATCTGCTCGTGCTCCTTCTGTCCGACGGCCACGATCAAACCCGAGTGGTCGAAGACGATCGCCCGGGTGCTCGTCGTGCCCTGGTCGATTGCCAGCACGTACTGCGTCATGATGCGTACCTCCTAGGTGGCGCGGGATCAGAACATGACCTGCGACAGCAGGCCGGCGAGGACGCCGCCCACGATCGGGCCGGCGACCGGAACCCACGAATACCCCCAATCGGAGTCTTTACGGCTCTGCGGCCGGGGCGCGTCCACCTCACCGGAAGCCTGGGCGCCGACACTTACGGCCACCTCCGCCTTGTATCCCGTCGGCAGCAGCGCATGTGCGATGCGCGGACCGAGGTCACGTGCGGGGTTGATGGCATAACCGGTGGGTCCACCGAGCGAGGCGCCGATTCCTAGCACGAGCAAGGCGACAGCGAGCGGGCCGAGCTCATGTGGCGTGTTGGCGAACGACAGAACGACGATGACCAGGACGAACGTTCCGATGACCTCGGTTACGAAGTTCCAGCCGTAGCTGCGAATCTCCGGTGCGGTCGAGAACACCCACAGCTTCTTCTGCTCGTCCTCGTCGGCTTCGAAGTGTTTCTTGTACGCCAGGAAGGCCACGCACGCGCCGAGGAAGGCTCCGAGCATCTGGCCGGCAAGGTAGACGAGGGTCGATCCGAACGTGATGTCGACACCCGGTGCGTACTCGTCGGCACCTGCCGCCAGGATGCCGAACGTCACAGCGGGATTGATGTGCCCGCCGGACTTGTACGCGACGAAGACACCGGCCATGACGCCGAAGCCCCAGCCGAAGTTGATCAGAAGCCAGCCGCCGTTGAAGCCCTTGTTCTTGATCAACAAGACGTTGGCCACGACGCCGGCACCGAGCAGGATCAGCATTCCGGTACCGAGTACCTCGCTGAAGAACACTTCTCCGAGACTCACAGTCCCTCCATTCACCGTTGAATGGCCGCGCCCCCGCGGATCGCGGACCATAGATGCTGCGGAGGTTATGGCCCCGCGAGTAAGGCGCCAATAACCTCCGGTCGACAATGTCGAACGTACTCTGTTCCCGGTGATCGCGGGGGGAGATAGCGTGCAGTCACTATGACGCAGATCACAGCCACCGTAGGCCGAGTGGCGAGGTCAGCGACCGTTCGACATTGTCGAATCCCGTCATTTCGAATAGATTCCGCGGCATGCCCGGGCCCATTCAGGCGATCGAGCGGGCGGCGGCCGTCCTGCAGTTGCTGGCCCGCGGCCGCCTGGGGCTCGGAGAGATCGCCGCATCGCTCGACCTGCCCAAGGGCACCACGCACGGCATCCTGCGCACCCTGCGGACCGTCGGGTTCGTCGAGCAGGACAGGGCCAGCGGCACGTACCGGCTCGGCGCCGCATTGCTGCGCCTGGGTACCGGCTACCTCGATGCGAACGAGCTGCGCTCCCGCGCGATCAACTGGGCCGATGCGCTGGCCGCGCGCAGCGGGGAAGCGGTCCGCATCGGCATGCACCTCGACGGCACCGTACTCGTTGTGCACCACGTTTTCCGACCCGACGACACGCCACAGATGCTCGATGTCGGTGCGCTTCTACCGCTGCACGCGACGGCCCTGGGCAAGGTCCTGCTCGCGTACGACGCGACGGTGGCCGGGCCGCTTGCGCAGCGCAGGCTCGCATCGTTCACCCGGCGAACGGTCATCGCGCCGGCCGAGTTGGCCAGGGCACTCGGCGAGGTTCGCGCCCGCGGGTGGGCGAGCGAGGCCGAGGAGTATCTGCCGGGCGAAGCAGCCATCGCCGCACCGATCCGCGGGCGTGGCGGCCTGGTCGTCGGCGCGATCGGAGTGTCCGGTGCCGTTGACCGGGTACTCGAAACTTCGCTGCGCCCGAGAACCGGCCTTGTCGCGCAGGTCAGCGACGCTGCTCGGGCCGTGTCCCGCGACCTCGAAGACACCGGTTGACCGGCCGCGCCGACCAATGACCCCGCGCGATGAAGGTGCCCGCCGATGACCCAGCGCTACGTGGTGGCGATCGACCAGGGCACGACGTCGACCCGCTGCATCCTGTTCGACCAGGACGGCCGGCTGGCAGCGGTCGCGCAGCGCGAACACCACCAGTACTTTCCCCGCCCCGGGTGGGTCGAGCAGGACGCGGTCGAGATCTGGCGCAACGTCGACCGCATCGTGCCGCGGGCGCTGCGCGATGCCGGGGTCTCCGCCGAGCAGATCGTGGCGCTCGGCATCGCGAACCAGCGTGAGACGGCCGTCGTATGGGATCGCCATACCGGCGTGCCGGTGGGACGGGCCATCGTCTGGGAGGACATCCGGACCGAAGATCTGGTTCGCGAGCTGGCGAAGGCGCCGGGCGCGGAGAAGGTGCGAGACCGGTGCGGCCTCCCGCTCGCCACCTATTTCACTGCACCGCGGTTGCGTTGGCTGCTCGACACCTCGCCTGGGTTGAGAGATCGCGCCGAGCGCGGCGACGTGCTGTTCGGGACGATGGACAGCTGGCTGATCTGGAACCTGACCGGTGGCGTCGACGGCGGATTGCACGTGACGGACGTGACAAACGCGTCGCGCACGATGCTAATGAACCTGGCGACTCTGTCCTGGGACGACGAGCTGCTGACCTTCTTCGGCGTGCCGCGCGCGATGTTGCCGGAGATCCGCCCGTCGACCGAGATCGGCGGCGTATCCCGGCGGGTGGTGCCGGGCATCCGGATAGCGGCGGCTCTCGGCGACCAGCACGCCGCTTTGTTCGGCCAGACCTGCTTCGCCCGCGGCGAGACGAAATGCACCTACGGCACCGGCAGCTTCCTGCTGATGAACACCGGCCACGAGCTCGTCCGATCGAGCCATGGTCTGCTGACCACCATCGGCTACCAGGTCGCTGGAGAGTCGGTCAACTACGCGCTGGAGGGCTCGATCGCGGTGACCGGATCACTCGTCCAGTGGTTCCGCGACAACGTCGGTCTGATCGGCACCGCACCGGAGATCGAGACCCTTGCCCGCACGGTGGACGACAACGGAGGGTGCTACATCGTGCCGGCGTTCTCAGGGTTGTTCGCCCCGCACTGGCGTAGCGAGGCGCGCGGCATCATCGTCGGGCTGACGTCCTACATCACCAAGGGGCATCTCGCGCGCGCGGTGCTCGAGGCGACCGGCTGGCAGACCCGCGAGGTGGTCGATGCGATGAACGCGGACTCCGGAGTGGGGACGACCGCTCTGAAGGTCGACGGCGGGATGACCGCCGACCACCTGCTGATGCAGTTCATCGCGGACGTGCTGGACGTGCCGGTATTGCGGCCGATGGTCGCCGAGACGGTCTCGCTGGGTGCCGCGTACGCGGCCGGGCTCGCCGTCGGGTACTGGCCGGATCTGGAGGGACTGCGCCGCAACTGGCATTTAGCGGCCCGCTGGCTGCCCCAGATGGACGCCGGAGATCGCGAGTCGGAGTACGCCAACTGGAAGCGAGCGGTCGAGCTCAGCTTCGCCTGGGGCCGGCCCAAGGTGAGCACCTGACCTTGAGGATCGTTCCGTGCCCGAGGAGCAGGTGTACGACAGCCCGGTCGACTGGGTGGCCAAGCATGTCCGCAGCTAGGTCGAGACAGCGGGTCGCAAGGGGCACCGCAAGTGGGGCGCGCCTACCCTGCTGCTGACGACGCGCGGGCGAAGGACCGGCAGGCTGCGCCGTACGGCTCTGATCTACGGGCAGGACGGTGCCAACTACGTCGTGGTCGGCTCCAACGGTGGTGCCCGGACCAACCCGGACTGGTACTTCAACCGCTGTCACGGACGGACTGCGGTGCCCAGCAGGTGCCGGGTGACCGGTGTGTTCAGGCGGAAGTCCGGGAAGCGCAGCTCGTCGACCTGGGTGATCTGGAACCCCGTCGCTTCGACGGCCGCCTGCGTGTCGCGCCCGGTGTGGCAGCCGCCGGCGACATGCGGCCACACGGTGGCATCGAGGGATCGCTGGACGGCGCGCATCGGGGCCGATTCGGCGCGCACATGCTCGAAGAAGCGAAGCTGTCCGCCAGGCCGGAGGACTCGGTATATCTCGCGAAGTGCCCTGTCCTGATCATCCACGCTGCACAGCGTGAGGGTGGCGACGGCGGCGTCGAAACTGCCGTCAGCGAAGCCGAGGTCCTCGGCCACAGCCTCGACCACATCCACGTCGACGCCGACCGTCTCGGCCCGTTCGAGTGCCCTCGCTCGCAGATACGGCTCGGGCTCGACGGCTACAACGCGGCTGACGCCACTTGGGTAGTGCGGGAAGTTGGCGCCATCGCCGGCGCCCACCTCGAGCACCCGACCGGAGAGGCCGGCGAGCGTGCGGTCCCGATACTCGGCCATACCGCCGTGTTCCATCGGGCCCGAGAGGCGGGCGTAGATGCGAGCGAACACGGGTCGGTGGTGGTGTCTCATGTTTCTACGATGATATGTTAACGTCGAAGTGTCAACTTACGAGTTAACATAGGCTGATGAACTCACCTGACGAGCAGCCGAAGCTCCTCAAGCGACCGGAGCGCCGCCGGGCTCTTATATCGGCAGCAACGCGGGCCTTCGCCCGCAACGGGTTCGCCGCGACGGGCCTCGACGACGTTGCGGCCGAAGCCGGCGTCAGCCGGGTGCTGATCTACCGGCACTTCGAGTCCAAAGCCGAGCTGTACCAAGCCGCGCTCGACGAGGTCGCCGGCCAGCTCGTCCAGGCCACGGGGGCTCCCGACCGGCTCAGTCAGGCCAGTCTCGACGGCCTGATCCGGGTGGCGCGCGACAACCCGGATGGTTTCCGGCTCTTCTTCCGCCACTCGGGACGCGAGCCGGAGTTCCGGGCGCACGCCGACTGGCTGCGCAGCGCGATGGTCGAAACGGCCAAGCCCTATCTGCGAGAGGTCATCACCGACGACGCTCGACTGGCATGGGCGGCGGCGCTGGTGCCGGCGGTGGTCATCGAAACGCTGCTGGCCTGGCTCGATTCGGGGTCGCCGGATCCGGATTCCGTCCCGGCCACGCTCGCCGAGGTCGTCGGCAATGTGATCGATGCGATGGCGAAAGGGGACGAGACGTGACCGGTGTGCGCATCATCGTGGACGGGTTGACCAAGAGCTTCGGCTCCGTGCGGGCCGTGCAGGGGCTCAGCTTCACCGTCGAGCCGGGCGTCGTGACCGGCTTTCTGGGACCGAACGGGGCGGGCAAGACGACGACTCTTCGGATGCTGCTCGGACTTGTTCATCCGGACGCAGGGACCGCGACCATCGACGGGCGGTCGTACTCCGAGCTGGCGCGGCCCGCTCGTACGGTCGGCGCGGCACTCGACGCAAACGCTTTCCACCCGGCCCGGTCCGGCCGGGACCATCTGCGTGCGTACTGCGTTGTGAACGGATTCACCCGCGCGCGGGTTGACGAGGTGCTCGACCAGGTGGGCCTGGCCGGTGCGGCGTCGCGGGCGGTGAAGGGCTACTCCCTCGGCATGCGGCAGCGCCTGGCGCTCGCCACCGCGCTACTAGGTGATCCGGAGGTTTTCGTACTCGACGAGCCGGCGAACGGCCTCGACCCCGAGGGCATCGTGTGGATGCGTAACCTCTTGCGGGAGACGGCCGATCGGGGGCGGACGGTACTCGTCTCGAGCCACCTGCTCTGGGAGATCCAACAGGTTGTCGATCAAGTCGTCATCCTCAGCAACGGGCGGCTGGCGCATCAGGGCGCCCTCGCCGGGCTCGCGGACGGCTACGACAGCCTGGAGCAGGCCTTCTTCGCCTTGACAAGGGGCCGGTGATGGGACGGTTGGTGGCCGGTGAGTTGACCAAGGTCGCCACGACCAGGCTGTGGTTGTGGTTGCTGCTGGCGGCGATGGCGCTGACTGCGTTGTACGCAGGGCTGAACATCGCGTTCGCCGACGATCCACAGAACTTCGCTCCCCATCTGTCGACGGCGCAGGGGCAACGCCTGCTGGTCGCGATAGCGGCCACGCCGGCTACCACGTTCGTGGCCGTGCTGGCCGCAGTAGGAGTCACCGGCGAGTACCGGCACGGTACTGCGACAACGACGTTCCTGGCCACGCCGCACCGCTCGCGGGTGCTGGGAGCCAAGCTGGCCGTCTACAGCGGTGCCGGGCTGGCCTACGCGGCGGCGTGTCTCGCCGTCGTCGTCGTTCTCGGCGTCCCGTGGCTCTCGTCGATGGGTATCGACTTCGCGTTGGGTAGCAATGGCCTGCCGCAGGCGATGGTCGGCGTGCTCGCGGCCGGCGTCGCATTCGGGCTCCTCGGAGTTGCTCTCGGTGCGCTGCTGCGCGAGCAGGTGGCGACAGTGGTCGGCCTGCTGGTCTACCGCTTCGTCGCGGAGCCGATCGTCACGTCGATTCCAGCGCTCGATGAGTGGACCCGGTACCTGCCTGGTCCTGCGGCAAGCGGGCTGACCGGCAGCACGCTGGAGATCCGGTCGTTCCTCGAGCCGTGGCAGGGCGGCCTCGTGCTGGCCGGGTACGTGGTGGTGCTCGTGGTCGCGGGCGTGCGAGCGACTCGACGGCGCGACGTCACCTAGTAGCATCGTCGGCGATTACTTCATTACGAACTTCGGTCAGGGGTGTGTCGAGTGGCCGCCGACGATGCTGCCGGCGATCGGCGCCACCGGGTCCGCGCGGTGCTGCGGGGCGGGGCGAAGGTCCGGTTCCTGGAGTTGTTCTTCGACCTGGTGTTCGTGCTGGCGTTCACCCAGTGCACGGCGCTGATGGTGGATCAGCCCTCGTTCGAGGGCATCGTGCGCGGGTTGATGGTCCTTGCCGTGCTGTGGTGGTCCTGGGGCGGCTTCGCCTGGCTTACCAGCGTGATCGATCCCGAGGAGGGCCCGATCCGGGTCGCGATATTCGTGGCGATGGGCGCGCTTCTGGTGGTGGCACTAGCGGTTCCAGGCGCGTTCGGAGATCTGGGGCTGATGTTCGCGATCGCCTACGGCTTCGTGCGGATCGCGCACCTCGTGCTTTTCGTGCTGGCGAGCCAAGACGCACCAGATCTGCGCTACTCCGTCACTACTCTCGCGGTGAGTTCCACCGTCGGGATAACCCTGCTGACGACGGCGTCGTTCCTGGACGGCGTCGCGCAAGGGGCGATGTGGGCCCTGGCCATTCTCATCGACTTCGGCGGTCCCGCGATCTTCGGCGTGGCCGGGTGGAAGCTCGTCCCGGCACACTTCGCCGAGCGGCACGGCCTGATAATCATCTTGGCCCTCGGGGAATCCATCGTCGTTCTCGGAGTCGGAGCGGACGTCGGGACGAGCGCTCCGGTCCTCGTTGCGGCCGTGTTGGGTGTGGCTCTCGCCTCGGCGTTGTGGTGGGTGTACTTCGACGTCGTCGCCATCGTCACAGAACGGCGACTGACCCGGGCCGCGGAGGGACGCGAACGCAACGCGCTGGCCCGTGATTCGTACTCGTACCTGCACTTTCCCATGGCCGCCGGCATCGTGCTGGTCGCCGTCGGTCTGGAGAACACGCTGCACCATGTCGATGAGCCGCTGAGCGCGATGGCGGCGTTCGCCCTGCTCGGCGGCGTGGCGATGTATCTGCTGGCGCATGTCGCGCTGCGGCTGCGGAACGCTCGCTCTCTCAACTGGGAGCGGCTCGGGCTCGCGGTGATTCTCGTGGCCGCCGTGCCCGCTGTCGGCGACATCCCGTCGCTTGCCACGCTGGCGGGTGTGGTGGCGTTGATGTGGATCATGGTGGCGTACGAGACGTCGAGCTACGGCGAAGCCCGAACCCGCCTGCGCGGGCACGCGGCGCACGGTTCCTGAACCGCTGCCGGTCAGGCGGGTAACGCGAGCAGCTCACCGACCACCGTGCCGAGATCGGGCCCGGTGACGTCCGGCGGCGCGAACACCTGTGGGTACCGGTCTTCGAGCCGGCTGATCCATCCGGTGACGAGCCCCGCCTCGTGGGCGCCGTGGGTATCCCATGCATGGGCGGCGACAAGGGCGATCCGGTCGGGTGGAACTCCTGTGCTGTCGGCGGCGTGCAGGTAGATCTCGGGGGCGGGCTTCCACCGCTGAATGTCGTCGACCGACAGCACCTGCTCGATGTCCTCGTCGATGCCCGCGCGGTGCAGCAGCGCCGACGTGTTGGCCGCCGAACCATTGGTCAGCGTGACCATCCGGATGCCGGAATCTCGCAGCCGGCGGATCGCGGGCGCGACGTCCGGATGCGGGTCGAGTTCTGCAAAGCCGGCCAGGATGGTCTGAACCTGCTCATCGGTGAGGGGTGTGCTCGCCGTTGAACGCAGGGCTGCGGCGGCGAACTCTCCGAACGGCCGGTAGCCGCCGCCGGCGACCACCGCGAATGCGTCGCGCAGAAGCCTGGCGAACCACAGTTCCAGCAGATGGCCAGGTTGGCCCGCTGCTATGAGTCGCTGGCGGATCGGCTCGAGCGGGAACAGCGTCTCGATGACGTCGAATGCGATCACGAGCGGACGTTTCGCCATTCCGTGATCCTGCTACGAGTTCATCGCCCCGACAACACCCGGGCGCTCCCGGGCGGTCAGGAATCGCGCTCCTGGAGCGCGTAGGCGACGGCTTCGGCCCGGTTGCGCAGACCGAGCTTGGCCAGAATGCTGCTCACGTGATGCGCCGCGGTCTTGCGGCTGATGAACAGGCGGGCTGCGATCTCGGGATTGGTCAGGCCTCGCCCGACAAGTCGCAACACCTCTTGTTCCCGCTGGGTGAGGATTCCGACGTGCTTCGGCCCCACCCGTGCGGCGGCACCGAGATTGCGCAGCAAAGCAGCCGCCTGGTCGGCGTCCCGCCGCGCGCCGAGTTGCTCGAAGGCGCGGAGCGCACGGCGTGTTTCGGTGATCGCGATCTCGGGATTGCTGCCCGCCGCCAGCCGAGCCGACTTCAGCCGCGCCCGGGCTTCGTCCAACGGCAGATCGAGCCGGTCGAAAAGGCGCAGGGCGACGTCGGTTCGTCCGGCCGCATCGGCGATCCGTCCCGACGCCGCCAGTACGCCGGCCTCGGCCAACGCGGCGAGAGCCGACGCGTGGGGACGGCCGGACTCTTCGGCGACCCTGGCCAACTGCTGAGCCGTCTCCTCCGCAGCTTGGTGATCGCCGGTGGCGAGGTAGGCATCCACCAGTAACCCGAGCGTCGGCGCGAGCTCGACGTGCCGATCGCCGAGCCGGGCGCGGTGCCGCTCGAGCAGGGCGGCGGCCGCTCCGGCCTCGCCCTGGGCCAGCCACACGGCCGCGGCCGGGATCGGCACCGCCGCGACGCCGTCGAACTGGGCCAGCAGCGCCGCCGCCTCTTCGAGCCGACCCTGCCGAACCCGCAACTCGGCCAGCCGGGCGGCCGCCTCTGCCCGCGGGCCCGGTCCCGCGTCTTCGGCCATGCCCAGGGCCGCCCGCAGCTCCGCATCGGCCCGGTCCCACTGGCCCTTCTCCACCAGCACGCTGCCGTAGTGGACGCGGCACCGCGCGTACAGGAACGGACTGCCGTACTGGAGCATGAACTCGTCGGCGACGCGGCACCATTGGGCCGCTCGGTCGAGGTCACCGGCCATGCTGCAGGCGGCGAGCATGTCGCAACTCGCGTACACCACCGTGTCCAGCCGCTCATACTCGCCGGCCAGGGTGGCCGCCATGGCTTCGTCGAGCAGGGTGAGCCCGTCGTCCACCTCGTCGGCGACGACCAGCGCGAGCCCCAGATCGGCCAGAGCGACGAGCTCGAGGTCGGTATCTCCGGCCGTCCGGGCGAACTCGAGCGCATCGTGCAGCAGACGGTCCTTCGGGCCGGAGACAAACGCCTGCAGTAGCCACAGCCAGCCCTGTAACGGGTTCGGGTTAAGCGGCCCGGTGACGCGCGCGGCCCGCGCAAGCCAGCCGTGCGCGGCGGCTTGGTTGCCCAGGTTGACCAGGTAACTTATCGCAAGGTCGATCGCCTGCCGGCCGGCTGCTGCGGCGTCACCAGATTTTCTCAACAGAACGAAGGCCCGTTCGCGGCAGCGCACGCTGGCCTTGGCCTCGCACAGCCACCACAGCGCATCAGCGAGGCCGGCGAATGCATCGGCGGACTCCTGCTGTGTCAACGCGCGCTCGAATTCGGCCCGGGCGTCCGCCCAGCGGCCTGCCCGCAGCGCGGCCCGCCCCTCTTCGACGGCGGCGCTGTGGTCCACGTCCTCGGCGCTGGACATGAACCCAATCATGGACCGTCGGCCCACCGATAGGTCAGCTGACCGATGCTCCGTGCCGCCGATGCGGCCACGCTGAGCGGCGGGAGGTGCTGATATGACAAGTTCTCAGGAGACTTTTCAGGTGTCGGTCGAACAGGCCGAGGCATACGAGTCGATGTTCGTCCCCGCCCTGTTCGGAGATTGGGCCGAACCGCTCGTCGAGGCGGCCGGAGTACGGCCCGGCCACCGGGTGCTCGACGTGGCGTGCGGAACGGGAGTCGTGGCCCGTGCGGCGGCCGACAGGGTCGACCGGCAGGGTTCGGTGGTGGGTGTAGACATCAACGACGGCATGCTCGAGGTGGCCCGCCGTCTGCGTCCCCAGCTCGAATGGCGCCGGGCCGATGCCGCCGACCTCCCGTTCGCCGACGATTCGTTCGACGTCGTCCTCTGCCAGGCGGCGCTGATGTTCTTTCCGGACCGGGTCGCCGCGCTCCGGGAGATAGCCCGGGTCACCACGGCGGGCGGGACGGTCGGCCTGCACGTGTGGGCCGGCCTGCCCGCCCAGGCCGGATACGGGCCGCTGACCGAAATCGCCGCGCGGCACGCCGGTCCGGAGGCTGTGAACCTGCTCGGCTCGTACTGGGTGCTCGGTGATCTGGACTTCATGGCTCAGCTGGCCGCTGCGGCGGGGCTGCGCGTGCACGAGGCGCGGACCCGGACCGGGACGGCCCGGTTCGCCTCGATCGACCACCTGGTGGAGACGGAGGTCAAGAGCACACCGCTGGGGGAGCGGATCGACGACGATGTCTACCAGCGCATCGTCGACGACGCCCGGGACGAGTTGCGCCCCTTCGTGACGGTCACAGGAGCGGTGCAGCTGCCCATAGCCGGCCACTTGATCACGGCCCGGCCGGCGTAACCAGCCGTCCGCGACCCGGAGGCCAGCGCGGCGGTAGCGCCCGAGGCGGCGGTCAGGTTCGCAAATCCGGGGCGATGGTGGTCCAGAACTCCTCGACGCGCTCCTCGCCCTGGCCCGGCCAGCTGCAGATGATGTAGTCGATCCCGAGGCCGACGAGGCGTTCGGCGCTGGCGCGAACCTCGTCCAGGGACTCCGACAGCGACAGGGACGCGGCCCGCCGGATCGAGCGCGGGTCGCGGCCGGCCTGCTCGGCGAGCCGGTCGAGCTCCGCGGACAGTTCGTCGTACGAACCGCGCCGGTTCGTATGCCACACGTCGGCATAGCGCGCGACGAGCGGCAGCGTCCGATTCCGGCCTGACCCGCCGATCCAGATCGGTGGCCGCGGGCGTTGCACGGGAACGGGTCGCAGCTGAGCCTCACCCAGGCTCACCCGCTTTCCGTCGTAGGAGACGACATCCCCGGTGAACAGCCGGGTCACGATCTCCAGCTGGTCTTCGAGCAGGTCGAACCGCTCGCCCGTGGACGGGAAGTCGATGCCCAGTTGGCGATGCTCGGGTTCGTACCAGGCCGCTCCAAGGCCCAGGTCCAGCCGCCCGCGGCTGGCGTGGTCGATGGTCACGGCCTGCGCCGCCATCACGGACGGATGCCGGTACGTCACGCCGGCTACGAGCAGCCCGAGCCGGATCCGCGTCGTCACGCCTGCCAGCGCGGCAAGTGTGGTCATGCCTTCGAAGCAGTTGCCAGGGCCCTCGCCGTACATCGGCCGGAAGTGATCGAATCCCCACGCGCCGTTGAAGCCGAGATTCTCGGCGAACCGCACCCGGCCCTCGACCTCGTCGAACTCGAGTCGCTGCTGTGCGACATCCAAGCCGAACTCCATCGAGCCCTCCTCGTCCCAAAGCGGCAGGGTCATTGTGATCGATCAGTGAACCTGACCTCCTCGTACGGTATTCCGCCGAAGTCGCGCCCTTGCCGGTCAGCTCAAATTCATCTACCGTTGAATTCAACGGACGTTGAGAAAGGAGAACAATGGACTCCGCCATCGAGATCCGCGACCTCGTCGTGGAGCGTGGCAACCAACAGGTGCTGCATAGCGTCAGTGCCGAGATTCACCGTGGTGTCGTCACCGGCCTGCTCGGGCCCAGTGGAGCGGGCAAGACCACGCTCATGCGCGCTATCGTCGGAGTGCAACTGGTCACGTCCGGAGGGGTCACAGTGCTCGGCCGGCCGGCGGGCTCACCGGAACTACGACGCACGATGGGTTACCTGACGCAGTCGCCGAGCGTCTACTCGGATCTCACCGTGCGTGAGAACGTGCGGTACTTCGCCTCGCTGCACGGCTTCGGCGCCGACGAGGCGGACCGCACGATTGTCAACGTCGGGCTGGAGGATCAAGCTCGCCAGCTCGTCTCGACGCTCTCGGGCGGCCAGCTCAGCCGGGCATCGCTCGCGTGTGCGCTGGTCGGCCAGCCGGACGTCCTCGTCCTGGACGAGCCGACCGTCGGACAGGACCCGGTACTGCGCGACGAGCTGTGGCGGCGATTCCGCAAGCTGGCCGACGACGGCGCGACGCTGCTGGTGTCAAGCCACGTCATGGACGAGGCGAACCGGTGCGATCGGCTGCTGCTGATTCGGAACGGCTCGATCATCGCGGATGACACGCCTGGTGCGGTGAAGCAGGCCGCCGGCACCGATGATCTGGACGAGGCCTTCCTCCGGCTCGTCCGCCGAGAGGGTGGTCGGTGATGTCCGTGCGCATCCTCGCCAACACGACGCAGCGGATCCTTCGCCAGCTGCGGCACGATCATCGGACCATCGCCCTGATGCTGATCGTGCCGACGGTGCTGCTCTCGCTTCTCTACTTCATGTATGAAGACCAGGCACCGGTGTTCAACCGGATCGCGCTGATCATGCTGGGAGTCTTCCCGTTCACGATCATGTTCTTGCTGACCAGTATCGCGGTGTTGCGAGAGCGGACTTCCGGCACGCTCGAGCGGCTGTTCACCACCCCTGCGGGCAAGCTCGACCTGCTGTTCGGGTACGGCATCGCGTTCGGGCTCGCCGCAGCGGTTCAGGCATCCGTCACGACTGCACTCGCCTACTGGCTGCTCGGTCTCGACACCGCCGGCGGCGCGGGACTTGTCATCCTCATCGCGGTGACGAATGCCGTCCTGGGGGTCGCACTGGGGCTGTTGTTCAGTGCCTTCGCACGTACCGAGTTCCAGGCCGTGCAGTTCATGCCCGTCGTGGTACTGCCACAGGTGTTGCTCAGCGGGCTCTTCGTGCCGCGCGATGAGATGGCGGGCTGGCTGGAGGCCGTCAGCAACGCGCTGCCGGTGACCTACGCCGTGGAAGCGTTGATGGAGGTCGGCGGCAATGCCGAGCCGACGGCCATGATGTGGCGTGATCTCGGCATCGTTTTCGGTGTTGTGGTACTCGCCCTGACGGTCGGTGCGGCGACGCTCCGAAGGCGCACGACGTAGCCTGTGGGCATGGCTCGCAGGGTGGGGCGCCGACCCGGCAGGCAGGACACCCGCGGGGCGATCCTCAATGCGGCCCGGGACGTGTTCGCCGAGCGTGGTTACGACGGTGCGTCCATCCGCTTGATCGCGACCGGCGCCGGGGTCGACCCTGCGCTCGTCCATCACTACTTCGGCACCAAGGAGCAGTTGTTCCTCGCGGTCGTCCAGCCGCCGGTCAGCCCGGCCGAGCTCGTCCCGAAGATCGTGACGGGTGACCCGGAACGGTTGGGAGAGCGCCTCATAGAGACGTTCCTGTCGGTGTTCGAGAGCCCCGCCACCGGACCGGCGTTCGAGGCGCTGATCCGGGGAGCCTTCGCCAATCGGCTGTCGTCGACCCTGATCAGGGAGTTCTTCGCGGTCCAGGTCATCCGGCGGGTCGTTCGCGAGCTCGGCGACCTGGTCGACGTCGCCGAGTTGCCGCTGCGCGCCAACCTGGCCGCGAGCCAGATGCTCGGGCTGGTCGCGACGAGGTACATCATCAAGTTCCAGCCGATAGCATCCGTGTCGCGGGAAGCGGTGATCGCCGCTGTTGCGCCGACCGTCCAGCGGTATTTGACCGGCGACATCGGCGCACCCGGGGCGAACCACGGACGCGACCAACCCGCGCCGGCCGAGCGCGCAAGATCAATAAGCCCGTGACCTGATTGCTATGGTGCAAGCATGGGCAAGATCGAGAAGGGCGACGTCCTCACACCGCGAGAGCTGCCAACTGTCAGAGAGCAGCCGGTGCGGATTCCGGACCAACGCAATGTCGTCCACCTCCAGTTTCGCCGCTACGCCGGGTGCCCGATCTGTAACGTGCATCTGCGCGGCTTCGCGGCTCGCCATGACGAGTTGGCATCGGCGGGTGTGCGCGAGGTCGTCGTATTCCACTCCGATGCTGCCCAACTGCTCGCTTACGGCTCGGACCTGCCCTTCGACCTGGTTCCCGATCCGGGACGCGCGCTCTACCGGGATTTCGGCGTCGACCGCTCGTGGCAGTCGATCATCCACCCGGCCACCTGGCTCGCCGCCGTGCGGGGCTGGTCTCGGATCACCCGGTTGCGGTCCGGGCCCGGTGGGCACTTCGGCCTGCCGGCCGACTTCCTGATTGCGCCGAGCGGGCAGGTGCTGGCAGCCAGGTATGGCCGCCACGCCAGCGACCAGTGGTCGGTCGACGAGGTGCTGCTGAACGCGGATCGACTGACCGCTCCGTGAGCTGGACCCGGTGCCGACTGGCCAGAGCGCTACTACGGTGGCCGTGTGACGAACGCGGGCGGCGCCTGGCAGCACTCGTCCTGCAGCACTCGACTCCGGCAGCACTTGCCCGGCCGAACATAGGAGTGGGTCCGGATCACCATGCACATCGCGGAGACGCCGCACCTAGGGGAGCACTGATATGGCACAGCAGGCAGACGTCGTCGTCGTCGGCATGGGTGTCGGGGGTGAGGCGGTGGCCGGCAGCCTGGCAGAAGCCGGCCTGTCGGTGGTCGGCGTCGAGAACCGCCTCGTCGGCGGTGAGTGCCCGTACTGGGGATGTGTTCCGACCAAGATGATGATCCGCGCGGCGAACCTGCTGGCCGAGGCGCGGCGTATCGAGGGGATGGCCGGACGCGCCGAGGTGACGCCCGACTGGGCGCCGGTGGCTGCCCGCATCCGCGAGGAGGCGACGGACGACTGGAACGATCAGGTGGCGGTCGACAGGTTCACCAGCAAGGGCGGCACGTTGATCCGCGGTCGTGGGCGGCTGGTGGGGCACAACGTCGTCGAGGTGGACGGCGAGTTGGTCGAAGCGCGCCGGGGAGTGGTGCTCGCCACCGGCACGATCCCTGTCGTTCCCCCGCTCGACGGGCTCGACACAACGCCGTTCTGGACCAACCGCGACGCCGTGGAGGCCAAGTCGCTGCCGACGACGCTGCTCATCCTTGGCGGTGGCGCGATAGGGCTGGAGGTGGCCCAGGCCTTCGCCCGGTTCGGCGTCGCGGTCACCGTCGTGGAAGCGAATGACCGGCTGCTGCCGGCCGAGGAGCCCGAAGCTTCGGCCCTGGTAGAGGAGGCGCTGGCCGCCGACGGCATCACCTTCCACACCGGCAGCCGCGCTTCTGCGGTGCGGCACAACGGCGAACAGTTCACGGTCACCGTCGGCGACGGTGAGGAGTTGACAGCGGAGAGATTTCTCGTCGCCGTAGGGCGGCGGGCCGAACTCGGCGCTTTGGGACTCGACTCGGTCGGCCTAGACCCCGGCGCCCGAGCCATCAAGGTCGACGAGCACATGCGTGCCGGCGACGGTCTCTGGGCGGTCGGCGATGTGACGGGGCACGGCGCCTTCACACACGTGGCGATGTACCAGTCGGCGATCGCGGCCCGGGACATTCTCGGCGAGGCCGGCCCTCCGGCCGACTACAGCGCGTTGCCGCGGGTCACCTTCACCGATCCCGAGGTGGGTACCGTCGGCATGACCGAAGCCGATGCACGGGCCAGCGGTGTGCATACCAAGGTAGGTATCGCGCAAGTGTCGTCGTCGGCTCGAGGCTGGATTCACAAGACGGGCAACGAAGGATTCATCAAACTCGTCGCTGACACCGAACACGGCGTGCTCGTCGGCGCGACTTCGGCCGGTCCTGTCGGCGGTGAGGTGCTCTCTGCGTTGGCGGTGGCCGTCCACGCACGAGTTCCTGTCGGCGCCCTTCGTCACATGATCTACGCGTACCCGACGTTTCATCGAGGCATCGAGGACGCGCTGCGCGACCTGGGGTAGCCACCCTTAGCGGCGGGACCAGCCACGCTCGCCTTCGGTAAGGCCGCCCCAGATGCCGTACCGTTCCGGCATCTCGTGGGCGGCCAGCCGGCACTCCCGGCGCACCGGGCACTGCGCGCAGATCTGTTTGGCGATCTCTTCCTTGACCCGGAGGGCGCGGCCGCGGCCCTCGGGGTAGAAGACGTCGGTGTTCATCCCGCGGCACGCGGCCAACGCCCGCCAACCGTCCCGCATTCGGTAGGCGTGTTCGGCCGGGCCTTCGCGCAGCCTAGGTAGCACGGTCATTGGTGAGCTTCCCCCCTGTGCCTGCCGGCGAGCGCCAGCCGAAGCGCCCGGTGCGCGCCGGTGTCTCGCCAGATCTCCAAAGGGTGCGCTCAGATCAGCTGGCTGTGGAGGGCCCCGGCCTAGGTCTACCCGGAGATCTGACCACCGGTCGGCCAACAGGACGATGGGAAAGGGGCCGAACGGCCTCTTGACGTCTGCTCAGTCACACCACTCAGTCACACCACGGGAGCACGGGCTTGAGGACATTGCACATCCACGGCGACGGCGGTGGCCGGCCGGGGTCTGAGTTGCCCTGCTCCTCGTCCGAGCCCGTCGCTCTCGCATCGGATTCCCGGTCCGGGTCGGCGTTGGCTTCTTTGGTGGAGGCGGGCTCATCCGGCTCGTCGTCGGACCGGTTCGTCGGCGGCGACTCAGGCTGTTCGGCCGTCGACGGCTGGTCCTCGGCCGTTGCGCTGCCGGTCGCCTGGCTGAGGCCGGCCGATGGCTCCGTGGTCGCGTCGGACTCCGTGGCCGGGTCGGACTCGGTGGCCGACTCACCGACCTCGTCGGCCGGCTCCGCCGTACGGCCGGGCGGCTCGGGCGATCCTTCGGTCGGCTCGGGTACGGTCAGGTCCGCCGTCGGCGTACCGGCCGTGGCCGGCTCGATCTGCGATGAACCCACCGAAGGTGCCCCGACCTGCTCGTCCGAACGAGAGGGTGGGCCGATCGCCGAGATGGCGGCGAACGCGACCGCCGCGGCAGCTGCCGCCGACACCACCGCTGTGGCGGCGACCTGCACGAAACGTGGGGGTCGACGGTGAGAGCCGGTGCTGGTGTCACCGCCCGATCCACCGGTCAGGGTGGCTCCGGCTACTGAGTCCGAGTTGCTCGCCGTGCGGGCCAACGCGGCCGCCCCGACCAGCGCCGTGGTGCTCGCACCGCTCGCCGCGAAGGCCCCGAGCAGTGCCGGCACGAGGACGCCGCGCAGATCAGAGACCAGCAGCAGCAACTGGTCGCGCCGTTCCCGACACTGGGCGCAGACGTCGAGGTGGATCGCAACGGAAACGTCCTCCTGCTCCGGCAGCGCCCGGCGGATGTACGCGGCCAGCTTCGGTACGTACGGCCGGCACAACGGTGGAGTGCTCGCAGCCAGATGAATCGCGAGGAACGCCTGCCGGAGCCCTTCGCGAGCGCGGTACGCGAGCGCAGCGACGGCATTGGGTGAGCCGCCTAGGGCAGGGACCAGGCTGGCCGGGCGTCTGCCCTCGATCTCGGTGTGCCACAGCACTCGCTGCCAACGCTCCGGAAGGGATTCGAAGGCGGCGCGTACCAGATCGCGATCGGACTGCGGAGCGATCACGTCGTCGACGGTGGGCAACTCGTCGAGCATGGCCGAGTCGGCAGGGTGCCCCTCTCGGCTTCTGGCCCGGTGGCGGTCGACCGCGAGCCGCCGCACGACTATCCGGAGGTAGGGCGTGAGCACGTCGGTGGGCCCGGTGCCGGCCCGAACCTTGGCGAGTGCCCGGGCGAACGCCTCGGCGACGATGTCGTCGGCTTGCTGGTCGGTGTCGCTGACGATCCTGGCGACCCGGCGCGCATCGGAAAGATGCCGGCGGTGCAGCGCCTCGAACGCGGACATATCTCCAAGGCGAGTCCGCTCGAGTAGTTCAGCATCGGTCAGCTGCTGAGCCGACGGCATCACGGTGACCCCCAGAACCGCTGATGTTGCAGTCGGCGGACAGTCTACGGACATCCGGTGAAGTTGTATCGCGGCACGCGACTCGACGTACCCGGAAGTGCCAATCGGTCGGCCGGCCTGCGGGCGCGGCGCCAGTTGACCGTGGCAGGCCGGTACGGGTTGGCGGCTCGCGATTGTGACACGCTGGTCACGTGACGGATCAGGGTTCCCGCAGCGTTTGGCGCAGCCTGGAAGCGCTGCGCGAGCGCATCGCCCGCCGTCGAGAACTGCTCGGTGACGAGGATCCGATAGTGGCGGACCTGCTCGCCGCCGGCCGGGCCGACAAGCCGGCGGCAACGAGCCCCGAGGAGCGCGAGGCGGCAGAGCACCCGGTACCGTACGCCGTCCGGGCGGCGGCCGAATGGTCCTGGCGGGTACTGGTGATCGTCGCCGCGGTGGCCCTGCTGGGGTGGGTGGCCTGGCAGCTGCGTCTCGTCGTGTTCCCGATCGCGGTGGCCATCCTGCTGGCCGCGCTCCTACAGCCGGGGGTCCGGTGGCTGCGCAGCAAGGGCTGGCGTCGCGGACTTGCCGCCGCGACCGTGTTCGTGGCGTTCTTCATCGTGCTGAGCGGATCGCTCACCCTGGTCGGGGGCGCGGTGAGCGGTCAGTTCGGCGAGGTGGTCGAACAGGCCGGTGAGGGTCTTGTCGCGTTGGAGGAGTGGTTCGGCGGCCCGCCGTTCTACCTGACCGAAGAGCAGGTCGACGCGTGGGTCGACCGGATCGTGGAGGCGCTCGGGCAGGACGAGGCCGCGCTCACCGAAGGCGCAGTCTCGACAGCGACAGCGGCCATCGAGTTCCTCACCGGCATGGTGCTGGCGTTAGTGGCGCTCGTGCTGTTCCTGTACGACGGCGAACGGATCTGGGCGTGGACGGTCCGGCTGTTCCCCCGCGGTTCGCGGGCCCGGGCCGACGGTGCCGGCAAGCAGGCGTGGTCGACCCTCACGTCATACATTCGGGGACAGACGGTCGTCGCCCTTTTCGACGCTGTCTTCATCACGATCCTGTTGTTCATCCTCGGCGTGCCGCTCGCACTGCCGTTGGGAGTGCTGGTGTTCTTCGGCGCCTACGTTCCGCTGGTCGGCGCCATCGT
Source organism: Jiangellaceae bacterium (assembly GCA_036373915.1). Taxonomy (GTDB): domain Bacteria; phylum Actinomycetota; class Actinomycetes; order Jiangellales; family Jiangellaceae; genus JASLBX01. The sequence goes on along the minus strand of DASUUU010000039.1, from coordinate 17,341 downwards.
GACGGGTGCGCTGGCCGTGCTGGTGGCGCTCGTGGCCAATGGCCTCGTCATCGCGTTGATAGTGCTCGCAGGGATCATCGCCGTCCAGCAGCTCGAGGGCAATGTCTTCGCCCCGCTTGTGCTGGGGCGGATGGCCCGCATCCATCCGCTGGCGGTGATCGTCGCCATCACGGTGGGCGTACTCGTCGCCGGGATACTCGGCGGCATCGTCGCCGTCCCGATAGTTGCCATGGCGAACAGCGTGGGCAAGTACCTCGCCTCCAGCGCGACGTAGATCCGAACCGCACCGGCATCCGTTCCGGCCTTGCAGTGCTCGAGGCCGCCAACGGTGCCGCAAGCGCGCTCGTGTTCCCAGCCGCAGCGGCAAGCCGCGGGGTGGCAACGTTGGGGACCCGTCGTGGCCGACCGCGCCGTCGGCCCTACGGGCTGGGTTTCGTGCTCGCGGTCATCACGGCTGCCATCGGTGCGCGCTCAGCGGCGGAGGTCCTGGGGGGTGAGGCGCGCGAGCACGGTGTCATGCAGGTGGCCGTTGGTGGCGACGGCATTGCCGCCAAGCGGGCCAGGCGCTCCGGTCAGGTCGGTGAAGGTCCCGCCGGCTTCTTCCACGATGACCACGAGCGCCGCCATGTCGTGCAGGTCGAGTTCGGGTTCGGCGACCACGTCGACCGCGCCGTCGGCCAGCAGCATGTACGACCAGAAGTCGCCGAACGCGCGGGTCCGCCAACAGGTGCGCATCAGGTCGAGGAACTCGTCGAGCAGGCCGACCTTCTCCCATCCGCCGAGCGACGAGTACGACAGCGACGCGTTGCCGAGCCGGTCGACGTCCGACACGTGACAGCGAGCGGCCGACGCGAGTGACTTGCCGGTCCACGCGCCGGTGCCTCTCGCGGCCCACCAGCGGCGCCCGAGTGCCGGCGCCGAGACGACTCCCGCCACGACCTCGTTGCCTTCCATCAGCCCGATGAGCGTGGCCCATACCGGGACACCCCGCAGGTAATTGGCAGTCCCGTCGATCGGATCGATGATCCAGCGGCGAGCTGCCCAGCCGGTCGACCCCATCTCTTCACCGACGATCGCATCACGCGGGCGCGAGCGCTGCAGTGTTCGCCGGATCGCCTCCTCGGTCGCCTGATCGGCGTCCGTCACGAACGTAGCGTCGGCCTTCGTCTCGACCCGCAGGTCGCGGGCCCGGAAACGTTGCATCGTCTGGGCGTCCGCGCCGTCGGCGAGGACGTGAGCGAACCGGAGGTCGTCGTCATAGGCCACAGGCGCAACCTAGCGCGTCGAACCGCGTAAGCCGAGAACCCGTGAGGCACTATGAGTCGCGCCCTGCGAGAAGGAGACTGCTGTGCCTGATGAGATTCTCGGTATCCCGCTGCATCCGCTGGTCGTGCACGCAACCGTGGTGTTCGTGCCGCTGGCGGTGCTGGGAACGCTTGTGTTCACGGTGGTGCCGAGGTGGCGCCGGGGGTACGGATGGCTCGTCGTGGCGTTCTCACTCGTTGCCCTGGTGACCGTTCCGCTGGCCACCCGGTCCGGCCGGCGATTGCGTGACACGCTCGAACTCGGCGGTCCGGTACTGGAGAAGGTGCAGGAGCACCAGCAGATGGGCGACCGGCTGATCTGGGCGGTGGCGCCGATGTTCGTGTTCAACCTGGCCGCGATGCTGATGATGCGCGCGGGCCGCCCCACCCGGGAGGTCACGATCGTGGGCCTGCTCGCGTCGATCGCCGCCCTGGTGGCCGGCGTGCTCGTCGTGCTCACCGGCCACCTCGGCTCCCAGGCGGTCTGGAACCCAACCGGGTGAGCGAGATCGTGTGGCTAGTCGCCCGCCTGGCGCTGCCGGCTGGCGAGCAGGCGGCGATAGGAATCGACGCGCGCCGGTTCGAGGCGGCCCGCGGCGACCGCGTCGTCGAGGGCACACTCCGGTTCCGCTGCGCCGTGAGTGCACCCCCGCGGGCATTGCGCCGTCTCAGCGTCCAGGTCGGGAAACGCATGGATCAGCTGCGCCGGGTCGACATGGGCGAGGCCGAACGAACGAATGCCGGGGGTGTCGATGATCCATCCGCCGGTCGTGCCAGTCCCGGGCGCACTGTCGCGGGGGAGCGACAATGCCACGGCGCTCGCCGATGTGTGCCGTCCGCGCCCGGTGACGAGGTTGACCTCTCCGGTCGCCCGGTCGGCACCTGGTACCAGCAGGTTCACGAGGGTCGACTTGCCCACACCGGAGTGGCCGACCAGCACACTGATGCGACCCGACAGGCGGGCGAGCAGTTGCTCGGGCTCCACGTCCAGCCCGCTTTCCAGGGTCGGCACCCCTAGTGGCGTGTAGATGGCCCGCAGTTCGCTTGGATCGGCAAGATCGGTCTTCGTGACGCACAGCAGGGGATCGAGGCCGGCATCGTAGGCGGCGACCAGGCACCGGTCGATAAGCCGAGGTCGGGGCTCCGGATCGGTCACGGACGTGACGATCACCATCTGGTCGGCGTTGGCCACGATGACCCGCTCGACGGGATCGTCGTCGTCGGCGGTGCGCCGCAGGACCGTCGTGCGATCGTGGATGCGGACGATCCGCGCGAGTGAGCCCTCCCGGCCGGACGTGTCGCCGACGAGGTCGACGCGGTCGCCGACCGCCACGCCCTTGCGGCCCAGTTCGCGCGCCCGCATGGCGGTGACGGTCCGTTCGTCGTCGCCGACGATGCAGGTCAGCCGTCCGCGGTCGACGGCCGTGACGAAGCCGGGCTCAGCGTCCTCGTGCTTGGGGCGGATCTTGCTGCGCGGCCGGGTGCCCCGGCCAGGGCGGACCCGGACGTCGGTTTCGTCGTACGCCTCGTGGGCCTGCCGCCGGCTCACACCGGATTCCAACCGCGCCTGAAGGGGTGTACACCGCGCCGCCTTTGCAATGCACACCTATAGGAAGCGCGCCGGCGACTCGCGGTGCTTCGGCAGCTCGCGGCGCTTCCTATAGGTGTGCACTGCAAAGGGCCGGGAACGACAAGGCCGGGAGTGTTCACGAGGCCGGCCCGTCGCCTAGCACCCGGTGCCACATGCCCGGGAAGTCCGGCAGCGTCTTGGACGTCGTGGCGATGTCCTCGACCTGGATACCTGCGACGGCAAGGCCGAGCACGGCGCCGGCCTGTGCCATCCGGTGGTCGGCATACGTGCGGAAAACCCCGCCACGCATGGGACGGGGCCGGATGACCAACCCGTCCTCGGTCTCGGTGACGTCTCCGCCGATGGCGTTGAGTTCGGTCGCGAGCGCGGCCAGCCGGTCGGTTTCGTGTCCTCTTATATGGGCCACACCGCGCAGGAAGGTCGGCGAGTCAGCGAGCGCGGCCAGCGCCGTCACTACCGGTGTCAGTTCACTGACGTCGTGCAGGTCGGCGTCGATGCCGCTCACCCGTCCGGTACCGCGCACCGTCAGCCCGGCGCGGTCGAGGCGGCAGTCCGCGCCGAACCTGGTCAGCAGATCTCGCAGCGCGTCCCCGGCCTGTGTGGTGCGTGCGGGCCAGCCGGGTACCCGGATCTCTCCGCCGGTTACCAGGGCGGCGGCCAGGAAGGGAGCGGCGTTGGACAGATCCGGCTCGATCGTCACGTCCAACCCGGCCGGTGGGCCCGGCGCTACCCGCCAGGTGTTCGGCTCGGCGTCGTCCACCTCGACCCCGGCTCCGCGCAGGGACTGCACGGTCATGTCGATGTGCGGCAGCGACGGCACCTGTTTGCCGTCGTGGTGCACCGTGATGCCCTTGTCGTACCGCGCGCCGGCCAGCAGAAGACCACTGACGAACTGCGAGGACGCCGACGCGTCGATGCTCACCGCGCCGCCGGGAAAAGCGCCCCTGCCGACGATAGTGAACGGCAAGGCGGACCGGCCGCCGTCGTCGATGTCGGCGCCGAGCGCCCGCAATGCCTCGAGGACCACGCCGAGCGGTCGTTGCCGAGCCTGCGGGTCGCCGTCGAAGACCACCGGGCCGTGAGCCAGTACGGCGACCGGCGGGACGAAGCGCATGATCGTGCCCGCCAGCCCGCAGTCGACCTTGGCGGGGCCTAGTAACCGGCCGGGAGTCACCGCCCAGTCAGGGTCGTCCTCGCCGGTCCGGTCTCCAATCGCCACGTCCTCGATGCGCGCACCGAGGGATCGCAGGGCCGCGGCCATCAGCACCGTGTCGCGAGCGCGAAGCGGCCGCCGCAGCCGGCTTGGGGCGTCGGCGAGGGCCGCGATGACGAGCGCCCGGTTCGTCAATGACTTCGACCCGGGAATCGGGACGGTGGCGTGGACAGGTGACGCCGCGACGGGGGCCGGCCAGAGTCCGCTCATCGGGAGGCCAGCTTAGTCATCGCATTACCGGTGCAGAACGGTCCGAGCCTTGCCGGTCGCCTCGGCGCGGGCCGCTCGGGCGGCCAGTCGCGCCTCGCGCGCGGCCGTCTTGGCCGCCTTTCTGGTGTCCTTGGCGGCCCGCCGGGTGCGCCAGCGCAGGCCAGGCCGCCCCTCGGTGTCGACGCCCGCGAGCAGCAATCCGCCGGTCAGCCCGACGTTCTTGAGGAACTGGATCCGCTCGTGCGCCTTCTCCTGCGGATCGTCCACCTGCCAGAACTGATGCTCGGCAAGGGTCGACGGCAGCAGCGTCCCGGCCAGTACAAGCGAAGCCAGCCGGGGGCACCGGTTGGTGGCGAGCATCGCTCCGGCGGCAAGGTCGACAGCTCCACTGACCCGCACCATCGTGCGGTCGTCGGTGGGCGCCTGCGGGACGTACTTCTCGAGCATCGGGCCGACCCGATCGGTGATCGGCTTGGCCCGCGCGGTGAACGAATCGGGGTGGCGCAGCATATTGAATCCCTGCACCACGAAGATCGATGCCAACATTGGGCGGGCGACGGTACGGATCAGACCCATGCCACTTGCTTACCACGCAAACGGCGGATCATGCCCTATCTGTCGCAAGATCTGTCGGAGTGACGTGGCAGGCTGAGACCGATGTGTGGACGGTATGCGCTGAGCCAGAGCGCCGATGACATCGCCGACGAGTTCGGCGTCGACCGGATCGACCTTGCCGAGCGGATCGATCCGAGCTGGAACGTCGCGCCCACCGACCCTGTTTTCGGTGTGCTTGCCCGCAAGCGGCGCGACGAACCCGAGGTGGTCGAGCGGCGGTTGCGGACCCTGCGCTGGGGCCTCGTTCCGTCCTGGGCCAAGGACCGGACGATCGGCAGCCGGTTGATCAACGCCAGGCTGGAGACCGTGCACGAGAAGCCGGCCTTCAAACGCGCCTTCGCGGTGCGGCGTTGCTTGCTGCCGGCCGACGGCTACTTCGAGTGGTACGGCGAGACCAAAGGCAAGAAGCAGCCGTTCTTCATCCGGCCGAAGGACGGCCGAATGCTGGCCATGGCCGGGCTCTACGAGATCTGGCGCGACCCGGCGGTTCCGGACGACGACGACCCCGCGGCGTTCCTGTGGACGTCGGTCGTGCTGACCACCGAGGCGGAGGACGACATCGGCCAGATTCATGACCGCACGCCGTTGGTGATCGAGCCGGACCGGTGGGCGCAGTGGCTCGACCCCACGATCGACGACGTGGAACTGCTGCGCGGTCTGCTGGTTCCGGCTACCCCCGGCCAGCTGGAGGCGTACCCGGTGTCGACAGACGTCAACAGCGTCAAGAACAACGGCCCGCACCTGGTCGAACCGCTGCCGCCCGAGCCGGACGACGAGCCGGCCCTCTTCTAACCTGTCCCGCGCTGAATCACGGGCAGATAGCGCTTTCCGCAAAGCCGATAAAGCGCCACCTGCCCGTGATCAAAGGGTGAGTGAGAAGGCTCAGCCGCCGATTGCGGTGTTGGCCTCGCTGATGAACTGTTCAGCGGCCTGCTGGGGAGTCATCCGCTCGAACAACAACTCCTCCCACAGCCGGGTCAGGATCGCCGGAATCTCCCCGGCGCCGTTCGGCGGCGGAGGCGGCGGGTCAGCAAGGTCCGGTCCGATCTCGGCCATGAATTCGGCCACCTGGGTCTCGGTCTCCGGCAGCTGCGGCAGGATCTGCTCGCGGACTGCGAGGTTGGCCGGCAGTCCCCGGTCGGTCAGCATGATCTCGGCGGCCCGCACGTCGTTGAGCAGGAAGTCGACGAAGAGCGCGGCCTCCTCCGGGTGTTCGGTCTGCGAAGAGATCGAGTAGAACATGGCCGGCTTGAAGTACATGCCGGGCCCCTCCGCCTCACCCGGGTAGCGCAACAGGGCGAGCTCGCGCTGCGCGGTTCCGGACAGCGCGCCGAGCTGGTTCGTCCAGTACGCAGTTGCCATGGCGCTGCGGTTCGTCGCGATGTAGGACGTATCCGGCCCCTCGACCTCGAGTAGTTCGGTGGGGGACGGCGCGGCGCCCGACTTGATGAGGCCGAGCTGGATCTCCCACCACTCGGCAAGGGTCTCGGCTTCGAATCCCAGTGTGCCGTCCGGGTTGTAGAGCTCCTGGCCGTGCTGCCGGGCGTAGATCTTGAAGCCGGCCTCGTTGCTGCCGTCCGGCTGAATGCCGAACAGGTCACCGCTCTCGGTGACCTGGGCCGCCGCATCGGCGAGATCCTCCCAGGTCCACGTCGAGTCGTCCGGCATCTGCACTCCGGCGTCCTCGAACGCCTGCGGATCGGCGATGACGGTGAACGCGTTGACACCTGTAGCGACGGCGTACTGCGCTCCGTCGATCTGACCCCCACCGAGCGCGAGCGGATCGATGCCGGACAGGTCGACAGGTAGCTCGTTGAGGTCGAGCAACTGTCCGCGGTTTGCGTAGTCGGTCATGTACCGCTCTTCCTGGGTCATGACGTCCGGTGAGTCACCGCCGGCGGTGGCGGTGGCAAGCCGATCCCAGTAGGACTCCCAGTCGGTGTAGTCGGGCACCACCGTGATGTGGGGGTACTCCTCCTGGAAGACCTCGATGATCTGCTGAGTCTGCTCGTGGCGCGAGTCCGAACCCCACCAGGAAAAGCGGATCTCGACAGGTTCGTCGCCGGCGTCGTCGGTTGCTTCGCCCGGGCTCGGGTCCCCGGCCGCCGGGTCGGTGTCGTCGTCGTCGCCACCGCAGGCGGCGGCTACGAGCGTGACGGTGGACAGCATGGCGAGTAGTGCCGCCGCGCGGCGGGGGCGCCCTCGGCTGCTTCGGGTCATGGTCGTACTCCTCCCAATCAGTTACTTGATTCCGGTTGTTGCGATTCCCCGTACGAGATAGCGCTGGCCGGCGAGGAAGAACCCGAACACCGGTCCGAGGGCGACGACCGACATCGCGAACAGCGGGCCCCACGATGTCTCGCCTTGCGAGTCGACGAACTGCCGCAACGCGAGCGGGACGGTGGCCAGGTCCGGATCGGTCAGGAACACCAGCTGGCTGAAGAAGTCGTTCCACGTCCAGATGAAGGTGAAGATCGCGGTGGTGGCCAGCGCCGGCGTGCACAGCGGCATGATGATCCGCCAGTAGATGCGGAAGTGACCGCAACCGTCGATGCGCGCGGAGTCGTCCAGTTCGCGCGGCAGGCCGCGAATGAACTGGACCATAAGGAAGATGAAGAACGCGTCGACGGCCAGGAACTTCGGGACGATCAGCGGGTAGAACGTGTTGATCCAGCCCAGGTTCGAGAACAGGATGTACTGCGGGACGATCACGACGTGGACCGGCAGCATGATCGAACCGAGCATGATCGCGAAGAACGCCTTCTTGCCGGTGAAGTTCAGCCGGGCGAACGCGTAGGCGGCGAGCGAGCAGGCCAGCAGGTTGCCCAACACCGCGCCGGCCACGATGATCAGCGAGTTGACGATGTAGTGGTGGAACGGGTTGCGCAGCGCCGTCCAGCCCTCGACGTAGTTGCCAGGCTCGAACTCGGTGGGCCACAAGCCCGGCTCTTTGAAGATGAGCTCGGTCGGCTTGAACGAACTCGACAGCATCCACAGCAGCGGGTAGAGCATCGTCAGGCCGAGTGCGATGAGCCCGAGATGCATCAGCAGCCGCTTCGGCCGGCTGCGGCGGCGACGCTCGGCGTCGCGGGCCGCGGCCTGCAGGGCCGTTTCAGTCGTCGCCATAGTGCACCCAGAACCTCGACGCGATGAAGTTGACCGCGGTCAGACCGGCGATGATCATCAGTAGGAACCACGCGAGCGCGGAGGCGTAGCCCATGTCGAAGGCGCCGAAACCGCGCAGGTAGAGGTACAGCGTGTAGAACATTGTCGAGTCGGCCGGCCCGCCAGTTCCGCCGCTGACGATGAACGCCTGGCTGAAGGTCTGGAAGGCCTTTATCGTCTCGAGGATCAGGTTGAAGAAGATGATCGGTGTGAGCAGCGGGAGGGTGACCGAGAGGAACCTGCGCATCGACCCTGCCCCGTCGACCGCGGCGGCCTCGTAGTACATCTGCGGGATCTGCCTGAGCCCGGCCAGAAAGATGATCATCGGCGAGCCGAACGTCCAGACGTTGAGGACGATCAGCGTGCTCAGTGCATAGTCCGGATGGCCCACCCAGCCCGGCAGGTCCTCGAGTCCGAACAGCCCGAGCACCTGGTTGACCAGCCCGTTGGTCCCGAACACGATCTTCCACAGGATGGCTATCGCGACGCTGCCGCCGAGCAATGAGGGCAGGTAGTACACGGATCGGTAGAACGGCAGGCCGCGCAGGCCCCTGTCCAGGACCATCGCCAGGGCAAGTGCGAGCGCCAGGACGAACGGCACGGAGACGAACACGTAGGTGAAGGTCACCCGCAGCGAGTTGTGCAGCCGCGGATCGTCCAGCATCCGCTCGAAGTTCTCGAACCCGATCCAGTTGGGGGATTCCAGCAGGCTGTAGTCCGTGAACGACAGGACGAGCGACGCCACGATCGGCCCGATGGTGATCAGGGCGAGGCCGAGGAACCACGGTGCGAGAAATAGGTACGCGGCCCGGTTCTCCCGCTTTTGCAGGACGCTCTTGCCCCGCCGGCGAGTGGGCGTGGCGGTGGAGTCGCCAGGGGCCGGCGGTGCCGACACGGGTTTTGTGCTGACCACGGGCTCACCCCGCCTTCTGGCCCGGCCCGTCGGCGGCGTGCGGGCCGGGGCCGGTGGAGTCGCGGACGATGAGTTCGGTTTGCAGGCTCACCTGTGCGGTGGCCCGCCGGTCGGCACCGAGTTGGAGCAGCATGTCGACCGCCGTCCGCCCGGCCGTGGCCGTCGGGTTGGCGACCGTGGTGAGCTTCGGCCGGACGCGCTGAGCCATCTCGATGTCGTCGATGCCGACCACGCTGATGTCGCCGGGAACCTTGATGCCCAGCCCGTCCAGGCCCTCGAGCAGGCCGATGGCCATCAGGTCGTTGTAGGCGAGCACGGCGGTGACGTCTTCGCGCACGACCTGCTCGGCGACCGCGAGCCCGCCCTCGACGGTCGGCTGGTTCGGACTGAGCACCGTCATGGTGGCGCCGGCGGCGCGGGCGGCCGCCGTAGCCGACTTGCGGATCTCGCGGCTGGTCCACGAGCCCCGTGGCCCGCCGAGCAACGCGATCTTGCGGTGCCCCAGCGAGGCGAGGTGTCCGATCGCACTCCGGGCACCGCCGGCGACATCCATCAGCACACAGGGCAGGCCCGGGATCTGCCGGTTGACAAGGACGAGCGGCACCTCGCGGGAGAGTTGTTCGATGACGCTGTTGCTCATCCGGGGGCTGCACAACTGAACACCATCGACCTGCTTGGACAGGGCGCGGACCAGGTCCTCCTCGACGGCCGGATCCTCGTCGGTCTCGGCGACGAAGATGTTGTAATCGCGGAGGCGGGCCTGGCTCTCTGCCGCTTTGATCATCGGCGGGAAGAAGGGGTTGGCGATGTCCGCCACGATCAGCCCGATGTTGTGCGTCTTGCCGGTGATGAGCGCCCGGGCCGCTCTGTTCGGGCGGTAGCCGAGCGCCTCGGCGGCAGCGAGCACGCGGTCGCGAGTCTCCCCGTTCACCAGGTGAGGCGCCGAGAAGGTCCGGGACACCGTGGAGATGTGTACTCCCGATGCCTCGGCGACGTCACGGATGGTGGCGCGCACGGAGTACCTCCTCGCGGGTCGGCGTCGCTGCCGTTGTGTGGCAGTCATTAATGCAAACCCTTGCAGCGTCGTCAATACCTGCGTTGCCGATTTGTAATGTTCGGCGCGCGGCAGACCTAGGTTAATAGCGGCAACTCACCACAAACTGCACCGTGGTCTTGACCAGTGTGAGGCGCCATGATTAGGTACGCCTGCAAGCCTTTGCGGCACGGCACGTCACTCGAGTCGGAGGAACGGTGGGACGTCGGCGCTATGCGGTCGTAGGAGCCGGAGCTCGGGCGCAGATGTTCGCGACAGCGCTGGTGACCGATCACGCGGACCGGGCCGAACTCGTCGCGTTCGCCGACGTGAACCCGGTCCGGATCGAGGCGCACAACCGGCGGCTGGTGGCCCTTGGTGCTCCGCCGGCCGCTGCCTGGACCCCGGCTGAGCTGGCCGATCGGCTGGTCGCGGGCGAGGTCGACAACCTGCTGGTGACATCCGTTGACAGCACGCACGATGAGTACATCGTGATGGGGCTCGATGCCGGCGTCGACGTCATCACCGAGAAGCCGATGACGACGGACGTCGGCAAGTGCCGGCGGATCCTGGCCGCAGCCGACCGCAGCGGCGGCCGGGTCACCGTCACGTTCAACTACCGCTACAACCCCTTGCACGAAAAGGTCCGTGAACTGCTGGTCGGCGGCGCCATCGGCGAGGTCGGCTCTGTCCACTTCGAGTGGCTGCTCGACGTCAGGCACGGCGCGGACTACTACCGGCGCTGGCACCGCGACAAGTCAAACTCCGGCGGGCTTCTCGTACACAAGGCGACCCACCACTTTGATCTGGTGAACTGGTGGCTCGGCGCGCGGCCCGAACAGGTCTACGCGTCCGGCCGGCTGTTCTTCTACGGCGAGAACGGAGCCCGCCATGGCTACGACCGAGGGTACGAACGCGCTCACGGCGCCGAGAGCGCGGTGGACGATCCGTTCGCGCTCGACCTGGGCGCCAATGACGGGCTCCGCGAGCTCTACCTCGACGCCGAGCACGCCGACGGGTACTTCCGTGATCAGAATGTGTTCGGTCCGGGCGTCACCATCGAGGACGACCTGGCCGTGCTGGTCCGGTACGACACCGGTGCCCGGATGACCTATCACTTGACGGCATACGCGCCGTGGGAGGGCTATCGGGTGGCGTTCAACGGCAGCAAGGGCCGGCTCGAACTCGATGTCGTCGAGAACGACCACGTCAGCCTGGCCGGCGCTCGCGGGCTGAAGGGCGCTCAACTGCACGGCGACGCGGCTGCCGCGGAGTCGGGCGGCTACACCCTTACCGTCCGGCCGTACTGGAAGCCGCCGCGCCAGATAGCCGTGCAGGCTTACACCCGGGAGGGACATGGTGGTGCCGACGCCCGCATGACCCAGGTGCTGTTCGGCGACGGCGCCGGGCAGCAGCTTCCGGACGCGCTGGGCCGGGCGGCGACCGAGCGTGACGGCGCCGCGTCGCTGCTCGTGGGCCTGGCCGGAAACGAGTCGATGCGCACGGGCTCTCCCGTTCGGGTGTCCGAGCTACTCGCGATCTAGGAGCCCGATTGTCCGAAGATCTACTGTTCCCGTCCGATCCCACTCAGCGGGGGATCGCCCGCGAGCTCTTCGCGATGGCCAAGGGCCAGCCGCTGATCTGCCCGCACGGCCACATCGAACCGGGCCTGCTGGCTGACGATCGGCCGTTCGGAGACCCGGCACGGCTGTTGATCGTCCCCGATCACTACCTGACCAGGATGCTGCTCTCGCAGGGCGTACCGCCGTCCAGGCTGGGCGTCCCGACGGTGAACGGCGAGCCGGCCGAGACCGATGGGCGGACGATCTGGCGCACGTTCGCCGAGCACTTGTACCTGTTCCGCGGGACTCCCTCCCGGCTGTGGCTGGAGAAGACGTTCACCGACGTGTTCGGCATCGAGACCCCGCTGCGGCCCGAGACGGCCGACGAGCTCTACGACGCGCTGGCCGAGCGGCTGGCCGCACCGGAGTTCCGCCCGCGGGCGCTGTTCGAGCGGTTCGGCATAGAGGTGCTGGCCACGACGGAGTCGCCGCTGGACGACCTGGCCGCGCACGCGAAGCTGGCCGACGAGGGATGGGGCGGCCCGGGCGGGCGCGTGATCACCACGTTCCGGCCGGACGATGTGGTGGACCTGGACTGGGTCGGGTGGGCCGACCGGGTGCGTCGGCTCGGTGAGATCGCCGGCGAGGACACTTCGCACTATCGCGGATACCTGGCCGCACTGCGCCGGCGCCGCGAGGCGTTCGCCAAGGCCGGCGCCACGTCGACCGACCACGGCCACGTCACGGCGCGCGCCGTCGACCTCGATCCGGCCGACGCGGCGGCCATCTACCAGCGCGGGCTGCTGGGGACCGCCTCCGCGGCCGATGCCGAGGCATTCCGAGCGCACATGCTCATGGAGTTCGCCCGCATGTCGGTCGACGACGGCCTGGTCATGCAGTTGCACCCCGGCTCGGTCCGGAATCACAACAGGTGGCTGCACGAGACCCACGGGCGCGACACCGGCGGCGACATCCCCCGGGCCACCGACTACGTGCACGCGCTCCGCCCGCTGCTGGAAGCCTTCGGCAACGATCCGCGGCTCACTCTCGTGGTGTACACCCTGGACGAGACGGCGTTCTCGCGTGAGCTCGCCCCGCTCGCCGGGGGGTACGCCGCCATGTACCTGGGCGCACCGTGGTGGTTCCTGGACGCGCCGCATGCGCTGCGGCGGTTCCGCGAGGCTGTCACCGAAACCGCGGGCTTCTACAACACCGCCGGCTTCGTGGACGATACCCGCGCGTTCTGCTCGATTCCCGTCCGCCACGAGATCGCGCGCCGGGTCGATGCGGCTTACCTGGCCGGGCTCGTCGCCGAGCACCGGCTGCCGCTGGACGAGGCCGCGGAGACAATGATTGACATCGCCTACCGGCTGCCTAAACGTATCTTCCGGCTCATGCGGGGGGCTCCGCCCCCCGCAGACCCCCCACCTGGATTGCGCGTGTCGAAGGGGTTCTCATGACCACGATCACTGGCGCGAACGTTCACGACGTCCGCTTCCCGACGGCCGCGGCCGGACACGGGTCGGACTCGGTGAACCGCGGCGACTACTCCGCCAGCTACGTGGAGCTGACCACCGACGACGGTGCGGTGGGTACCGGCTTCACGTTCACCAACGGCCGTGGCAACGAGATCACCTGTGCGGCGATCGAGGCACTGTCGCACCACGTCGTCGGGCGCACGCTCGGCGAGATCGAGGCCGAACCCGTGAAGTTCTGGCGCTCGCTCACCGCGGACGTCCAGCTGCGCTGGTTGGGACCCGAGAAGGGCGTCATCCACATGGCGACGGGGGCGCTGGTCAATGCGGTGTGGGACCTGCGCGCGAAGCTTGCCGGCCGGCCGATGTGGCGGTTCCTGGCCGAGATGCCGACGGCTGAGCTGGTGCGCAGCATCGACTTCCGGCACATCTCCGATGCGCTGACGCCCGCGGAGGCGGCCGAGATTCTGGACCGTGGTCGCGCAGGCATGCCCGAGCGGCTCGCGGTGCTCGAGCGCGACGGCTTTCCCGCTTACACGACATCGGTCGGCTGGCTCGGATATCCGGACGAGAAGGTGCGCGAGCTGACCCACTCCGCCTACTCCGCGGGTTGGCGCGCGATGAAGATGAAGGTCGGCGGCCCGATCGACGACGACGTCCGCCGGGCCGGGATCATCCGGTCCGAGATCGGCAGCGACGCGCTGCTGATGATGGACGCCAACCAGATCTGGGACGTCGACGAAGCGATTGGGAACATGGCGCGGTTGGCCGAGTTCGACCCGTACTGGATCGAGGAGCCCACCCACGCCGACGACGTCCTCGGTCATGCCCGGATCGCGGCGAAGGTGGCACCGATCCGGGTCGCGACCGGCGAGGTGGCCGCCAACCGGGTGATCTTCAAACAACTCATGCAGGCGGGCGCGATAGGCGTGTGCCAGGTCGATGCCTGCCGCGTGGGCGGGGTCAATGAAGTGCTTGCGGTGCTGTTGATGGCGGCCAAGTTCGGCATCCCGGTCTGTCCCCACGCCGGCGGCGTCGGGCTGTGCGAGTACGTGCAGCACCTGTCGATCTTCGACTACCTGCGGGTGGGCCGATCACTCGATGGCCGGATGATCGAATACGTCGACCACCTGCACGAGCACTTCGTCGACCCGATCGTCGTCGCCGGGGGCCGCTACCGGCTACCCACCGCTGCCGGATACGGCGTGACGATGCGGCCCGAGTCGATCGCGGAGTACTCGTTCCCGGACGGACCGGTATGGCGCCACGGCTGAGCCGGGCCACCCTCGGCCGGGTACCGGACGGGTCCGGCCCGCTGGTACGGCCGTGGGATGTCCGGCCCGGCATCGTCCACCTCGGCGTCGGCGCCTTCCACCGCGCTCACCAGGCGGTATACACCGAGTCCGCCCTGGCCGGCGGTGGCGACTGGGGCATCGTCGGCGTGGCGCCCCGGCGGCGTGCCGTCGTCGACGGCCTCGCGGCGCAGGACGGGCTGTTCAGCGTCACCAGCCTGGACGGCAACGGATCGGGCACCCGGGTGGTCGGCTCGATCGTCGGCGTGCGCCACCTGCCGTCCGACCCCGCAGGCGTGATCGACCTCATCGCCGATCCGGCGATCAGGATCGTCACGCTGACCGTCACCGAAAAGGGATACCTCCTGGATCCCGCAACCGGACGCCTGATGGTGGACGACGGCCTGCGGGCGGAGTTGACCGGCGCTGCCCCGCCCTGGTCGATACCCGGCCTCCTGATCGCCGGGTTGCGGGCCAGGGCGGGCCGTGGCGCCGGTCCGCTGGCCCTGGTCAGCTGCGACAACCTCCCGTCGAACGGGCGACGGCTCCGCCAGGCGGTGCTCGACGCCTACTCGGCGGCGGGTGCGGACGCCGGCTGGGTCGAGGCGAATGTCACCTTTCCGGGAACGATGGTCGACCGGGTGGTTCCGGCCACCACGGCCGAGACGATCGCGGCGGCCGCTGCGGCGCTCAACGTCCGCGACGAGATGGCGGTGGCCGCCGAGCCCTATTCCGAGTGGGTCGTCGAGGACGAGTTTCCCGGCGGACGGCCGGCCTGGCAGGCGGTCGGCGCGGTGCTCACGTCCGACGCCCGTCCGTACGAGCGGCTCAAGCTCCGTGCGCTCAACGGGGTTCACTCCGCCCTGGCCTACCTGGGGGCGTTGGCCGGCTGCCCGACGATCGCGGACGCCCTGGCGCTTCCCGGGATGCGCCCGATGCTCGAGCGATTCATCGCCGACGACATCGCACCAAGCCTGACGCCGCCGCCGGGAAGATCGGTGATCGAGTACGGCAAGGCGGTGCTGGACCGGTTCGCGAATCCAGCCATCGGCCACCGCACCCTCCAGGTCGCCATGGACGGTTCACAGAAGATGCCCCAGCGCATCTTGCACACCGCGGCCGACCGGCTCGCGGCGAACGCCGAGCCGCGGTGGGCGGCTCTCGTGACGGCGGCCTGGATGTGCTTCGTCGCCGGGTACGCGGACGACGGGCGCGAGCTGCCGCTGGACGACCCGCTCGCCACTCGCTTACGGCGAGCCGCCCGCTCGGCGGCGCCGATCGACGCACTGCTCGCGATCGACGCGGTGTTCGCGCCGGACCTGGCGGCCGACGAGGGTTTCGGCCGGCTCGTGGCCCGATGGTTCTCCGAGCTCGGCAAGTACGGTGTGGCCGATGTGCTGGCCGGCCTGAAGGAGGAGGCATGACGGTGGCCCGGATATCCCTTGTCGGGGCCAACGGGTACGGCATTCACCACCGGCGGGCGATCGCCGAGCTCCAGGCCGCGGGTGTCGCCGAGCTCGTCGGGTTGTGCGACGTCCAGCCGATCGAGGACGACCCCGGCGTGCCGGTGCCGCCGACCGCGCAGCGGTTCACCGACTACCGCGAGCTCATCTCCGCGACCAGGCCGGACGTGGTGGTGATCGCGACCCCGCCGCACACCCACCTGGAGATCGCATCGGCCGCCGTACAGGCCGGCGCGGACGTGATGCTCGAGAAGCCGCCGCTGGTCTCGTGGTCCGAGCATGAACAGCTCACCGCCCTGCTCGCCGAGTCCGGCCGGGTGTGCCAGGTGGGGTTTCAGGCGCTGGGCTCGGCGGCGCTGGCCGCGCTGTCCGAGGCGATTCGTACCGGTCGGCTCGGCGCGATCGAAGGTATCGGAGCCTGTGGATTGTGGCAGCGGCCGGACAGCTACTACTCCCGGACGCCGTGGGCGGGCCGGCGCGAACTCCACGGGCGGCCGGTTCTGGACGGCGCACTGGCGAATCCGTTCGCCCATGCCGTGATGCAGTGCTTCGCCATTGCCGAGGCCGCCGGATCGGTGTCGATCTCCGAGCTCGTCGTCGAGCGATACCGGGCCCGTCCGATCGAAGTGGACGACACCGGAGCGCTCTCGGTGCGGCTGAGTTCGGGACTGCGAATCGTGGTCGCCGTGACGCTGTGCGCCGACGTGGAACAAGATCCCTGGATCGTGGTGCACGGCGAACGTGGTCGCGCCGTCCTCGAGTACACCACGGACCGGCTGCGCCTGCCCGGCGACGCCGACCTCGCCGCGGTACCCGGCCGGACCGGATTGCTGGCCAACCTGCTGGCGCATCGATCTGCTCCAGGCGAAGTCGCACTGCTCGCGCCGCTGGAGCGGACGGCGCCGTTCACCCGGGTGATCGATGCGATCACCGCCGATGGGCCGCCGACCACGATCGGGCCGCAGTGGCAGCAGGTGCATGAGCCGGACCGGGTCGTCACAGTGCCGGGCATCAGCGCCGTGCTGCGCGAGGGGGCCGACCGCCTCACGCTGCCGAGCGAGCTCGGAATCGCGTGGGCCACTGCTAACTCACCCGCGAAGGGAGTGCAACAAACGCTGCCGTAGTCACGTGCCAAACCGGAATAAGCGCACGCCGGCTCGCAAATTGTCGCGAGGAATGCGGTGCTGCATCAATTCATTGCAACAAATCTGCAAACGCGACCTATTGACGTACCGGCGGAATGGTAAATAGCGTCTCTCCCAAATTGATTCTAAGCCGTTAGGAATGGAGAGGCAGATGCGTAGACTCACGGCAATGGTCTGCGGTGCCGCGGTGGCCGGAACGTTGATCCTGGCATTACCCGCGTCCGCCGGGCGTGCGCCTGCCGCCGGCCACGGCGACCTGTCCGAGATGGCCTCGCTCATCGCGCGGCAGGCCCTGCCGGCCGGCGATGGTTGGGGCGCGGCCGGTGACGGTACGACAGGTGGCGCGGAGGCTGCGTCTGA
>DASUUU010000038.1:0-7332 GCA_036373915.1 Jiangellaceae bacterium | reverse complement strand
CGCGTTCTCGTGCTACATCTTTCACCCCGACACCCATGAGGTGTTGATCACGCGACGTGCGCTGGAGAAGGCCACCTGGCCAGGCGTTTGGAGCAACGCGTGCTGCGGCCATCCCAAACCCGACGAGGACGTGGTGAGCGCCGCGCGGCGCCGGGTGCGGGAGGAACTCGGCCTGACCGTCTCTGAGCTCCAAGTCGCTCTGCCGCGGTTCGCGTACCGCGCAACCGACGGCAACGGGATGGTCGAGAATGAGCTGTGCCCGGTGCTGGTCGGCGTCGCGGACCGCGACCCGAAGCCCGATCCGGCAGAGGTGTGCGAGTGGTCGTGGACGTCCTGGGCGGACCTCCGGCTGGTCGCCGCCCGCGCGCCGTGGGCGATCAGCCCCTGGGCCGCGCTTCAGATTCCTCAGCTGTCGGACGCAGTACCGGAGCGGTGACCGCCGACTGAAGCGACTTGGCCACAGCCTCCTGATCATCCTCAGCCGAGTCTGCCGCCGGTCAGTGCCGTCCACGACATCGGCTCGGGGGGCGTGCCGGGCAGGGCCGAAACGGCGTCAGAAAGCGCCGCGCCGTCATCGTAAGGACGTCCGTCTGCCAACGCACTGGCCCAAACGACGTCCGCACCGCCCCAACCTGTCAGCGCGGACACCGCGGCGGACTCTGGTAGCCGGTTGTACCAGCGGAGGAACAGGGACGCCCGGCCGGCGCGGCTCGGCTGGCCCCAAGCGCGCACGCGGGCCAGGCCGCCGTCGGGAAAGATGTCCACCCGCAACCGATCCACAGCGCCGGCCGGCCGCAGCACGAAGCGGTTCACCGCGTCCGGCTGTACCGGCGTCCTGGGCAGCAGTTCGACTCGCTCCGTGCCGATGCCGGCCACCGACACCGCCGAGGGCGCATTACCGACGAAACATGACGTATCGAGCTCCAGGTGGCCCACCACACCCGTCGTGGCCAACCGGATCACTACCCAGTCGTTGGCGGTGTCGCGCCGGCGGGACGTCTCCCACCCGTCCCCCATGACGCGCGCCGGTCCGGAGACGAGCAGGTTGTCCGGCGCGGAGTAGAACCGATTGCTGCAGTCGATGGCGGTGGCGCCGTGCTCCATCGCGGCCAGGTCGAACGCCCGGCCGGCCAGCCACCGCGGGTCGCCGACCGGTTCGCCGTGCACGCGCAGCCGCGCGATCCCCCCGTCCGGGTACTGGCGCAGCCGCACATGTGTGACAACGCGGTCGTTATCGACGGCGAAGCCGTTCCGGGTGTCGCCGCGCACCGCAGACCGCGGCACGATCTCGGTCCACTCGACGTTCGGGCCGATCAGGTCGGCGATGCGCACCGACGAGTCGAGCGGATCGACCCACGCAGCGTCCAGCGATACCTCCGGCGGGTAGTTTCCCGTGAACCACGAGGTATCGACGATCATCCCGCGCACGACGCCGGGAGTGCCCAGCCGCACCACCGCCCAGTCGTCTCCTGGTTCTCGCCGGCGCCGGGTCTCCCAGCCGTCCACGATCTGGCCATGGTGGCCGAAAGTGTGCGGCGAGAACGCCGGGACGTCCGGCCTGATCAGGTTCTCCTTCTCGCCGAAGGTCTCGTCGTTGGCCAGGACGACCGAGCCACCCCTGGTGCGAACGGCGAGATCAGGAAGGTCCTTCCACTCCATCGTCACGCGCCTCGCTGCAACAGCCGGCCACGAGTGGAACTGCCGTCCACGCGCTTGCCGCGCAGCCAGGTGTCCGTCACCACTCCCCGCAGTCTCCGGCCGGTATAGACCGTGAGCGGATGCCGGTGGAACAGCTCCGCCGGGTCGACGACGAACGTGGCGTCGGGATCGAACGCCACGAGGTCGGCGTGCTTGCCCACCTCGAGCGATCCCTTGGAACGCAGGCCGACGAGTGCGGCCGGGCCGTGAGCCATCCAGCGGGCGACCTCGCTCAGCCCGTGCCCGCGCGTCATAGCCTGAGTCCACACCACCGCCAGGCCCAGCTGCAATCCGCTGATACCACCCCAAGCCGCGCCGAAGTCGCCGGTCCCCAGTGCCTTCAGCTCGGGCGGGCATGGGGAGTGATCCGATACCACGAGGCCTATCGACCCGGTGCCGAGCCGCTGCCACAGCGCATCCCGGTTCGCCGCTTGGCGGATGGGTGGGCAACACTTGGCGGCCGTGTCGCCGTCCCCCACCTCCTCGGCCGCCAGGTACAGGTAGTGCGGACATGTCTCGGCGGTGATCTGCACGCCGTCGCTGCGCGCGCCGTCGAGCAGTGGCACCACATCGGCATCGGATACGTGCAGGACGTGCACGCGCGCCCGCGTCAGGCGAGCGGCTTGGACCAGGCGGGCCACGGCGGCGCGTTCTGCGTCGGGCGGGCGCGACCGGAGGAAACCGGCATATGACCGCCCCGACGGCGCCGGTGATCGCGCGAGCACGACGGGGTCCTCGGCGTGCACCGCGCACAGCGAATCCAGCCGGGCGATCTCCGCCAGGGTTCCCTCCAACTCGTCGCCGACCAGGTGCGGGAACTCGGGAACTCCGGACGGCGCCATGAACGCCTTGAAGCCGAACACTCCGGCGTCGTGCAAGGCCGCGAACTCCCCTACGTTGTCACCCGTCGCCCCACCCCAGAACCCGACGTCGACGTGCAGCGCGTCGGCCGCGGCGGCACGCTTGGTCTCCAGGTGGTCGACGGTCGTCGTCGGTGGGACGGAGTTCAGCGGCATGTCGACGATCGTCGTCACGCCGCCCGCCGCAGCGGCGCGGGTGGCCGTCGCGAATCCCTCCCACGACGTCCGGCCGGGCTCGTCGACGTGCACGTGAGTGTCGACCAGGCCAGGCAGCAGGGCGAGCGTGCCGAGGTCGATCAGCTCGTCCCTTGTCGCGCTGCCGTACGGCTCGATCGCCACGATCAACTCGCCGTCGACGACGATGTCGGCAGGCTGTTCGCCTGACGGCAGGATGGCCCGGCGAGACCGAAAGACCGTCATCGGGGCGCTGACGGTCCGGTGTACGCCGACAACGAGCCTCGGTCGAGGCCGTGTTGACGGAGCTCACCCTCACTGAACGCACTGCAATCAAGACCCCTTCGCAGGTACCCGGACAGCGCTCGAGCCGTGGCCGGCTCGTCCAGCACCCCGCTCGCGGCCCGCTCGGCGTACGCCACGAGCCGGGACGCCGCCGCCGCCAACCCGGACCGGAAGAACGCGTAGGTTGCCAGAAAGCGGGTCGGCAGTTGCGCCGGGTGCAGGTCCCAGCCCTGGTAGAACCCCCGCTCCAGCGATCGGCGTACCAGGCGCGCGTGCAACGCCCAGGCCGAGCGTACGGCCGGCCCGTCCCCTACCGGCAGCACGTTCGTCGAACCGTCCGACAGGCGGACTCCCGTGCCGGCCGCGGCCACCTGCATCACGGCCTTGGCGTGGTCGGCCGCCGGATGCTCCAGGCTCTGGTAGGCGGCCGCAACCCCGCAGGCGGCGCTGTAGTCGTACGTGCCGTAATGCAGCCCGACCAGCCGTCCCGGTGCTGCGTGCACGGTGCGCGCGACGGTCGCCGTGCCGTCCGGGCCGACGATGGCCTGCGGAGTCTCGATCTGGACCTCGAAGCGCAACCGCCCCTCCGGCAGTCCGTACTCGGCTTCGAGCCGCTCGCAGAGCCGGACCATCGCCTGCACCTGCGCCACCGAACTCACCTTCGGCATGGTCAGCACCAGCCCCTCCGGCAGCGGACCGGCCGCGAGCAGCCCGCCGAGAAACAGATCGAGGGTTCGCACCGCTCGGGCCCGCGTGGCGGCCTCCAGCGACTTGAACCTGAGCCCGACGAACGGCGGGCACCGGCCCGCGGCCGACGCCTCCACGACGGCGCGCGCGGCGTAAAGCGCCAGATCGTCCTCGTCGCCGTCGCGCCGGATACCCAGCCCGTCCTCGAAGTCGATCCGCAGATCCTCGATCGGCTCTCGGGCCAGTTTCCGCCGTACGAGCGGCTCGACTTCGGCTACCAGGTCCGGCGGCGATCCCACCACGTCGGCCAGCACACCGGGATCGGAACCGTGGGCGCGGAGTGCGTCGATCGCGGCGGCGCCCCAGGCGGGTGCGGTGTCGGCGGTGAACCGATCGGCGGGCACGTACACGGTGTGCACCGGTTGCCTGGTGCCGGAATCGCCCGGGTAGAGCCGGGCCAGGTCGGCGTCCGCGCCCGCGAGCATGCCGTCCAGCTCGGCCAGCACGTCGGGGCCGAGCCGGGTGCTGTCCGAGCCACCGTCGAGGCGCCCCACCCGCCGGTTCACCCGGCCGGCTCCCCGGCACCGGTGATGTACTCGGGCCGGACGGGTATCCGGGTGAGCGCCCGACCTGTCGCGGCACGCACGGCGGCCACTATCGCAGGGGTCGACGAGATCGCGGGCGGTTCTCCCACGCCACGCAGCCCGTATGGCGCATGCGGGTCGGCCAACTCGAGCACGTCCACCTGCATCGGAGGCATGTCGAGCATGGTCGGGATCAGGTAGTCCGTGAACGACGGGTTCGCGATGGCGCCGTCGACCACCTGGATCTCCTCCATCAACGCGAGCCCGAGCCCCTGTGAGCTGCCGCCGTAGATCTGCCCCAGCACCCCGGCCGGGTTCATCACCTTGCCGACGTCCTGGGCGGTCGCCAACTCGACAACCTTCACCAGGCCCAGATCGACGTCGACGTCGACGACTGCGCGGTGCGCGGCGAAGGCGTACTGGACGTGGGCGTTGCCCTGGCCGCGCTCATCCAACGGCACGGTGGGCCGGTGCCGCCACTCGATGGTCTCCTCGACGACCTGTCCCTCGCGCAATGCGGCCAGGTCGGGCCGCCGGGCGCGGATGGCCCGACACGCGGCCCGTACCGCACCGCCGGTCATGTACGACTGACGGGATGCGGACGTCGAGCCGGCACTACCTACCTGGGTGTCGGCCGGCAGGATGGTCACCTGATCGACACCGAGCTCGGTCCGGGCTATCTGCGCCAACAGCGTCACAAGCCCCTGGCCGACCTCGGCTGCGGCGGTGTGCACGCTTGCGACCGGCCGGCCGCCGACCAGCTCCACCCGGACCCGGGCCGTGGAGTAGTCGTCGAAGCCCTCGGAGTAGCAGACGTTCTTGATGCCCACGGCGTAGCCGACGCCACGCACCACCCCTTCGCCGTGGGTGGTGTTGCCGACCCCGCCGGGCAGGTCGCGCAGATCGCTCGCCGGCCCCTCCGGACGCCCGTCCGGCGTCGGCGCCGCTCGCACCCGCTTCAGCAGTTCGGCCACGGGTGCCGGCGAGTCGATCACCTGCCCGGTCGGCATCACCGAGCCTTCACTCATCGCGTTGAGCACGCGGAACTCCACCGGATCCAGGCCGAGTTCGGCCGCCATCCGGTCCATCTGCGACTCGTACCCGAACGCGGCCTGGACGGCACCGAACCCGCGCATCGCACCGCAGGGCGGGTTGTTGGTGTAGACGCCCCAGCAGTCGACGCTGACATTCGGGACGTCGTACGGCCCGACCCCGAGGGTTGCCGCGTTGGCGACCACGGCCGGGGTGCTGGACATGTAGGCGCCGCCGTCCAGGATGATCTCGGCCCTGACGTACAGCAGCCGGCCTGCACGACTCGCACCATGTTCGTAGTGCAGCAGCGCCGGGTGCCGATGCACATGGCCGAAGAACGACTCCTCGCGCGAGTAGACCATCTTGACCGGCTTGCCGGTGCGCAGGGCGAGCAGGCAGGCGTGGATCTGCATGGACAGGTCCTCGCGGGCACCGAACGCACCGCCGACGCCGGCCAGGCTCAGCCGCACCTTCTCTTCGGGCAGCCCCAGGCAGGCGGCGACCTGGCTGCGGTCGACGTGCAGCCACTGGGTGGCGACGTAGAGGTCCACCCCACCGTCATCGGCCGGCACCGCGAGCCCGGACTCTGGCCCGAGGAAGGCCTGGTCCTGCATGCCGACTTCGTAGTCTCCCGTGACCACCACGTCAGCCGCTGCGTCTGCGTCGCCCTTGCGGATGACCAGGTGCCGTACGACGTTGCCGGTGGCGTGTACCAGAGGGGTGTCGGTGGGGTCAACGGCCCGCCTGGGATCGGTGAGCGGCTCGAGGACCTCGTACTCGACGGCGATCCTGGATGCGGCGCGGCGGGCCGTCTCCGGATGGTCGGCCGCCACTATCGCGACCGGTTCGCCCTGGTAGCGGGCGGTGCCGTCGCACAGGACCGGCTGGTCGGCGTGCTCGAGCCCATAGACCTTCTGGGCCGGGACGTCATGGTAAGTGAGCACCGCGGAGACGCCCGGCACCGTCAACGCCGGCCCGAGGTCGAGCCGGGTGATGCGGGCATGGGCATGAGGGCTGCGCAGCGTCGTACCCCACAGCATCCCGTCGGCCCACAGGTCGCTGGAGTAGGCGAACTCGCCGGTGACCTTGAGCGTGCCGTCGGGGCGCGCGACGTTCTGGCCGACTCCGCCGGCCACGCCGGGGCGTTGTCTGACCCCGGCGGCCGCACTGTCCGGCCGGGCCACCGAGCTCACTGGACCGCCTCTTCACGGCGCTCGGCGGCGAGCCGCACCGCAGCCAGGATCTGCTCGTACCCGGTGCAGCGGCACAGGTTGCCCGCCAGCGCTTCGCGGATGTCGGTGTCGCTCGGCCGGCCGACTCGGTTCAGCAGGTCGTGCGCGGCCACCACGAGCCCCGGCGTGCAGAAGCCGCACTGGACCGCGCCCGCCTCGACGAACGCTTCCTGCACGGGGTCGAGCAGATCGCCGTCGGCCAGCCCTTCAACTGTGCGGATCTCGCGACCTTGGGCTTGCCCGGCCGCGACGAGGCACGCACATACCGGCAGGTCGTCCAGGTACACGGTGCACGAACCGCACTCGCCCTGCTCACACGCGTTCTTGGACCCGGGCAGCCCCATTCGCTCGCGGAGAACGTACAGCAGGCTCTCGGCTTCCCAGACATCGTCGATCTGGCGCCGTTCACCGTTGACGGTGGTGGTTACGCGCATGTGGTTTCAGGCTCGCTGGTACGACGCCCAAGCCCAGCCGAGCGTACGGCGGGCCAGAACGGTCAGAGCGTGCAGCCGGTAGGTGGCGGTGCCGCGGACGTCGTCTATCGGCGCCGCGGCCGCCGCCACCAGCCCCCCGAACCGCGCAGACACCTCGTCGGGAATCGCCCCCCGACCCTCCCAATCCAGTGCCTCGGCGGCGTACTGCTCGGCTGCGATCGCGCGCCGTGGAGTGGGCGCGGCCGAGCCGATACCGGTGCCGACGCGTCGCTCGTCGGGGTCCAGCGCGACGGCGAACGAGGTCACCGCGATCACCATCGCGTTCCGGGTCCCGATCTTCGCAAAC
>DASUUU010000037.1:0-14086 GCA_036373915.1 Jiangellaceae bacterium | reverse complement strand
GACGCTGTCGTCGCCGTCGCGTCCGGCTTCAACACTCAGACCAGTCTTGACGCCGTCTCTGAGACGTTCGAGGCCAACGGCTGGGAGACCGCGATCCTGGTGACCGACCCCTGGCACACGTTCCGGGCCAAGGCGATGGCCAGGTCGAGCGGGATCGACCCGGTATCGGCTCCGGCCAGGTCCGGCCCCGTCGTACAGACCCGGGAGGCGCAGGCCCGGTACATCCTGCGGGAGTCGCTCGCCTACTACCGGTGGCGGCTGACGGGGGAATCGGGCAGCGGCGGTCTGGACGCGTTCTGACGGCTACGCACTAGCCTCGTCGGTGATGACCGAATACGACGAAGCCGCCTACGAACGCTGGGTTGCCGAGCCGCCCAAGCGGGCAGGCCGCACGCCGTTCGAGCGCGACCGGGCTCGCATCGTCCACTCGGCATCGCTGCGCCGCCTTGCGGCCAAGACCCAGGTTGTCGCGCCGGGCACGGACGACTTCGTCCGCAACCGGCTCACGCACACCCTCGAGGTGGCGCAGGTCGGGCGGGAACTGGGCAAGAAGCTCGGCTGCGATCCCGACGTCGTCGACACCGCGTGCCTGGCCCACGACCTCGGGCATCCGCCGTTCGGCCACAACGGCGAAGTGGCCCTGAACGAGGTAGCGGCCGGCATCGGCGGGTTCGAGGGCAACGCCCAAACTCTGCGCCTGCTGACCCGGCTGGAAGCCAAGACGGCCTTGCCCGACGGCCGCTCGGCCGGCCTGAATCTGACCAGGGCGAGCCTGGACGCGGCGACGAAGTACCCGTGGCCGCGGGAGGAGGGAGACACCAAGTTCGGCGTATACGCCGAGGACTCCGATGTCTTCGAGTGGCTCCGCAAGGATGCTCCACCGCGGCGGCCGTGCCTCGAGGCGCAGGTGATGGACTTCGCCGACGACGTGGCCTACTGCGTGCACGACGTCGAGGACGCGATAGTGGCCCAGCGGCTGGATCCCGGCGCGCCCCTGGACGATGCGACCGAACGCGACGCCATCGCCAGGCTCACCCGCGACTGGTACGCCCGTGACGCCGAACCCGGCGAACTGCTGGCCGGGCTGGACCGACTGCGGGCAACCAGGTTCTGGGTAGGCAGATACGACGGCACCCGGGCGACCCTGGCCGCGCTGAAGGACCTGACGAGCCAGCTGATCGGCCGGTTCTGTGACGCCGCGGAGTCGGCCACCCACGCCGCGTACGGGCCGGCGCCGCTCACCCGCTACCACGCTGATCTCGTCGTGCCCCGCGATACCCGGATCGAGATCGCGGTATTGAAAGGCCTGGCGGCCGTGTACGTCATGACCGCCCGCGACCGTGAGGCGGTGTACGTCCAGCAACGCGAGCTGCTCTTCGAGCTCGTCGACGTCCTTCGAAAGCGTGCGCCGGACGTTCTCGAGCCGGCGTTCCAGGCGGATTGGAAGGACGCGACCGGCGACGATGCGCGGCTGCGAGTGCTCGTCGATCAGGTCGCGTCGTTGACCGACGCGTCGGCCCACGAGTGGCATCGCCGGCTCACCGGCATGCCGGATTGACAGCAGAAACCACTACCGCAAAGGTCAGCAACATGGACGATACGACAACGTTTGTCATCGTCGGCGGCGGCCTCGCCGGTGCCAAGGCCGCCGAGACGCTCCGCGAGGAAGGCTTCGACGGCCGGGTGGTACTGCTCAGCGACGAACCCGAGCCACCGTACGAACGTCCCCCGCTGTCCAAGGGATACCTGCTCGGCAACGACGATCGCGACACGGCGTTCGTCCACCCGGAACCCTGGTACGGCGAGCACAACATCGAACTGCGCCTCGGCACCCGCGTGACAGCCCTCGATCCGGGCGCCCACGAAGTCGAACTGGACGGCCGCGAGCGGCTCGGCTACACCAAGTTGCTGCTGGCGACCGGCTCTGAGCCGCGGCGGCTCGACGTGTCGGGTGCGGACCTGGAAGACGTCCGGTATCTGCGCAATCTGCCGGACTCGGACCACCTTCGTGACGTCCTGGACGAGGGTCACCGGGTCGCGATCATCGGTGGCGGGTGGATCGGCCTGGAGGTCGCGGCGGCGGCGCGCAACCACGGTGCGGAGGTCACCGTGGTCGAGATCGCCGACCTGCCGCTGCAGGCCGTGCTGGGCGACGACGTCGCCAGGGTGTTCGCCGACCTGCACCGCGAGCACGGCGTCGACCTTCGGCTGGGCACCGGCGTCCGCGAGATCGTGGGCGACAACGGCCGGGTTGTGGCCATCGTCACGTCCGACGGCGACGAGATAATGGCCGACACCGTGGTGGCCGGCATCGGGATCGCCCCGCGGACCGAGTTGGCGGCCGCCGCCGGGCTGACGATCGAGGACGGGGTCGCCGTCGACGCCGGATTCCGGACCTCCGAGCCGGACGTCTACGCTGCGGGCGACGTGGCCGCGATCGAGAACCCGCTGGTCGGCACCCGGGTGCGGGTGGAGCACTGGGCGAACGCGCTGGACGGTGGCCCCGCCGCGGCCCGGTCGATGCTGGGCAAGGACGTCTCGTGGGACAAGCTGCCGTACTTCTTCACCGACCAGTACGACCTCGGGATGGAGTACACCGGCCACGCGCCGCCGGGGTCATACGACGACGTGGTGCTGCGCGGCGACGTGCCGGGCCGGGCGTTCCAGGCGTTCTGGCTCAGCGGGGGACGCCCCATCGCGGGCATGCACGTCAACATGTGGGACGACGGCATCGGCCACATCGAGGAGCTGGTCAGATCCGGCCGGACGGTCGACCCGGCGCGGCTGGCGGATTCCGACGTCCCGCTCGCCGAGGTTTAGCTGCACCGAGCATCCACGGTGCTGTCCGCGGGCCGCACCGAGCTTCCACAATGCCGTGGGCCGGGCGCACCAAGGTTCCACAATGTCGCTGTAGTCGCATTATGGAACCTTAGTGCCGGTAGGTCACGACATCGTGGAAGCTCGGTGCGGGCGGCGACGACATTGTGGAAGCTTGGTGCGAGCCGACGCGACACTGAGGAGGCTTGTTGCCCACGAAGGCAAGCCGAACGAATGCTGATCTTGACATTTTGATGTCACATGGTTGACACTTTGATGTATGCGCACCACTATCCGGCTTGACGACGAGTTGCTGGCCGAGGCTAAGGAGCTGGCCGCACGCACCCGGCGCAGCCTCAACTCGGTCATTGAGGACGCGCTTCGCGAGTCGCTGGCCCGGCGGCGCGGTCAGGCCGGACGCAAGCCGGTGACGCTGACGACGTTCCGCGGGCGAGGCCCGCGGCCCGGCGTCGACCTCGACGACACGGCGGCGTTGTACGACCTGATGGATGCCGATGAGAATCATTGACGCCAACGTGCTGGTGTACGCCCACCGTGAGGATGCTCCCGAGCACGACCGGTACCTCGCCTGGTTGACCGATCTGCTCGCCGGTGACGAACCGTTCGGGCTCACCAGCGTGGTGCGAACGGCGTTCGTCCGGATAGTGACGCACCGGCGCGTCTTCGATCCGCCTAGCCCCCTCGCGTCGGCCACCGCATTCATCGACGACGTATGCGGGCATGACCATTGCGTGCCCCTCGAGCCCGGACCCCGGCACTGGGCGCTGTTCAAGGACGCCTGCCAGGACGCCGGAGCCGGCGGCAACCTGGTCACGGACGCTCATCTGGCGGCGCTGGCGATCGAGACCGGCAGCGAGATCGTCACCACTGATCGCGACTTCGCCAGGTTCGGCCGGGTTCGCTGGTTCCATCCGCTCGATCAAGCTGTTGACTGACCTAGACTTCGACCTCATGGCGGGGCGGATCCGGGACGAGGACATCGCGGCCGTCCGCGAGCGCGCCAAGATCGACGAGATCGTCGGTGAGTATGTCGCACTGCGGAACGCGGGCGGCGGTTCGCTGAAGGGGCTGTGCCCGTTCCACGACGAGAAGACACCGTCGTTCCACGTCACTCCCGCGCGCGGGTTGTGGCACTGCTTCGGCGCCTGCGGCGAGGGCGGCGACGTGATCTCGTTCGTCCAGAAGTACGACCAGCTCACGTTTCCGGAGGCCGTCGAGCGGCTGGCCGACAAGGTGGGCCTGCAACTGCGGTACGAGGACGTCCGTCCCGGCGCCAGCCCGGGTCGCAACCGCGAGCAGCGAACCCGGCTTATCGACGCGCACCGCGCGGCCGCGGCGTACTACGCCGAGCAGCTAGCCACGTCTCCCGAAGCGGTGGCCGGCCGGCGGTTCCTCGACGAGCGCGGCTTCGACAGGGGCGCGGCCGAGCTGTTCGGCGTGGGGTACGCCCCGCGCGAGGGGGACTCGCTGCGCAAGCACCTCCGGCAGGCCGGCTTCACCGATGAGGAGCTCATCCTGGCCGGCCTGGTGGCGCAGGGCCGGTCGGCGCCGTACGACCGCTTCCGCGGCCGGCTGCTGTGGCCGATCAAGGACCTGCTCGGCGACGTCGTCGGCTTCGGTGCTCGCAGGTTGTACGACGACGACCGGATCGAGGCGAAGTACCTGAACACCCCAGAGACGCCGATCTACAAGAAGAGCCACCTGCTCTACGGCGTCGACCTGGCCAAGAAGGAGATCGCCCGGCGGTCGCAGGCGGTGGTCGTCGAGGGATACACCGACGTGATGGCCTGCCACCTGGCCGGAGTCACCCACGCCGTCGCAACCTGCGGCACCGCCTTCGGCGAAGATCACGCCCGGGTGCTGCGCCGGCTGCTGCGCGACCAGGACGAGCTGCGGGGCGAGGTGATCTTCACATTCGACGGCGACGAGGCCGGCCGCCGAGCGGCGATGCGGGCCTTCGAAGGTGATCAGCGGTTCGTCGGTCAGACCCGGGTGGCCATCGAACCCAACGGGCTCGACCCGTGCGAGCTGCGCCAGCGCGACGGTGACTCCGCGGTGCGCGAGCTCGTGGCCCGGCATCAGCCCCTTTTCGCGTTCGCCATTCGCACCACGCTTGCCGAGTACGACCTGGACACCGCCGAAGGGCGGACGGCGGCGCTGGACAAGGCCATCCCACTGGTCGGCCGGATCCGTGACCACGCGCTGCGCGACGAGTACGCACGACGCCTGGCCGGGTGGGCCGGTGCCCCGGACGAACTGGCCGTGGTGCGCCGGGTGCGGGCGGCCGCCGGCGCCGCGGCGCGCGGGCGACCGCGAGGCGGCGGGCGTCCCGAACCCGTGGTCGCGGGGCAGCAGGCGCTCGGAGTCCCAGTTCACGGCGACGTCGATCCGCAGACCCTCGCCCTCGAGCGCTCGGTACTGCGGATGGCCATCCAGCGTCCCGCCCTGGCCGGTCCGATGTTCGACGAGTTGGACGCCGAGGCGTTCCGGTCGCCGGCCTACCGCGCCCTGCGCGAGACAGTGGCCAAGGCGGGTGGGTGTGCGACGCAGGCCGGTGGGCAGCGGTGGGTCGAGGGTCTGCTGGCCGCCGCGCCGGACGATGCGGTGCGTGGAATGATCACTGAGCTGTCCGTCGAGCCGGTGCCGGCCGGTGAATCCGAACTGGAGCGGTACGCCCAGTCGGTCGTCCTCCGGTTGCACGAGGTGTGGGTGTCGCGGCAGGTGGTGGCGCTGAAGGCGAAGCTCCAGCGCACCGATCCGTCTGCGGAGACCGACGCCTACAACAGGTTGTTCGGCGAGCTTATGGCGCTGGAGAAGCTGCGCCGCGACCTGCGTGAGCGGGGGCTCGGCAACGGTGGATGACGCCGAACCCCCGATCGGCATGGCACCATGGTCATCGTGGCGCACACACTGGCCGGCAGAGCCGAGACCCAGACCCAGGCGAAGGTACTGAAGCTTCTCCGCGACGAGGGTCCGCTCTCGCGCGTCCAGCTCGCCGACCGGCTGGGCGTCTCCCGCACCACGATGGCCGGTGAGGTACAACGCCTGACCGAGCTGGGCTTGGCCGAGGGCGCGGGACCGGCCGCGTCCCGGGGCGGGCGCCGGTCGACGTTGGTCGACCTGTCCTCGGATCTGCGGTTCGTCGGCATCGCGATCGGTGCGACCGCCGTGTCCGTGGCAGTGACCGATGGCCGGCTCAAGGTGCTGGGCCAGCGCTATGTCGACATGGACGTCCGCCTGGGTCCGGAGCACGTTCTCGCCAGCGCCCTCGAGCTCGCCCGCAAGGTATTGGCCGAACAGGGCGTCGACCGCCCCGCCGGCGTGGGCGTCGGCGTGCCGGGCCCGGTCGACTTCCACAGCGGCGTCCCGGTGTCGCCGCCGATCATGCCCGGTTGGGACGGCTACCCGGTGCGAGACGCCGTCGCCCGCGAACTCGGCTGCCCCGCATTGCTGGACAACGACGTCAACGTGATGGCCCTGGGGGAGCAGCACTCGGGAGTCGCCAAGTCGGTGCCCGACTTCCTGTTCGTGAAGATCGGTACCGGCATCGGCTGCGGGATCGTCGTCGACGGCCAGCTCTACCGCGGCATGGACGGCTGCGCGGGCGACATCGGGCACATCCGCGTCGACGAGTTCGGCCCGACGTGCGCGTGCGGCAACACGGGCTGTCTGGAGGCGTTCTTCGGGGGCGCTGCTCTCGCCCGCGACGCGATGGCCGCTGCCCGGGCCGGAAGGTCGCCGGCGCTGGCGGCGATGCTCGAGGAGCAGGACGAGCTGACCGCTGCCGACGTCGCGCGCGCCGTCGCCCAAGGCGACCCCTACGCCGTCCAGATGATTCGCGACGGCGGCCAACGGGTCGGCTGGGTGTTGGCCAGCCTGGTCTCGTTCTTCAACCCCGGCCTCATAGTGATCGGCGGCCGGGTCTCCCGGCTCGGCCATCCGTTGCTGGCGGAGATCCGCGGCGTCGTCTACCGCCGCTCGCTCCCACTGGCCACGGGCAACCTGCCGCTCGTCCTCAGTGAGATGGGCGACGACGCCGGTGTGGTCGGCGCCGCTGCGCTGATCAGCGACGCCGTGTACGCAGCGCCGTAACGGCCACGCAACACGCACCGTTCCGAGGCTCCTGCTGGGACACTTCGTCCCGTTTAGGCATGGAACACTTGCCTACTTTCGCATGATCTCGGCGAAAGTAGGCCGGAAACCATTGACCTTTGTTACTCATGGCCTCTAGTTTCCGATCAACAATTCGGTGGCTCGGAGCATGTGAGGAGAAGGCAGACGCGAACGCTTCCGCGCACCCGCTGTGATCGTTCTGACAGGAGAAGCCTATGACCGAATCCATCCTGCGCCATCGACGGCAACTCGCACGGGGCGTGGTAGGAACCGCCCTGCTCGCACTGATCGGGGTCGTCGCCGTCGGACCCACGACGGCAATGGCCGAAGACGAGTTGCCACCGCAGGAACCCGGAGTGACGCTCAGGTCCTACGACATGGGTGTTCCGCTCAGCATGCTGTGCACCCTCAAACCCGCGCAGACGCCCAACGTCGACAAGCTCATGCCGAGCATCGACTGGACCACCACGGGCGAGTTCGGACTGTCCGACCGGTTCATCTCCCACGTGATCGCCAACCTCGACGTCCCCGAGGATGGGACCTACACCTTCCGCCTGACCAGCGACGACGGGTCGCGGCTCTCGATTGACGACCAGGTCGTGGTCGACAACGACGGCCTGCACGCCGAGTTGCCCAAGGACGGCACCGTGGACCTGACGGCTGGCACCCACCCGCTGTTCATCGAGTTCTTCGAGAACGGCGGTGGTCAGGTGTTGCGCCTGGAGTGGAAGCCCCCCGGGTCCGAGGCGTTTACCCTCGTGCCTAACTCGGCCCTGAGCACCGACGCGGATGTGGTGCGTGTGACCGCACCCGGCTGGAAGTACTGTGAGGGAGCCTCCGACTCGGCGGGCGACGGCCTGCCGCTCGACCGCGTGCACCCGGGCTACGACCTCACCGACCTACGCCCGGAGGGCTTCGAGCCGCAGGTGACGGGCCTGGCATTCACTGAGGGTGACGACCTCGTGGTCACCACGTGGGGCGGCACGGACAACGCGACGGGCGAGGTGTACCTCGTTGAGAACGCCACCGGCGACACCGGCCCGGAGCAGGTGAACCACCGCAAGATCGCCTCTGGGTTGCGCGAGCCGATGGGAGTGGCGGTCGTGGACGGCACCGTCTTCGTGTCGCAAAAGCATGAGCTGACCGCGCTGCACGACAGCGATGGCGACCGGTTCCTGGACGAACACGAGACGATCGCCACGTGGCCCTGGGGCCAGAACTTCCACGAGTTCGCGTTCGGCCTGCTGTATCGCGACGGGCACTTCTACGTGAACCTGTCGGTGGCCATCAACTACGGCGGCGCGACCACCGTGCCGCAGCCGGCTCCGGACCGAGGCACCGCGGTCAAGATCAACGCCGACACGGGCAAGGTCACCTACCTCGCCGGCGGCCTGCGCACGCCCAACGGTCTGGGATGGGGTCCCGACGACGAGCTGTTCGTGACCGACAACCAGGGCGGCTGGCTGCCCGCGTCGAAGCTGATCAAGGTAACCAAGGGCGCGTTCTACAACCACTACACGACTCCGTCCGGCCCGTTCGACGACCAGCCGGTCTCGCGCCCGGTGGCGTGGATTCCCCAGAACGAGATCGGCAACTCGCCGTCGACGCCCGTGCTGCTCGAGGAGGGCCCGTACGCGGGTCAGTTCGTCGTGGGCGACGTCACCTACGGTGGCCTTCAGCGCGTGTACCTGGACAAGGTCGAGGGCCAGTACCAGGGCGCCGTGTTCCGCCATACCCAGGGCCTGGAGGCCGGCGTCAATCGCGTCACCCTGGGGCCCGACGGGGCGCTCTACCTGGGCGGCCTAGGCGCGGGCGGCAACTGGGGCCAGGAGGGCAAGCTGACCTATGGTCTGCAGAAGCTCACGCCCAATGGCACGTCCGTATTCGAGATCGCCGAGATGCGCGTCACGCGCGAGGGCTTCGAGCTCGAGTACACCGAGCCGCTCTCCGCCGAGACGGCGGAGGCGCTCGCCGACGCCTACACCGCCGAACAGTGGCGGTACGGGGCGACCAACCGTTACGGCGGGCCTAAGCTCGACCTCGAGACACTCGACGTGACTGCGGCCAGTTTGTCCGCCGACGGTCACACGGTGTCGCTCACGATCCCAGGGCTCAAGGAAGACAGGGT
This sequence comes from Jiangellaceae bacterium, assembly GCA_036373915.1. Lineage (GTDB taxonomy): Bacteria > Actinomycetota > Actinomycetes > Jiangellales > Jiangellaceae > JASLBX01. Next base: position 5,007 of record DASUUU010000037.1, on the reverse strand, counting down.
GGTCCACGTCCGCTCGCCACGCCCGTTCACCTCGGCCGACGGTGAGGAGCTGTGGAATACCGAGGCGTGGTACACGCTCAATGAGATCCCAGGCGGGGTGGTCCAGCCGGTGACGCAGTACGAGGCCGAGGAGGGTCGGACCGTCGGCATCAACACGGACGTCGACCACGCCGCATACTCGGGTTCCGGGTTCGCCGCCGGGTTCGGCGACAACGGCGACGCGACGATCGTCCCCATGTACCTCGAGCGCGCCGGAACGTACGATCTCGCGACGCGGTACAGCAACGGCCCCCACCCCTTCTCCGGGGAGAAGCAGCTAAGCCTGTACGTCAACGGGGTGAAGGTGGAGCAGACGACGTTCCCGTCCACGGTCACCTGGGAGGAGTGGGGAACCGTCACCACGCCGGTCCAGCTCCGAGCCGGGCGGAACATGATCGAGTATCGCAAGGAGCCCGCTGACTCCGGGCATGTCAACCTCGACCTGTTCATCGTCCGGCCGCACGGCGAGCGCATCACGCTGTTCGACGGCGGTGAGCTGGCGGAGTGGCAACACACCGACGGACGGGAGCCCACCTGGAAGGTGGCCGACGGCGCGATGACGGTGGGTGGCGGTGACCTGCGCACGCTGCAGGCCTTCGGCGACTACCGCCTGCATGTCGAGTTCAACCTGCCGCTGTACCCGCCGGACGTGACGGGTCAGGCGCGCGCGAACAGCGGCGTCTACATGCAGGACCGCTACGAGATCCAGGTGCTGGACTCGTACGGGATCGACCCGCTGACGATCAACGACGCGGCCGCCATCTACAACCAGAAGGCTGCCGACGTCAACGCCGCCTTACCGCCGGAGAACTGGCAGACCTACGACATCGTCTATCGCCAGGCGAGGTACGACTCGGCCGGCCAGAAGATCGCAAACCCGCGCGTCACAATCGTCTGGAATGGCGTGACCGTCCACGACGACGTCGAGATCCTCGGCCCGACGGGCGGTAGCCGGCCGGAGGGTCCGGCGACCGGTGCGATCCGGCTACAGGACCACGGCAACCCGGTCCAGTACCGCAACATCTGGATCGAGCCGCTCGACTCGTGATGCCGGCGGGGGCCACCCCCGGCGGCCCTAAGACTTTGTTCGGTCAGCGTGGAAAGTTATGTGATTGTGAGTCGAAACTTCACCGCAAACTCTTGACGAAGCGATTAACCCGACCTTAGTTTGTGCGACCAACGGATTAACACTGTGACTTACGCGACAGGGAGGTCTGCACGGCATGTCCAATGTCGCCGACCAGGTCTCCCTCCGCCGCTACAACCTCGGCACCGTGCTGCGGCACCTCCGCGACTCAGGCCCCCGGTCCCGCGCGAGAATCGCCACTGAAACAGGTCTCAACAAGGCCACGGTGTCCAGCCTCGTGGCCGAACTCGAAGAACGCGGCCTCGTCCGCGAAGGCGACATCGAGCGCGGCCAGGTCGGCCGGCCCGGGCAGGCCGTGGAGATCGACGGCCGGGTCTGCGGCCTCGGTGTCGAGCTCGGCATCGACCACATCGCGACCCACGTCCTCGACCTGCGCGGCGAAACCCTCGCGTCTCGGCGGATCGCCGTCGGGGTGCACGAACTCGGCCCCGAGCCGACGCTAGGCCGGCTGGCAACGCTCATCGAGGAGATCACCGTCGAGGTGGCCGCGGCGGGCCGCGGCATAGTCGGTGTCGCCGTCGGAGTACCGGGCCTGGTTGAAACCGCTCACGGAACCTTGCGGGTGGCCACCAATCTCGGGTGGCGCGACATCAACGTCATCAACGAGCTGATGTCCCTTCTGCAGGGTCCGGCTTACTCGATCCTGCTGGACAACGACGCGAACCTGGCCGCCATCGCCGAACACGCCATGGGCGCCGGGACCGGTGCGCGCACCATGGTCTACGTGACCGGCGAGGTCGGTGTCGGCGGCGGAGTGATCGTCAACGGTCAGGTGATGCGGGGCGCGGAAGGGTACGCCGGCGAGGTCGGGCACATGGTGGTGGCCCCGGACGGACTGCTGTGCGGGTGCGGCCGGCGGGGCTGCTGGGAGACGGTTGCCGGGCTGCCCGCCATGCTGCGCCAGGTCGCGGATCCAGAAGACCCGATCTCCGATCCCACCTTGGACCTCGAGCAGCGGCTGGCCGAGATCGCCCGCCGGGCAGAGCTCGGCGATGCCCGCACGCTGCGTGGACTCGATGCGGTCGGCGCGGGTGTCGGGCTGGGCGTGTCCATCCTGGCCAACGTGTTCAACCCGCAGGTCATCGTGCTGGGAGGGTTCTTCGCGGTGCTGAGTGAATACCTCGTGCCGGGCATCGAGAACGAACTGGCGAGCCGCATGGTGGCGCGATCGCTGAGCGGGTGCCGGGTCGAACACTCGGCGTATCCGTTCGGCGCGGCGGCGCGGGGCGGCGCCCACGTCGTCCTCGAAGCGGTTCTGGCTGATCCGACGTCCGTGCTGCCGACTGCACACGCTGGGGGTGCGCAATGACAACCGAGCTGCTGGAGATGACCGGCATCGTCAAGGAGTTCCCAGGTGTGCGGGCTCTCGACGGTGTCGACCTCGAGGTGCGTGCCGGTGAGGTTCACTGCCTGCTGGGCCAGAACGGCGCCGGCAAGTCAACGCTGATCAAGGTGCTGTCCGGCGCACACCAACCCGACGCGGGCGTGATCGTATGGCAGGGCGAACAGGTTCGGCTGGCCAATCCGATGGCCGCGATGCGGCTCGGCATCGCGACCATCTACCAGGAACTCGACCTTGTCGACGGACTCTCCGTGGCCGAGAACGTCTTCCTCGGTCACGAACTCGCCACGGCAGGATTCTCGCTCCGGGCAGATGCTCAGAAGGCGGCCGCGGACTTGCTTAAAAGGCTCGGGCACCCGGAGATCTCACCGCGTATGGAGGTTGGCCGCCTGTCCACCGCAGGCAAGCAGATCGTCAGCATGGCCCGCGCACTTTCTCACGACGTCAAGCTGATCATCATGGACGAGCCGTCGGCGGTGCTCGACCAGGAAGAGGTCGCCAGGCTGTTCACGGTCATCAAGGACCTCACCGCCGACGGTGTCGCGGTCGTCTACATCTCCCACCGGCTCGAAGAGATCCGCCAGGTCGGCGATCGGGTGACCGTCCTGAAGGACGGCCGCACTGTTGCGACCGGCCTCTCGGCCCGTGAGACTCCGACGAGCGACCTGATCCGGCGGATGACCGGCCGGGACATCGAGTACGTCTTTCCTGAGCGGTCGAAGGTGTCGGACGACGCTCCCGTCGTGCTGGACGTCGCCGACCTCGCCGCGCCCGGAGCCTTCTCCGGTGTCACCTTTCAGGTCCGGGCGGGGGAGGTCGTCGGCCTGGCCGGGCTGGTCGGCGCGGGACGTTCGGAAGTACTCGAGACCATCTACGGAGCACGCAAGTCCAGCGCGGGCTCGGTCACCGTCGACGCCCGGCGGTTGCGACCGGGCTCGGTCCGGGCGGCCGTCGCGGCGGGTGTCGGCCTGTCGCCCGAGGAGCGCAAGAGCCAGGGCCTGCTCCTCGACGAGGCCGTGTACCGCAACGTCAGTCTGGCCACCATGACCCGCTTCTCGCGCGGTGGCTTCATGAACCACGCGAGCGAGCGCCGGGCAGCCGAAAAGCACACCAGAGCGCTCGACGTGCGCCCGGACGACGTTTCCCGCGCCGCCCGCACCCTGTCCGGCGGCAACCAGCAGAAGGTCGTGCTGGCCAGGTGGCTGCTGCGCGAGTGCCGGGTGCTGCTGCTCGACGAGCCGACCCGCGGTGTCGACGTAGGTGCCCGCAGCGAGTTGTACGCACTGGTCCGGCGGCTTGCCGATGACGGCGTGGCGGTCGTGCTGGTCAGTAGCGAGGTTCCGGAAGTGCTGGGCCTGGCCGACCGGGTGCTGGTGCTCCGTGAGGGACGCGTGGTCCATACCGGTCCGGCCGACGAGATAGACGAGCACCGGGTCCTCGACCTGGTGATGGAAGGGAGCGCAGCGTGAGCGAGCGTACGACACCCGCAGCGCCTGCTGCAGACGAGCACCAGCGGGTCGAGGAGGCGGCCGCCGAAGCCGCCGTCGGAGCACCCAGGTCGACTCTGGGCCGGTTCATGGCCAGTTCGGCCGGGCGGAACTCCGGGCTCGTCATCGCGTTACTGGTGCTGTGCGCGGTCGGCCTGGCGACCGCGGGCGACAGGTTCGCCAACGTCAACAACATCCTCACCATCCTGCGGCTGGCCGCGGTCATCGGAGTCGTCAGCATCGGCATGACCTTCGTGATCATCGGCGGCGGCATCGACCTGTCGGTCGGCGCCATCGTCGCCCTGGCGTCGGTGTGGGCGACGACCCTGGCCACCCAGCAGCTGGCCACGGACTTCCACTGGATCTTCATGGTGTTCACCGCGCTCCTCGTGGGAACGGCGTGCGGGTTCATCAACGGATCACTCATCGCCTACGGGCGGATGGCCCCGTTCATCATGACCCTGGCCATGCTCGCCGGCGCTCGCGGCCTGGCGGAGATCATCTCTGAGCGCCGCACGCAGATCGTCCGGGTCCGCGACTTCGTCAACTTCGTCAACGGCAGCCTCCTCGGGATCCCGGTCCTGGTCTGGATCTTCGCGGTCGTTGCGGCCATCGGGTGGGTGCTGCTGAACCGGACGACCTTCGGCCGGCGCACCATCGCGGTGGGTGGCAACAGCAATGCCGCCCGGCTCGCGGGCATCGCCGTCAAGCGGCACACGGTCCTGCTCTACACACTGCTGGGCCTCCTGTGCGGCGTGGCGGCGGTGATGCTGATGGCCCGCACGACGACGGGCAGCTCGACACACGGGCTGCTCTACGAGCTCGACGCCATCGCGGCCGTGGTCATCGGCGGGACGCTGCTCACCGGTGGCCGGGGCACGATCGTCGGCACCATCTTCGGCGTCCTGATCTTCACGACGCTGACCAACGTGTTCACCCTGAACAACCTCGACACCTCCACGCAGAATGTCGCCAAGGGCGTGATCATCGTC
>DASUUU010000036.1:0-45528 GCA_036373915.1 Jiangellaceae bacterium | reverse complement strand
CCGGTGGCAGCAACTCGTACCGGGCTTCGACACCACAACACTTGATCGGTCCAGTCGTGGTGACTGAGGCTTGACCGGGGTTTGGTCGATGTTGCCACCAAGCGCGCTGCGGAAAGGTCGGTCGGGCTACCAGATCTGGGTAAGGAGGTCGGCGAGCTTGGCCTGCGTTGCCCGGTACAAGCCCGGCCCGAAGCTGATCCTGGCGACCCCTAATCCGGCCAACTCGGCGATGCGCGGCGCGGCCGGATCGTCAGGCCGGTGCAGGACATTGACCGGCGCGCCCGCCTGCTCGACGAGACGTCCGATGACGCCGCGATCGCTCACCATGATCGGGTATACGCAATCGGCGCCCGCCTGCCGGTACGCGCGAGCGCGGCGGATGGCATCACCGAGCGGGTCGTCCGGTCGGGCGTCCATCAGGTACGTGTCGATGCGGGCGTTGACGACCAGGTCGAGTCCGGCAGTCCGAGCCGCCGAGCGCACGTCACTGAGGAAAGCCGCTTGCTCGTCCGCGTCGATCAGGCGGCCGGTGCGTGGATCCGAGTCTTCAAGGTTGCATCCCACAGCGCCGGTGGCGGCCAACCGCTCGACCAGAGTTGCCGGCGCCATGCCGTATCCGCGCTCCAGGTCGGCTGTGACCGGCACGTGCACGGCACGGACAATGCGCTCGACCGCGTCAAGCATCTCGAGCGCCGGAGCGGCCTCGCCATCGGAGTATCCGAGCGACTCGGCGACGGCGGCGCTGCTCGTCGCCACGGCCGCAAAGCCGGCGGCCTCGACGGCCCGGGCAGACGCGGCGTCCCACGCGTTGGGCAGGACGAGTGGTGTGCCCGGGCGGTGCAGCGCACTTAGCTCGGCTGCGCGAACGCGCTGGTCCTCGTCAAGCATCAGGTGAGTGGCCAGGGGCGGGCGGCGGCGCCGAGCCGGTTCCATGCGTTGATCACAGCGATTACCCACAGCAACTCGGCGAGTTCGGTCTCAGTGAAGTGTTCGGCCACGCGGTTCCACACCTCGTCGGCGACTTCGTGGTCCGCCAGCCGCGTTACCGACTCGGTGAGCTCGAGCGCTGCCTTCTCGCGGGCGGTGAACAGCGGCGTTTCACGCCATACCGGCAAGGCGTCGAGCCGCCGCTGCGACTCGCCGGCCTTGCGCGCGTCGCGGTTATGCATGAGTACGCAGTAGACGCAGCCGTTGATCTGGGACGCGCGGGCGCGAACCAGTTCCTGCAACGACGGCTCGAGCTGCGAGGCGCGAGAGGCGTCCTCGAACGCGCTCATCGCTTCGGCCATGTGTGGCGCGAGCTCCTCGACGGCCAGCCGGACGGTGGTGGATTGAGTCGTATCTGTTGTCATGCCAGCCACGATACGAGCCAAGTGGCATCCTGCTAAGGTCCATTTCTGTGATGGAAACTTGGTCCACTTCCGGCGTGGATCTGCACCTCGATCTGAGTGCTCCGAGTGGCCGGCGAGCAGTGATCGAGCGAGCCCTGCGTGATGCGATCCGGTCCGGGCGGCTCGCGGCGGGGGCGCGCCTGCCGTCGACTCGTGCGCTCGCAGCCGAGTTGGGCACGTCGCGGGGCACGGTGACGGCCGCGTACGACCAACTCACCGCGGAGGGATACCTGGTCGCCCGGCACGGTTCGGGCACAACGGTCGCCGACCTGACCGACCTGTCGGCACCGGCGCCGCCCATGCCGGCGCAGAAGGCCGCACCGCGCTATGACCTGCGACCGGGCGCGCCTGATGTCACCGCCTTTCCGGTCGCCGCCTGGTTGCGCAGCGCCCGCCGTGCCATGTCCAACGCCCCTGCATCGGCGTTCGGATACGGTGACCCGGCCGGGCAGCTGCCCTTGCGAACCGCTCTTGCCGAGTACCTGGGACGGGCCCGCGGCGTGCTTGCCCGGCCCGAGCAGATCGTCATCACGACGGGTTACGTGCAGGCGCTGGCGCTACTTGCCCAGGTTCTGGGGCGGGACGATGCGATCGCGATGGAAGACCCGGGCTTGCCGTTCCATCGCGACGTCGTACACCATTCCGGTGCTCGTGTCGTCCCGCTGCCGGTGGACGGCGATGGAGCGCGGACCGACCTGCTGCCGGAGACGGACGTCGCCGCATGCGTGCTCACGCCGGCACATCAGTACCCGCTCGGACTGACGCTGCACCCGCAGCGGCGCCATGATGCCGCCGAGTGGGCTCGCCAGCGACCCGGCCTGATCGTCGAGGACGACTACGACGGCGAGTTCCGCTACGACCGTCAGCCGGTTGGCGCCATGCAGGGCATCGCGCCCGACCATGTGGTCTACGTGGGCACCGCCTCGAAGACGCTCGGGCCTGCCTTGCGGCTGGCCTGGGTGGTGCTTCCGGAGCGCCTCGTCGAGCCGTTCATCGACGCCAAGCGGCATGCAGACCTGCACAGCGACATCGTCAGCCAGCTCACGCTCGCCGACTTGATCCGGACGCATGCCTACGATCGGCACATCCGCGCCTGCCGGCTCCGTTACAGGTCGCGGCGCGACGCCTTGGTGCGGCGGCTCGCCACCGTGCCGGGTGTCACCGTCGAGGGAGTCGCGGCGGGTCTGCATGCAGTCATTCGACTGGCCGAGCCGGCCGGCGTGGACCTCGCCCGCACCGAGGCGGCCCGCCATGACCTGGCGCTCGACGACGTCGACCGGCACTGGCACGGATCCCCGAGGCGCCGGCCGGGCCTGATCGTCGGCTACGGAAGGCCGCCCGACGGCCGCTACCCTGCGGCGCTGGACGTGCTTGTCCGGGTGCTGCGCTCCGTGTCCGGCCAGAACCAGGTGACGTCGGGTAAGCCCTGACCTGCTCATCAGCCGCGGCGTGCGGGAGCGCGAGTCCAGGGCCTTCCGGTGGTGGTCAGCGGGGACTAGTTTGCTGCTAGATAGCGCGCCGTCGCGCGCCCGCCACGAGAGGAGAAGATCCCATGTGCGCTCCTGTCGCAACTGCTCAACACCACCATCACCACCCGGACCGGACCGGATCGGATGTGGCCGATCACGGCACCTTCGTGACCCGGAGGGGCATGCTGCGCGCGTCGGCGGCACTGGCCGGCGGCGCGGCGATCGTCGCCGCCGGCTCCGCGACGCCGGCGACAGCGTTCCCGAAACGGAGCCGCCGCACCGCGGACCTAACCCACCGGCTGGTCCGCACGTTCCCCTCGTTCTTCGGGCCGCAGGTCGTGTTCGACGAGGTGGTCAACGACTTCTCGACGAGCGGCTTCTTCTCCAAGAGGTGGACCTTCGAAGAGCACATCGGCACGCACATCGACACTCCGGGACACTTCGACGAGGGCAACTCGCTGGTCGACCAGATCGGCCCGGAGAACCTGGTCGCACCGGTCGTCGTGATCGACATCACTGCCAAGGCTGCAGAGGATCCGAACGCTGTGGTCACGCCGGACGATCTCGTGGCGTTCGAGCGACGGCACGGGCGGATTCCAGAGCGTGCACTCGTATGCATGAACTCGGGGTGGGCGGCGAAGGTCGATGACGGGGATGCTTTCCGTGGCGGGGCGGGATTCCCGGATCTGAACTTCCCGGGCTTCTCCATCGACGCCACCGACTGGCTGGTCGCCAACCGCGACCCGGTCGGAATCGGTCTGGACACCATGAGTCTCGACCCGGGCAATTCGGCCGACTTCGCCGTCCATGTCGAGTTCCTCGCGTCCGGCAGGTACGGCATCGAGAGCATGGCAAACCTGGACCGGATTCCCCCGCGCGGGGCGCTCGCATTCGTCGGTCCGGTGCCGTGGGAGGACGGCTCCGGTTCACCGTGCCGGGTCATCGCGGCGTGGTGAGCGGCCGCGACTGGCGGCACTGAGCCGACACCGGCTCCGGTAATCGGTCGACCTACCCGGTCACATGGATGGTGAAGGTGACAGTTCGGGATGGGCAGTTGCTGACGTCGTCGCAGTTGGGCTCGCCGGTCGCGGTGACGACTGCAGTGCCTGCACGCTGAGCGGTGACGATCCACTCCATGAAGCCCGGATCCGTGAAGTAGTCCACCCGGGTCAGTTCGACAGCATCATCGCCCTGGATTACCGGCTCGTCCCAGAACCAGGCGCTATCGAGCTGCAGCGAGATCTCTGTGCCGAGAGAGAGGCTGACCGATCGCCCGTCGTCCTGGTCGGTCAAGATCGGTGGCGCCGGCTCTGGGGATTGCGACATGTCATCGCCCTCCGTTGGCGTGACCGGGTCAGTGGGGGACGGCTCAGGGGAAGGCCGCTCGGTCGGAGAGCCCCCCGTCGCTACCGATTCGGTCGGGGAGGGCTCCGCCGTGGTGCGTTCGGTTGGGGATGGTTCGGCTGTGCCGGGATCAGAGTCATCGCCGCTACAGCCGACGACCGCCATGGCGACCAGGCACATCGTGGCGGCCGTACGAAACCTCCACGACTGACGCACGGCGTGACCGGAACCTGCTCTCGGCTGAGCGTGGCGCATGGCGTGCAGCTTACGGCGGCGCGCTATCGAGTCTGGATATGAGTGACTTGGGCGCGACCACTCGGTAGGCATCTTCGACTATCTCCGCGACGGCGGCCCAGTCGATCGGCACGACGTCCAGGTAGACGCCCACCCAGCCTCGTACCCCGACATAGGGCGGTACGAAGTACCGCTCCGGGTCGGCCCCAGTGAGCGCCTGTTGCGCACCAGGTGGCGCCGCGCACCAGCAGGCGAGCCGGTCGTCGTGGTGGTGGTCGGCGTAGGTCAAGAACATCTTCTTTCCCCGGACGAACCACGCCGGTTCGCCGTGGCTTTGGCGCTCGCTCACTTCGGGCAGCGCCATGCAGTAGGCGCGCACCGTGTCGAGCGGGCCTGTTTCGAGCGGGTCGGTGTCGAGCGGGTCCGTGTCGTGGTTCATGGGCGGACCAGTTCTGCGTGCAGGTCCTCATACTCCGTGACGATGCGCTGCCACGCCGCGCCTACATGCTCGCTCTTCGTGGCGGGTGCTCCGATGGCCATCCTGAGCAGCATGCGTCCGTTGACCCGGGTGTGGCTGAGGTAGAGGTCGCCCGAGTCGTTGAGCCGTTTGAGCAGTTCAGCGGTGGCGGTATCCGCGGCACTCGGATCGAGGTCCTGCCACCTGGGACGGAAGCACACCAGCCCGAAGGGGTGATGGTCCAGCATGACGAACTCTTCGTTGGCACCGACCAACCCAGCGAACTCGTCGGCCAGCGCGACCCCGGTGCGAATGTGCTCCCGCAGCCCAGCGGCGCCGTACCAGCGCAAGACGGCCCAGAGCTTGAGTGCTCTGAACCTCCGGCCAAGGGGAATCTGCCAGTCCCTGTAGTCGATCACCTGGCCCGATTCCGTGGCCGCGTTGCGGAGGTACTCGGGAAGGATGGAGAGCGCGTCGATGAGCGGACGCCGATCAGCGACCCAGAGCACCGTGCAGTCGAAGTTGGTGAGCAGCCACTTGTGCGGGTCGGTGACGTACGAGTCGGCGTATTCGTGCACGCCGTCGTTGATCCAGCGCAGCTCTTCGCACACTGCGGCCACACCGGCATAGGCGGCGTCGACATGCAGCCAGAGCCCATGCTTGCGACAGATCTCGCCGAGTCGCCGGACCGGGTCGATCGCCGTGGTCGAGGTGGTGCCGATGGTGGCGCACACCATGGTCGGCGTGGCGCCGGCGGCGCGATCCTCGTCGATCATGGTCTCGAGCCGTTCGGGGAGCATTCCTTGCGTTGCGGCGTCGATGTCGACCACCCGAACGCTTGCCGCCTCCAGGCCGGCCATCTTTGCCGCTTTCTCCATCGACGAATGCGTCTGCTCGGTGACGTACACCGTGTTGCGGCCGTCTCGGCCGCGACGTTGCAGGGCGGCGAGCAGGCCGACCAGCGTGCCGCTTGAGGCCGAGTCTTGTATCACTCCGCCGCCGGCGGCGTCCGTCCGCCACTCTCGCGGCAAGTCGAGCAGTTCGGCCAGCCAGTCGACGACCACGCTTTCCAGTTCTGTGCACGCCGGGCTGGTTTCCCAGAGCATTCCCTGCACGCCGAGCCCGGACGACAGCAGGTCGCCCAAGATGGCAGGGCCGCTGGCGTTGGCCGGAAAGTAGGCGAAGAAGCTGGGATGCTGCCAGTGCGTGATGCCCGGCAGCACGACCCGGTTCAGATCTGCGAGGATCTCGTCGATATGCTCGCCGCGCTCGGGCGGATGATCCGGTAGGGCTGCGCGCACCTCCCCGGGCCGGACCTGGGCCCGTACGGGATACGACTCGATGTCGCTCAGGTAGTCCGCGACCCAGTCGACGACCTGCTTCCCGTGCTTGCGGAATTCCTCGGCAGACATATGCACACCTGAGACGCTATCCGGCGGGCCGCATTGCTGAAGGAATGGGACCCGCGGAACCCGTCAGCCCTCGCCGTAGCATTCACGTGATGACTGAGATCAACCTCCGGCAGGCCACGGGCGCCGATGTCGAGGCGATTGCCGCCTTGTGGCACGCCGGGTGGCCCGACGGTCACCTCGGCAACGTCCCCGATGAGCTTGCCGAGCACCGCCAGCTGGCCGACTTCCTGCGTCTCGTCCCGGCACGCATGGACACGACAACGGTGGCGGCCTCCGGCGACGGCATCGTCGGGTTCGTCACCGTCCACGACGACGAGGTCGAGCAGATGTACGTCGCAAGGTCCGCCCGCGGGAGCGGTGCCGCCGCCACGTTGCTGACCCACGCCGAGCAAACGATCGCCCGCCAGCACGACCGGGCCTGGCTGGCCGTGGTCGCCGGCAACGTTAGGGCCAGGCGGTTCTACGAAAGGCAGGGCTGGCAAGATTCGGGGCCGTTCGACTACCTCGCCGAGGTCGACGGCGGGACCTTCACCGTCCCGTGCCACCGCTACGAGAAGCAACTGACCCGCAGCCCGCGATCTTGAGACAATCCACAGCGTTGAACGGTGTGGATTGTCTCAAGATCTGTTGGTGCTACCTAGCATGGCGGTGAGGACGCGGAGCGTCAGCACGCCACCTGCGATGAGCAGGTTGTAGCCAAGTAGCTGGTAGAGGTCGATACTAGCTGCCACCTGAGGTCCGCCGTCGGTGCCGAGAAGGATGGCCGCCACGATGCCGGTAGCAGCGGCCAGGATGGTGAGCAGCGTCTGCTGAACGAGCCGGTGACCACTCGGCGGTCGCGGTCGTCGGCGAACGGGCGCACTCCGGTGGATAATCGCCCGTGTTCCAGTGCGCTGGTGATGCGGTCGAGACGGCGTGGTAGGCGCCGGACAAGTGGCAGCAGCTTGATGGCCTCGGTCATGACGGCGGCCCGCAGCGAATCCGGTACGAGGGCCTGGTGCGCGTGTGCCCTGGCGAAGGCGCGCGACTCGGCGACGATGTCGAAGCCGGGGGCCAGCGTGGTGAGGGTGCCCTCGATGGTCGCCAGCGCTCGGAAGACCGCGGCGACCTCCGGCGGGACGGCCACTCCATGTCGGGTGACAAGGAGGAGAAGGTCGGTGAACAACTTGACGTCGACCGGCAGCCCTGGACCTAAATGCAGAGCCATGAACCGGCCGACCGCCCGTTCGAGGCCGTCCTCGTCCACGTCCTCGGGACGGTCGACGATCTCCACGAGCGCGTCGGTCAGCGCGGTCGGGTCGGCGGCATCGATGGCGATCACGATGCGTTGCAGTAGCGCGCGCATGGTGCTGTCGAGGCGCCCTACTGAGCCGAAGTCGAGCAGGCCGAGACGGCCGTCCCGAAGTAGCAGCAGGTTTCCTGGGTGTGGATCGACCAGGAACACGCCGTCGATCATGATCTGGTTGAGCAGGGTGTGCAGGAGGGTCCGCGCCAGCTCGCCGCGGTCGAGTCCGAGTTGTTCGCTCAATGATCCGGCCCGGTCCAGCGAAACCCCATCGAGGTAGTCCATGACCAGTACGCGCGGGCCGCTCAGCTCGGGATGGGTGCGTGGCACTGCGACCACGTCGCTGCGAGTCGTAGCGGCGACGCTCGTCAGATTGCGCGCTTCGATGGTGAAGTCGAGTTCCTCGTTGAGGGCGACGGCGAAGCCCTGTACGAGTTCGCGAACGCCGATTGCGCCGGCCCAGGTCGTGCGCCGGTGCAGCACGTTCGCAAGACGCAGGGCGATATCGAGATCGCGGCCGACCACCTCCTCGATGCCGGGTCGCCGCACCTTGACCACGACCTGCGCCCCGGTGTGCAACCTGGCGCGATGGACTTGTGCGATCGACGCGGCAGCCAGCGGTGCGGACTCCACCTGAGCGAACACCTCGCCCGCCGGGGCGCCCAACTCCGTGGCGAGCAGGCGCCGGATCTCGTCCCACGGCACCGGAGCCGCCCGATCTTGCAGCTGACTCAGCTCGGCTACCAGCTCGTCGGGCAGCAGGTCACGCCTCGTCGACAGGATCTGGCCCAGCTTCACGAACGCGCCGCCCGCCTCGTCCAGCGCCAGCCGCAGCCGCCTGGCCAGTTCGGCTCGTTGCTGTCGGGAGGGATTTCGGCGGCCGGACAGGTGCGCGCTGAGGCCGTGACGCACCGCGATGCGGGTGATCTGCGAGTACCGCTTGGTGCGCTGTCGCCACCGCCGATAGGCACGTACGGCCGCCACGGTCCGGGCCCGCAGCTGGATCGGCGTGACGAGCTCGAGCAATACGAGCAGGCCCATCGCGACAAGAAGGCCTATTCCGATGAAGAGCAACACGAACCCTGGGCTTCGGTCCCTTGCCTGGACCTGACCTCCGGCGGTCAGACCCGCGACAGCGACACCTGTGGCCCCGCTGAGCAGCAGCCGCATCGGTCCAGCGCGTAACTCCAGGAAGCGCCTGGCCAGCAATGACAGCGCGAGCGTCCAGAAGACGAGGTAGCCGCCCACAACCACGACGGTGGTCAGTCCCATTTGCGCGAGGGCTCCTCGATGACCAGTTGCTTCCCCGAAGCTTCGAAGCTAGCCGGCCGAGGGCAGGGCGCGAATCGGCGAAATCGCCGGTCCTGGCGTCATCGGCTGATGACCTCGCTCAAGACCGGTGAGATCACTGATTCGGATCCGGCCGGGCGCTCGTAACGTCGATGGCAGGTCCCTGGCCCGACCGGGTGAACGTCAGTCAGGAAGTAAGGATTGTTGCTACCAACGACTCGACAGTCGTGGCAGGGCGGTTCCGCCTGTCGCCACGAGGTCGCAAATCCGTCATGGTTCTGCACATCGTCACATCGGTTGCCCTGCTCGGCGAGGTGTGGGCACTGGTCGCGCTCAACGTCTACGTCACCGCGGCGGCGGACGCTGATCTGGCCCGCTCGGCGTATCGGCTGATGGAGGTGCTGGTGTTCGCCGGTGGCATCCCGTTGAGCATGACGGCGTTGATCGCCGGCATCACGCTTGCCTTGGGCACCCATTGGGGACTGCTGCGCCACTACTGGATCTTCGCCAAGTTGATTCTGCTGGTCGCGGTCATCCTGTGCGGCATGGTCCTGTTTCAACCGGCACCCATGGCTGAAGCGATGGCGAACGGAACGCTGACCGCGGCGGAGCAGTGGCGGCAGGTAGCCGTGGTGGCCGTCCAACTGGTGATGCTCGTCTCAGCGACGGTGTTGTCGGTGTTCAAGCCCAAGGGCCGGATGCGGTGACCGTGGCATTCGGCCGCCACCACTTGCGCTAGATGACCATCAGCCATACAGTCTGATACCGCTACCTCGTAGGGGTATATGTGGGTAGAGATTCGGACGACGAATACGGGAGGAACGTCGATGTCGACGACGGCGGGCGCGCCGGAGCGCGCCGGACGCAAGGAGTGGCTGGGGCTTGCGCTGTTGGCCCTACCATCCCTGCTGCTGTTCATGATGCTGACCATCCTGTTCTTGGCGATCCCGCACCTGGCCGCCGATCTGGCGCCGAGCAGTACCCAGTTGCTGTGGATCCTGGACATCTACGGGTTCTTGATGGCCGGGTTGCTGGTGACGATGGGGACGTTGGGTGACCGGATCGGCCGGCGCCGGCTGCTCATCACGGGTGCAGTGGTTTTCGGTGTCGTGTCGGTCATTGCGGCTTACACCGACGATCCGGCCATGATGATCTTCTGGCGGGCGGTTCTCGGCGTTGCGGCCGCGACTCAGATGCCCGCCACGCTGGGCCTGATCTTCGCCATGTTCCGCGACCCGAGACAGCGAGGCGTCGCGGTCGGTGTGTGGGCTGGGGGCATCTCGGCCGGTGTCGCACTGGGGCCGCTGCTCAGCGGGATTCTGCTGGAGGCGTTCTCGTGGCGGGCGACCTTCCTGGTGGCCGTTCCGGTGATGGCGGTGGTGGCGATCGGCGCGCCGCTGCTGCTTCCCGAGCACCGCGATCCCAACGCCGGCCGGCTGGATCTGCTCAGCGTGGCGCTGTTGTTGGCGGCGCTGCTGCCGTTCGTCTACGGCATCAAGGCGCTGGCCAAGGACGACCCGTTGACGGTGTCGCTGCTGACCATCGGTGTCGGGGCGGCGTTCGGTGTGTGGTTCGTGCTTCGCCAGCTGCGCTCGGACGCGCCGGTGCTGGAGGTCCGGCTGTTCGCCAACCGCACGATCAGCGGAGCTCTGGCCGTGTTCATCCTCGCCGCTACCGGGCTGGGCGGGGTGTACCTGCTGTTCACCCAGTACCTGCAACTGGTCGCGGGGCTCTCGCCGCTGCGGACCGGCCTGGCGATCCTGCCGGCCGCACTTGTGCTTATCGTCGTGGCGACCTCCGCCCCGGTACTTGCCCGCCGCTACCGTCCGGGCAACGTCATCGCGACCGGCCTGGCTGTGCAGGTGGTCGGCTACCTGATGCTCACACAGGTCGGCAGCACGTCCGGGCTGCCGCTGCTCATCGCCGGATTCATCGTTCTGTATCCGGCGGTCGCCCCGTCGATGGCGCTGACCACCGACCTCGTCGTGGGCTCGGTTCCCCCGCAGAAGGCCGGGGCGGCGTCGGGTCTGAGCACCACCGCGAGCGACCTGGGCATATCGCTCGGCGTCGCCATCGTGGGAAGCATCGCCGTGGCGACCTACCGCAACCAGATGGCCGACTCGCTTCCGCAAGGGCTTCCGGCAGACGTGGGCACGGCCGCCACCGAGACACTCGACGGTGCCGTCGCCGCCGCAGCACAGCTACCTGCCGATGCCGGCGCGGCCGTACTCGAGGCGGCACGCGACGCGTTCACCAGCGGACTCAACCTCGGCGCCGCCACCGCGGCTGTGATCGCCGCCGTCGCCTCGGCCCTCGCAGCGACCAGGCTCCGCCACGTGCCGCCGACCGGCTCCACACCGGCCGAGCGAGCGGAACCAGAACGGGCCTTGGAGGATTGACCCATGGCTATTTCGACAGGCGCTGACGGCACGATGATCGGGCAGTTCGACGTCGAGCGGGCCAGGCGCGAGACGCCTGGTGTCCCGAGTGTGATCCATCTGAACAACGCTGGTTCTGCACTGCCGCCTGCGCCGGTGCTGGATGCCGTCATCGACCACCTGAGGCTCGAGGCGGCGCGGGGCGGCTACGAAGCGGCCGATGCCGCCCGCGATGCGGTCGAGCACACCTATGACGCGGTGGCCGCCCTGCTGGGCTGCCACCGGGACGAGATCGCCATCGTCGAGAACGCCACCCGGGCGTGGGACATGGCGTTCTACGCGATGCGGTTCCAACCCGGCGACAGGATCCTCACGGCCCGCGCGGAGTACGCCAGCAACATCATCGCCTTGCTTCAGGTGGCCCGGCGAACCGGAGCCGTTGTCGAGGTCATTCCCGACGACGAGTTCGGGCAGGTCTCGGTCGACGCTCTTGAGCGAATGCTCGACGAGCGGGTTCGGCTGGTCGCCATAACCCACGTCCCGACCCAGGGTGGGCTGGTGAACCCGGCAGCGGCGATCGGAAGGGTGACTCGGCCGGCCGGGGTGCCGTACCTGCTGGACGCCTGCCAGTCGGTCGGGCAGTTCCCGGTCCGGGTCGACGAGATCGGTTGCGACATGCTGTCCGCGACCGGGCGCAAGTTCTTGCGCGGACCGCGCGCCACCGGGTTCCTGTATGTGCGGCGAGATTACATCGAGCAGCTCGAACCGCCGTTCCTCGATTTGCATGCCGCGAAGTGGACGGCTCCCGACACGTACGAGATTCGTCCGGACGCGCGCCGGTTCGAGAACTGGGAGACCAACTACGCCACCAAGATCGGTCTAGGCGTAGCGGTCGACTACGCGCTCGGCTGGGGACTCGAGGCCATCGGACACCGCACGTCGACCCTCGCTGAGGGTCTGCGCAGGCGACTCGCGGACATACCCGGAGTGACCGTCCACGACCAGGGAGCACAGCGCTGCGCCATCGTGACGTTCACCAAGGCCGGCATACGGGCGACCGACATCTCCGCCCGGCTTCGCGAAGCGGGCATCAACACGTCGGTCACCTCTGTGGAGTCCGCCCGGTTCGACTTCGAGGCGCGTGGCCTCACCGAGATGGTGCGCGTCTCTCCGCACTACTACAACACCCTCGACGAGCTGGACCGGCTGTGCGCCTTGGTTGAACGCATGCTGTGATCTTGGTGCACCAGAAGCCCGGAATCAATCCGCCATGATCACCACGTTGTCAACGATGGCGACCAAGTCATAGCTCGCCCAGGCGTCAACCGAGCCGGCTTGGTAGGCCGAACAGCGGGAACCAGCGATCGGTATCGCGGAACGCGTTGATGCCCTTGATCCTGCCATTGCCGACCTCAATCACCTGCAATGCCCAAGGTTCGTAGCCGTCGCCCGACGTGCTGGGTCGGTATTGGCCGACGGC
Organism: Jiangellaceae bacterium; assembly: GCA_036373915.1. Lineage (GTDB taxonomy): Bacteria > Actinomycetota > Actinomycetes > Jiangellales > Jiangellaceae > JASLBX01. The sequence continues at coordinate 32,788 of DASUUU010000036.1, read as the reverse complement.
GGGGGATCCATTTGCGACAGTCCGAATCAGTTTCGAGCCGCGGCAGCCCACACCGGGTCCAAGCAACCAGGCACGGATCGCGGCCGGGCCCTGCATCCATGTCGTATATGGCGGAAGAGACAGAGTCGCATCGATATGCAGCAACATGGTGAGTGCGTCCATGTCGAACCGTTCGAATGCGTCGACGTATCGCAAGAGCAATGCACGCTGTGTGTCGCCCAACGGCGGCGCGGACGCGGATTCGCTGGTGGTGTCGCGCCTCGCGGCAAGCGTCGAGCGGGCCCGCTGTAGGGCGCTGGTCACGGCTGTGACCTTGGACCCCATCAGTTCGCTTACCTCTCTGGCGCTTAGGCCGACGACGTCTCGCAACAGCAACACCGCACGCTGGCGGGGCGGAAGGTATTGCAGAGCCGCAACGAACGCCAGCTGTACCGTCTCGTGCGAGACCACGGCCTCAGCTGGGTTGTCGCTTGTGGAGAGGATCACATTGTCCGGAATCGGCTCGATCCAAGCACTGTCGGGCAATTGATCACCGGGCGTCGTCGGTTCAGCCGCTGGCGATGACAGATCCATTGGCCGGGCCCGGCGCTTCTTGCCGTCCAGGAAATCGAGGCAGACGTTGGTCGCGATGCGGTACAGCCATGAGCGCAGGCTGGCCCGGCCCTCGAATCGATCGTGAGCCCGCCAGGCGCGTACGAGCGCTTCCTGAACCGCGTCCTCCGCATCGAATACGGAGCCGAGCATGCGATAGCAGTACCCCACGAGCTCCGGGCGATGTTGGGTGAGTTGATCTGCGATCGGCTGATCGATGGCTACCGCATGGGCTGGTAGCGGCTGTCTCATGGGGAGCCCTCCTGAGGTGTGCGGCTCTTACGGTAGGACTCCGGAGAGCACGCAAACTAGTCGGTTGGCGTCTTGAGACGTCCAGCAACATTGACGACCGAGCGCTCTCAGCTGCGGCCCAGTCGCCGCATGGCGAGGCTGAATCCGGCCGCTGCGACGGCGGCCAGAGTCGCCATGGCCGGCCAGTCCAGTCCACTGCCGGCCCACGGGCCGCGGATCGCGTCGATGAGCAGTCCGGTCGGCGTCCAGGCTGCGATGTCCTTGACAGGATCCGGCAGCACGCCGGGTGGCGGACCGCCACCGACGAGCAGAAACGTCCCGAGGAACAGCAACAGACCCAGCCCTTGCGCGGCGCGGGAGCTCGGCATGATCGACCCGAGTAGTGCGCCGATACCGGAGAAGGCGAGGATGCCGACGGTGAACGCTGCGACCACGCCGCCGATCGATGCCGGCGCCGCAAGGTCGAAACCGGCGTAGGCCAGCACGATCATGGCCGCGGCACCGACGACGGCAAGCACGGCGAGCACCGCGGTCTGTGACACGACCAATGAATGAGCCCGCACGCCGGCCGCGCGGAACCGGCGCAGCACTCCACTCTCGCGGTATCCGGCAAGGTGAGTCGGGGTGCCCATGAAGCCCATTACCGCGACGGCGGCGCCCAAGTAGGCGGTGACGTAGAACATGTCGCCGGTGAGGTTCGCGAACACGGCGCCGGCATGGTCTCTGAACGCAGTCACCAGCAGCACCATGAGCAGGATCGGGAACATGAGACTAAGGACCAGCACGAGCGGCTCACGTGCCAGCAGCTTGAGCTCGGTCCAGGTCAGATAGACCGTCATGACGGGTCTCCATCGCTCGGCCGGTGCCCGGTCAGGGCCAGGAAGACGTCCTCCAGTGATGGGTAGTGGGTGCGGTAGTCGTCCGGCATCACGCCATCTCCAGCCAGCGCTGCGGCGACTCCGGCGGCGGCCGTGCTCTGCCCGGCCACGAAGACCTGCCCATCGTTGACGGTGACCGACTGCACTCCCGGAACCGCGAGTAGCGACTGCGGGTCATGACCGTCGGCCCTGCCGAACGTGATGGTGACCGGGCCTCCTTGGCGGGCGGTCAGGGCACGGGGAGTGTCGCAGGCGACGATGCGCCCGCGGGTCATGACGGCCACGCGGTCGCACAGCACCTCGGCCTCGTCCATAAAATGCGTCACCAGGACCACGGTGGTGCCGCGATCACGAACTCGGCGGACCAGGTCCCAGGTGGCGCGCCGCGCTCCGGGGTCCAGTCCTGTGGTCAGTTCGTCGAGCAACACCACCTCTGGATCGCCGAGCAGGGCGAGGGCGACGAACAGGCGCTGCCGCTCGCCGCCGGAGAGCACGCCGAACGGGCGGTTGCGCAGCCGTTCCAAGTCCCAAGCCTCGATCGTGCCGTCAACGTCCACCGGCTCGTCGTGCAGTCGCCCGAACAACCGGATCGCCTCGACGACCCGAAGCCGGTCCGGAAGCGCTGCCGACTGCAACTGGGAGCCGACTTGGCGGCGTAACTGATCAGTCTCTCGACCGGGGTCGCGGCCAAGGACCTCGACGCTCCCGCCGGTACGCGCGCGAAGGCCCTGCAGGATCTCCACGGTCGTCGTCTTGCCCGCTCCGTTGGAGCCCAGGATGCCGAAGATCTCACCGCGGTGGACGTCGAACGAGACGTCATCGACCGCAACGACCGGCCCATAGGTCTTGCTGAGGTTCTCCACACTGATGACGGTGTCCATGAGCCGGGCTAGTCCTCGGGCTCGCAGTGCCGGTTGTCCACGTTGTTCGAGGCTAGGCTGCGCCAGGCAGCACTCGAATCAGTAAGAGCACCAGTCTTGACGACCGGTCATCGAGCCGCCCGACTCTTCGCGGCGACCCGCACCCTCGGTTCGCCCACCGTGAGCGGTTAGAGCGAAGCGGATGAGTTCTGCGCGTGACCTGACGCCCAACCTGATGTACACGTTCCGCAGGTGGTAATCCACCGTTCGAGGGCTGAGGAAGAGCTGGGCGGCGACCTCGCGGTTGCTGGCACCGTTGCCCACCGCCTCGACGATACGGCGCTGCTGTGGGGTGAGCCCGCCCCACGACCCGGTCTCGTGATCGTTGGTCTGCTCGGCGGCCTGCAACTCGATCCGCGCCCGCTCAGCCCAGGTCAGCGCACCGGTGCGCTGGAACGTCTCGAGCGCGGCGGCCAAGAACTCGCGCGCATCGGTGCGCCGTCGAGCCCGCCGAAGGTACTCCCCGTACAGCAACTCGGTACGTGCCCGTTCAACCACTGCGTCGGCACGCCTGTGCAACTCGAGCGCTCGCCGGAACTCGGCATCGGCCTGGAATCCGCTCGTGAGTAACGCGTGGGCTCTGGCGGACAGCGCATGCAGTAGTGGCGACTCCAATGTTGCGACCCGGCCGTCGAACTGCCCAAGCGGACCGCGCGCCCGTTCCGGCATCCCGGCCCGCACTGCGGCTTCGACCAGGTCGGGCACGACGAACAGGCCGGCCGCGGAGTCGCCGGCCGCCGCGATGGCGATCTTGAAGTGCCGCACAGCAAGTTCGGGACGTCCGGCGGCGAGCTCCACCTGACCTAGTGCGCGGTGCATCGACAGGCAGTCCACAGAGGCGTCGAGCCCGGCCGCGCTGGTCATTGTTGTCATGGCATCGAGTGTGTTCGCGAGCAGGACGGCGCGGCAAGGCAGAACCACAGCGATGTCCTGAATCCTGGGAACTCTGACCGATGGGACCACCCACGCCTAGTGTTGATGCCGTGAACACCCGGCTGGTCCTCGTGGTGGCGTACTACGGCACCGAGTTGGTGGATGTCGCGTGCGTGACCACGTGTCTCGACATGGCGAACCGGCTCGGTGCCGACCCGCCGTACCGCGTCCGGCTGGTCACTCTCGGTGGGGAGGCCGTCAGCTGCGACTCCGGGCTCGAACTGCAAGCGCAAGGCAGGCTCGAGGATTCGTTCGACGAGCTCGACACGTTGATCGTGTCCGGTGGACTCGGTCACGAGTCGGCGGCCCGAGACACCCGACTCGTGGGCCATGTTCGCAGACTGGCCGACAGGGCACGGCGGACCGCGTCAGTGTGCACCGGGGCCACCGTGCTTGCCGCCACTGGCCTGCTCGACGGCCGTTCGGCCACAACCCACTGGTGGTATGCCCGCCGCCTCGCGCAGCTGTTCCCGAAGGTCAACGTCGACGCCGGCCCGATCTTCATCCGCGACGGCGAGTTGGCGACCTCGGGCGGCGTGACGGCGTCCCTCGACCTCACGCTCGCCTTTATCGAGGAGGACCACGGCCCCGAACTGTCCCGCCGCGTGGCTCTGGGTGTGGTCACCTACCTTCAGCGACCCGGCAACCAGGCGCAGATGAGCATCTTCAACACCGCACCCAGAGCCGACCACGTCCTCGTCCGCAACGTACTGGACTACGCCGTCGCCAATGTCGCTGCAGACCTCACGACATCGACACTCGCAGCCAAGGCCGGTGTGAGCCCGCGGCATCTGACTCGCCTGTTCCGCGAGCACCTGGGCGAGTCACCAGCCCGGGCTGTCCAGCGGATCCGCCTCGAGGCGGTTGCCGGTCTGCTCACATCGACGGAACTTCCGTTGTCACACGTAGCCAAACGAGCCGGATTCTCCTCAGCTGAGACGATGCGCCAGTCGTTCGTCAACAGGTACGGCATCACGCCGTCCCAATTCAGGAGCACCCAGTCCGCGGCAGGTCGCACGGGCCGCCGCGGCACACTGGTGAAGCGGTGACACTACAAATCGGGCGGTTGGAAACGTGCGCAAACTTGTCTGCGAAACCATCCCCACCCATGCGCGTCCACATGTAGGGATGGCGGTAGACGAGCCCAACAAGCAGTTCGACACGCTGCTCATGGGACGCGGAACCTACGAACCGGCCCTGGCCATCGGCATCACCAGTCCTTACGCGCACCTGAAGCAGTACGTTTGCTCCACCACCCTCGGCCCCATCGACGATCCGGCGGTCGAAGTGGTCGAGCAGGACCCGGCCGGGCTGGTGCGTCGGCTGAAGCAAGACGACGGCATGGACATCTGGCTGTGCGGTGGCGGGAAGCTGGCCGGGTCCCTACTGGGCGAGATCGACGAACTGATCATCAAGAGCTACCCGGTCGTGGCCGGCAGCGGCGTGCGCGCCATCTCAGCCGATTTCAATCCCGTCCCGTTCACCGCCACCCAGCGCCACGAGTTCAGCAACGGCGCTCAGGTGACCTGGTTCACCAGAGGCTGAGCGAGGCTGGGTCGCGAGATTCCCGGTTCTCGTGACTCAGCCGGCGGCTCGGGTCCCCCGCCGGTTCGCGTCCGGGTGTGGGACGGTCCGCCACAGGTATACGGAGGTGGCGGCGATCCACGCGTATCCGGCCACTACGGCGAGCCAGAGCAGAGCTACGCCCACCGAATACTGCGACAGCGCCGCGCCGCCCACGAAGCCGACCAGGACGGCCGCGCCGCTGATCCGTGAGTACCGGCTCCACCCGGTGTCACCGCGACGAGTGATCCAGCGCGCCGCCACGAAGCACGCGGCGGCAAGGAACGCGAACCCGAACGCCCCGAAAGCAAGGTGAAGGATGCCAGAGGCGCTTGCTTCGCTCTCGGCTCCTGGTGGAAAGCCGTCCACCGGATCGGGCGGAAAGATCCCGCTTGCGATCAGACCGATCGCAAACGCGAGCAGCAACACAGGCGCCCGGCTGGAGGTTCCGGTCCGGTTCATCGCTCGCCCGAATCCCACCGCGGCAACGCCGCAGATCAGTCCACTGGCGAGCAGGTTGACGCGCTGCATCCAGCCGCCGTCACCGAGCATGAGCAGGCTCAGTGCGTGCTCGCTCAGGTCGAAGCCGGCGCGGTTCACCGCTAACACTAATCCGACACCCAAGTAGATCGGCCCGGCGAGGACCCCCCAGCCCAGCATCGAGCGGGTCACGGCGGCGTGCGTGTCGAACTCCGCAGCCGTGTCGTGGCCGTGTTCCATCGGTGCGCTCACTGATGTTCTCCCTTCCGATTGCCCTTGGTAAATAGACGGCCGGATGGACGCTCACTCATCGGTCTTGGGGCGCGGCGAGGTTACCGCGCCAACGATTCGACGTGATCGGCGGCCCACTGCGCGAAGGTTCGCGGTGGCCGTCCGGTCAGTTCCTCGACGGTCGGTAACACCGCGGATTCGTCGAGCTCGCCGTCGACGTAAAAGCGGAAGAACGCGTCCACGTACTCCTTCGGCATGGCTGCCGACATCTCGGCGCGCGCCTCGTCATCGGGCTGCGCCTCGAAGCGCAAAGCCCGCCCGAGCGCCTGTCCCAGTATGCGCACCTGGTCGGCTGGCACTAGGGCCGCCGGTCCGGACAGCTCGTAGGTGCGCTCCGCGTGCCCGTCGTCCAGCAGCACCGTAGCGACGACGTTGCCGATGTCGTAGGGGTCGAGGATGGCCACCCGCACATTAGCGAACGGCGCCCTGACCACATCACCGGCGCGTAGTTGCGGCAGCCAGCGCAGCGCGTTCGACGCGAAGGCCGACGGCCGGACGATCGTCCACTCGAGGCCGGCTTCGCGGACTGCCTGCTCGGAGCGGATCATGTAGGCCGAGATCGCGTTGGTCAGGTCACCGCCGGCTGCCGATCGGCCCGACAACTGGACGACCCGGCCCACTCCGGCGACCCGTGCCTGAGCCAGCAATCCGGGCATGTCCCGGTAGCCGGGAAGCAGGAACACTCCATCTGCGCCGCGCAGTGCCGCGGCCATGGACGACGGTTCGTTGAGATCGCCGACGACCGGCTCGGAACCCGCTGGCGCGGCCGCAGCGTCAGTACCTGGTCGCAGCAATGCCCGCACCTCGACACCACGGTCTAGAAGAGCGCACACCACTTCAATGCCGATATTCCCAGTCGCTCCGGTCACCAGATACGGCATAAGGAACCGTCCTTCGAGCTGATCAATTGCTGGGTCGGATGTTGTGGTTGAGATGGAACACGTTGTCGGGGTCCCAGGCATCCTTCAGCCCGGTAAGGCGGGCGAGCTTCTCGGGCGGGTAGGCCCGCTCGACACCGGATCGCCCCTCGTCGGTGAGCACGTTGACGTAGGCGCCGCTGGCGAACGGGGCCAGCGAGGTGGCGTACTGCCGTGCGGCCCGAATGCGTTGGTCGTCCTCGGCCGGATCGGTCCACCGTGCCGCCGCCACGAACTCGACGAACGTGTCGCGGTGGCTGAAGGCCGTCGCCCAATCCGGCACGTCGGCGATCGCTCCGCCGTACACCTGCAGGCTCGCATTGGGGAGCGCATCCCCGTGCCCGCTCGCCGTCCCCCGCAGGACGAAGGCTTCGATCGCATCGTCCGGCAGTTCGCGGAAGTAGTGACCCTTCCAGTACCTGCGAACCGCATGGCCCTCGACGGTGTCGTCCATCCGTTGCAGGTCAAGGTAGGACAGCTCGGTGATCCGCTCGTCCAGCGGCCGGCCGAGGTCTCGGAATCCATCGAGCAGACCGCGCCCATCGTCCGGGTCGCCTATCCACACGAAGCCGGTGCTGACTCGCGGCTCACCGTCCACTTCGCCCACCGATGCGGTGAAGGTCGCCTGGCGTGGGGCTGCCGCAGCGAGCTGACGCCACTGCTGCAGCACGGTGGGAGCGTCGGCGAGCGGGAACCACGTGTCCACGAGCAGTGTCTGCCCGGCGACGGGATGCAGTGCGAATTCGAACTCGGTGACCACACCGAAATTGCCCCCGCCGCCCCGAAGACCCCAGAACAAGTTCGGGTTCTCGTCCGCGCTGGCAATGACCGTATCTCCGTCCGCCGTCACCATCTCGAACGAGATGACGTTGTCGCAGGAAAGACCGTATTGGCGGGCCAGCCAGCCCATCCCGCCGCCGAGCGTCAAACCCCCGACACCGGTGTGCGACACGTTGCCGGCCGTAGTGGCGAGTCCGTGCGGTTGCGTGGCCCGGTCGAGCGCACCGAGCAGCGCGCCGCCCTGAACCCGGGCGCGACGCCGCGCCACGTCAACGCGGACTTCTCCCATCGGGGTGAGATCGATCATCAACCCGTCGTCCGGCACGGCGAGGCCGAGCACGCTGTGGCCGCCGCAGCGGACGCCGATCTCCAGGTCGTTCTCCCTGCCGTAACGGATGGCCGCCGCGACGTCGGCGCTGTCCTTGCACCTAATGATCAACCGTGGCCGCCGATCCACCATGGCATTCCAGACGGCGCGGGCGCTGTCGTATCCATGGTCTGCCCGCGTGAGTACGACCCCGGCGATGCGGTCTCGCAAGGTTGCCAGGTCCGCACCATGAATGCTGGTCATCTCAGGGTCCTCCGGTCGTTGAGTGGGCGTTCGGTTGGAGGTTAGGCGGACAAGCCACGGCCAGCATCAGTGAGATCGCCAGTCTCGCGGTCGCCTACCCGAACTCGTAGGACAGGACGACGACGCCACTTGCCAATGGCTGGGTGCCTTTAAGCCGGAGCTTCGTCTCCGGGCATTGGCGGTATAGCAGATCCTCGGGGCCGCCTCGGCCGACGAACAACGGGTACACCCACAGCCTCAACTCATCGAGCAAGCCGTGCTCCATAAGGGTGAATGACAGCCGGCCGAAGCCGTACTGGACGATGTCCTTGCCCGGCTGTTCCTTGAGTTTGTTGATCTCAGGAACCGGATCGCCGCTGATCACCGTCGTGTTCTGCCAGTCGGGCTCCCTCAGGCCCGACGACACCACATACTTCGTCATGGCGTTGATCCGGTCGCTGTATTCGTCACCTGAACGCGCGCTCCACGCGGGCGCGAAGCTGTCGTAAGTGTGCCGGCCCATCAGAACCGCATCACAGGAACGAAGCAGTTCGATCTGCATCTCTTCCGAACCGTCTTCGACGTCTTCGTACGGCCAGTTCTCCGGGTGTTGAATCACGCCGTCGATGGTGATGAAGGTGGAGTTGATTATCCGTCGCATGCTGCGCCCTCCTGTTTTCGAATTTGCTGCACATCACTCGAGTCGAGGGTTGTCGACCGAGGTCCGGGGCGCATCGGCCTGGGGTTGCCAATTCCGGTACGTCGGGAACGCGCGGGTCCGGTGGCCGTACCCGACTGTGGATGTAAGGCCCCGTACCACTTGAGGCGGATGACGTAGCTCTGGGACGCGCCTACGGTGTGCGCTATGACCGTCGTCGACGCGTACGGGCGCCACGCTCGTGCGGCGTGGGCTGCCGACATCGCCGTGGCGGGCGGAGTCGTTGTCGCCATGACGCTTACGATCGGTGTCGCGCAGGAGGCGGAGGCCAGCCGGTCGCTGGATTGGCTCGCCTACCTGCTGGGTTCGGCGGTCGGGCTGGTTCTGCTCGTACGCAGGCGATGGCCGATGCAGGTGTTCGTCGTGTCGGTGGGCTTAGTTCTCGGCTACTACCTGCTCGACTATCCCGGTTTCTCGGCGGCGGTGCCGCTTGCCGTGGCCACCTACACAGCGGCCGTCGCCGGACACACCGTTGCCGCGGCCGCAGTCCTGCTGGTTTTCAATGCCGTGGGCGTGGCCTGGCAGTCGATCGTCGAAGGGATTCCACTGCTCACCGTTCTCGGCACGTACACGCTCGTCAACGTGGCCCTGTTGGCTGCGGTGCTCTTGCTCGGCGAGGCGGTCCGCCACCGCCGGGCCTGGGCGCAGGAGGTGCGGGAGCGGCTGCGGCAGGCCGAGCAGCATCGCGCGGAGGAGGCGGCTCGCCGGCTGGAGGACGAGCGGTTCCGCATCGCGCGGGAACTCCACGATGTGCTCGCACACACCATTGCGGCCGTTAGCGTCCAGGCCGGTGTAGCGGCAGAGCTCATTGCCGACTCACCAGATCAGGCCCGCAAGTCCTTGCAGATAATTCGCGAACAGATCCGCGAGGCGATCGGAGAGCTTCGGGCCATGGTCGCGCTACTGCGCGGGAGCGGGCCGGAAGTCCTGCACGCGCCCGCGCCCGGGCTTGGTGAACTCGAGACCCTGGTGCGATTCGCGGGCCGGGCCGGGGTCGACGTCGAGTGTTCAGTCACCGGGCAGGTGCGTCCACTGCCTGCCGCGATCGAGCTCACCGCGTATCGCATCGTCCAGGAGTCGCTGACCAACGTCGTCCGTCATGCTCACGCGTCCCGGGCTCGGGTGTCCGTGCACTACGAACCCCTTGCGCTGGTGCTGCGGATCGAAGACAACGGTTGGGGCTCCGACGCCGTGACCGCGAATGACGGCCACGGTTTGGTGGGCATGCGCGAGCGCGCGACCGCCCTTGGCGGCAGTCTCATCGCCGGCCCACGCGCCGAGGGCGGCTACGTGGTGTCCGCCCACCTGCCGATCGGGACGAACTGATGGCCATCCGGGTTCTGCTCGCCGACGACCAGACGCTGGTGCGGTCGGGCTTCCGCGTGCTGCTCGACCGCACCGACGACGTCGATGTGGTGGGCGAGGTGTCCAATGGTGCGGACGCGCTCGACGCGGTGCGGGCAACGCAGCCCGACGTGGTGCTCATGGACATCCGCATGCCCATGATGGACGGGCTCGAAGCGACCCGGCAGATCGTCTCCGACCCCGAAACCTGTGGCGTGCGCGTCATCATGCTGACGACGTTCGAGCTCGACCAGTACGTGTTCGACGCCATTGACGCCGGAGCCAGTGGCTTTCTGCTGAAGGACGTCGAGCCGGACGATCTGCGTGCGGCCATTCGCGTCGTCGCCCACGGTGACGCCCTGCTGTCCCCGCGGGTGACCAGGCGCCTGATCGCCGAGTTCGCTGCCCGCCCTGGCCGCCGGCCGCACTCGCCCGATGCGCTTGCAGGCCTCACCGACCGCGAGCGGGAGGTGCTCGCACTGGTAGCGACAGGGAAGTCGAACGATGAGATCGCTCGACAGCTCGTCATCAGCCCGACCACAGTCAAGACACACGTCAGCCGCATCCTGGTCAAGCTCGACGCGCGCGACCGCGCCCAACTGGTCGTGATCGCATACGAGTCGGGCATCGTCAAACCCAGCCCGGCGCACAGAGACGGGTGATGCGGGACGGGCGCTACGGCCGGTTTCGCGTACCGTCCAACCAGAGCGTGTCGGATTCGTCGCGGTGTGAACCGGTGGTTCGCACGTGCTTTGTGTCGATCTTTGGGCCTTGCTTGATGACGTGGACGAGGGCCATCGCGTGCCCGCGGCCCAAACCGAAGTCCTCCTTGAGCCAGTCGATGATGGTCCCCGCCTTGGTCGCCGGGTCATCGAAGCCGCGCTCACGGGCGAGGTCGATGAACTCCCGGGGCGTCAGACCGGTCTTGTCCTCAATGTTGTCAAGGTAGGCCTGGAACGACATGGGCTTCCTCCTGGGTGCTCGTCGCAGGTCGACGACAGCTGGTGGTGAGCTGCGGTCGGGTCGTTGCAGATAAGACGGCGGCCGCGAGCGTAAGTCATCGGTCACCGTGCGAAGCAGCCGGTGTCATGCATCCGGCGATTCGTGCACCCGCTGCGCCGGACCGTCGACGAAGGCGTACGAACCGTCGCCGCCCCTGAGGAGAGGAGAAGCCAACAATCAGCGGTTCGATTCGCTTTAGCTCGACGTCAAGTGGGTAGTTACTGCTTATCCATCGCAACGCTGCTGTGGTCGTGAATGGAGAATCACAATGGCTAGAACACGAATGATGGCGACACCGATGCAGATGGCGGCGGTTGTCGTATCTGCGGTATTCCTCCTGGTGGGCATCTTAGGCTTCATTCCTGGCATTACTTCCGACTTCGACACGATGGAGTTCGCTGGTCACGAGTCCGAGGCGATGCTTCTCGGAATCTTCCAGGTCTCGGTGCTCCACAACATCGTGCATCTACTGTTCGGGATCGTCGGTCTGGCCGCTGCCAGAACCGTTTCGGGCGCCAAGTACTACTTGATCGTCGGTGGAATCGTCTACTTGGTGTTGTGGATCTACGGACTGATCATCGACCAGGATTCCACCGCCAACTTCGTCCCGCTGAACGACGCGGACAACTGGCTCCACCTCGTTCTCGGCGTCGGCATGGTGGCTTTGGGGCTATTGCTGGCCCGGTCGTCCGGAACGCGGACCGGTTCGACTCCGATGAGCTGAGGATTGCAGGATTTCGTGCTGCCCACGGTGGGGAGACAACGATTCAGGGGGTGTGTCATTTCGGCGCGAGATGAGATGCCGTCGACGATTCAACGATCGAACAAGAGGGCGCAGCGGATCTGGTCGAAGGCTCACGATTCCGCTGTGGATACCTACGGCGAAGGCGAGCGGGCGCACCGGACGGCCTTCGCCGCCTTGAAACACGAGTTCAAGAAGGTGGGCGACCACTGGGAACCCAAGGACGGCAAGGGTCCGTCGGACGCGCAGGCCCGTCGTTCGACGCCGGAGTCCCGCACGTCACGCAAGACCGCCGGAGGCGTGGACGCCAACGCTTCGAAGAAGGATCTCTACGCGACCGCGAGCAAACTCGGCATCGACGGACGATCGAAGATGTCCAAGAGCGAGTTGGTCGACGCGATCAAGCGGGAGAACGCTCGCCGGACGCGGCGAAGCCGCAAGTAGGTGAACACGCGGCCCGCTGGGCCGTGTAGACGATCCGCCTGCATCGACATCGTGTCGGACTAGCATGGGTGCGGCCGCGCGCTGAGCGGCGTCGATTGCACGATCTGCCGGAAGCAGGTGCTGCGCATGGGTATCGTGTCGCCGGGGTTCCGTGGCCGCCGGATGACGGACCAGCCGAACCTTCCGCCCGGCCAGTACCTGGCCGAAGACTTTCCGGTCCTGTCGGCCGGCCCCACGCCGCGGATTCCGCTGGCCGAGTGGGAGTTCGCCATCACCACCGAATCCGGCCATGCGCACACGTGGTCATGGTCGCAACTACAGCAGCTTGCATCTGAGACCTTCACCGTCGATATCCATTGCGTCACCAAGTGGTCGAAGCTGGGCACCACGTGGGAAGGGGTGTCGCTGGACACCCTCATGCACGACGTCGAAACCGCGGCCGAGTTCGCACTCGCCTACTCCTACGGCGGTTACACGACGAACGTTCCACTCGAGGACCTACTCGATGGCAAGGCCTGGATCGCCTACCGGTACGACGGCGACGACCTGGCCCCTGAACACGGCGGTCCGGCCAGGCTCCTGGTGCCTCACCTCTACCTCTGGAAGTCAGCGAAATGGGTTCGCGGCCTGCGGTTGCTACTCGACGACGAACCCGGCTTCTGGGAGACGCTCGGCTACCACGACTACGGTGACCCATGGCGCGAGCAGCGGTACCAGGGCGACTGACCGGCCGCCTGGTCTGGCGGATCGCCCGCTTGGTGGAGAACCGCGCCGAAACTCCGACCGCTCGCACCATCGTGTTCGAGGTGCCAGGCTGGCCGGGCCACTTACCCGGGCAGCACGTAGACGTCCGCCTGACGGCCGAGGATGGCTACAGCACCCAGCGCAGCTATTCGATCGCGGCGCCGGCCGACGGCGACAGAGTAGAGCTGACGGTGCAGCGGGTCGACGACGGTGAGGTGTCGCCGTACCTCACCGATGTGCTGTCCACCGGTGACCCGGTCGAGATTCGCGGCCCGGTTGGCGGCTGGTTTGTCTGGCGACCAGACGACCCCCGGCCGGTCCTCCTGGTCGCGGGCGGTTCGGGTGTCGTGCCGCTGATGGCCATGATCCGCGCCCGGCGAGCCGCGGGCGTGCGGGTGCCCTTCCGCCTGATCTACTCGGTCCGAGCCCCCGAGGACCGCTACTACGCCCGTGAGCTGCGGCAACTCGAACGGGCCGGCGACGGCCTGGACGTCACCTTCGTATACACGCGGACCGCTCCGGACGACTCGTCGCCCCCACCGGGACGGATCGGTGTCGACGACATCACCGCGCACGGCTGGCCACCGGACTTCGAGCCACTCTGTTTCGTGTGCGGGCCGACCGGGTTCGTCGAGACGGTGGCGAGCACTCTCATCGGCCTAGGACACGACTCAGGCGCGATAAAGACCGAGCGGTTCGGACCCACCGGAGGTTGACATGGCGGATCAGTTCGAAGACGGCAACGCGCTCGCCGGACCCCTCCGGGAGGTCTTCGCCGTCGACGTGACGGCCGCCGTCGGGCAATGTGCCTCGTGCGGCAACACGGCGCCGGTGGCGAACCTGCGCGTCTATTCCCGCGCGCCGGGATGGGTCGGCCGTTGTCCAGCTTGCGACGAGGTCGTCCTGCGCTACGTCCGCGGACCGGCGGCCGCGTGGCTTGACGTTCGTGGCGCGGTCAGCCTGCGGTTCCCGCTGACACCTGACGGCGGTTAGCGGATCTTGAGACAATCCACACCGTTCGACGCTGTGGATTGTCTCAAGATCGGGATTGACACGGGATCAGTGCTCGTGATCATCTTCGCGCGGGCGCAGCGTGATCAGGCCGAGATCCAGCACGTTGACTCCGCTGAGCGCCGGATCGTCGGTTACGGGCATCTTCGACAGGTCCTGATCGTTCCGCGACCGCCGGAGGCTGTTCAACAGCCGCATCCAGAATGCCCGGTGCGGCGCCTGATCTGGTGCCTGGCTGGCCTGCCATACCTTGGCGTGGATCTTCTCGACGAGTTCCGGCCCGCCGTATGCCTCGGCGATCACGAGCGCCCCGCGGAACGCACTCGAGGATCCGGCGCAGGTGACGATCCGGTTGTTGACAACCAACTGCTCGCGCGCCGGGTGCGCGCCGTACCGCTCGAGGAGTGGGCCCGCGAGCCAGTGAGTTGCCGCGGTCTCATGATCTAGCAGTCCGGCCGCCGCCAGCAGTGCCGATCCGGTCGAGGTGGAGATGATCCAGGAGGGTGAGACCGTCCGTAGCCAGTCGGCGATCTCTGTACGGTGGTCAGAGCCGATACCGCCTGGTATGGCGATGATCTCCGGGTTTCCGATCTCCTCGAAAGTCGCCTCGGCCGTCAGCGCGCCTCCGGGCCCCGCGACGGTACCCCGACTCTTGCTGACGGTCACGGTCTGGAGGTCGGGAATGTGCGACAGTACGAACCGGACGACCTCGGTCTCATCGACCAGGACGCCTTGGTAAACGACGATGGCAATCGTCGGGCTCGTGTGCATGCGGCTGTGCACGTGACCATGCTACGTCGGTTCCGGCAAAGTGCGGGCGGGCATTCTCACTGACCCCGAAGCCTTCCGCTCGGTATGGCAGACACTGGGTCGCCGATTGAGTTCAGTCAGACTCGTCTGGCACTACGGCGTACGCGCGGACGGGAAATGTGCCGAACGACCGGATTCGAGGAGGCGCTGCGTGCAGCCGCGCCCCGGTGACGGGCAACTGATCCAACCCGGTCAGGTGCTCAAGGACCGGTATCCCTGCGTCCAGCAGGATCGAATGAGCGGGTCGCGAGGTACCGGTGGTGTCGTCGATGTTCACACTGTCGATGCCGACAAGGCCCGCTCCGGAGTCGGCCAGATGGTGAGCAGCCGCCTCGGTCAGGTACGGTGCGGCGCCGCCGTAGGCCGGCGTTGCCCAGTTCCGGTCCCAGCCGGTATGCAGCAGCACGGCCGAACCGGCCACGTCCATCGGTGCAATTACGTCCGGCCGGACACCACGGGTCGCGCTGTCGGTAATGCGGACCACCACAATGGGCAGGTCGGCAACGGCCTCGAGCGGCAGGTCGGCGAGATCGGTGCCATCGGGGTATCGGTGGTATGGGCTGTCCAGATAGGTTCCCGTGTTGCCCACCATGCTGATCCGGTCGATGGCGAACTCGGTATCCGCGTCGTAGTGGCGGCGTGACTCCTCGCGGGTCAGGTGCGGCGTGATCTCCGGTCCGGGAAGTCCGGGGTACGTGATCATTCCGGTCGTGATCTCATGGCTGAGTTCGACCAGCCGGGTCGAAGTGGCCCGTTCGGCGATCCGGTCTGACGGGCCACCGCGTGATCCCTTGTGTGGCTCCGCACTGATCTCCATATCGAAGATCCGAACCCGGTCGACCATCAGCAGTCCGAGATGCTTGATGAACAGTTGCGCCACGTCGTCCTCGCCGACCGTCGCGTCTGGCACATCGAGCCGGAATCCCTGGGCTTGCAGGCCACCACCGTTGAGAAAGGTAACGTCCGCATCGAATGACGCCCGGTATTCAGTCACCGGCACATCGTCGCTCACGAGCAAGGCCGGTCGTTGGCCGGGTCATCGGGGTTGTCGAGGCCGGCTGCTCGGTGCCGCAATGCGGCCGGGTGGGCGCCCCTCCGATGGTCGGAGCCCGGCCTGAATCGCCGGTTCGGTCAGGCGGCGGTAGATCTGGTCCACCTCATGCGGCGAGTACGCTGCCTCTCCCAGCTGCCACCACCTCATGCCGAGCCCGAGGAGTGTGCTCACGGCGAACTCCACGAGCGCGTCCAGCGGCACCTGGGTCGGCCCGTCCGGAGCGCGCGCACTGAGCTGATCCCGTACCAGTTCGGACAGGAACTCATGCAGGTAGCGGACGAACACCTCCGCACCCCGCCGCCCGGCCATCGCCGTCCAAACGTCGTTGTATCTGGCGAAGTGCTCGAACACCGTAAGGGACGGCGACATGCCCGTCCCCTGGCGACCGTTGTCGCCGCCGGCCGCCGAGGTGAACGGCTCGCGAAGCTCTTCGAGACCGTAGACGAGCAGATCCTCCTTGTCGCGGAAGTGAGCGTAGAACGTCGATCTGCCGACGTCGGCACGATCGATGATCTCTTGGACGGTGATGCGCTCGTATCCCTTCTCTTTGATCAGAGACAGCAGCGCGCTGCGTAGCAGGTCCTTGGTTCTCCGGACCCGCCGATCGACCTTCTCGACCGCCATACGGACCTTCCTGTCCCGAACAGTTCCCGCGGAGTGTTCATTAGCGAACTCATCGAGCGAGCTGGTTGTTGCGGCGCCCGACAGCAGCCTGAACACTACTAGACAGTGTTCGTTAACGACCAGTGTTTGTTTCGGGCCGCTTATTCATAACAGAACTTAGTACGGAGAACTCTCGATGCACCAGACCTCGCCTCACGATGTCGAGCCGGCCGGTGTCGCCATCAGCCGCCGGGCGTGGCTCGTCCTCGTCCTCCTGTGCGCCGCACAGTTCATGCTGATTCTCGACATCACCGTCGTGAATGTCGCCCTGCCGTCGATCCAGGCGGACGTCGGCCTTGCCATGACCGACCTGCAATGGGTCGTGACGGCCTATACGCTGGCCTTCGGCGGGCTGATCATCCTCGGCGGTCGTGCCGGGGATCTGTTCGGTCGCCGGCGAATGTTCCTGGCGGGTCTCGCGTTGTTCACGGTCGCCTCGCTCGTCGCCGCGCTGGCCCCGAACCCAGGTCTGCTGATAACCGCACGCGCCGCTCAGGGCATCGGTGCGGCGTTGCTGTCGCCATCGGCATTGGCGTTGATCACCACCGTCTTCCCTGAAGGCGCGGCTCGCCACCGTGCGCTCGCGGTGTGGGCTGCGGTGGCCGCCAGCGGTGGTGCGGTGGGCGTGCTGATAGGTGGCATCCTCACCGAAGCATTCGGCTGGCAGGCGATCTTCCTGATCAACGTGCCCGTCGGTATCATCATCGCGGCGGCCGTGTTCCGCGTGATTCCGGCTGTAAGGCCCGTCGCCGGCAAGCGTCTGGATCTTGCCGGCGCGTTGCTCGCCACCGGCAGCCTCGTGGCGCTGATCTACGGGCTGGTGCAGGCCGAGTCCGCGGGCTGGGCGTCCGGCCAGACGCTCGGTCTGTTCGCGTTGGCAGCGGCAGGCATCGCTGCGTTCGTGCTGGCAGAGCGTGTGGTGCAAAGCCCACTCGTGCCGCTGTCGGTGTTCCGGCGGCGGCCCACCGTCGTCGCGCTGGTTCTGATGATCCTTGGCATGGGGCCGGTCTTCGCCGGGTTCTTCTTCTCCTCGCTCTACCTGCAGACGGTGCTGGGCCACTCCGCCTTGCGTACCGGTGTCGAGTTCCTGCCGGTCGCGGTCGCGATCGTGGTCGCGGCGCACGGTGGCGGCCACCTGATCTCGCGGTTCGGCGCCAAGCCGGTGATCGCCACCGGCCTGGCCGTCGGCGCTGCCGGCGCGGTCTTGCTCAGCCGGCTACCTGTGGACGGCGACTATCTGGCCGATCTGTTGCCGGGCTTCCTGCTGTTGGGATCGGGTGGCGGTCTGGCGGCGGCGGGCGTCATGATCACCGCGATGTCCGGAGCCGGCTCGGACGATGCCGGCCTTGTCTCCGGCTTGACGAACACGGCTCACGAACTGAGCATCGCGCTCACCTTGCCGGTGCTGTCGACAATCGCTGCCAGCCAGATCGGACTGGACGACATGGCGGCGGCCGCCGAAGCGGGCCTGCTCACTGACGGGATCACGAGCGCCTTCCTGGCCGCCGCCGGCATCGCTGCGGCCGGAGTTGTCGTGGCCGTCGCCTTGCTGCGCCGCACCGATGTCGCCGCGGGGGTGAACCACCCGCACGGATTCCACTGACCGGTACCGATCGTCGGTGCCGTTCGAGAAACAACGAAGGGATAACCATGGCAGTACTCCGGATCGACCGTTTCGTCATCAATCCTCGCGACGCATCGGAGTTGATCAACCGCCGCAACGCCTTGGTGGCGGCCATCAGGGATGCCGTTCCCGGGCTGCTCGAGTCGAGACTCGTCAAGGTGGACGAGTCGCACTGGATCGACATGTGGCGGTGGGACACGCGTGCGAACGCCCAAGCTGCCGCCTTGCGCGCCCGAGCCGGCGGTTTCCCTGAGGCGGCGGCGGCGTTCGAACTGACCCGCGACGTGGTGACCGAGTTCACCGAGATCGTGGACGAACGTTAGGTCATCAGGACGCGGCAGCGTGGTTCAGGTGGGCGGGTGAGGACGGACCTCTCCGAGGGCGGATTCACCCGCCCACATGCTGCGCACCAGGCGATGCCCATGCCCGCGGCTCAGCTAGGGTGTGACACGCATGTCGTCGGGAGTGCCCCGTCGTTGTCCCCGAAACCCCAGCAATGCCACCGCAGCAGCGAGTCCGGCAATGGCGGCGGCGAGGTAGATCGCACTCGTGCCGGCGCGTTGTTCGAGTTGGCCGGCGGCGGCGGTGCCCACCCCATATCCCAGCCACATGAACGTGCCGAGCAGAGCGAATGCTTCGGTACGGTACGCCTGCACCGCGGTCGTCGCGATGACGATCGAATTCAGCACGTCCCTGCTGCCACTGACCAGCCCGGCAGCGGCGTAGAGGATTCCCAGCACGGGGATCACGACGGGTCCGCTCGCAACGAGCAGGATGGGTACGGCTGCCGCGTGCAGGGCGAACAGCTGCCGGCGGGGCGCGCCAGGCCACCTGCGGGCTCCAAATACCAGCCCGCCCAGCACCTCCCCTGCCGCGAGCGTGCTCAGCAAGAGCCCTGCAAGGGCATCTGCGCTGGTCCGTGCGACGGCACCGACCTGTAGGCAGCCGTACATGAACGTGTCGAGTGCCGCGACAGCCAGCAGCAGCCGCACTCGGGCATCGGAGAGGGGGCCGAGCCAGTGTCGCGCGCCGTTTCCCGGCGAGTTGCTACGCCGCACCCGTCGGAGAATTGGCGCGGTGGTGAGAAGCAGGTCACCGGCGATCTTGAGAGCTCCTGCGGCGAGCACTGCCGTGAATGGAGAGGTCGAGAACGCGAGCGCGCCGGCGACCAGCGGCCCGACGATGAACATCGTCGAGTTGAGTACGGTGTCGACCGCGTACGCAGCCTGCAGTCGGTTGCCGGAGAAGAGCCGTGACCACTGATTGCGGGTCACCGGTGCAGCCGGCGGGTTGCTCATTCCGACCAGAACGGCGCTGATGGCCACGGCCGGCACGCCGGTCTGGCGGGCGAGCGCCGCGAGCAGGGTTACGTAAGCGGCAGCGTGCACGGCAAGACAGGTCAGCAGCACTGTACGGGCGCCGACCCGGTCGGCAAGCCTTCCGGTCACGGGAGCGGACCCCGCAACTCCGATCGCGTGGCCGGTCAGGACGGCGCCCGCGTTCGCGTAAGAGCCGTGGATGTCGACGACGGCGAGCAGGACCGCGAGGCTGAACATCGACGTCGTCAAGCGGCTGAGAGTTGCCGCGACAAGCAGTCGGGGGGCGCCACGTGCACCGACTACCTGGCCATATGTCCGCATACCACGCTCCGTGACTGGCTATTGATAGAATGCCAGTAACACTAGAATTTCGATTGGTGACGTGTCAAATGCGTTTAGCTGGTAACATGAACCGTGCCGCTGAGCTCGCCGGCGAGTTGGTCAATCTTGCCGCCGGCGGCGCGGCCAGGGGACATGACTACGAACCGCCGCGAGGAGAGGCGCTCGCCGAGCAGTTCAGCCGAATCCTGACTGCCCATTGGGCCGGCGAAGTGCTGGGGACGCATGACGCGCCTAACCGAATCGAGCAGATGGCTCAGGAGTTCAGGACGGTCTTCCAAGCCAATGGTGATGCGGGAACTGCCGACGCCCTTAACCGGTTGTTGCGGCGTTACGGCACTCGGCCGTACCTGGCCGTCGCCCCGGACCAGCAGGCTCACGTGCATTTTCACGGTGACGCCGAAACACCAGTCGAGTCACTCGGTGGCGAGTTCGCCGCAGGTTTGGCGCTGGTCGTCGATGCTTACGGGCACAGCCGGCTCGGAGTCTGCACCGCGCACCACTGTGATCGGGTGTACGTCGATCTGACCCGAAACGGTTCGCGGCGATACTGCAGCAACGCATGCGGTGCTCGGGCCAAGATGGCCGCGTACCGCTCCCGGCTGTCCGCTGGCGATCTCGGTCAGTGATCAGCGCCGCCAGTAGCGACCACTCAGGCTTGGATGTGCATCAAGCCATTTCGGCCAGGGCCGAGACCGCCTGGTCGACCTGGTCGGGTGTGGTGACGATGCTCGTACCGAACCGGACGTACTGGTCCCGATAGGGAGTGACGCTCGCGACAATGCCGTGATCCCGGTGCAGCCGGTCGACCACCTCTCCCGCGTGCAGGCCGGTCACGTCGCAACACACCAGACCGCTGGATAGTTGCGGATCACTCGGGGTGACGACGCGGACTCCTGGGACCTCGGACAGGCCGTCCTTCAGCTGCGTCGCGAGCTCGCGGCTGCGTGCGGCGACCCGGTCCCGGCCGACCGACTCGTGGAACTCGAACGCCTCCGCGACAGCCCACCGGTGCTCGAACGCCTTGTACCCGCCCGGCGTGCCGGCGTCATAGAACGGACGAGGTGAATCCGTGACGCCCAGCCAGTTGTTGAAGCCCGCCGGGTCGAACGGCGGAATTATCGCACCGATCGCCTCGCCCGCCTCCGGCCTCGCCCACACCAGCCCGGTCCCGCGCGGTCCGAACAGCCACTTGTGCGTTCCCGAAATGAGTACGTCGCACCCCAGCTCATTCGGACCGTCCTCCTCGACGCCGAGCCCGTGGATACCGTCGATGCACAGCAACGCACGCCGCTCCGGGTCACGATCACGGTTGGCGTCGGCCAGCATGTCGGCGATCTGCCGCACCGGGAGCTTGACCCCGGTGCTCGAATGCACCCAGGTCAAGGCAACGATCCTGGTTTCGGGCCGGACTGCCGCCTGGATTCGGGCAGTGATCTCGTCAGCGTCGGCGGCCGCGGGGTCGTCGTAAAGCTGCACCTGCTCGACCTCCGCACCCGACCGCTCGGCCGCCAGCCGAAGCGCTTCGTGGGTCGAGTAGAAGTCGTGAGTCGTCGTCAGCACATGGGCGCCTGGCTCGAGGGACAGCGCGTGGTACACCAGACCCAATCCCATGGTGGTGCTGTCCGTCAGCGCGATCTCGTTGGGCCGGGCCCGAAGGTAGCGGCTCGCTGCTGCGCGTACCGCCTCGTCTTGGCTGTAGGCATCGTGCACGACCGTCGCCGGGTCGTTGTCGAGAGCTTCGCGCCACCGCTCTATCGCCGCGCGTACGGGAGCGGGATGGGGCGCCAGGACGAACGCGGCGAAGTGCGCCAGCTGGGGGTCGACAGCGAACTGATCGCGCACGGCATCCCAGCTGTCCAAGTCGGCCGGCGTGGTCGGCGTCGTCGGTGACGGACTGGCGGCGCTCGCGGGCTGGTCGTCAGTGCAGCCTGCCATGGCGGCAGCGGCTCCGCCGGCGATCACGAGGGCGCTTCCGGTGAGCAGCGTGCGGCGGCCGATCATTTGCTCAGACATGGTGCGAGAGTAACGACCTCGGATCGGCGGCGACAGTAGCGCCAGGCGGGAGTTGTTGACTAAGGCTCGGCGGCATTGCCGGAGTGCCGAGGTGGGTCCGCGGGGCGGGGTACTGCAAGTTGCCAGGCACCGGGCTTGAGCGTCCAGGACCTGTGGGTCATCGGCCCGTCGACCTCGCCATCGGCGACGGTCAGGAACGCGTCGCCGGTGACGGCAACGTGCCGGCCCCGATGCACCTGAACGTCAGCCCGCCCCAGGTGCCTGCTTCTGGCGAGGTCGATTGCGTAGCCGATGCGTGCCAGCGGCTTCACCGCGCCGGAGACGACAATTTCGGCCACGCCGTCGTCGAGCGCCGCGTCCGGATGCACCTCCGCGATGCCGCCGCCGATGCTGGGCCCGTTCAACACGGCGACCATCAGGACCCGATCGAAGGAATCAGCTATCGGCTCGCCGTCGACGCGGATCACCAGCCGCCACCCTCCAGCCCTGATGCCGGCCGATAGGGCGCCGACAGGGTACGCGAAACGCCCGAGCCGGGACTTGAACGCACCCGCTGCCTGCGTCGCAGCGGCCCCGACGCCCAGGTGGACGGCGTTCATAGCAATGCCATCTGTGTCGTCCACCAGCAGGTCGAGGCGTCGTGTGTGGCCGCCGGTGATAATCCGGGCGGCATTCTCCGGGTCGAGAGGAATTCCGAGCCCTCGCGCCAGGTCGTTCCCAGTTCCGAGGGGGATCAAGCCCAGCGGGCAGTCACCGAGCTCGCTTCGGGCGTGCAACGCGGCGACGACGGCGTGTAGCGATCCGTCGCCGCCGGCGATCACCAGGCGTCGATCGTCACGCTGATCCAGGATTTCGTCCAGCTGGCCATGGCCGCGGGAGTAGACGAGCTCGACCGGCTCGTTCTCGCCGAGGATCGCTGTGGCCGCTGCCACCGCATGGCGCTCCGCACTTCCTGCCTCCTCGTTCGCAACGACAAGCACCGCGCGCCTCCCCGGGTCGCCCACTTCATCGGCTATACCCGCGACGCTAGCCTGCAAGCGCGAAGGGCCGGGTCCGGCCGCGGCTTCAGATCGTGACGACGACCTTGCCCCGTGCGCGACCGGTCTCCTGGTAGGCAAGTGCGGACGGGATCTCGACGAACGGGAAGCTGCGGTCTATCACCGGCCTGACCGCGCCGCTCCCGATAAGCGCGGTCAGTGTCAGCAGGTTCTGCTTGGTCTGCCCGGCTCGCGCCACGTCAGCCCAGACCATGCGTTGTGGCACGAAGGGCGACATCGCGAGGGCCGCGAAGACATGGCCGGCCGGTTGCAACCATCGCCCGCCCGGCCCGCCGACGGCGACGAAGGTTCCTCTACGGGTCATGACTCGCCGGCACCTCCACGCGGAGCGGCTTCCCGCAACATCGACTAGCAGGTCGCACCGCTGCGCGGCAGCTGTGAGGTCCGCTCTCATGTAATCGATGACCTCGTCCGCACCGATCGACCGGACGAGTTCGACGTTGCGAGTGCTGCACACGCCGGTGACATCTGCGCCGAATGCGCGGGCGAGCTGGACGGCGAACGTCCCGACCCCTCCCGATGCGCCGTTGACCAGGACCCGCTGGCCCTGTTCGACGCGTCCCATATCACGCACGGCGATCAATGCGGTGCTGGCCGCCAGCGGCACCGCGGCGGCTTCCTCGAAGGACAAGTCCGCCGGCATCGGCGCGAGCCGATCCGCACTGACGCACACGTACTCCGCGAAGCCACCCTGCTCCAGCATGGCGAAGACTGGATCGCCCGGGCGGAACTCGGTGACTTCGGCGCCGACCTGCTCCACTTGACCGGCAACGTCCGCACCCAAGATGCTGATTTTGGGCTTGCGAAGCCCCAGAGTGCCTGGCATCAGGCGGGCGACATACGGTTCGCCTCGCATGTGGTGCCAGTCGTACGGCTGGACGGACGTTGCGCGTATTCGCACCAGCACCTCGTCCGGCCGCGGCGTCGGTGTCTCGACGTCGGTGAGCTCGAGGTCTTCCGGTGAGCCATACGAATGCAGGATGAACGCCTTCACAGCCAACTCCGAAGCAGGTCGAGTGGGTCCCTTACGATGTAAGGTATTCTTACGCCGTAAGACTGTCAATAGGCAGAGGTGCTCGTCGGCTGATTAGTATGGATTGACCGATTTGTTCCGCCCGCCGGGCTAAGACCGTGAAGAACTGCGGCATGATCTTGATCGGTGTGGCGGTGAGCCTGGATCAGGTGTCCACGCGTGTGCTGTTGAGGCCGTCGAGGATGAGGTCGAGTCCGAACTCGAACTCGGTCTGGTCGTCGCACCAGCCGAGAGTGGAGTCGGGGTCGTCGTGGGCTACCTCGGCCAGCATCCCGGCCAGGTTAGGGAGGCTGCCGGCCAGCTTCTCGATCACCGCCGTGGATTCCTCGTCGGCCGGTTCATCGCCCGGATTGAACAACTCCTGCGTGAATCCCAGGGCTCGGCTTCCCAGGGCGTGCAGCGCGTGGTGCGCCAGGTCGTACGAGAAGCCGCCGTTGCGCATGATGGCGAGCAGGCCATCGAAGTAGTGCAGCACCGCCGGGCTCATGTTGATGCGGGTTTCGATGACGCGAGGCGCCCACGGGTGCCGGAGCATTACGGTTCGCGCGGACAGGATCCGGGCGCGAGCCGCTGCCTTCCAGTCGGCTCCGGAGGCACCGACGTCGATCTTCTCGACCACGTCGTTGATCTCTTGGACGACCACATCGACGACGCCGTCGAGGACCTCTTCCTTGTTGGCCACGTGGTAGTACAGCGACATCGCCTCGGCTCCCAGTTCTTCTGCGATGCGACGCATGGTGAGTGCCTCGATGCCGTCCCTGTCGGCGATGGTGACAGCGGCCCGCAGCACCCGGTCTCTACTCAGCGGGATCCGCGGTTCGGTCCTCGGTTGCGTGCGGGCGGTCATGTAGTCGATCTTACATCGTAAGTCTGGGCGTCACTCGGCATGCGCCGTGGCGCCCAGGCCAACTCGTTCATTGAGCAGCTCGACGATCCGGCGAGCGGCGGGGTTCTCTCGTAGGGACTCCCGGACCCGAACGGAGATCCGGCGTACCGGAGTCGGGTCGACGACGGGCACTGCGACGAGCCCGGACGCGGGGGCAGTGCCGATGCCGAGTTCGGGCAGCACGGTGATCCCGACCCCGGCGGCGACGAATGAGATCGCGGTCGGGTAGTCATGTGTTTCCACGTGAAATCCCGGGCTGAAACCGACCGAGGCGCACGCGTCTATGACAACCTGCCGGCACGCGCCGCGGGAGAAGTCGTTGTCGACCCACGGCTCGCCGGCCAACTCGCGCAGTCCGATGGACTCGCGGCCGGCCATCGGATGATCTTTCCTCAGCACGACGAGGTACGGGTCGTCGATCAGCGAGTGGACGTCGTATCCCCGGACCGGGCTCGATTCTGCGCCCTCGACGAAGATCTCCACGTCCGGATCGAGAAGCTCGCCGGCAAGTTCGAGCAGGCGCAGGTCGATCCGCAAGTTGGGAAACTCCTGAGTCAGTGCTGCGACAAGCGGGGGGATCCAGGCGGCCCCTGCTGAGGCGAAGTAGCTGATCGAGAGGCGGCCCACACGGCCGGCGCGCAGGTCGGCGACCACCGAGTCGAGCGAGGCGAGTTGTTCGAGAGCGGTGGCGGCCTCCTGGGCGAGAAGACGCCCGGTGGTGGTCGGTTCGATGCCGCGACCGCTGCGTTCGATCAGCCGCAGGCCGGTCTCTCGCTGCAGCGTGGTGATGTGCTGGCTTATCGCTGACGGCGTGTAGCCGAGGTTGGCCGCAGCTCTGTTGATAGAGCCGGCGGCGACAACGGCGCTGAACACCCGCAGCCGGTGCGCGTCGAGCATACGAAGAATATACAGTACAGCTGAACTGTCGTACAGAAACATTCGCTTGTGCTGATGTATTTTCTGGGTGAGCATGGCGAAGTGACAACCACAGTTCTCACTGGCCGGTCCGATCAGCGGAACGGTCAGCGACTCGCCACGATCGCCGCGTTGGTCACGGTGGTCCTCTGGGCCTCGGCATTCGTTGCCATCAGGGCGGCCGCCGACCACTACTCCCCGGGCGCGCTGGCCTTCGGCCGACTGGCTGTCGGCACACTGGGTCTCGGCCTTATAGCGATGCGGTACGGCCGGCCACGACCTCGCGGCAAGGGCCTGAGGCTGATCGTCGCCTACGGTGTGGCGTGGTTCGCGGGGTACACGGTCGTCCTCAACCAGGCCGAGCACCACCTGGACGCCGGCACCGCCGCGATGCTGGTCAACGTGGCGCCCATCCTGGTGGCCATCTTCGCCGGCCTGATGTTGGGCGAGGGATTTCCGCGAACCCTCATCATCGGAGTGTCGGTCGCATTCAGTGGAATCGTGATCATCACGGTAGGTGGACCCGATGGTGCCTTGACCGGCAGCGGCATCGGGATCACGCTCGCCCTGCTGGCAGCAGTTCTCTATGCGGCCGGTGCGTTGTTGCAGAAGGTCACGCTGCGCACGGTCGACGCTGTCACGGCCACATTCTGGGGGTGCCTGGTCGGAGCCGTCGTGCTCGTGCCGTTCGCGCCGCAGTTCGTCGCCGAGACCGTCGCGGCACCACCAAGCGCTCTTGCGGTCGTCGTGTACCTCGGTGTCTTTCCAACCGCCATCGCGTTCAGCACCTGGGCGTGGGCCCTCGCCCGGACGAACGCGGGCCCGATGACGGCGACGACGCTCGCCGTACCCGCGATCGCGGTCGCGCTGTCCTGGGTAGTGCTGGGCGAGTTGCCCACCACTCTCGCCATGGCCGGTGGAGTGCTGTGCATCCTCGGAGTCGCCATCAGCCGCCGCTGAAGCGCGTCACACCGTCTCGTCGGCCCACCGATGAGTTGCGGGTTCGGGAACGGTCAGTACCGGTAGACATCCAGTACTCAATCGGGAGGGCAGCGCAGTGTCGATCCCAGCGACTGATCGGAATCTCGACGGTTACGGCACGCCAGCCATCGAGTGGAGCCGCGTCCGACAACGTCTGGATCAGGGGATGAGCCAGGCGCCTGGTACCGGCGGGCCTGATCGCCATACCGCTTGGCTGGCCACGACGAATCCCGGCGGCCGCCCGCACGTCGTGCCGCTCGGCATCGTGTGGGCCGACGGCAAGGTGTACTTCACGTCGGGTCCGGGGACGAGAAAGTCACGCAACCTCGCCCGTGACCCGCGCTGCGTCGTCACGGTCGCGACCGAACCGTTCGACATCGTCATCGAGGGCCAGGCGATGCGGGTCATGGACGATGCCACCCTCGGCAGGCTGGCGGACTTGTTCGCCGCTGAGGGTTGGGCGCCGACGGTACGTGAGGGTGCCTTCTACCACGAGTTCAGCGCTCCGAGCGCCGGCCCGCCACCCTGGTACCTCTACGAACTCGTCCCCGAGACGGTGTTCGCCTTCGGCGCCGCCGAGCCCTTCGGCGCGACCCGCTTCGACTTCCAGACCACTTGATCACCAACGTCGGCGGCGCTGCCCTAGTGTTCTCGCATGACACTTCTCCGCGAGCTGGTTGATGCCATCTCCCAGCGCCGGGTCGAGATCATTGACCTCACCGCGCCGCTGTCCGCGCAGACGCCCATCCTCGCCCTGCCCGACGAGTTCGGTCAGACGGCCCCGTTCAGCCTCTCTGAGATCAGCCGGTACGACGACCGGGGACCGGCGTGGTACTGGAACAACTTCACGACCGGCGAGCACACCGGAACCCACCTGGACGCGCCGATCCACTGGGTCACGGGCCGGGAGGGCGCCGACGTGTCGCAGATTCCGCTCAGTCGGCTCGTGGCGCCCGCTGCGGTGCTGGACTTCACCGAGCATGCCGCGGCGGACGCCGACTTCCTCCTCGAAGTCGAACACATCAAGGACTGGGAGGAGCACCACGAGCCGCTGCCCGAAGGCGGGTGGCTGCTGTTCCGCACAGGTTGGGACACCCGCTCCCGTGACCCCGAGGCCTACGCGAACCAGGGACGCACGCCCGGCATCTCCGTCGAGTGTGCGAAGTGGCTGGCCGACGAGGCGCCGATAATAGGCGTCGGGGTAGAAACGGTCGGCACCGACGCCGGCGCGGCTCACTCGTTCGACCCGCCGTTCCCATGTCACGCGATGCTGCTCGGCAATGACAAGTACGGGCTCACCCAACTCCAGAATCTCGGCCTGCTGCCGCCTACCGGAGCCTTGGTGATCGCCGCGCCGCTGCCGATCGTCGGCGGCTCGGGCAGCCCGGCCCGGGTGCTCGCGCTCGTGGAACGCTGATGCTTGTCGCGGAGGCGGTCGGCCGGGCGCTCGCCGGCCACGGCGTGCATACCGCCTTCGGCGTGGTCGGCTCCGGCAACTTCCACGCCACGAACGCGCTGGTCGCGGCTGGCGTGCGGTTCGTCCCGGCGGCGCACGAGGGTGGCGCGGCCACCATGGCCGACGCGTACGCCCGGACGGCCGGTGAGCCGGCCGTGCTCTCGGTTCACCAGGGACCGGGCGTGACAAACGCATTGACGGGCATCACCGAGGCCGCCAAGAGCCGTACCCCGTTGATCGTGATAGCGCCCGAGGCGACGGCGGTGCGGTCCAACTTCTTCATCGATCTGCCCGCTTGCTCGGCTTCGGTGGGCGCCGAGTTCCGCCGGATCCGGGGGGAGCGGGTGTACGAGGACGTGGCCGAGGCGCACCGGGCGGCCACTCAGGGCCTTGGCGGGACGGTGGTGTTGGGTCTACCGCTGGACGTACAGGCCATGGCGGCCCCGGAGTACCCGACCACTGGTGCGGCCGAGTCGCCGGCACCCGAGCCGCCGGTGCCGGTGCAGCAGGTGCATGAGCTGGCGGACTTGCTGCGCCGCAGCAGCCGGCCGGTCTTCATCGCGGGCCGAGGCGCAACGAGAACACCTGAGTGGACTCGCGCCGCACTCACCGAACTCGCCGGCCGGTGTGGTGCCCTGCTCGCGGTGTCCGCTGCGGCGAAGGGCCTGTTCGCCGGTGACCCGTGGTACCTGGATGTGTCCGGCGGGTTCGCGTCCCCGCTCGCTGCGGACCTGATCTCGCGGTCGGACCTGGTGGTGGCCTGGGGGAGCACGCTGAACATGTGGACCACCCGGCACGGCCGGCTGATCGGACCGGACGCCACGGTGGTGCAGGTCGATCTGGACCCGACGGCGCTGGGCGCCAACCGGCCGATCGACCTTGGTGTGCCAGGGGACGTCGCGGTGGTTGCCGAAGCTGTGACGGCCGAGCTGGCAGGGTGGGAGTCGGCGGGCTGGCGCTCGCCGGAACTGGCCGAGCGCATCGCCGCAGAAGTGCGCTGGAGAGACGTGCCGTACGTGGATGATTCCGGCGACGGGCGGATCGACCCACGGACGCTGAGCATCGTGCTGGACGACCTGCTGCCACCCGACCGGACGATTGCAGTGGACTCGGGCAACTTCATGGGTTACCCGTCGATGTACCTGACTGTGCCGGACCAGGCAGGCTTCTGCTTCACCCAGGCGTTCCAGTCCATCGGGCTGGGGCTGGCAAGCAGCATCGGAGCCGCGTTGGCCCGGCCGGACCGGCTCACGGTGGCGGCGCTGGGCGATGGCGGGTTCTTGATGTCCGTGGCTGAGCTCGCCACGGCCGTTCGGCTCCGCCTGCCGCTGCTTGTCGTGGTCTACGACGACGCGGCCTACGGAGCCGAGGTCCACCATTTCGGTCCGGACGGTCATCCGTTGCAGACCGTCACCTTTCCGGATACTGAGCTGGCCGCGATCGGCCGCGGCTTCGGCGCAGCCGGCGTGACTGTACGCTCGGCCACCGACCTGGCCGGCGTGGCTGACTGGCTTGCCGGACCGCCGGACGGCCCGCTCGTGGTGGACGCCAAGGTGACCTCGGCCGCCGGAGCGTGGTGGCTCGAGGAGGCCTTCCGCGGTCACTGAGGCGAGTTCGGCGTGGTCGGTCAGGTCGCGATGACACCCACGGCAACCCAGACCAGCGCAATGGCCAGCAAGACAGCTCCGATGGTGGTGACGGTGTTGCCCATCGACCACCGGCCGGGTTCTCCGATCGCCATGTGAATGAACATGCCACCGGATTGGGCCAGGATTCCCACCAAGAGTAGGAAGCAGATGACCCACTGTTGGCCACTGGTGAGCTC
This sequence comes from Jiangellaceae bacterium, assembly GCA_036373915.1. Lineage (GTDB taxonomy): Bacteria > Actinomycetota > Actinomycetes > Jiangellales > Jiangellaceae > JASLBX01. Next base: position 2,649 of record DASUUU010000036.1, on the reverse strand, counting down.
GCTGCGGTCCATGATGTCGAGTACGACCAGCGCAAGAACCAGCAGCACGCCTGCGTGTGCGTGACCAGCCCGGAAGTAGTTGCCTTGGAACTGGTTCAGCCGATCACGGGTGAAGAGCCGAAGCAGCGAGTAACCGCCGAACATCACCGTCGGCAACGAGATCAGGGCAATGACGGTGAACAGCTTGACTGGCATGTCCATGGAGACCTGCCCCCGATACGTCTGTGCGCCGGACCCTTGCTGAGCATGCCAACTATGGCAGAAGCCACGATCGAGGTCAGCCTCAGTCCGTACCAGGTCAGCAGCGTGGGTGATGCGGAAAGACCCCGGTCGGTGAGGGCTGACGACTCTATCCGCCGGACCGCGTGACCGTCACGATCGTGTCGGGGACGGATGGACCTTCTGGAACGGAAGGTCTGAAGCGCTGCCTCCTCAGGAGGTGGAAACCATGGAGTGGGATCTGGGAATCCAGGGCGTGGGTCTGCTCGTCGGCATGTCGCTCGGTTTCGGCATCATCGCCCAACTGGTGGCGGGACGGGTTACGACACGCTGGCTGTGGCTCATCGCCGCGATCACGTACTTTCTCAGCGGGCTGTTCATCAGCGAGGTCTGGTTCGGGTGGGCCACTGAGGAGGACCTTCAGCCGAACATCGACGGCTTGTCCTTTGACGAGGTGCTGCTGATCGGACTTGTCCCGGGGATTACGGCCGTACTCGTCACGTGGTACGTGGTTCGCAAGAGGCGACGCCGCACGGCCGACAGGACTTACGACTCAATGTTGAACCACTGACGTCAGGCCACGCGGCCGTCGTCGGAGAGCACCTGCGGGTTATGCCGGCGCCTCGCCAGTCCCACCAGCTCACTCACGCCGGAACCGGCCGCCTCGTCTTCGGTGATCGCTGTAGCGAGCCGCCGGGCGGCTGTGGTGAACCCCGGATCACGGAGGACGTGCTCGATGGCAGTGCTGATCTTGGTTGCACCACTGCGCGCGGATAGCCGCACGCCGGCCCGGTGCCACGCGACACGTGCCGCGACATCGCCCTGATCTCGTCCCATCGGCAGGCAGACCATCGGCAGCCCGTGGCGCAGCGCAGCCATCACGGTGCCATGCCCGCCATGGGTGATGACGGCGGCAGCATGGGGTAGGACGTGAGCGTGTGGGATGAACCGGGTGACGTGAACGTTCGGGGGCACCTGGTCGGCCGACGCGTCAACCGGCCCCGTCGTGACCAACGCACGCACCGGAAGCCGCCCCACCGCCTCGATGGCGTTGCGAATCAGGCTCTCCTGCGCCTGGTAAGTGGTGCTCAGGCTGACGACGACGAGCGGACGGGAATCCTCGTCCGGCCACGGCGACGACCAGCCCGGTGTCCCGTCCCGCTGGTCCATCTGAGGGCCGACGTAGCGTACATTCGCCGGCAACTCGGCGGGAAAGTCGAACGATCGGCTGGTGAGGACGAGGAACCGATCGGCGACGGCCAACAGGTCGGTGATTTCCGCGAAAGGTTCCAACCCGAGGTTTTGCCGAGCCCGGTTCAGCCCGTCCAACATCGGTCTCACCCACACCCGATCGAAGATCGCCCGGCCCGCGGCGTCCCTTGCCGCGCCCAGCAGACCAGGCCGCGGCACCCAGCCGTTGCCGAATGGCGGCAGCCCAGGGGCGGGGAAGGGGTAGGTGTGGTGGATCAATCCGGCGACCGGGACGTTCGCCTTCTCGGCAGCGAGAAGCGCGCCCATCAGCATGTAGTCGGGCACGACTACGTCGACGCGGCGACGGGCGAGTACGCCTAGCACGTCGGCGGCGACGGGCTCTGCCATGGCGACGAACAGGTGATCCCGGGTGGCCTTGGCAGCGCCGAGCGGTGACCGGTACCCGAAGTCGCGCGTAAGGCTGCGCGCCGGGTCGGCTTCGTCATGCTCAGGTGTCCGCCGATATGGCTCGAACTCGAGCCCTGCGGCCTCGATCTGCCCCCGCAATACGGCCGGTGCCAGCACCCTGACCTCGTGCCCGGCCGCAGCCAACCGGGTGGCAAGGGCCATCTGTGGCGGCACGTTGCCGCCCCCAGCCCAGAGTGCGAACAGGTAGGCGGTCGTCACTGTGTACTCTCCCGGTCGGCGACGGATTCGATCATTTCGATGAGGGCCCGCTCGGTCTCGGCCCGGTCCAGGCCGAGATCGTGGTGGAGCAGCTTCCAGGTGTAGACGTCGGTGATCGCGATCAGCTGAGCGCGGAGCCGCGAGCGACCATTGCGCCGATCGAGGAGGGGGGCGAACGCATGCTCGACCCACTCGTAATGCACCTCGCGGCCGCGGTCAGCGATCTCCTTCAGCTGGGGTACCCGATCCTCCTGCGCAAGCAGCCGCAAGGCCGTCGTGCCGGTTGCCTCGTAGTGGTCCAGCAGGTTTTCAACCGCGGCGGGGATGTCCCCGACAGGTGCGGCAAAGCGTTGGTTGCGGACGTCGGCGCGAGCATGCTCGGCGGCAGCGGCAACCAACGCGTCCTTGGAACCGAAGCGCCGAAGCACCGTCTGGACGGTGACGCCGGCTCGGTCAGCGACGTCCTCGAGGGTGATCTGGTCATGGAACCGTTCGAGGTGCAGGTCGAGCACCGCCCGCAGGATCCGCTCGCCGGTCTCGGCGGTGGATGCG
>DASUUU010000035.1:0-43970 GCA_036373915.1 Jiangellaceae bacterium | reverse complement strand
CGGATTCGTCGCACTGATCCCGTATTGGATCGCGGCTGACAGCGCGGGTGAGACCAGCCCGGGATTCACCGTGCTCATCGAGGTGCTCGGAATCGCCGGCGTGATGGTCCTCCTGCGGGTGCCTAGGTTCGAGCACTGGGTGGACGGCCACGTGCAGGCCGGGAGATGAGCCAATGAGAACAGGCCGCCGCCCCGCCCAGGCGGTGACGGCTGCGGCCGCAGCGAAGGGACCAGGGACGGTCCGATCGGCGTGGGCTGCAGATTCACCCAGCGGCAGAATCGTTCGGGCGAATCGGAGACAGGGTGACGGAGCTGATTCGCTACGAGCGACCAGGCACCTGGCAGCAAGTCGCTCCGCAACTATGCAGGTGGAGGGGGCTTCCCCTCCGACCGGACGGCTCCGGCTGGGTCGTGTCGGGGCCTGGGACGTTCGGCAGCGCGGAGCTTGGAGGCTGATCGGCCCACGGATGGGACGCGCAGGATGCCGTCTTGAATGTCGGGTCTGGCGGATGAAGGACTGCGTCGAAAGCGCTGCAGCAGCACCGCAGCAAGCTGGAGCCGTACTATGGCCGACTTTGACGTGGTCGTAATCGGCGCCGGTTGTGGCGGTCTCACCGCCGGCGCGCTCCTGGCAGCGCAGAGCAGAAGTGTCCTGGTCCTGGACATGAACGACATGGTCGGCGGCTGCGCCTCCGGCTTCGTCCGTGAGGGTCACCTCTTCGATGTCGGTGCCTCGGTCGTCGAGCTTCTCGTGCCGCTTCGGCGAGCATTCGCAGCCTTGGGTACGACGCTCGAGGACGAAGTCGACATGATCCTCTGCGATCCGACGTTCACGGTGATCCTCCGGGACGGAGAACGGATTCACTACCCGGCTTCGACCGAAGGGATCATCGAGGCTCTCCGGGCAGTCTCGGCTGAGGATGCGCACAACTGGGAGCGGTTCGCGTCGTATTGCTCGGACCTCTACGACGTGCTGCTTGACACCGTCTACATCAAGCCGATGAGCACAGTGGGTGACCTCGTGCGCCTAATACGGCGCAACGCCGCGCTCGCGAAGTACCTGCCCAGCTTTCTCACCAGCTACCAGGGTTTGCTCGGAAGGTACTTCAGCCCCCGTGTCCAACAGTCGTTCGCTTTCCAGGGGCTGACCATGGGTCTTCCGCCCAGCCTTCTTCCCGGGCTATATGCGTTTCTGCCGTACGGCGAACTCCAAGGTCCGTACTACCCCAGAGGCGGGATGATCGAGCTGCCGAACGCCCTGCGGCGGGTGGGGGAGCGGCACGGCATGACGGTACGACTGCGGACGCCGGTCAGCAGGGTGATGGTGGAGCGAGGACGGGCCATCGGGGTGGCACTGGCCGATGGGACCGAGATACGCAGTGACGTGGTCGTGTCGAACGTCAACGCCAAGACGCTTTACGCAGAGATGGTCGGCGAGGAGCACCTCCCGTGGCTTGCCCGCCGTGGTGTGCGCAGCTATCAGTACGACAATGCGCTTCCTGTGGTCTACCTGGGTGTGGACTACGAACCGCCGCTCGAAGCTCACCACACGGTTATCGCGCCCACATCGGAGGAGGTCGACTCTTGGTGGCGAAACCGTGCGCGGCGGCCGATCCCGTCTAGGCACTTCGGAATGGTCGACTGGCCGACGCGCACCGACCCAGGCCTGGCCCCCGAAGGCCGCCACGTGTTGAACGTGACCGTAGCGGGTGCCTACCGCGGGATCGACTGGGACGCATATAAGCACCGATTCGTCGACGAAGTCGTGGGCTTCCTCTCCGCAGACGCGCTGCCTGGGCTGGAGGAGCATGTGCGCATGGCCACTTGTGCGACACCTCGTGACTTCGAGAAGCGAATCGGCCTGGCCGAGGGCGGTCTGCACGGCCTTGCCCAAGACCTCGCGCACACCACTGTGTTCCGCCCGTCCAACAAGTCCAAGAGCATCGACGGGCTCTACCTGGCCGGTTCCTCCACGAACCCGGGAGGCGGCGTACCTACTGTCATCGCCTCAGGCGCGATCACAGCCAAGCTGGTCCAGCGGCACGAGAGCTAGGAAGGAGACGGGGATGCGATGCAGCTTCCGAGGACTGAGGCCGCTTGTGGTGGCCGCGTTGGGCTTATGCGTCGCGTGGATTGCCTCCGAGCCGGGTCGCGCGCGCTACCTGGCGAACGCTCTGCGTCAGGCACGCCATCTGCCCGGCCGCTATGTCGTCTAGCCCAGTGATCCTTGTGGTAGTGGCTTGATGGCACTGGGGCTCGCGTCGTGTGAGGAGGAGTAAAGCAACCCAGCCGAACCAGACGACTAGCGCGCCATGGCCTCGGGACTGCTGGCGTCTGCGCCCGATGGCTCGTGGCGGAGCGCGGTAGCGAGGTCGGTCACGGTGAAGCCGACCGCACGGACGATGCTAAGCAAGACCTCGCGGGCGCGGCCGCGCATCGAGGCGGTGTTGGTGAGCAGACCTGCTAAGCGCGTGAGGGTCAAACCTCTCGCGGGTCCAAGTCCGCCGCCTCCGCCACTCCGACCAGGGCCGTTGCCCCTCTGGAGATCATCTCACGATGGTCGCCAGATGCCTCAAAAGGGCGTCTGGTCTCAGTTCTAGCCATACCTGGCCCCCCGACTTCGTCGCGCCACCACTGCCGGGCAGGGTTCGGTCGGCGTCCTGTTCGGCCTGATGCGTGTACAGAAGGGAAACAAGGGGAGCGGCAAACTGATCGTGCTCAGAGGTGACAAGGTCGCAGGTGGGGCAGTGCCAGCTGAACCACGCTCCCTCAGGGACCAGCCGGCCGCTGAGCCGACGAAGCGTTCGTAGGCGTGTCCCACGGTTCGGCTGTCACAGCACACGACACCCATTTCGTCTTAGGGATAAGGGTGGCGCCGGCCACCTTCGGCAAACCCCTGTCCGCAGTAGCGGCGGAATCCCCGAGACGCCGATTCTGACTACGGCTGAACCGTTGAGTAAGGCCGGCAGCTGTGCCGACAGGCATCGGCCATCGCTCATCATCTTGAGAGGAAGGACCTGATGAACCTCGCCTTATGGATCGTTGCCAGCCTGCTGGCAGCGGTCCTGCTGGTCAGCACCTCGAAGGCATTCGTGCCCAGAGAGAAGATCGCCTCCGTTGGCCACTCGGCGGAATGGGTCCTCGACTTCAGCCCCCGTGCGCTCAGGACCATCGCAGTCCTCGAGGCCCTGGGTGCGGCGGGACTGATCCTCCCGGCGGTACTCGACATCGCGCCTGTTCTGGTACCGGTTGCCGCTACATGTGTTGCGTTACTCTTCACCGGCGCGGTGATCATGCGTCTCCGCCGTGGTGAGAGGGCAACGATCGTGCCCGACCTGATCTATCTCGCCATGGCCGTCTTCGTGGCGTGGGGCCGCTTCGGCCCCGAGTCCTTCACCGGCTGACCCAACGCGGCGTCCGACATGTCACCCGTACCGCTGCCCTACAAGTGGGACGTGGACGCCGGGCAAGTAACGCTTACGGTCAACTGCGGTCCGTGGACGCGACCTTCAAGGGCGCGTACCGTCGGTGCCACTTATCGTGCCGGATCGGGGAGCACGTCGACGTGCATCGTCTGGCGATTCCCGCCGAACAACGACAAGGTCAGCGTGTAAGACCCGGTGATGTCGGGATCGGGCACAAATGCGGCGGTCAGCTGTGCGGTCGGGATCCCCGTAATGAAGGCCGGCCGAGTTACCGCTGGTCCGTCGGCGACCAACTCGAACGCCCGGGCACCCCGCGGCGCGCGCACCCAGACGAGCCCGACGAGGCGTCCGTCGGCGTCCGTGAACGCGCCGAAGCGTCGGGTAGCCATGCGAAGCTGCACTTGTCCATACGGCTCTCCCTCGCGCCCCCACAGGTAGAAGCCGTAGCGCAACAACGGATCTCCCTGCTTCACGGTCTGGTAGACGGTGTTGGGGAAGGGTGGCGGCGGGGCCCCGTTTACGACACTGGTGACCTCGATGCTCGGACTCGGGCGGGGCTGGATCCGAACAGACCCGGTCCCCACCAGGGTGGAATCCGCGGAGGGATCCGGCCGGATCTCGAGGCGAATCGGGTAGTGACCCGGGCGATCCGGGTTGCGAAAGCCGAGCAGCAGCAAGTGAAGTTGCTTCGGGCCGGGAGCACCGGGTCCGGCGGGGAACCAGTCCGCCGTCGCGGTGACGGTCAGCGCCCGGGATGCTGGTTCCCAAGCGACCGTGGGAAACGGCGGAACGGGGCTCTGTGGCCAGCCCTGAAGCAGCAGCGCCGTGTTGCACGCCTGGACCAGCGGCGGGGAACAGCCCGGCGTGGCGAACCTCTGGAAGGGCACGGTCCCTGTGTCGACGAACTCGGGAGGCAGTGTCACCGTCACGGTCCCGCCGGCCTTAATGCCTACTCCGGGGACGGTCGGGTCGGCATCGCGGAACGTGACAACGAGATCCGTGACGGCCCCGGCGGTGGTCCCGTCAGGAGCGACAGGAGCCTTGGTTATTGAGACCTGCAGACTTTGGTGTTCCGCGAGGAATTGGCTGGCGCCACCGGATCCAGCCCGGGCGGCTGCCGGGACCGTGGCGCCGACGAGCAGCAGAATCGCCACGGCGACGGGCAACGAACGTCTCATCGATCTCCTCCTTCTACTCGAGCACGAGTAGTGCGCCCGGATCTCGTACCTCTTTGGTGGTCCAAGGTCCGGAAGTTGACGTTGTGGGTGAAGACGTTGTCGGGCTCGTACGCGCGCCGCGATGACGGGATGACCACCGCTCGTCGGAGACCGTCCGTCCGTGGCCGGGCTTCGGGCCGCGCTGCTCGCTGCATGCCGGGACTGTACGACCCGGTACTTGGCCGGTGAAGTTCGTATTTCGAACTATCCATGCGTGCCGAAGTGGCCATAATTGAATCGGTGCGCAGCTATGGCCAGTACTGTCCGGTCGCCAAGGCATCCGAGTTGCTCGGGGACCGCTGGACGTTGCTGATCATTCGCGAACTGATCTATGGCCCGCTGGGTTTCGCCGCCGTCGAACGCGGATTGCCAGGCATCTCCCGGTCGGTGCTGGCTGCCCGCCTGCGGCGTCTCCAGCGCGACGGGATCATCCGCAAGCAGGCCGACGGCCGCTACCACCTCACCGAGGCAGGCGAGGCGCTTCGCCCGGTCGTCCAGTCACTCGGCGACTGGGTCGCCCGTTGGGTGCTGGCGGATCCCACCCCCGCCGAGCTCGACCCTGAGCTACTGATGCTGTTCGTCTCCCGGCACGTCAACAGGGACGCCCTACCCTCGCGCCGGACCGTGATCCAGTTCGAGTTCGTCGGCACACCCGCAAAGCGGACCTGGCTGACGATGGATCCGCACGACGTATCAGTCTGCCTGCAAGACCCCTGCCTCCCAATCGACCTGACCGTGCGTAGCAGCGTCCGCGACCTCTTCAAGATCTACATGGGCCGCAAGACCCTCGGCGCGGCGCTCAAGGAGGGGCGTGTGCAGCTAATGGGTACAGCGGAGAATGTGCGGAGCTTCTCCTCATGGATGCAGTGGAGCAGCTTCGCCGAGGCGAGCCGCGCAGCGCACCGTCGAGAGCTCGCCGCGCCAGGCCGCGACGGATAGCGCATCGATGGTTTCCGCGTGGTGATGCCCGCGTTCGTCAACGAATGGGTCCATTCCATCTAGGACATCACCGCGACGCTGCCGAACAGGCGATCAGTCACAACACCACTGCCCGGAGAACGTCCGTATCCCTTGCCGGATGCAGTGGCGCGCCGAATCGGCGCGGACGGATAGCGCACAGTGCGGCGGAAGGGCGGCTATGCGGGCAGCATGCATGCGCGCTCTACCGTCGGATCATGGACGCCGTATGGCAGGTCACCAGGGAGCGACAGTGACGCCGCCCCATTGCTCGGGTTCGACATCGCGAATCGTCTGCGTCAGCTCCCACCGATGACCGGCGAGGTCCTCAACCATGCACGAACGTTCGCCGTACTCATAGCTGGTCGGCTCGCCGATCACCCCGGCACCGGCCTCACGGGCACGGATGAACGCGGCATCGACATCAGGCACCCGCACCTTGATCACGTGCGTGACGGTTCCCGAGGACGGTGCCACCTGGCTGCCGCGCACATCCGCGACAATCACCGCGCCATCCTCACCAACGCGCAGCTGAGCCCGGTGCGCCTCACCGACACGGACTCGCTCCTCGAAGCCGAACGCCGTTGCCAGCCACGCGACCGCCGCGCGGACATCCGGGTACACAAGAACCGGTGTCACCGTGACCGGTGGCGCAGAACGATTGGTCAGCACATCGGGAGCATAGTGAACGCCCGCGCAGAGCAGCACTATGTCAGTGAAGTCCTTCGCCGCTATTGACGGTGGCCGATGCAGCGACATCAGCCGGTCGGGACGGCATGCGGATGTCCGAACTCGCCGAGCGCCACCTGATGAGCAGCGGCGGGTTCACCCGGCTCGCCGACCGGCTCGAGCGTCGCGGGCTGATCGAGCGGCGACGGTCGATCGAGGACGGCCGTGGCGCCGACTCGGATGTAGACAGTGGGACGCCGTCAACTCCCGCGGCTCGGCGGTCGGGACGCGCTGACCGGGGTTTACCCGTCCTGGTCATGAAGACGCGCTGCGAATCCCCCAAACAGGGGAGTCGCAGCCCTGTTCGGCTACGCCACCCGAGGAGACTGTGTCCGGTGTCGCGTCGCGTGAGGTGAGTCAGCCCTCACCTTCGCCGTCAACCGCTGGGTCAGTGAACAAGAGCTCCCGCGGCAGTCATGGCCGATAGTGCGCGTTCACCGTCACCTGCGTTGAGTTCCACCGGGCGGGTCGCGTCGCGGACGAGGATCGCGTCGAAGCCGAGCCTACGCGCATCCAGGACGGTCTCCTTGACGCAAACATCTTGGGCGAGGCCCGTCACGACGACTCGGCGAATGGCGCGGTCGCGGAGGATGGCCTCGAGTTCGGTTGGTGCCTCGGCTCCGCTCTCGGGATCGCGGACGCTGAAGGCCGAGTAGCCGTCTTCGCCTCCGGAGCCTTTTCGAATGACGGGCCCGTCGACGACTTGCAGTGCCTGGTGCAATTCGGCTCCCCAGGTGTTCTGCACACAATGCGTCGGCCAGATTCCACCGTCCTTCTCGAAGTGCGGTGTCGATGGCGGGTGCCAGTCCTGGGTGTAAACGATCAAGGATCCCGCTTGCTGTGCCGCCTCGATCTCCCGGTTGACTGCGGCGATTGCGTCGTCGCCACCCTGGACATACAGACTGCCGTCTGGATGCGCGAAGTCGTTCTGCGCGTCCACGACAACCAGGGCCGTACTGGTGTCGTAGCGTTCGGTCGGCGTGCTCGGTTTCCCAGTCATCAGTCACTCCATGATTGATCGACCGGTTCTGTTTGCTGGATGATCGCCGGACCGCAGAATCATGCCGGCGGTGCCCAGTCCATTGCCAACCTTACGTAACGGTAGAGTCGAGTGTGAACTTCTATCCCGGGAGCAGGGCTGACGTGGCGGATCCGCGGTGAGTGCACGCTTCCAGGAGTTGGCGTGGAGCGAGACCGAGATGGGTGTCATCAGCCTGCGCCGAAGGGTGGAGCCATCCCTCGAGGTGGACGTGTTCGAGGTCAAGCTCGACGAGGAATTTCTGATGTCGAGCCTGTTCACCACCGGTGAGGTGGAACTTGCCCGTCTCGGCCTCGGCGAGCTGGCTGAAGACGGTCTGGACGTGGCCGTCGGTGGGCTAGGTCTCGGCTACACCGCGCGTGCGGTGCTCCAGGATGCCCGGGTGCGATCGCTTGTCGTGATCGAAGCGCTCGGCCCCGTGATCGAATGGCACGAGCAGCGGCTGCTGCCCGACACCGCTGGGCTGGCGTCGGACTCCCGCGTCCGGCTGGTGCACGGCGACTTCTTCGCGATGCTGGGCCTCGACACCGGCTTGGACCCGGCGACGCCGGGTCGCCTATTTGACGCTGTCCTGGTGGACATAGACCACACACCCCGGCATGTGCTGCACCCGACCCACGCCACCTTCTACACTCCTGACGGCCTGCGACGGCTCGTGCGCTGGCTACGACCGGGGGGTGTGTTCGCGCTGTGGTCCGACGATCCACCGGACGCCGACTTCGTCGCTGTAGTGGAGCAGGTCTTCGACACCGTGCGAGCCCACGTTGTGACGTTCGCCAACCCGTTCACCGGTGGGGAGTCGGCCAATACGGTCTTCGTCTCCCGGCGCGCCGGATGATCGCAATAGCCCTGTTCAGGCGGCGTGCTGAGTCACTCGGGTCGAAGTGCGCCAGGGGCACTCACAGGGGCCCGAGTACGGCCTGCGGGTCTGCGTCCAGCGCCAGGGTCTCCAGCACCGTCAGGAGTTGGCGCTCCTCGTAGCGGAAGTGCGACTCCATGATCGCGGCTATACCGTCCAAATGACGGCCCAGCTCTGCGGGTGAGGCGGTCTGTGCAACGGCGGCCTGCAGCCCGGCCAGCAGGTGCGCGATCATCGAATGGTCCTGCTGCAGGTAGTGCAACGTCTCGCGCAGCTTGGGATGCTGTTCGGCGATCGCAGGAAACAGGTCTCGGTTCTCGCCCTGATGGTGGGCGGTCAGGGCGGTACAGAACCCGTGGCAGAACAGCAGTAGGTCTCTCGTGGCTGGCTGCGCCGGCTCGCCACCGGACAGGGCCTGCTGAGTCACGGTCAGTGCTTCGCGGAGCCTGGAATGGACGCCCCGCAGCTCTCGGCTCCAGGCAATCAGCCTGGTCTTCTCGCCCTCACCCACAGGTGAAGGGCGAAGGGTCGACGATCATCATCGTCGTGCTCCCCTCGGTCCGGCGCCTCCATGCCTGACACGGTCTGCCACCGGCACGCGACGCTGCGAGCCAGGCTACCCCGAAGGGTGCTCGGACCCGCTGCGACACCTTCACGCGGTCCTGGCGAGGCGAATACTCTACCCTCACGTGAGGGTTGCCTTGACGTTGGCAGGTTGGCTGGACCGCTGCTCAGTTACCGGGAGACTATGACGGCACGGTAGCCTTGGTTGCTTCATGTCGTACGTCGTGGTGAGTTCGAGGAGTCGATCGGTGTCGTTGCAGCACATGCAGATCGGTGAGGTCGCCGTTCGGACCGGCCTGTCGCTGCGGACGATCCGGTACTACGAGGAGGTGGGTCTGGTTCGCCCGTCGTCGCGGACCCCGGGCGGGTTTCGCCTGTACTCCGAGCCGGACGTGGCCCGGCTGAACCTGGTGAAGCGGATGAAGCCACTCGGGTTCAGCCTCGAGGAGATGCGGGATCTGCTGTCGGCCCTCGACGGACTCGACGCCGCTGCCGGGGACGAATCGGCGCGGGGGGCGCTGATCGACCGGCTCGCCGCCTATCGGGCCGCGGCCGAACAACGTTGTGCGGCGTTGCGGGAGCAGTTGGATACGGCAGAGGCGTTCGCTGCGGACCTGCGCACCGAGATCGCCCGGCAACGACAGTTGGTGACGCAGACCAGATGAGCACAACAACCATGGCCGCCAACGAGGTGCTCACCGAGGCGGCTCGCCGCCGCACGTTCGCCGTCATCAGCCACCCGGACGCCGGCAAGTCGACTCTCACCGAGGCGCTGGCGCTGCACGCGCGGGTCATTGCCGAGGCCGGGGCAGTGCATGGCAAGGCAGGCCGAAAGGGCGTGGTGTCGGACTGGATGGAGATGGAACGCGCCCGCGGCATCTCGATCACCAGCGCCGCGCTGCAGTTCGAGTACCGCGACACCGTGATCAACCTGCTCGACACCCCGGGCCACGCCGACTTCTCGGAGGACACCTACCGGGTGCTGTCGGCCGTTGACTGCGCCGTTATGCTGCTCGACGCGGCGGCCGGCCTGGAACCGCAGACGCTCAAGCTGTTCGACGTGTGCCGCCATCGCGGCATTCCGGTGATCACGTTCATCAACAAGTGGGATCGTCCGGGTAAGCATGCCCTGGAGCTGTGCGACGAGTTGGAGTCGCGCATCGGGCTGAGGCCGACACCGTTGACGTGGCCGGTCGGCGAGGCCGGTCACGTCGCCGGGTTTCTCGACGTACGCGGCGGTTCGATGAGCGTGTTCGAGCGCGCGCCCGGTGGGGCTCGGATCTCCGAGGAGCGGACGCTGACGGCCGCCGAGGCAGAACGGGAGCACGGCGAGGAGTGGCGGGCCGCCGTGGAGGAGGCCGGGCTGCTCGACCCGCTCGATCTGGAATCGTTCCTGGCCGGCCGGACCACACCGTTGCTGTTCGGTGCCGCGGTGGCCAATATCGGCATGCGGCACCTGCTCGAGGCATTGGCCGAGCTCGCTCCGGCGCCATCGGCCCGGCCAGACGTTGATGGCGGCGAGCGCGACCTGGACGAGCCGTTCTCTGGGCTCGTGTTCAAGGTGCAGGCCGGCATGGACCCCGCGCACCGCGACAGGGTCGCGTTCGTGCGGGTGTGCTCGGGAAAGTTCGAACGAGGATCTGTACTGAGCCACGCCGGCACCGGTCGTGCCTTCGCCACGAAGTACGCGCAGGCGATGTTCGGGCGTGACCGCGAGACGGTCGACGTCGCCTATCCAGGCGACATCGTCGGGTTGGTCAACGCGTCGGCGCTGCGTCCTGGTGACACCCTGCACGCCGACGGTGCCGCTGTGGTGTTCCCGCCGATCCCCTCGTTCGCGCCCGAGCATTTCGCCGTGGCCCGCGCCACCGACACCAGCAAGGGCAAGCAGTTCCGCCGCGGCATCGAGCAGTTGGAGCAAGAAGGCGTCGTCCAGGTGCTGCGCTCAGACCTGCGCGGAGACGCTGCGCCCATCCTGGCCGCGGTCGGCCCGCTTCAGTTCGAGGTCGCGGCTCACCGGATGGCTCACGAGTTCCGCGCGGCCATCACACTCGAACACCTGCCGTACTCACTGGCTCGAGTAACCTCGCCCGGGCACGTCCCCGTCCTCGACGCTGAGCGGGGATGCGAAGTGGCCGAGAGGGGCGACGGCGCCCTGCTGGCAATGTTCACCGACCGCTGGCGACTGGATTCGGTACGCCGCGCCCATCCCGAGATCCCCCTCGATCCGCTCGTCGCAGCCGCCGAGCAGTAACTCGCCGGGGTAACTCGCCGAGCCCTAGACCCGCGGCCCGATGGACCCGGCCGGTGCCGATGGCGGTGGGCCGCAGTCTGCCCGCCGTTCTGGAGATCGTAACGACCATGATCGGCCAGCGAGCGGAGCAGACGCGAAATCGACCGGGCAAATCGGGCACGCGAATCGGCTCCGCTCGCTGGCCGATCAGGTGAGGAACCGGCGATCAGGTGAGGAACTGGAGGTACGTCGTGATCGGCGATCGTTGCGAGTTCCCTCTTGCGCCAGGACTAGTGCATGCCCAGGTGCGCGCTGACAGATATCCGTCCGGACGGAACTGCGACCAATGCCGTGACCGCCGCGGCCGCCGCGGCGACGGCGCTGAACACGAAGGCGTTCGTGAATCCGGCTGTCGCGACCGTGCCCTGGGCGGTAAAGCTGGCGGCAGCGATGGTGGAAACAGCTGCGACTCCTATCGCACCACCGAGTTCGTGGGATGTGTTGATGACACCCGAGGTAACGCCGGCCTCGTGGTGCTGGACGTCGGAGAGGGCCGTGGTGGTGGCCGTGACGAAGGTGGCGCCCAAACCCGCTGCGGCAATGCTGATTCCAAGCACGACCGTGGCCGATGTGCTCCAGATCGCCGGGATGGCCGCACCGGTCGCCGCGATGGCCAACGCCGTGCCCGCGACACGGCGTGGGTCGATGCGGCCTATCGCACGGCTGGCCGAGTGTGCACCGATGATCGTGCCCACCGCCACCGGCAGGAACAGCAGGCCGGTTGTCAGCGCGCTGTACCCACGCAGGTGCTGCAGGTAGAACGAGCCGACGAAGAAGCTGGCGATCAGCAGACCGGTCGCGACGAGCATCAGGAAGGCGCCTGCCACGACACGGCGGCGCGTCAGGATCTGCAAGTTCACCAGAGGTGAGCGGACGGCGCGTTCGATCGCGACGAAACCGCCGTACAACGCGGCGGCAAGGGCCAGTGGCACCAACGTGGAAGTGGCGGACCAGCCGTAGTCGCCGGCGTTGATCAGGCCGAAGATCGCAGCGGCGGTCGCCACCGTCACGGTTACCGCCCCCGGCAGGTCGATCCGACGGGGCGCACGGCCCATGCGACGAGTTGGGACAACGGAAGGCAGGGCGGCGAGCACGGCGAGCCCGACCGGGACGTTGATATAGAAGATCCACTCCCAGCCCGGACCGGCCGTGATCAATCCGCCGAGCAGTACGCCGACGGCAGCGCCGGTGCCACCCAGTGCGCCCCAGACTCCCAGCGCCTTGTTGCGTTCGGTGCCGTGGAAGCTCGTCGTGACGATTGACAGTGCCGCCGGCGAGAGCAGGGCTGCGCCGATGCCTTGGCCGATCCGGCCACCGATGAGCAGTTCGGCATTGACGGCCAGGCCGGCGACGAGCGAGGACGCCGTGAAGATCGTCAGGCCAGTCATGACGAGCCGCCGCGCTCCGAAAAGATCCGCGGCGCGGCCACCGAGGAGCAGCAGGCCGCCGAACATCAGCGTGTAGGCGGTGACCACCCAGGTGAGCGTCGCGCGGCCGAGGCCGAGATCGACGCCGATGCTGGGCAGGGCGATCGTGACGACGGTGATGTCGAGAATGAGCATGAACTGCGCAACACTGAGCAGCGCGAGAGCCCGCCAGCGCTTCGGGTCCAGGCGGATCAAATCGGGCGCCGGCGAGGTGTGTGTGGTCATGCGGAGGCTCCTTAGCTCCGAAGGGGGCGAGCAAAGCCGAACATCTATGTTCGAGTTGATAGCAAGCACTGTAACCTGTACAGAGGTGTTCGACAAGTGGTGAGAGAGTAAGCCTGATGAGTAGCCCTACTGCGGAGCGCGCCAAGCGCGCCGACGCCCAGCGCAATATCGCGGCCATCCTGGAGGCGGCGCGCGACTGCTTGATCGAGGATCCCGATGCCAACGTCGGCGAGATCGCCAAGCGCGCGGGGGTGGGTCGGGTGACCCTTTACGGTCACTTCTCGTCACGGGCCGAGTTGGTCGACGCCGTGTTCGCCCGCACCCTGGAGGACTCCGACCATGCGCTCGATGCCGTCGACCTGAGCGGTGATCCGCGTGCGGCGCTCGACCGCCTGATCGCATCCAGTTGGCACATCGTGGATCAGTTCCGATCGCTGCTGGCCGCGGCTCAGCGATCGATGCCGCCTGAGCGAATACGGACGACGCACGAGCGACCGCTCCGCCGTATTTCCAGCCTGATCGCGCGCGGGCGCGATGAGGGATCCTTCCGGGCCGACCTGCCGGTGGATTGGATGGTGGCCCTGTTTCACAGCGTCGTGCATACCGCTGCGAACGAGGTAAGCGCCGGACGCCTCACCGAAGATGACGCTCCGGGTGTGATCAGTGCGACCCTTCAGGCCGCCTTCGCGCCGACCAGCCACGGCTGAGCTAGCTGCAATCGACGGCTGATCGGCTTAGCGATAGTACGCACCACCCGCTTGCACCGGCCCTAGGCCCGGCTTGCGGCAACAGGGACGGCGCGCCGCGTCCACTCCAGCGTCCTTCACGACGCTAACTCGTACAAGTCTGTTTGACTTAGGCTCACGACTGCTCTACCGTAAGCCGGACACCACTGTACGAGTTACGGAGAATTGCCGTCATGAGCTACTCGACCACCCACCCGGGACGCGACGAGGCACGCCCTCCCAGCGATCGATCGCCTGAAGGTCGCGTCGTCCGATCGGTCCCATCCCTGGATGGGTGGTGGCGATGCTGAACGGATGGGGACGCGCCGTCGTCAAGCTGCGCTGGTCCGTCCTGGCGGCGGGCCTGGTGATTGCGATCACCGGCGCTGGCTGGGGAAGCGGAGTCTTCGCCTCCCTGACTAGTGGCGGCTTCGACGATCCGGAGAGCGAGTCGATGCAGGCGGCCGAGCGGATCGCCACTGAGCTGGGCGACAGGGACGTCGATCTGGTCGTTCTGTACTCCAGCGAGACGGCCACCGTCGCTGACCAGGGCTTTCGCCAGTCTGTGACCTCGACGATCGAGGACCTGCGCGATCGACCGGACGTCGCCAGCGTCGTTACCTACTACGACACCCGGGACCCCGCAATGGTGTCGACCGACCAACACGCCACGTACGTCGCCATCACACTCAGCGCGACCGACGAGAACGACAAGCGCGCCGACTGCGACGCCCTGGCCCCGGTCCTGACGGCGCCCGGTCTGACCACGGAGGTGGGAGGCCTGGTCGCGTTTCAGGCCACCACGGACGAGCTGACTGAGCGCGACATCGTACGCGGCGAGATGCTGGCCATGCCCCTGGTGTTGATCCTGTTGCTCCTGGTCTTCCGCGGGGTGGTCGCGGCGTTGATGCCGCTGCTCATCGGTGTGCTGGCAATCGTCGGCGCATTTACTGCGACTCGACTGCTGACGACAGTCACGGACGTCTCCACATTCGCCGTGAACACCATCACGCTGCTCGGCCTCGGTATGGCGATCGACTACTCGCTCTTGATGGTCAGTCGCTTCCGGGAAGAGCTGGCGGCGGGACACTCCACATCACTGGCCGTCTCGCGAACCATGACTAGTGCTGGGCGCACGGTGCTCGTCTCCGGGATCACCATCGTGTCCGCTCTCGGCAGTCTGCTGATCTTCCCGCAGGTGTTCCTTCGTTCGATGGGCATGGGGGGTATGGCGGCGGTACTCGTGGCGATGCTCGGCTCCCTCACCGTGTTGCCAGCCTTGCTGGCCGTGCTCGGGCCGAAGATCAATGCCTTCCGGGTGCCTCTCCCTCACCGACGTCGTCGTGCGATGGAGCAGCCGGCGCGGGCGGACCAGGGCGGCTGGGCTCGGCTGACGCACGGTGTGATGCGTCGCCCGGTCCTCTATCTCACGACTGTCCTGGTGGCACTCGCAGCGCTCGCCACGCCCATCGCGCAAGCCCAGTTCGGCGGCGTCGACGAACGCGTGATGCCTGCGGACTCCGAGGCGCGGGTGGTCAACGAGCGAATCGCCGCGGACTTTCCCACCGGCACGGCCGCGCCCATCGAGATATTCGTCGCCGGTGCTTCTCCAGAGCAGGCCCGTGAGCTGCTCGTCGAGGTCGAGGCGGTCCCAGGAATCACCGCGGCCGCGATCACCGCAAGTCGGGTGGACAGCACCTTGATCACCGCCAGCTATGAAGGCACACGGACCGGTGACCAGGCATACGACGCGGTGCGTGGGATTCGCGAGTTGCCCACGCCGACGGGCACGGAGGTGCTCGTCGGAGGGCGTTCCGCGGCCGACGTCGACCGTCTGGAGAGCCTAGCTGACCGGCTACCTCTGATGGGGGCGATCATGGCCGCGGCAACGATGCTGCTGCTCTTCCTCGCGTTCGGTTCCGTGCTGCTACCGATCAAGGCAGTGCTCATGAACCTGGTCTCGATCGGCACGTCGTTCGGCGTGCTGGTGTGGATCTTCCAGGAGGGGCACCTCGCCGATTGGCTGGGATTCACTCCGACCGGCTTCCTCGAGCCGACCATTCCGATTCTGATCCTCGCAGTGCTGTTCGGGCTCGCCACCGACTACGAGGTGTTCCTCCTGTCCCGGGTTCGGGAAGCCTGGGATGCCACCGGTGACAGCAGGAGAGCCGTCGCTTTGGGCGTCCAGCGGACTGGAAAGATCATCACAGCCGCCGCACTGCTGCTGATCGTGGTGGTCGCAGGCTTCACGACCGGCCAGATCACCTTCGCCAAGATGATCGGCGTCGGCATGATCACGGCGATCGTCGTGGACGCGACTCTGGTCAGGATGTTGCTTGTTCCAGCCACCATGCGCCTGCTCGGGCGCTGGAGCTGGTGGGCTCCCGGGCCACTCGCCCGCATCTACCGACGATTCGGCATCCGCGAATCCGCCGTTCCCGCCACACCGGCTCGGGAGCTGGCCGAGATCGGTACGCCGACGTAGTGGATCAGACGCAGCGCCTGCTGGATTGCGGCTTATCGCAGTGAGCGACCAGAGCAAAGTGTATGCGCTTGCGGTAATATAACCAATTCAGTATATTCAGCTTGTGGCCTTTTCTGTGCTATCCGAACCGACACGGCGGCGAATCCTGGACTTGCTGCGGGAACGTCCACGCATGGTCGGGGAGCTCACCGAAGAGCTCGGCCTGACCCAACCTGGCACGTCGAAACACCTGCGAGTGCTGCGCCAGGCAGGGCTCGTCCGAGTACGCAGGGACGCTCAACGTCGTTGGTACGAGCTTGATCCCGAACCCCTGAAGGAGATCGACCAGTGGCTGACGCCCTATCGCTGGTTGTGGGAGTCGCGCCTCGACGCACTGGAACGGCACCTGGACGGCATACCCGACCAACCCGAACCTGAACAGGAGCAGCTACGTGAGTGAGACGCTGAACGTCGATGCGGACGGTCGTCATGTGTTGCGGATCGAGCGTTGGTTGGCGCACCCGCCCGCCAAAGTCTGGCGTGCGCTGACCGAGCCCGACCAACTGAGCCAGTGGTTTCCCGTCAGCGCCACATCGATCGACCTGCGAGTCGGGGGCACGATCCGGATCGACGTCGGATCAGATCCCAACCTGCCCAGCGACTCCAGTGACGAGATGCGCATCACTGAGGTCGATCCTCCCCGGCTCTTCGAATTCCGGTGGGACGATGACGTGCTCCGCTGGGAGTTGCGTCCCGACGGCGCCGGCTGCGTGCTGATCCTCCTGCACACCTTCGACGACCGGGCCGGCGCCGCGAGCTTCGCCGCGGGATGGACGATGTGCCTGAACGCGATGGAACAGGCGATGGAGGGCCGACCGATCGAGGTGGCGCCGCCCTCGGCCGACTTGCACGATGCCTATGTGGAGGCGTTCGGGCTGGACGCCGGCACTGTGGAGAATGCCGCGGAGGGTTGGCGCGTACGATTCGAACGCCAGCTCACCGTGCCGGCCAAGCTGGCCTGGGCCGCCCTGGCGGCAAGCCCACCGGACGTGGGCACGCTCGCGCCGCCGGGGTTCACCGTCGACGACATCACGGCCGGCCCGGTGACCAGCGTCCAACCTCCAGAGCTGCTCGAGTACGAGTGGCTTTCTGATGGCCGCCCTGCCGGCACCGTGCGCTGGGAGATCCGCGACGACGCGGGGACTGGGCACGGAGCCCGCTTGACTCTGACTCAGACGGGTCCAGCCGGTCTGTCCGGCGAGCGCGATGCCGCGCTGGACACCTGGCCGCGTCGCATCCGGGAGCTCGCCCAGCGGATGCGGTGACACAGCGGGTACGGATAAGTGCCTTCTGCTGCCGGTGAGCGGCTGGCCATCCTCGTCGCGTACCAGCGCAGCGAGTTGAGTCGCCGCTTCCGAAGGTTCACGTGTCGCGCTCACGCACGATTGCGGCGATGTCCAGCCGGCGGACGGCGCGCAGGGACGGCCATTGCGACACAGCCGCCACGGCCACGATGGCGGCCGCGGCGATCAGTACTGTGGCCGGCCGGATGACCAAGTCGAGTTGGAACAGATCGCTGGAGAACGACCGCATGAGCGCCTTGCCGCCCACAACACCGGCCACGATGCCTGGGATGATCCCGAGCAGCGTCATGAGCAGGTTCTCCGAGGAGATCATGCGGGCGAGTTGGCCGAGTCGCACGCCGCTGGCGCGCAGCATCGCTACTTCCCTGCTTCGCTCCATGATGTTCACCGACATCGTGGTGAACATGATTGCGAAGGCCATCAGCGCCCCGAGCACGAGCATGCCGCCGACGAATCCGTAGAACAGTCCGGTGAAATCGTCGAACAAGCTGGCTAGCGCCTGGCTGTCTTCGTAGGCGGCGACCGCCTCGAGGTCCGTGACCGTCCGCCGGATGGCGTCGCGATCCGCGCCCGGCTCGAACCGCAGCAGCGCCGAGGTGACCGGAAGCGCCTGACCGGCGAACTGCTCCACCTGCTCTATCGAGGTGTAGGCGTAGGTGCCGAGCGGTTCGTCCACGTACGCCGCGAGCGGCGCCTGAACGTCGAATGCGATGCCCTGATCTGCGACTCGCACCCGCAGGGTGTCACCCGGCTGGGCATCCAGGATGCCCTGCGCGCCGATTCCCACGAGCACGCCGGAGTCGGGAAGGGCGGTTTCACCGCCGTCCGGCAGAATGAACCCGTGCAGGTCGGTTCCCTGTGGCAGGGCTTGCAGCACCGATGCGTAGCTGCCCTCGTCCGTTCGCAGCGACACCGGCAGGGCCAGCACCGGCTCCACTGCGGTGACGCCGTCCACGGCGCGCAGCTCGTCGAGCACCTGCGGTGATTGCGGTCCGGCGAGGTCGACCCGCGCGTCTTGGCGCTGCACCGTGTCGAATTGCCGGTGGAGCAGCGCGTCCATCGTGTCGAGCATCGACCAGGACGACAGGACCAGAAGCAGCGAAAGCGTGACTCCGACGATGGTGTAGCCGGTGCGCCGGCGGTTGCGGCCGATGTTGCGCAGCACCAGCCGCCAGCGGGTGGGCAGCCGGCGAAGCGGCGGGACGAGGCGTTCGACGAGGCTGTACCTGCCTCCACTCGTCGGCACCACACCCCGCATCGCGTCCGCCGGCTCGACCCTTGAAGCGAGCAGGGCCGGCGCCACGACCGACAAGACACCTGCGACGACCCCGAAGGCCAGGCCCCCGAGCACCGTGACCCACCTGATGTCGAACACCGCGGCCTGATCCGGCAGGTCGATGAAGCCGAGATACGCATCGGTCATCGACCGTGCGGCGGCGATACCCACCGCGACGCCGACGACGGCACCGAGCGTCCCGGCGGCGAGCCCGTACCCCACGTAATGGCGTAGCACGCGCCGCCGCGGCATGCCGTTGGCGAGCATCATGCCGATCAACGTGCGCTCGCTCTGCACCCGGCGAGTCACCAGAACGTACGTAGCCAGGCCGGCGGCAAGAAGGAACAGCACCGGGAAGGCGACGGACATCTGGCTGAACCCGTCGATGTCCTCCTGCAGCAGGGCGTTGGACGGCTGCTCCGCGCGGGTGAGCACCTCGGTGGCGCCGAGTTCGCGGGCGCGCGAACTCAGTTCGTCAACGGCACCCGGATCGGCCGATCCGGCGAACCGCACCAGCACCTGATTGGGATCGCCACCGCCGAGCTGTGCGGCGACCGTTGGGGGCACGAACAGCACGCCGAACTGGTCCGGCAGCGTGATCGAGTCCTGGCGGCTGCGGGCGGGCCAGAGGTACTCAGTGGACGCCGCCGCTCCCGTCACCGTCAGCTCCACCCATTGCGTGCCGTCCCAGGCCTCGACCGGGTCGCCCGAGCTCAGCGCGAAGTGGTCGGCCATGTGTTGCTCGACCAGCGCCGTCGGGCCTTCGCGCAGGTAGGTGCCCTCGAGGACCAGCAGTTGGTTCACCTCGGGATGCCGGTCAGCCGGGACGGCCACGATGCGGCCGCGAAGCTTGTCCTCACCGTTGACGCGCAGCGGGATGTCTGCCTGTACGCGGGTGGTGACGGCGTCCACACCGACGCTGTCGCCCGCCGCTGCGGCGATGGCCGGCGTATCACCACCGGTGATCCACAGATCGGCCGTGTGCAGCTGTACATGCAGGTTGTCGTATGAGGCCCGCAGGTTGCGGTACGCGTCATACGAGGCAGCGAACAGCGCGACGCCCAGCATGATCGTCACGACGATGGCGAGGAACTGCGGCCACTGCCGCACGATGTCGCGCCGCAGCTTGGTGCGCAGTGCGGAGGTCCGCACGGTCACCAGTCCACCTGGTTCACCGGCGCCGGGCTCTCGTTGCGGCGGTCGTCGACGATCCGGCCGGCCCGCAGTCGCAGAACCCGGTCGGCCATCGCACCTATCGCGGCATTGTGAGTGACGATCAGTACTGTTCGCCGGTGCTCGCCGGCCTGCCGGCGGAGGTGATCCAAGATGGTGCGGCCGGTCTCGATATCGAGCGCCCCCGTCGGCTCGTCACACAGCAACAGCGGCGGCTGCTTGGCGAGGGCTCTGGCGATGGCGACCCGTTGCTGCTCCCCACCGGACAGTTGGCTGGGGAAGCTGTCAGCACGGTCCGCGAGACCGACCTCATCGAGCACCCGCATGGTGCGGCGCCCGACCGGCTCGCCGTCATCGGTGAGCTCGGCGATCAGGGCCACGTTCTCCCGGGCGGTCAAGGTAGGGACGAGGTTGAAGAACTGGAACACGAAACCGACCGTGTCGCGGCGGTAGTCCGTCAGCCTCTTGGCGTCCAGGGACGTCAGTTCCTGCCCTGCTACGACGACCTCTCCGCTGGACGGTGTTTGGATCCCGCCTATCACGTTGAGCAGGGTGGTCTTGCCCGAGCCGGACGGTCCAAGGATGACGACAAGCTCGCCGGCGAGCAGCGAGAGGTCCACGGCTCGCAGTGCGTGGACGGCCGTCGGTCCGTCGCCGAACCTTCGCGAGACGCCGGTAAGCGAGGCAATCGTTGTGCCGGTATCCAGTGGGGTCACGGGCGACCTCCAGAGGGGAGCAGGCGGCCGAGCGGGCCGACGATACGGGTGGGGTCGAGGTCAGGATCGACGAGCGTGTGAAGCAGGATCCCGTCGATGGCCGCGGCGACAAGCGCAGCCAGATCGTCCGGGTCTTCCGCGCCGGCATGCCGCAGCAGATCTGCGACGTGCCGCCGGAACCCGCGGAGCGCACCGCCCAGTTCGGCGCGGATCGCATCCTCGCGGAAGGCGGCGAGAAACGCCTCGTAGAGCAGCGCCACCTCCGGGACCTCAGGATCGATCGAGTCAAGACCTCGCAGCAGCACTTCAAGCGTTTCCCTGAGATCGCTTGCCGAGTCGAGGCGGGCGATCACCGGTGCGAGTACGTGCTCGAGGGCTGCGAGCGTGGCCTGGCGCCGAAGGTCGTCCACGGACGTGAAGTGGTAATGGACCAGGCCGGCATTGACACCGGCCTGCTCGGCGACACGCCGAGTCGTCACCGCTCCCCAACCGTCCCGGGCAATCACGGTGGCAGTCGCCTGCAGGAGTTGCCGGCGGGTACTTGCCCCGCGCTCCGCAGCGGTCGGCGTCATGACGCCCCTTCCTGTGCCGACACGAGTTTGGTCAATCGCCTTGGACGTTTGACCAAACATTATCAGACTGCGGCCGGAGGTGCTGTGGAAGGGATCGTCAGCGATGGACCAGCCCCTTCCGCCCTTTTGGTGATCCTGCGGAGCATGGTGGACACGTGGTACAGGTCGACGAGACCCAGCGGTATCTGTGCGAACCTCGTCCACCGAGGCTCGACATTCGCCCGCGTCCGTACGATGAGCCGCGTCGAGCCTCGGTCGATCGGACGCAGGACGAACGCCCAGCTGAAGTCGAGATAGACGCCACGATCGATGAGATGCTGCTCAACTCGTTCTATCTCTGCCGGATCGGCCGGATCGACGGGACTACCTCGGTAGGGATGGCGTACAGAGCGATAGACGATCGCCTCGTGGTGTGCGATCTGGGCCACCCGGAAGTAGGCGGCGTAGTCGGGCCCGTCGGGAACAATGTCGCCAACCTGAAGATGCTGCCATTGCGGAAGGATCTCGTCGGAGCTCTTGTTCTCGATCCGCCACACGATTCGGTCGAACAACTCGTTCGTATACCAGCCGCCCCTGCCGTAGCCCATCTGCACGAGCCACGGCCATATCCGATCCGGACCAGCGCTGATCGTCGTTCCACGGGTCCATTCGAGCATCGGATGCGCCAGCAGATGGTCGCCTGGAAGCGACCCGTAGAACTCCGAGTCCGTGACGCCGGATCGGCGCGAAAGGCGACGAACGGCTGTCGCCGAGGTACAGGCGAAACCGAGAAATGCAGCAGAAGGCTTGGGCATCATCCCAAGCAAAGCGGTCGGCGTGCGACGGTGGCCAGGGCCGATTGACCCCACTGGCGCGGGCCGGTCGCCCTCAGCCTTCGGGTGCCTTCGGAGCCGAGCATGGAGGAGTGAGTCAGATGAAGAGACAGACGGCAGGGACCACCGCCGATGGGCGGGCCGCGGCGGTCGACGATGCCGGCCGACAGACCCCGCGATGGCTGTGGTTCTCGCTGCCCATTGTGGTTCTGGCCGTGGGCGCGAGCATCACGGGTATAGCCGCAGACAGCATCTATGCGGCGGAGACTGAGAACTGGGCAGGACAGGCCATCGGGCAGGACATCGCAAACCTGATCGCTTATACGGCCATGGCTGTGCTGGCGCTTGGCGCAGCCCGCGGCTCCTTACGTGCGTATCTAGCGTGGCTGGGCACGCTCGTGTACAGCGCCTACGCGTACGCGATCTACGCGTTCTCGGTGCAGCTCGGGCCGCTGTTTCTTGTCTACGTAGCCGTACTCGGACTTTCGGTCTACGCGCTGGCAGGCGGGATCGCGAGCCTCGATCCGGTTCGCGTACGACAAGCCTTCTCCGAGCGTGTCCCGACCACCCTGACGGGAGGTTTCGCGGTTGTGATCGGGGCGGCTTTCTACCTGCTGTGGCTTTCGGAGGTGATCCCGGCGATGTCCGCCGACGGCACACCGGAGTTCCTGCGCGAGGTGGGGCTGCCGACGAACCCGGTCCACGTGCTCGACATGGGCTTGCTGCTTCCGGCGGTGCTGCTCGCCGGCGTCCTGTTGATCAGGCGGCGCTCATGGGGGTACCTGCTCGTTCCGGCCGTCCTGGGCGGCCTCATTCTGCTGGGTGTTGGGATCGTCGCGGTGGTGGCCGTGTTGGCTTACCGCGACGTCGCGACCGATTGGGCAGTAGCCGCCGGAATGGGGGTGCTAGTGATACTACAACTCATCATCGTCATCCGGTTCCTCGCTTCGGTAAGCCCGGACGCAACTCTGGCCGGCTCCCTTCGACGCGCCGAGGACGTCACGCCACGATGAGGGCCAGTTGGCTGCGCCGGGCAGTCAGTGCTGCTTGCGGAGACGTATGAAAAGGCCGCCGGTCAGCACGCCTACCACGATTAACGCGGTCCAGGCGAGAGACAGTCCGGCCAGTTCGTACCAGTACTCCAGATCACGACCCAGGATGGAAACGAGGGCGACGAACGCTGCTACGCCGACCGTGCCGGTGGCCGCCAAGACGACGCGGAGCACGCGTTCGATCCGCGAACCACTGCCGAGCATCAGGGAGATGAACACGAAGGAGACAAGCATCGTGACGTAACTGAGGTCTTCCAGGGCTATGAACGCCCCATGCGGGTTGTACTGCGAGAGGATCGAGAGGCCACCATCCAGCTCTCCCCGGACCAGGCTCGCCTGGACCGTCGTGAATTGCACGTAGTAGTCGATCGACCGTCAGGACTGTCGCGGAGACCCCGGCAAGAAATAGTGCGATCTGTCCGTGGATCCTTCATTCAGCCGCCGCATACTGGTACAGCGCGATGACGAGCACGGCGAAGAGCGGGCCGAGCAGGAACGCCGGCACCATCCAAGCGAAATCCGAAGGGACGTAGTCAGCGGCATCCGTGTACGGGCAGCCGATGCACTCGATGTCAAGGAGTTCACAACTGGGCCCAGAGCGCGGTGGAGCGCCGGGGATCACGGTAGCCATGAGCCAGGCCGTCGCGGCGGCGACCGCTGTGAGTGTCCCGGCCCAGAAGCCTGCCCTCGCTGCCCGTTGTCGGTTGCCGTTCGAGGATGTGGCCGGAACCCGGCTTGCCTGAGTACTCGACGAGGATTTGGTGCCTGCCATCGTCACCTCCCGCGCCCTCATGCTGGTGCGGGGTCAGCGACGCGCGTAGAGTCCATCGGCCCGGTTCGGCCGGGCCACTCGTAGGTGCCCATTGACGCCACGGCGAGTCGCCCAAGGGGGCCGGTTCGATGTCCAACGGCTCTAGCGCGGACGAATCAGTGCGCTGAACATGGCAGGCAAGAGGGTAGGCCGGCAGTGATCGAATTGGCGGCATGGCGAGACGAGGGGTTCTCCTCGTGCGGAGTATCGCCGGTGTCTGCGGTGGTCTTGCCGACGTCGGCGGGATGTCCACGGCGTCGGCGAGGAGTTGCAGGGGCTTCGCGCCGTAAACCTCCCTGTTGCTGCCGTACGAAGGAGGTCACGTGGCGACTGTGATCCGCATCGTCGTGGGGGTCCTGTTGATCGCCCATGGCCTGGTACACCTGCTGTACGTTGCTGATGATGTGCCAGAGTTCACACTGGAGCGCTCGTGGGTGGTGCCGGACCCGTTGAACCGTCCGCTCGGGTTGGCATTGATGTCCGCCACGGTCGCGGGGTTCGTACTGGTGGGGTTGGCGGTGTGGGGCATTCCGGGCCTGTCCACCGTTTGGCCAGCGCTGACGGTCGTCGCGGCCACCGTCTCATTGGTCTTGTTGATCGCCTTCTGGAGTACCCGACTGATCTTCGGCGTGCTGCTGAATCTGGCGCTCATCACCGTGGCGGTCGTTCGGCCGGGCTGGACCGAACAGATCACCTGACTCAACGCCGACGTGCACCGCCGGCCCTCCGGTACGGGGCTGGGCTACCCACGGGACAACCATGGCGATGATGAGGATCTCGGATAGTCGTCGCGCGATGGCTGCCTATCCGCGGTGCCGGACGGGTGAGGGCGCATATGATCTTGACTAGGTCTCCCCATGTGACCCAGTCGGTCGTAGCCTACAGACGTGGCGCCAGTCCGCTGGGTGCATTTGGTCAACGTGGTGCTCTGGTCAGCGAGTGCCGCGATCGGTTGGTGGTGGGCTCGCGGTACCCGCACTCGCCGCGCTCGTCACCGGATCTACGCCGTTGTCACGCTCGCCCTCGTAATCGCCCTCGAGAACCTTCTGCAGGCGCTCGCCACCCACCATCCACGAAGCGGCGCGCATCTGGCTGCCAATATAGTTTTAGCGGTCGCCGGAATTGTGGCCTTCTTCGTTGCTGCCATGTTCGGCCGTGACGTGGTCACTGACGAGCGAGTCCTTTTCGCCCTATCACGTGGGCGACTCGGTGCCTCCCGCGTACATCCTGTCGCCGAGGCGCAGCACGAGGCCGAGTCGGTGCGCTTGACGCCTCGGGAGACGGAGGTGATCCGCTGCCTCTGTGAAGGCCTGAGCACGGAGGAGATAGCGGCACGGTTGAGCATCTCACCGCACACCACGACCACGCACGTCCGGAACATCCTGCGCAAGCTGGACGTAAGCAGCCGGGCGGACGCCATAGTGTGGGCCGTCGAGCACGGTCTTCCCCCCAGCCGGAAGTAGGCGTCCGGCACTACCTACCGTGAATCGGGTAGGGAATTACCCCAAGTCAGGGATGGGCATCTGGTCGCCCGAATGTCAACAATCGATCATTCGACAACCCCGTTGATCGACCATTTCGAAGGCGCAGATGGCATCGAACCTCGACCCGACTCCGCCCGAGGCGCGCGAACGTGCGACCCGGGACCGGCAATGGCTGCGCGCGCTTGCCTACTCCGGGGTCGCTACAGCCATCTTGATCGGCGCGAGCTGGTCCTGGGTCGCCGCAGACGAAGATCCGCCGTACGCGCAGGGGTCAGGCGCCTACGTCATCCGGATGAGCGACTACGCCTTTGAACCGAGCGACATGGAATGGCGGGTGGGCGAGCGCGTGAGCCTCACTTTCATAAACGACACGGTGGCCCGCCCGGGCCGCAGGCACGAGTTCATGATGGGCCGCAACCCCAGCCACGAGGAGACGCCCTTCGGTACTCACTACACGGGCGGATTCGAAGAGGACTTCTTCGCCGGCCTGTCCGTGGAGTTGAGCAATTCCGAGGCCGTCTCGATGGTGATGCCCAGCGAGTCCGAACTGACCGGGCCGGATGCGGGCGGTCCCTTCGTCATGGAGGACATGGCCATGGACGAAATGGACATGGGTGGCGAGGGAGCCATGGACGACGAAGCCATGGACGACGAAGCCATGGGCCAGGACGACGAGCACGCCACGAACCAGGATCCGATGGACGGGGACGCCATGGAGGGGGATGCCATGGACATGGACGGCGACCACGCCGAGGAGGGTGACGCACACACCGAGGAGGGTGACGCGCACGCCGACGAAGTGATGCAGGACATAGGTGGGCCGGAAGGCGGCCACGCCGACGATCACGGTTTCATGATCGAACTGGATCCTACCGGTGCCACGACCATCAGCTTCGTCGTCCCCGACAAGCCGGGTACCTGGGAGTACGGGTGCTTCGCCGAGACCGGGCAGCACTACGCGAACGGGATGCGAGGGACGGTGACGATCGTCCAATGACGGCATGCGAAGACGTGGCTCGGGTGGTGATGCCGTGACTGACCAACCAAGTGGTCCGCAGACCAACGCTCGGCGGCACCTGCTGTGGGCGGCGGTGATCTGGCTCGCGCTAACGGTCGCAGGCGTGGTCGTTGTCCGGTTGTGGGTCGCTGATAGCTTCCCGCTCCTTGCCTCAGAGGAGGGGGCGGTCGCCGACGACGCAATCTTGTTCTTGTCCTACCTCGTGATCCCGGTGTTCATGTTCGTCCTGGTCGCCGTCGGGTACGCGATGGCCCGGTTCCGAGTGCACCCCGACGACACAATCGACAGCCCCAGCCAGCCCCGGACCCACCGGGGATACACGATGACCTGGCTGGGCGTGACCTCTGCGCTCGCAGTGCTCGTCATCATTCACCCGGGGATAACCGGACTCGCTGAGATCTGGGATGCCCGCGACGAGCCCGACCCGCTCGTCGTCGAGGTCACTGCGCAGCAATGGGAGTGGAGCTTCAGCTACCCGGACTACGGAATTGAGAACCGGGCCGAGCTGGTGGTTCCCGTGGGTGAGCCGGTGCGGTTCGTCATCACCTCAGAGGACGTCATTCACTCGTTCTGGATCCCTGCGTTCCGGATCAAACAGGACGCCGTCCCTGGGGCCACGATGGAGCTGACCCTCACGCCCGATCGGGTCGGGAACACCGGAAGCAGCGAGATGCTGCGCGTTCAGTGCGCCGAGTTGTGTGGTCTCGGGCACGCCGAGATGGCGGCTGAGGTGCGGGTGGTGACCGCCGCGGAGTTCGAGCAGTGGACAGCCGGGGCAGGGGGAGGGATGTGATGACCGTTGACACCGTCGACGTAGAGAACCGGCGCACCCGGCCGGCGGCAGGGCTCGCCCCACTTGCACGGGCAATCTTGTGGGGTGTAGCCGGGTTCGCGGGGGGCGCACTGGTGACAGCCGCGCTCCAGGGCGAGCGGCGGCTGACCGAACTCGCGGTCGTCATCGGCTATGTCGTGGGCCTGGCCGGCTGGCAGCTCGGCATCGGCAACTGGGACGCCGTCGTCCGCCCGCTTTTCGGAGGCAGCGAGCAGTGGGACGAGGGCCCCGGGCGCTGGCGGTACTTCCGGTTCAATACCGACCACAAGGTGATCGGCCTGCAATACCTCGTCACGGCTGGAGTGACTTTCGCGCTGGCGGGCCTGCTCGCGATGGTGATGCGTAGCGAGCTCACTATCGGCGAGCTCACCCTTTTCCCGACGGCGCAGGCATACCACAACGCGATAGGCATCCACGGGACGCTAATGGTCTTCGCCGTGGCGGTCGTGGCCATCGTCGGAGGCTTCGGCAACTACTTCGTACCGCTGATGATCGGTGCGGAGGACATGGCGTTTCCACGAGTGAACGCCACGAGCTACTGGTTCATCCCTCCCGGCGTGCTGGCGATCATCGCAAGCCCCTTCCTCGGCGGCTTCCAGGGCGGCTGGACGGCGTACCAACCGCTCGCGGCCGACGACACGTCCGGACAGCTCCTTTACTACCTTGGTGTCTACACCCTCGGCCTCGCCTCGCTGCTCACGGCGATCAACGTGATCGCCACCACGGTCTTCATGCGTGCTCCCGGTCTGACCTGGGGCCGGCTGCCGATCTTCGTCTGGGCGATGCTCGTCACCTCGATCCTGAACCTCATCTGGGTCCCGGAGATCGGTGCGGCCATGGTCATGGGCGTGCTGGACCGGGTCGGCGGCACTCAGTTTTTCGCCGCGGACGGTGGTCTTCCACTGCTCTGGCAGGACATGTTCTGGCTGTTCGGCCATCCCGAGGTCTACATCATCATGTTGACGGCGTGGGGCCTCTGGCTAGAGATCTTGCCGGTCATGGGCCGCAAGACGCTGTTCGGTTATCGCTGGGCAGTCGGTGGCTTTCTCGCCATCACGTTGATGAGCAGCATCGTCTGGGCGCATCACATGTTCTCGACATCGGCGGACTCTCGGCTCATTCCGTTCATGTCGACGACAGAGTTGATCTCGATTCCGACTGGTTTGGTCTACCTCTCGGCGATCGGCACCCTGTGGCTGTCCCGCGTGCGGCTGACCACGCCCATGCTGCTGATCCTTTTCAGCATGCTCACATTCCTGATCGGCGGGGTGACCGGAGTCTTCCTCGCCGATGTGCCGGCCGACTTCTACGCGACTGACACCTACTTCGTGGTCGCGCACTTCCACTACGTGATCGTGGGCGGAATGATCTTTGCTTGGCTGGCCGGGCTGTACTACTGGTTCCCGAAGTACACGGGACGGATGTTCAACGAACGCCTCGGAAAGGTTGCCGCGTGGCTGCTCTTCATCGGCTTCAACGCGACCTTCCTGCCGATGTTCTTCGCGGGCCTTGGCGGCATGAACCGCCGGATCGCTACCTTCATGCCATACCTGGAACCGGTGAACATCGCCATTTCCATCGCTGCCGCCTTCCTTGGCATCGCCCTGGTCCTGCACCTGATCAACCTCGTGTACTCGTGGGCCAACGGGCCGCGCGCTGGCCGAAACCCGTGGGCAGGAAAGACGCTGGAGTGGGAGACCTCGTCGCCCCCGCCCAGGGAGAACTTCGAGGTTGAACCGCTCGTGCTCGCCGACTTCTACGGGTACGGCCACACGGCAGCCGAACCGGGCATGGTGCCGCTGCCGGGTGTGCGGCCTCGACCCCTGGAACCGGAGCCTCGGCCCGCCGGCCTGGAGGCGGCAGGGCTGACCGGCGGCCAACGTCAGAGTCCGCAGCGGCATGACTCCGACGGAGACGGAGGTGCGTCGAGGTGACCGTATCGACTGGCGTCCTAGGCGAGGAGCGTCACCGCCGGGTTCGGTTGTTCGGCTTGGCTCTGCTTGTCGTAGCCGAGTCGATGATCTTCGTGCCGCTGTTCGCCGTCCGCTTTCTGACGGCAGGTACCGGTCAGCCGGCGAACGTGGACGGCGTTCTTCCCGTGCTCATGACCGCCACCATGGTCGCAAGCTTCGTCGCCATGTACGGTGCCCGCCGGATGGCACAGCAGGAGCGATGGCCGTCGACGGCCGCTGCGCTGTGGACTGCTGCCCTCCTCGGCCTGGTCACCGCTCTCGGGGCGGGGATCGGCTGGAGCGACCCTGCCCTCAACGCGGGCAGCAGCTACGGCGGGGTCTTCTACGTCACGACGGGCGCACATGCCGCCCACCTGGTACTCGGTTCTGCGTTCCTCGCCGGACTCGCCGTCCAAGCGCGTCAAGGTCGGCTGGCCGGGGAAGGTCGTACCACGCTCGACTGCGCGTACTGGTTCTGGGCTTTTCTGCTGATCGTCTGGGTCGCCATCGATGTGGTCTTCTATCTGGTCTGACAAAGGAAGGAGACGAGCAACCGTGAGCGGAGCTGACGTTCCTGCAGCGTGGTGGATCTTCTGGTTGGCGCTTGGTGTCATAGTCTTCTGCGGACTGATCTGGACCTTCTACCGGTTCGCCGTGTGGTCCGACGAGGCGACCTGGCGCGAGTTTGTCGAGCGGAGAGCGGACCAAGAAGCCGTTACCCGCGAGCGGGAGCGAACCATTAAGGCATCCGACCTGTGAGCCTCGATGCGCCGGTCCTGGGCACATGAGCCCGTTCGACTTCGAACGCCCACAGGCAGGAAGTCGCCCGGAACACTCCGGGCCGTCAGCGGCCGAATGGGCGCTGCTCGACCCGAGCCGATGCTTCTCGTGACTCCGTCCCCGGGCTGCTCGTCTGGCGCCGCCATGTCGTGGAGCGGGAGGCTGCATGATCTCGTGTTGGCGTGGACATGCCCGACTAAGTCCCGCATTCTGTATCTAACCGGGGGTCTTGTCATGCCCTTCACCGGGTGGTAGACCTCTCGGAAGGCATCTGCGACGAGTCGGAGAACCACTACCGTGGCAGGGCTCGCCGCCCCGATCAGGGAGGGGAAATGCACATGATGTTGCACCTGAAGGACCGCCGATCGCGGTCGCTATTCCTCGCAGGAGTACTGGCCTCGAGCCTATGCATGGCCGGCGTTGCCGTACCGGCGGCTGCCAGCCATGGCGGAAGCGGTTCACCCGAACTAGACGTTGTCAGCCACCTGGACCTGCCCGAGGTACCCGGTGAGAACATCACCGATGTCTGGGCTTACGGCAACTACGCCTATCTGGGC
The DNA here is from genome assembly GCA_036373915.1 of Jiangellaceae bacterium. GTDB lineage: Bacteria > Actinomycetota > Actinomycetes > Jiangellales > Jiangellaceae > JASLBX01. The sequence continues at coordinate 13,647 of DASUUU010000035.1, read as the reverse complement.
ACGTTCGACGACATCGTCTGTTCGCTGGATTTCACCGGAGTCCACATCATTGATATCGCCGACCCTGCCAACCCGGCGAAGGTCGGCTTCATCCCGTCTCCGCCCGGGACGCGGGCCAATGACGTGAAGGTCGAAAACCTCGAGACACCGTACTTCAGCGGCGAGATCCTGGTGCACTCCAACGAGTCGTGCGGCTCGCCGTTCCTGCCGCGAGTCCACGCGAACGGCCTCGGGACGCCACCGGGTCAGGGCGGTGTCGGCATCTACGACGTCTCCGACCCCACGAAGCCAAGGGCGCTGAAGCAGAACTTCGGCAACTACCCCGTGCACAACACCTACATCTGGCAGGACGGCGACAACGCCTACATGCTCGTCGTCGACGACGTCAACGAGCGCGATCTGCACATCGTCGACCTGACCAAGCCCCAGTCTCCGAAGGAGATCGCCGTTACCGGTGCGCCCGATTGGCCGGACGCCGTCGACAACATCGGCGATGGCGAGGTCTTCCTCCACGACGTGTGGGTGCAGGAGAACGACGGCCGGACGATCGCTTACCTTTCCTACTGGGACCTCGGGCTCGTCCTGCTCGATGTCACGGACCCGGCCAACCCGACGTTCCTCGGCGACAGCGACTACCCGGATCCGGATCCGCTATCCGGTGAGAAGCCTGCCGGCAACTCTCACGTCGCGGTTCCGAACGCCGACGGCAGCCGAGTCCTCATGGGCGACGAGGACTTCTCTGCCGGGCAGTTGACGCAGTTCGATTTCGAGGGCACCCCGTACCCTGCCACTGAGGGCGGCTTCACTCCGCCGGTCTACTCACTGCCAGGCGGCACGTTCTCGGGACCGGTCCACTGGACCGGCGGCGAGGGGTGCACGCAGGCCGAGTTCGACCGGGCCGCCAACCCAGGAGAGATCGCCCTCATCCAGCGGGGCAGCTGCTTCTTCTCGACCAAGGCCGCCAACGCACAGGCGCTCGGCTACGCCGGGTTCATCGTCGCGAACAACGCAGGCGACGGACTCATCACGATGTCGTCCGGCACGGCTGATGTGATCACGATCCCCGGCTTCTTCGTCGGTCAGTCGACCGGCGAGGCCATGAAGGCCGTGGAGGGTGGCACGCTCGACACCGCCGGCATCTTCGACGGCTACGGCTACCTGCGCCTGCTGGATGTCACGGACCCGGGCAACATCACCGAGCTGGATCAGTTCGCAACTGAGAACGTGTTCGCCAACCCGCCGCTGCCCGGCGACCGCACGATGCACAACGTTGTCGTCGATGAAGGCACTCGTGCCTATATCTCGTGGTACGTCGAAGGCATGCGGGTGGTGGACTTCGCCGATGACGAGCTGACCGAGGTGGCACACTTCGTCGACACCGGCAGCGAAGGTTCGAACTTCTGGGGTGTCTACCTACACGACCACCCGGACGGCAACCGCTACATTCTCGGCTCGGACCGAAACACCGGTCTGTGGATCTTCGCTGATCCTTCGTAGTCACACCGCACTGGCTAGTACTGCCGTCCTCCCAAACCGGGAGGACGGCAGTTCATTGTGGTCCCCCGGCGCTCGGCGCTTGAACCCATTCCTTGGTCATCTGCGGCGCGCGAGTAAGGGTAAGGAACGGGTCCGGCCCGAAGGTCCGGGTAGATGCCCTCATGTCCCGCAATCGGGCCAGCTGCTGACCCCAGGAAGCTGTCGAGGGTATTGGAGGGTGAAGGTGACGCCGCCGTCGGGCGAGGAGACAGTGGAACTTCGAGCGCCACATGTGTTCCGGTCGGCGCCACAGTCATGGCGTGCGGTCGCGCGCCGAGCTTGCCCCCACGAGGCACTATCGATGACAGCGAACGTCGCCCTGCGTTCGTGCTCAGTCAGCCTGGTCCGGCCGAGGGGACGGCTTCAGCGGCGTCGAGTTCGTGCGCGATCTCAGCTGCCCAGGCGTCGATCGCGGGCCAGTCGCGGAAGTCGCCGGCCGGGATCGCAGCCGAAGCGGCGGGCATGCGGCGCACCATCCGCTCGCCGAGGCCGACCGGCGGAGCGTCGGGGTCCCACGCGCCGAAGAACACTCGCTCGCCGCTCGGGTGGACGAGGTCGTCGAGTTCGTCGAACTCCTTCGGACGGGTCGCCTCGAATATGTCGCGGCCTTCCTCGTCAACGAGGTCGGTGCCGAGCGGACCGCTGCTGAACAGCCACAGGGGCCGGTCAGCGAGCAACCGGTGGTGGCGTTTGACGAACCGCGTGGCGTCCTTCAACCAGTGGAACATGTACGCGGCTGCGCCGATGACGAACGCGTCGTACTCGCCGATCTCGCTCACTTCGGCTACCGGACGCGCGTCGGCGGACAGCCCTTCTTCGCGCAACCGGGTGGCGATCCTTTCGGCAATCCCGGCAGTGGTGCCGTGCCGGCTTGCATAGCCGACTAGAACCTTCATCGTATTCCTCCATTCTCAGCTTCCGGCTGCATGCAGCCGGTCATGGGCACGGGCGGCCGCGAGCGCGAGGGCAAGATTGGCGAAGGCGAACGCCGCGAGACCGATCACCAACCACTCGCTGGCCACGCCGATGAGACCGGCCAGCGGCATGCCGGGGACGAGGCCCAGGTAGCCCAGGGCTGCCCCAGCCAGGAACCACGACCACGCCGGCGCCAACGCTCGGCCGAGACGGCCGACTCGTCCCTGCGGGGTTGTGCCGATGCGGGTGGCCACCGCGCCCACGACGAGACCCATGACCGGCGGAGCGATGCCTCCACCGACGAGCAAGAGCAGCATTGACAAGCCCATGAGACCCAGTCCGCCGTACCTGCGAGGGGCGACGATCGACCAAGCGATCACCATGAGCCCCGCCGCCACCGCGAGAACCCCGGTGACGAAGAGATTCGGAATCAGCGTCATGGCCGGCTCACCCGACAGGATCTCCATCGCCGCCGCGTCCGGCCACGACATGATGAACAGCCCGTCCGGGGTCGCCGGTCCTTGCAGGATCTCCCCGATGCCGTGCTCGACACCGGCCAGGCCGACAAGAGTGCCGAGCACAGCGACGGTCACGCGGGTCGCGCCTTCCCGGCGTTCGGACTCGGCGACACGATCCGTGGAAGGGCTCGCGACCATCTTCGTCGCCATCGCGACCTCCTCACCCCCAGAGTCCGCCCAGTTCGTGATGAAGAGCAGGGTCGTTGGTCTCCCATCGGCGGGCCGTCAGCCCTACCTGCGGTGATCGTTGTGGCGGATTTGTCGATTCCCGGATCGAACTCCACAACGATCATCGGGAGGTGCTGCCGGCTAGTCCGGTAATGCCACGACCGCATCGACTTCGACGAGAGTGTCTGGGCCCATGCCTAGCCGGGAGACCAGCAGCACCGTGATCGCGGTCTGAACCGTCGCCCACTCGGCCGGCACCGCCTGGAACCCCTCCGCCGGGTCGACGGTATCGGCGAGTGCGATGGTGAGCTTCGCGACCTCCGCTGGCGTCGCCCCGACAGCGGCAAGGATGGTGTCGATGTTCTCGAACACCTGCCGCGTCTGCGCTGTGATCCCTTGGGCCAGGTTGCCCCCAGCATCGATGCCGTTCTGTCCGCCTATGTAGAGCGTGCGTCCCGCGGGCGCGATCGTGGCCTGCGAGAACACAGGGGACCGGTAGAGACCCTCTGGGTTGATCCGCTCGATCGTCATCATTCCTCCTTCAGTCGTGTACACCAATAGGACTAGCCTTGCGTCAATAGCGGACAGGACCGGTCCGCTTCATCGACCATGGTGGTGGCGTGGCACGCGGTGACGAGCGGGGCACGACAGAGCGGGTGCTCGCCCTGCTCGGGCTGCTGCAACAGCGGCCGGTCTGGACCGGACCCGAGCTCGCCGAGCGGCTCGGGGTCACGCCGCGCACTGTACGGCGCGATGTCGAGCGGCTGCGCACGCTCGGCTATCCGGTGCATGCCAGTCAGGGTGTCGGCGGCGGCTACCAGCTCGGCCCGGGTCAGGACCTGCCGCCGCTGCTTCTCGACGACGAGGAGGCGATCGCGACCGTGGTCTCGCTGCTAGCGGGCGCGGGTGGCGCGTTGGCTGGCGCCGGCGACGCCGCTCTGCGGGCGCTGACCAAGCTCGACCGCGTGCTGCCCACTCGGTTGCGGCACGAGGTGCGCGCGCTTTCCAGCTCGGTGGAGTCCTTCGGCGTTGGCCGTACGCCGGCCGACCCGGAGGTGCTCATGACACTGGCCAGAGCCTGCCGCGACCAGGTCGAGGCGGGCTTCGGCTACCCGTCCGGCACAGAGGTGCGACGACGGCGGGTGGAGCCCTACCGCCTGGTCACCTCCGACCGGCGCTGGTACCTGCTCGCCTACGACCTCGATCGCGACGACTGGCGCAGCTTCCGCGTCGACCGGATGACCGACGTGTCCGCACGGACCTGGCGCTTCCTCCCGCGTCCGGCGCCCGACGCGGCGACATACGTGCAGGAGGGCGTTACGAGCCGGGTGTACCCACACCAGGCGCGCTTCCTCGTCCACGCACCCGCCGACACCGTGCGCGCGCAGGTCCCGGCGTCGGCGGCCGTCGTACAACCGCGGGGCAGCGAGCGTTGCGAAGTGCTCAGTGGTGCCGCCAGCCTCGACTTCGTGCTCATGCATGTGCTCCTGCTGGGGCACGAGTTCGAGGTGCTCGAGCCTCCAGAGCTCAGGAGGCGATGTCGCGTGCTGGCGGAAAGGCTGCTGTCGGCCGGCGCGACGACCGCACCAGTGCCGGAGTGGAGCCGTGACCACCCCAGGGAGAGACGACTATGTGCGCAGTTCGGCTGCGGCGACGAGACGGGGCAGTGATGCGACGATCATGTCGCGGCGGGACCTCAGGCGCCCCTTGTCACCATCGGAGACCTCGACGCGCGCGGTGACATAGCAGCCGTCCGGGTGTGGAGTCAGTGTCCATACGAAGACGTCCTCGCTGGCCAGACAGTCGATCACGACACTGCTGCCGCCCGGGCCAGCGGTGACACGAGTGGGAATCGGCGCGCCGTCGGTGTACACCGCCACGCCGTCGGTGGTCGGCTCGATTCGGGTAACACCCGCCCACCACTCGGTGAACCGGACCGGGTCGTGCAGCAGCTTCCACACCTCGATCGCCGGTGCCTGGCAGACGGCCGATTCCTCGAACGACAGCGCCTCGCTCATTCCTCGTCCTTCCCAGCACCGGTCAACTCCGGCTCGGCGAGGCTCCGCCCGTCTCCGGTCGGCTCAGCCCCAGTGAGCTCGCCGACAAGGCGCAGCGTCCGCTGGTAGCCCGGGTAGCCGAGCTGTTCCGCAAGCGCACGAGCCTCGTCAGCCAGCATTCCTGCCTGCTCCAGCGCGCCGTCCTGCGCCAGCAGGTACGCCCGCTCGGCGAGAGTGCGGCCGAGCTCGACGGCCGGCTCCACGGTTCCGCCGGGTGCGGAGCGGCCGAACGCCACCAGCGTCGTCGCGTACGGGTCCTCGGGCGGCGCGTCGCGCACGAGGCGGCGCCAGCCGGCCTCCGCCGAAGCGAACCGCTCCCCGGCGAGATCGCGCTTACCGTCAGCCGCCGCCACCAGTGCCTGGACCCGCTCCAGTTGGGGGACGAGTGCCTCGGGCAGTTCGGCCGGGCCGACCGGTTCGAACGGGAAGCGGTCCAGCTCCACGGCTGCGCTCGCCACATCACCGGTGCCCAGCCGCGCCTCGGCGAGGCGTAGCCTGGCGAGGGCGTGCGGGAACCTGGCCTCGCCGGTAGCCAACGCAGCATCGAGCAGCCTTGCCGCGTCGGCGTCGCGCCCCGCCGCCAGCGCGATCGACCCGGCGTCGTACTGCGCAGTCGCGCGAAGGCCTGCGTTGCCGGTACGGCTTAGCAGCTCGAGCCGCTGCTCGGCGGCCGCCCACGCCTCGTCGTGCCGGCCAAGGCGGGATAGCCCGTAGGCCCGCACGGCGAGCGCGGTGGCACGCATGCCAATGCTGCTGCGGTGGCGCAGGATCCGCTCGGCGTACACCAGCGTCTGTGAGAACGACCCGCGTGCCGCGGCGGCGGCGCTCGCCTGGATGAGGCCCACGTCGCCGATGTCTGCCAGCCCCGCGTCGCGCGCCAGCTGGCCGGCGCGGGCACTCGCCTCCTCAGCCTCGTTGAACCGCCGGGAGCGCAGCAACGCAGCGCCGCGGGCCAGCTCCAACTCCGCGGTGAGGCCCGGGTCGGCCGCGGCCTCTGGCAGATCCTCCACCTGGGCGACAAGCTCCCTGCCCCGCTGCGCGTCCCGGCTCGCCGCCTCGATCCAGGCGCAGCCAGCCAACGCCAGCGCTCGCAACTCCGGGGCGTCGACCCCTCCGCCGTCGACGATCTCGAGCACTCGCTCGTAGGCGTCCAGCGACTCCCGGGGGAAGCACAGGTTCGTGCGCAGGCAGCGTCCCCGCACCACGTAGGCCGACGCCAGCGCGGCCGCGTCGCCGGACTGCCACAGCAGCGCCTCGGCCTGGTTGAACGCGGCGTCGTGCTCGTCCCGATTGCCCCGCCCCGCTTCGGCATCGGCGAGAGCGAGCCACGCTTCCGCCGTCGATTCGGAAGCGTCGCCGGCATGCTCCACGGCCTCCCGCAGGAACGCCACCGCCTCGTCCAGCGCGCCGAGCGTGCGCGCCTGCTGGGCTGCCGTCAGCAGGTACCCGCGCGCCTCGTCCTCGCGTCCCGACAGCAGCAGGTGGCGGGCGACCTCGGCGACAGTGCGTCCCGGCCGCGCTTGCAGCGTGTCGGCCACCCGGCCGTGCAGCCACGCCCGGCGGGCCGGTTCCAGCTCGGCATAGCAGGCTTCGCGCACGAGGCCGTGGGCGAAACGCACGTGCCGGTCCTGCACTTCGAGCAGGTTCTCGTGAGCCGCGGCGGCGACCGCGTCCGCGAGGTGCTCCGCACCATTCAGATCCGCTGCCTCGCCGAGTCCCATCGGACGGCCGAGCACCGATACCGCGTCGACGAGCAGCCGTGCCGGCGGGGTGAGCCGGGCCAACGGCGCCCGTAACCAGGTGCGCAAGCCCTGCGACAGATCTTCGCCGCCTACCGCGGCGCGGGCGGCTTCGCGCGCCACCAGCGGGTTTCCCTCCGCGGCCGCGGACACCCGCGCCCGCGTCTCGGCCGGCAGGCCAGGAAGGGCAGTGTCGACGACGCGGCCGATGTCGGCACGGTTCAGCGGCCCGAGCGAGATCTCGGTGCGGATCGCACCCTGCCTGGCCAGGGCGTCGAGGGCAAGCGCGAGGTCCTGGCGCGCCGTGCCCGACCGCCGGGTGACCACCAGTAGGGCCGGCAGCTGCGCGAGCTGGTGGCCGGCGTAGGCCAGCAAGGCGATCGTGGCCCGGTCGGCCAGGTGCACGTCCTCGAGCACCACGAGTAGCGGCCGCTCGTGCGCTCCCCACGTCAACGCCTCGACGACAGCCTCGAACAGCCACGACCGCTCGCGCTCCGGGTCGGTGGCGGCAGCTGACGCCGGGCGGCCCCAGTGCCGTTCGACCGCGCGGCACAGCCTCGCCAGGTCGGACGGCCAGACCGCATCGCTCGGCGGCGGCGGGGTGCCGGCCACCAGCTCGCGCAGCGCCTCCGACCACGGGACGTACGGTGGCGCAGCGGGCAAGTCGTACACCGTTCCGGCCGCGTAGCGCGCTCCGTCGGCGAGTGCTCTGGCGGCCAGCTCCTCGACGACCCGGCTCTTCCCGAGCCCGGCGGCGCCGCTCACCACGGCCACCCCACCGCGTCCCCGGCGAGCTTCGTCCCAGGCGTCGACTAGTGCCTTGAGCTCGCCGTCCCGCCCGAACAGCGGCACCTGATGTGGCGGGATACGGGCAGGCTGCCGGCGCGGCTCCGGCCCGCTGGACGCGACCTCACCGGTCGTCCGCCGATCGAGGCGCTCGCGTGGCGGCACCCGCGCATCGGCCCGCAGGCGAGCGGCCAATGTGCGCGTTTCCTCGGACGGTGCAGTGCCCAGCTCGGCGGCGAGCAGCGCCTCGCACCGCTCGTGGGCGGCCAGGGCTTCGGCCAGTTCACCCGCGTCGGCCAGGCAGCGCATCAGCAGCCGGTGCGCCGACTCGCGGTACGGCACGATGCCCACCGCTCGCCGGGCCCAGCCCGCGGCCGCGCCCGGCTCACCGCCGGCCGCCTCGGTCTCAGCAAGCCGCAGCGCCACTTCGGCCGTTCGCTCCCTGTAGTGGTCGCGCTGCTCCAGTACCCAGTCGTCGGCGAGGTCCGCCAGCAGCGGCTGCTCGGCGAGCGCAAAGCACCGCCGCAGCGTGTCCAGGTCGCCGCTGTCGGCCAGCCGCTCGAACTCCTCGGTGTCCACGTCCCGGGGCAGGTCAGGGGCTATCCCGACGCTCTCGCGCCCGGCATCGAGGTAGGCCGCCGCGCCCACGGCGTCCAGCGCGGACCGTACCGTCCACAGCGCGTTGCGCAGCGATGCTCGTGCGCTGGTGTCGAGCACGTCCGGCCAGAACCGGGACGCCACCCGCACGCGCGAGTGCCTTCCCGGGTGCAGTAGCAGCCAAGCCAGGAGGGCGCGCGGGCGCAGGCCGGCGACGGGTGGCATCTCGCGGCCGTCAACTTCTACCGCCAGCGGGCCGAACAGCCTGGCTCGGAGCATGCCATCCATTCTCACCGACCTTTGACGGTGGGAGAACCCGCCTTGACGCAGCAATGACGCAGGACTGACGGGCCGTCCCTAGCGTCCTTCAGTGTTCGCAATCGACCTGCAAGGGAGTACGCCATGACAGAAACGACGATCAACGAGGGGAAGCTCGAGGAGTTCCTCAACACCGTGGTCTCCGAGGTGGGCGCCGCGTACAACGCAGTGCTCACCGCCATCGGCGACGAGCTGGGACTCTACGCGGCACTCCGCGAGCACGGCCCTCTGACGTCGAAGGAGCTCGCGGCGCAGACCGGCACCGCCGAGCGCTATATCCGGGAGTGGTGCAATACCCAGGCGGCGAGCGGGTTCCTCCGCTACCACCCGGACTCGGACACCTACGAGCTGCCGCCCGAACAGGCCTACGTGCTGGCCGACCCGAGCAGTCCGGTCTACGTCCCGGGTATGTTCCAGGCCGCGAAATCGGTGCTCGCGTTCGCGCCGGCGCGGATCGCCGACGGGTTCCGCACCGGTGGGGGAGTGGGCTGGCACGAGCACGGGGAGGGCCTGTTCGAGGGCACCGAGCGGTTCTTCCGGGCCGGTTACGAGGCCAACCTCGTCTCGTCCTGGCTGCCTGCGCTGACCGGGGTCGAAGACAAGCTTCGCGCCGGCGCCCGGGTGGCCGACGTGGGCTGCGGCTACGGCGCCTCGACGATCATCATGGCGAAGGCGTACCCGAACTCGACGTTCGTGGGCTACGACTACCACGCGGCATCTATCGAGGTGGCCCGCCGGCGGGCGGCCGAGGCGGGTGTGTCCGACCGGGTGCGGTTCGAGGTCGCGGCGGCCGACGAGTATCCCGGCACGTACGACCTGGTCGCGTACTTCGACAGCCTGCACGACATGGGCGATCCGGTGGCCGCGGCCCAGCACGCCCACGAGTCGCTACGGCCGGACGGTACGTGGATGGTCGTCGAACCCCGCGCCGGCGACAATGTCGAGGACAACCTCAACCTCGTCGGGCGGCTGTACTACGCGATCTCGACAATGATCTGCACGCCCGCCTCGCTGGCTCAGGACGGCCGGATGGCGCTGGGCACCCAGGCGGGCAACGCCCGGCTGGAGGAGGTCATCAGGGCGGGCGGCTTCGCGAACGTGCGGGAGGCCGCTGCGACCCCGTTCAACGTCGTTCTCGAGGCACGGCCCTAGCGCCAATCGCCGCGTCTTCGGCCAACGTGGCTATCTGGACAGGTGCGCTGTCAAGCGGCCGGTTCTGGCTGGGCGGTTTCATAGCGAGGGTCCTTCGGTGGTCGCGTGGGGCACGTGGGCTGGGCGACGGTGATCGGCGCGGCAGTCGGTGTGGCGTCCCGGGTGGCTCGGCGGTCGAGCCCAGGTGGGTCGCCGTCGGGCAGGGTCCGGGTGTCGAGCTTGTCGAGGATTTCCAGGGCGGCGGTGCGGACGCGGGCGCCGTCGTCCATGTCCATCCGCACCGAGACCTCGGGGGTCAGGTAGTCGGTGAGCCCGTTCGCGCCACCGATGGCCGCGGCGTTCGACACCAGCCTCAGCCCGAAGCCGTGCGCGGTGATCTCGTCGGCGAGGCCATCCCACAGGCCCGCGGGTGCTTCGCCTTCGAGGAGCTTGGGGATGGGCTGCTCGGGGAGGGGTTCAGGTGTGCCCGCGACGCCGGACGGTCAGGGTGCACCGCCGCCGCACGGACTGGTGGTGGTCAGGACGAGCCGCTTGGGGTCGACAATGGGTGAATCCCCTCATCGACACGGGCGAGTGGTTGGGTGTACTGACCGATGTGTGGTGCGGTACGCCGTACCTAGCGTCGGTGGCATGACCACACAGCACATCGAGACCCTGATCATCGGCGCCGGCCAGGCCGGCCTGTCCACCGGCTACCACCTGCAGCAGCTCGACCGGGAGTGCCTGATCGTTGACGGGCTCGACCGGATCGGAGACAACTGGCGCCGTCACTACGACAGCCTCAGGCTGTTCACCCCGTCCCGGGCCAACAGCCTGGACGGCACGCCGTTCCCCGGCGATCCGTGGGCGTTCCCGACCAAGGACGAGTTCGCTGCGTACCTGGAGCTATACGCCGTGGAGCACGACCTCCCGGTCCGGATGCGGACCCGGGTCGACCGGCTGACCGCCCGCGAAGGCGGCGGGTTCACCGCCACCCTGGGGGCCGAGGAGGTCACCTGCGACAACGTCGTGGTGGCCACCGGCACTTTCGGCCGTACGCCGCAGATCCCGGCCTTCGCCACCGCGATCGATCCCCGGATCCGGCAGCTCCACTCCAGTGAGTACCGTCGACCCTCTCAACTGCCCGACGGGCCGGCGCTGGTCGTCGGCGCCTCGCACAGCGGGTTGGACATCGCCTACGAACTGGCCGAGACCCACTCCACGACACTGGTCGGACCCGACCGCGGGAACGTCCCCCTCGAGTGGGGCTCGAGGCGGTTCCGCGTGGCGTTCCCGGCCATCGAGTTCGCCTTCAACCACGTGCTCACCCGGCGTACGCCGATGGGACGCAAGACGATGCAGCAACTCCGCCACCACGGTGTCCCGCAGTTGCGAGTCAAGCGCCACCACCTCGGTGCACGGGGCGTGGAGTGGATCACCGCGCACGTCGTGGGCGCCGCCGAGGGGTTGCCGTGCCTCGAGGACGGGCGCACCTTCGACGTCGCGAGCATCGTCTGGGCCACCGGGTTCCGGCAGGCCTACGACTGGATCGACCTCCCGCTGCCGATCGAGGACGGCTGGCCGGTGGAATACCGCGGCATCGTCGACTCGGTGCCGGGCCTCTACTTCTGCGGCCTGGCCTTCCAGTACTGCTTCGCCTCGGGCGAGGTCAACGGCGTGGGCCGCGACGCGGCGTACCTCGCGGACCAGATCGCGGCTCGAACGGCGACCCGGGCCCCCGCTGCCCCCTGACTGGGCGTCGCCGCTACCCAGAAGGATCTCCGATGACCACCACACTCACCAACCGATCCAGGACCACCGACGAGACCCCTGGGGCCAGAGCGAGAGCGCTTCTCGTTGCTTCCGGCCCGGTGCTGCTGACCGCCGCGCCGCTGTGGCACCCGCCGCTTCCCGGCCGACTGCCCGACAGCGCCGGCGTGGCCGAGGCCGCCTCGGCGGACCTCACGCGGTGGGCACTCTCCCACGTGGCCGCTGCGCTCGCCTCCGGCGCGACGGCTCGGCCAGCGCGGTCGGGCTCGGGCTGGTGCTGATCGGGAGCACCCTGTACGCCGTGCTCCCCGGCATGGAGTTCGCTGTTGTCGCGGCGCCTTCGCCCGGCTCCCCCACGATCATCGTCGCCGGCGCCCTGGTGGTCTTCGGCCTCTCCCGGGTCGTCCCGGTCGGGGTCGTTCAGTTCTACGTCCAGTCGGTGGCGGCGCTGGTGGCACTGCTGCCGTTGGCCGTTGCGATCGGCGCCGCGCGACACGGTGCCGGTACCCCGTTGACCTACCCTGGCCCTGATCATCCTGGCCACGAGGCTGCGGACCCCGCGCACGGACTACTAACCTCGAATCGAGGTGGTGCGCGATGAGCGTGGTCGACGATCTGCACCGGGCCCGTGAAGCCTACGAGCGCCGCGAGTGGGTGGCGGCGTATCGCGCGCTGTCGGACCTGGACGACACCCACCTGCAAGCGGACGACTTCGCGGCCCTGGCGATCACCGCGTTTCTCCTGGGCCATCGCAACGACTGCGTCCAGGCGTTGCAGCGTGCCTATCAGGCCAATCTCGACGAAAGCGACACCCTGGGCGCGGTCCGCGCGGCGTACTGGCTGGCGCTGACCCTGTGGCAGGGCGGGGAGCTCGCGATCGGCAACGGCTGGCTGGCCCGGGGCGAGCGGCTGCTCGAGGGCGTCGAGGACGATGTGGTGGAGCGCGGCTATCTGCTCGAACGGGCCACGTTCGGGCACGTCGCCAAGGGGGAGTTCGCGGAGGCACTCGCCGCCGCGCCGAGGGTGACCGAGTACGGCCGACGCTTCGGCGACCCCGATCTGACCGCCATGGGCCTCCACGTCGAGGGCCGGCTGACGATCTTCTCGGGTCAGGTCGCCGACGGGCTACGCCTCCTCGACGAGGCGATGGTGTGGGTCCTGGGCGGGGAGGTCTCACCCGTCCTCTCAGGGGTGATCTACTGCTCGTGTATCGAAGCCTGCCAGCAGATCTCCGACTTCGGCCGGATGGGGGAGTGGACCCATGCGCTGACCAATTGGTGCGACAACCAGCCGGGCCTGGTCGCGTTCACCGGTCAGTGTGCGGTCCACCGTGGCCAGTTGATGCGGTTGCACGGCGCCTACCTGGAGGCGATCAGCGAGCTCGAACATGCGGCCGGGCGGTACGCCGCGGCCGGGGGAAGCCCCGCAGTCGGACAGGCCCACTACGAGCGTGGCGAGGCGCTGCGGATCAGGGGAGAGTACGACGCTGCCGAGGCCGCCTACACGGAGGCAGCCGCGTTCGGCCACCCGGCCCAGCCCGGCCGGGCGCTGCTGTGGCTGGCTCGCGGCCGACCGGATGCGGCGTCGGCTGCGATCCACCGCGTGGTGGCCGAGGTGCAGGATCCCGTGCACCGGTCGCAGATCCTTCCGGCTGCTGTCGACGTGCTGGTAGAAGTGGGGGAGATCGAGGACGCCGCATCCTTGGCGGACCAGCTCTGCGGGTTCGGATCGGCCTTCGGCTGCACCGCGCTCCAAGCGGCCGGCGAGTACGCCAGAGCATCGGTCGCCCTCGCGCGTGCCGAGGCCGAGGACGCGCTCGCGGCCGCCCGGAGCGCTGCCGACGCCTGGGCGCGGTTGCCCGCGCCGTACGAGGTGGCCCGGTGTCGCGTGCTGATCGGACGTGCGCTCCGGCACCTCGGCGACGCGGAGTCGGCGGTAGCCGACCTGGCGGAGGCACGGAGCGCGTTCGCGGGTCTCGGTGCCGCACCGGCCGAGCACGATGTCGCCGTACTCCTCGGGGATGCGCAGGCGCCCGGCGGCCTGAGCCCGCGTGAGATCGAGGTACTGCGGCTGGTCGCCGCGGGCAAGAGCAACCCCGAGATCGCGGCGGAG
>DASUUU010000034.1:0-7788 GCA_036373915.1 Jiangellaceae bacterium | reverse complement strand
GCGTCGAGGTTGTCGACGATCCGCCCGTCGGCGAGGAACACGGCCCGGTCGGCATACGAGGCAGCGACTGGGTCGTGGGTGACCATGACGATCGTCTGGCCGAACTCACGCACCGCGGTGCGCATGAACGACAGGATCTCGGCGCCCGTGCGGGAGTCGAGATTGCCGGTCGGCTCGTCGGCGAAGACGATCTGTGGTCGGCTTGCAAGGGCGCGGGCGACTGCGACGCGCTGCTGCTGCCCTCCGGAGAGCTCTGACGGCCGGTGCTTGAGGCGATTCCGCAGCCCGACAGCCTCGACGACCTCGTCGAACCACGCGGCGTCGAGCCTGCGGCCGGCGAGGCGCGCCGGCAGGGCGATGTTCTCTGCCACGGTGAGCGTCGGTACGAGATTGAACGCCTGGAAGATGAAGCCGATCCGGTCGCGGCGCAGTTTGGTGAGCTTGCGGTCGTCCAGCTTCGAGATGTCGGTGTCGCCGATGACTACTGTGCCCGATGTGAGTTGGTCGAGTCCGGCGACACTGTGCATCAGCGTCGATTTGCCCGAGCCGGACGGACCCATGATTGCGGTGAAGCGACCCTTGTCGAACTCGACGGATATGCCGTCAAGGGCCCGAACCTCGTTCTCTCCCCGGCCGTACACCTTCACGGCGTCGTAGACACGGGCGGCGGCGGGCGCGTCGAGGAATGTCCGTCCCTCGCCGTGCCCATCGGTGGCGGGGTTCGCCGAAGTCTGAAGCATGCCGTTGGTCATGGCATCTCCCAGTGCCGAAGTGGTATCCATGGCCCCAACAGTCCGCTGCTTCGACCGGGAAATCGTCGGCTTGCAGAGTGGTTTACGAGCGACCAGCCGACGTACGTCTCGAGGCTGATACGTGCGTAAATCTCGCGACGGATGCGCTGGTGAGAGGCGATTCAGTACCGTGAAGAAGTGAACTGGGTCGAGCGCCAAATCGAACGGCTCCGATCGTTCAACCCACTCGTCGTCGACGCAACTCTCGCGGTGATATTCGCCATCATCAGCGTCGTCACAGTGGTTGGGCAGGCCGGCGACGACGAGAAGATGGTGCGCGGCTTCACAGAACCCTCCGCCCTCCTTGTCATCACGGTGCTCGTGACCTGTGCACCCATCGCGTTCCGACGCCGCTGGCCACTGGCGGCGCTGTCGATCTCCGCGCTCGGGATCCTGGTCCATTTCCTTGTCGGCTGGCCCGAGGGGTCTCTCCCGCTCGCCGTGCTGTTCCTCACCTACACCGTGGGCGCGTCGTCCCCGCCGCGGAGGGCGATCGTCGGAATGGCGGTGGTGGTCGCGACGCTCGTCGTGCTCGGTCTCACCGATTCACCCTCGATTGACACGGGCGTCGTGCTCACTGAGCTCGTACTTTTCGCGGCCGCCTGGGCGATCGGAGTCGCCGTGCGCAACTGGCGGGCAGCCACAGCCGCACTGGTGCGCGAGGCCGACAAGCGCGCCGAGGTCGAACGACAGCGTGCGGCCAGGGTGCTGGCCGAGGAACGGCTGCGCATCGCGCAGGAACTACACGACGTCGTGGCTCATTCGATGTCGGTCATCGCGGTCCAGGCCGGCGTCGGCGCGCATGTTGTGGACGAACGGCCGGAGCAGGCGAAGTCGGCGCTCGAGGCGATCTCGGCAACGTCACGTGGAACCCTCACGGAGATACGCCGGCTGCTCGGCGTGCTTCGCGACGACGACGGCGTCCGATCCTACGTCCCGGCTCACGGCCTGGCCGATCTGCCTGATCTCGTTGACGATGTGCGGGCCGCGGGCGTGCCGGCGACACTGCATATCGACGGAACGGCAGACTCCATTCATGCCGGCGTCGAACTGTCAGCCTATCGGGTGGTGCAGGAGGCGCTGACGAACGTGATCAAGCACGCAGGGAGGACGACCCGCGTCGATGTGACCGTCCGCCGCCTTCCAGGATCACTGACGGTCGAAGTAGCCGACGACGGGCGCGGGCTAGCGGCTCGCGCGACCAACGGCCGTATTGACGGCGCTTCGGCGGACGGCTCAGGGCATGGCCTGATCGGGATGCGTGAACGAGTCGAGCTGTGGGGCGGCGAGCTGGCGGTCGGCCCAGTGCGCGGCGGAGGCTACCGCGTCAAGGCGCTGCTGCCGTACGGTGACAGCGAATGACGATCCGAGTGGCCGTAGCCGACGACCAAGCGCTTGTTCGTAGCGGCTTCACCGTGCTGCTTTCCGGCGAGCCTGACATCGACGTCGTCGGCGAGGCGGGCAACGGCGCCGAGGCGGTTGCCGTCGCCGCCCGGGAGCATCCTGATGTGATCCTGATGGACGTCCGAATGCCGGTGATGGATGGCCTCGACGCCACCCGCCGCATCACAGGAGACGAGTCGCTGGCTTCCACGCGCGTCGTGATCCTCACGACGTTCGACCTGGATGAGTACGTGTACGACGCCCTGCGAGCGGGTGCCAGCGGATTTCTGCTCAAGGACACGCTTCCGGTCGACCTGCTGAACGCCGTGCGGGTCGTCGCCGCCGGCGATGCCCTGATCGCGCCGCGTATCACGCGCCGGCTGATCGAGGAGTTTGCCCGCCGACCGGGGCCCACCGCTGCGGCTGCGGCGCGCTCGGCGCTGGACCAGATCACCGAGCGCGAGCGGGAGGTGCTCGAACTCGTCGCCAGAGGGCAATCCAATGCGGAGATCGCGGCCCGGCTGTACGTCAGCCACGCAACGGTGAAGACCCACGTGAGCCGGCTGCTGATGAAGCTCGACGCGCGCGATCGTGCACAGCTCGTGATGGTGGCGTACGAGACTGGCGTGGTGACGCCAGGCGCCGCCTAACGCACCCGGCGGAGTAACCGGTGATCTCCGCGTTGCCGTTGAGGAGTACCACCGGCCTTGTCTCCCGTCGCCACGCGAGGTGATCGCGGGCGGCAACTAGCATGGCATATGTGGAGTGCGGCAAGGCCTGCTGAGTAGAGCGCAGAGAGTGGAGCCGGCGAGGGGACTCGAACCACCTAGACCTGCTAGGCGATGGGCCGAGGCCCGCCCTCCGGGCGGACACCGCTCTGGGCCTGGGCGATGAGACGGTCGATGCTGAGCAGGGAGGGAGAATCGTCGCTGTCTACGTAGGCCCTAAGTCGGCGACGCAGTGCGCGCAGCTCCGACACCACTTCGTCGCCGCCCTCCTCGGCAGCCACTCGCGCGGCCGCCAGGGCCACGGGCGGGGGCGTGCGCGGATCACGGACGAGGGACCGTAGCTGTGCCGACGGTCTTGCGCTCGAACGCCCCAGCGCGCGCACGGCCTGGACCGCGACCGGAGGCGCCTCGGAGACAAGGCCCCAGAGGACCCGGGCGGACTCCTCCGGTTGAACCTCGTCCGAGCCCAGCGCGGCGATGGCCTTGAGGCGCAGCTTCTCGTGCTCGACCTCCGTGTCACCCCGCGCGATGGACCGGAGCACGTCCAGCCCCTCAGGACCCAGCTGATTGATGATGGCCTCACGGTCAGCCCGCTCGAGGGCACGCCCTCCGCGCAGCAACGTGAGCACTCGGCGCTCTATGTCCGTACGCATGACGCTCCCCTCCTAGAGCCCGTGCCAGAGGCGGGCGACACGACGTGCGATGCGCGCCTCCTCCGCCGTCAGCGTGTTGCCTTCGTCCGTCCAGAAGTTCGTGGATGGGTACATGAGGAAGTCCTTGTCGTTGCCCTGAGTGCAGGCCCGGCCGAACGTCACGTCGCTCTCGTCCCCGCACACGTGGGGAAGCCCGAACACGTGCCCGAGTTCGTGCGCCGCCACGTGGGCTTCCTCCCAGTCGCTGAGCAACGGCGTGTCCTCGTAGATGACGAACGTCTGCCGTCTCGTCTCGCTCCCTCGGTAGGTGTAGGCGTGCGTCGTCCAGTCGTCGATGTCGTCGACGAAGTAGACGTTGACGGCACCCGGCTCGAAGTGACGGAAGGCGCCGGTCGGGTCCGTCTCCATGATCACGGCCTGGTTCTCGGCGAACGTCACGTCGTCGATGGGCCACGAGGACGCCCAGTCGGCGGGAACGACCGCGATGCCGACGTTCGGATCCACCTGCAGCACGACGCGGTGCGGCGTCCACGCATCGGCGGGCTTGTTGGTCTCCATGAGGACGTCGCGGACGTCGTCGTCGTCCCGCAGGGGACCCGGACCGCCGAAGAGACCGCCCCCGCCGACCCAGATGTCCGGGAAGACTCTCCATCCCTTGACCCGGACGACGACGTCGAGGGTTAGCGCGAAGGACAGGCTGTTGGAGACCTGCGCGTCCGGGTTGACGACCGCGACCGTGACGGGACCGGCAGGCTCGACGATGTTCTCGTGGTCCGGAAGCGTCAGCGAGAGCTGGGTCGCGCCATCGAACGTGGCGGGCAGCGTACGGCTGCCGAAGCGGACCTGCGACCCAGCCGTGAAGCCGCTGCCGGTGAGCTGGAGCGGCGTCCCCGGAACGCCCCCGGTCGGCGACAGTGACGCGAGGACAGGCAGCACGCGGAAGTTCACCGTGTTGCTGTACACCGCGCCCGCCACCCCGCCGAGCCGCAGCATGACGGTCCTCAGTCCCCCGGGCACCTCAGCAGGGACGGTGAAGTCGAGGGTCCCGGCCGCGACGTCTAGCGCGGTCGGGGCGATGGACGCGCCACCGAGCACGACTGCCGTGTCGGCGGTGAGGTTGCGGGCGACGACATGGACGACGCTTCCCGCGGGTCCGGCCCACGGCTCGAGGCGCACGATCCACGGCTGGTTGAACACCGCGTTCCAGTCGGAGAGCGTGATCGGCTGGAGGGTGAACTGGCCATCGACTCCACGGGCGCCGTTGGGTCCGACCGACCCGTCCGTCCCGGTCGCGCCGTCCGAGCCGACACGGCTCGGCTCCTCCTCGCACCACGGCCACGAGTCGTCGCCCGGTGAGCCTCCTCGGCCCGCCGGGCCGCCTCGACCGGGAGACCCGCCGTTGCCGCCCGGGCCGCCGGCGAGGTCGATGAAGTAGGGGCGGCCTGTCGCGAGAGGCGCGATGTTCTCCGGGAGGGTGCAGATCTTGAGCGTCGATCCCGTCCCTCCCGGGCCGCCGACGCCGCCGTTGCCGCCCCGGCCGCCGTTGCCGCCCCGGCCGCCGTGGCCGGGTTCCCGGTGGCAGTAGCAGGCACCGCTCGACGCTCCGCGACCGCGGGCGCCGTCGCTTCCTGCACCACCGTGCTGCCCCGCCTGCCCAGAACCTCCTCGGCGACCCCCGAGACGAAGGTCGGGAAGGCCCTCCGGGGTGCGCTGAACGTAGATCGTGACGTCCGGCGCTGGACCCAGGGAGTCCCCGCCGAACCCTGCGGCGCCGCCGTTTCCCGGGGAGCCCGTTCCCCCGTCGCGCCCGGTGTTACCCGAGCCCGGGGAGTACACGTTGCGGTCGTTGCGGGGGTTCCCGGTGGCGGCCTGGGCTGGGCTCATCGGAGCGCGCGGCTGGGGACTGCGGTCCCTGCCCTCGTAGGTGATCTCGTTGACGACGGAATAGAGGATCTCCTCGGTGATGATCGTCAGCGAGGTGACGTCGCTGCCGATGACGAGCTTTCCGTCCTCGACGAACTCGACGACCGAACCGATGATGACCGCATCGGTGACGGGGTTGGGCACCAGGTGGATCGCGTCGTCCAGGAGTTTCGCCGAGGACAGGTGCTTGAAGCTGCCGCCCTTGGCGAGGACGGTGGCGATGAGATCGCTCTGGAAGGTCGGTGCGGCGAAGACGAACTTCGGGGATGCGACGTAGGTGCCCGGTTGGATGACCCGACGACCCTTGATCCGGAACGTGCCGAGCGAGGAGAGGTCCCCCACACCGGCGGCATCCATGAGGGCTCGGGCATCGGCGACGGCCTGGAAACGGTTGAACGCGTTGAGCAGGCCGGCGACGGTGATGATGGAGACGGCCGGGGCGACACGCAGCACGGCGTCCGTCACGACCTTCGCATCCTCGATCACCTTCTTCACTGGAAGCGGGGTGGCGAAGGGCTCGGGGTCGATCCCCTTGGCGAACCCCACCAAGCCGTAGACCTTGGACCGTGAGAAGCGTCGCCGGGTGTCGACGTCAGGTCCGAGGGTCGCGACGATGGCGCGCATCAACGGGGCAGGTGAGCGGCCAGCCAGCTCCTCGCGCGACGTGATGCCGATCGAGGCGAACGCCTCGGCCGTCTCGGGGTCGAAGTCCGGGGCATGGGACATCTCGGCGTGGAGGCGCAGGGCCCCGAGCCGACGCACGTCGATGCCGGCCTGGTCTGCAAGCGCCGAGAGGTCCGCGTCGACGAGCTGCTCGCCCCTCCGGATGCCGTGGCGGGCCAGGATCGCCGTCTCCTCGGCCCACGCCGGGCCGAGGCCCTTGGACAGGTCCTCGACGGGGGCCGGTCCCATCGGGATCGGAGACCGCGACGAGCTGGGATCTGCATCGAGGACGACGGCGTCCTCGAGCGCTCCGGGCTCCACCGGTCCCAGCTTGGCCACCGTGCGCCCAGTGCGGTCCTGGACCTCGATGACGATCCGCAGTGCCTCGGCCTTCGCGCCGCGCTTCGCGCGGGGCCGGCGCGGCAGCACCACCGTGAACGCACCGTTTGCATGGGTAAACGTCGTCGCGATCGGCTCCCCCTCGCGCGCCTCCGCGGCAAGGACTCGGACGCGGAAGCCGCTCCCGGCCGGCTCCTGGCCGACGCGGATCAGGCCAGTGATGAGCTCCTCCGCGGGCTTGGATGCGGGTCGCTGCTCTGTGGTGGCCATGCGGACTCCCCCCTCGAACCCCCGGGGAGTCGACCGCCGCCGTGGCGACAAGCTGGCGGATGGCGACCCGTGGTGGATTCGCTCACTGCCGAGACGCGTCGGGCGACGCCATCGCTGGTGACCTTACACAAGTGTAGGTCGCGCCAGTGGGCCATGCCCCCGGTTTGCCTCCTTCGCCGTGACCTGCGCGGGCTACCTGCACCGGGCCGCTGCCTACTTCGCCGAGCACGGCATCACCACGATCGAGCGCGTCATGACCGACAACGCCCTGGCCTACCGCCGGGGGCGCGTCTTCCACGAGGCCGTGGTGACGACCATCGGCACGCCGATCGACCCGAGGAACTTCACCCGACTGTTCCACGAGATGTGCGCCCCAGCCGGCGTTCCGGCGATTCGGCTGCACGATCTCAGGCATACGTGCGTCTCGCTGTTGCTCGCCGTTGGCGTCCATCCTCGGGTCGTGATGGAGATCGTCGGTCAAGCTGCGGTGGAGATGACGATGAACGTCTACGGGCACGTCGTGTTGGACGCTCAGCGCGAGGCGCTGACCCAGCTGAACGACCTGCTCGACGAATAGCCGTTGCTGTCAAACGCCACCCACGGCAAGCCGCGAAGGTGCCACTCAGATGCATCTCTGCACGTCAGCGGCGAGAGCCGGCGAGGGGACTCGAACCCCTAACCGCCCGATTACAAGACAACGCACCCGCGTCAGCCGGCATCCCCATTCGTGCATGTGGCACGGTTCAAGCATCCCGTAGTGCTCGGCGATGTCCGCCTCGGTGCGGCTATGTTGCTGTCAGGCTCCGCTGTCACGGTGCGCGCCGTAGATCAGTCAGTTGGAAATCACGGTCGCGCTGTCGCCGGCCCCGTCGCAACTGCGCAGGCTGTGAGCCCGATGCTGATTGGATGCCTGAAACTACCAGTGGTTGTACCCGTGTGTATCCGTCGCCATGCAATCGTTCTGGCCTCCGAATGCGAGGCATCGATGTGTCGAGAGCGCAACAATGTCGGTGATCGCCGATAGTCTGTCGAAGCGAC
>DASUUU010000033.1:0-33648 GCA_036373915.1 Jiangellaceae bacterium | reverse complement strand
CTGTTCGGAATCTTGATCCTGGTCTGGATCGTCGCGTTCATCGTCACTCAGGTGATCAGCGTGCTGTTCTCCGTGCCGACCTTCTTTTTCGCCGATCCGCTCGACCCTGAGTCGATGACCAGCCTCGGCGTACTGAGCCTGTCCGCACTTGGCGGCATCGTCAGCACTACTATCACCGCGCCGTTCCTCGCCGCGGCCGTCGCACTGCTCTACATCGACCGCCGGATCCGCCGGGAGGCGCTGGACGTCGAGCTGGCCCGGGCGGCGGGCGTCACGATTCCGGGCCGCGCCGACCAGCCACCGCCCATGCGATGAGCCTGCCGGTCGAGCTGGACCGCGACGAGGCGCGCGAACTGGCCGAGCGCGAGCTGGCCAATCCTCGATACGACAGCGACCCACCACTGCTTCAGCAAGCCTTCGAGTGGATCGTTCAGCAGCTCAATGAGCTGCTGGCAGCGGCAGGCGGAACGCTGAGCGGCCCATGGGGACTTGCTCTGCTGGCTCTTATCGTGGTCGTGGTGGCGATCATCCTCCTGCGCTACGGGCCGCCGGCCCGCCGCCGGTCGCTTACCGAGGCGGTCTTCGGGGCCACCCAGCGTAGCGCGCGAGAGTACCGAGCCGCGGCCGACGCCGCCGCCGAGGACGGTAGGTGGGCCGAGGCGGTGATCGAACGCTTCCGTGCCGTCATCGCCGATCTGGACGAGCGCGGCTTCATCGACGTCAGGCCCGGAATGACAGCCGACGAAGCGGCCCGCGACGCCGGCCAGGCCATGCCGGAGTTGGCGAGCGAATTGCCGCCGGCGGCCGCACTCTTCGATGCCGTGTACTACGGCGGGCATGAGGCCACCCGGGACGACGACCGGCGGCTGCGCGCCCTCGAGACGGCAGTGCGTGAGCGGTCCCGGCCGCGTCTGACAGAGGGTTCGCAACGGTGACGACGCTGACCGAGGCATCCCCGACCGGCTCGGTCGCCGACCACTGGCACCGCTGGCGCTGGCCCGTATGGGTGATCGTCGCCCTGCTGGCCACCGCGCTGGTGCTGGGCATCATCAGCAGCCAGAACCGGCGCGGCTACCTCGACCCCCAGGGAGTCGACCACACCGGCGCGGGAGCCGTCGTCGCGCTGCTCGGTGAACTGGGCGTGGAGGTCATCGAGGCACGCCGAACAGAAGAGGTAGTGCGGGCGGCCGGGCCGGAGTCCACCGTTCTGGTCACGGTTCCCGACCTGCTTCAGCCGGATCAGGTCGACGAATTGCTCGGCACCGGAGCGGACCTGGTGCTGGTCGCCCCGGCCGTCTCACTGATCGAGTTCGCGCCCGATCTCACCCTCTCCGGTGGAGATCTGCCCGGTAGTCGCGAGCCGGACTGCGAACTCCCCGAAGCGGTGCGCGCGGGTTCGGCCCGGTTGGGCGGCGAGTACGCCGGTGGGACACCTACGTCGACGTGCTACGACGGCGCGCTGGTCGTTACAACTCTTGACGACGGCCAGCGCCTCGTCGTGCTCGGCATCTCGGACCCGCTGACCAACCGCTACCTC
The DNA here is from genome assembly GCA_036373915.1 of Jiangellaceae bacterium. Taxonomy (GTDB): domain Bacteria; phylum Actinomycetota; class Actinomycetes; order Jiangellales; family Jiangellaceae; genus JASLBX01. The sequence continues at coordinate 32,111 of DASUUU010000033.1, read as the reverse complement.
GACGACGACGGCAACGCCGCCCTGGCGCTCGGGCTGCTCGGCCACCATGCCGACCTGATCTGGTACCGGCCGGTACCCGAGACAGATGCCGCCGAGGCCACGCCGCTGTCGGAGTTGCTGCCCGACTGGGTGGTACCCGTCGCCTGGCAACTGTTCATCGCCGCTGTGCTTGCCGCGTGGTGGCGCGGCCGGCGACTGGGCCCTGTGGTCACCGAGCCGCTTCCCGTCATCGTCCGAGCCGCGGAGACAACCGAGGGCCGGGCCCGCCTCTACCGCCGCGGGCGGGCTCGCGGTCACGCAGCCGCTACGCTGCGCGAAGCAGCCGCCGTCCGGCTTCGGCAGCGGCTCGGCCTGCCGGTCGACGCCGGGGTGACCGCGCTGAGCGAGGCCGTCGCGGCTCGGACGGGACGCCCGACCAACGATGTCGCCACCCTGCTCGGCGGCCCGGAACCACCCGACGACGCCGGCCTTGTTCGTCTCGCCGACGAGCTGGACGCCCTCGAGATGGAGGTACGAAACCCGTGACCGAACCGACGACTCAGGCCGATGCCGCCGAACGCGCCCGCGCGTCCCTGATCGCCGTCCAGCATGAGGTCGGCAAGGCCGTCGTCGGTCAGGACGCCGCCGTCACCGGCCTGGTGATCGCGCTGCTGTGCCGCGGCCACGTCCTTCTCGAAGGGGTGCCCGGAGTGGCCAAGACGCTGCTCGTCCGCGCCCTCGCTGCCGCCCTCGACGTCGATACCAAACGCATCCAGTTCACGCCCGATCTGATGCCGGGTGACGTCAGCGGCTCGCTCGTATACGACGCTCGGACAGCGGAGTTCTCGTTCGTGCCCGGACCCGTGTTCACCAACCTGCTGCTGGCCGACGAGATAAACCGGACGCCACCGAAGACGCAGTCGGCCCTGCTCGAGGCCATGCAGGAGCATCAGGTGTCGGTCGAGGGGTCACCCCGCCCGCTGCCCGACCCGTTCGTCGTCGCGGCAACCCAGAACCCCGTGGAGTACGAAGGCACGTACCCGCTGCCCGAAGCGCAACTCGACCGGTTCCTGCTCAAGCTGACCGTCCCGTTGCCGGAGCGGGAGCAGGAGATCACCGTGCTGCGCCGGCACGCCGACGGGTTCGACCCGCAAGATCTCGCCGCCGCCGGCATCACCCAGGTAGCCGGAACGGCGGATCTCGCGGCTGCGCGGGCAGCGGTCGCAGGCGTGCAGGTCGGCTCGGAAGTCCTCGGGTACGTGGTGGACGTGAGCCGCGCGACCCGGACCTCGCCGTCCCTGCAGCTGGGAGTCTCGCCTCGAGGAGCCACGGCCCTGGTGGCGACGAGCCGGGCATGGGCCTGGCTGTCCGGGCGCGACTACGTGACACCCGACGACGTCAAGGCGCTGGCCCGGCCCACGCTGCGCCACCGGATCGCGCTGCGACCCGAGGCCGAGATGGAAGGCGTGACGCCCGACGCCGTGCTCGAAACCGTGCTGGCCACCGTCCCGGTCCCCCGCTGATGCCGCCCGTCGCTGTTCGATCACGTTCGGCAGTGGGGTGCCTGCCGTACCAGGCGCATGCGGGTGGTACGGCGCCGACAAGCCGTGCGGGCTTCTCGCGCGGGGGCAAAGACAATCCTCAACTCCATGCTTGCGCAAGCAACACTCATCTTGATTGCGGTCAAAAGTTGCAACCAGGGCGATTGGCCACGAACTCCTGCTGGCGATTGGGCACGTCATGGTCGTGACGGGCCGGGCGACATTGGTTGCCGCACTCGGCGCGGTGGTCGTCGCGGTCGCCGTGCCGAGTGCGCTCGGCGTGTTGGCCGTCACAGCAGCGGTGCTCGTCCTGTGCACCGTCGACGTCGCATTCGCCGGCGCCGTCGGTCCGCTGCAGATGCGCCGCACGGGCGATGAGTCCTTGCGGCTCGGCGAATCGGCGCGAGTCCCCCTTCAGGTGACCAACCCGGGCCCGCGGCGGGTCCGCGGACTGCTCCGGGACGCGTGGCCACCGTCGGCAGGGATGGAATCCGACCGGGCACCGCTCGACATCGGATCCGGCGAGCGCCGCACCGTCGAGTTCACCCTGCGACCGACCCGGCGCGGCGACCGGATGACCGACCGGGTCACCGTCCGCAGCATAGGTCCGCTCGGGCTGGCCGGCCGGCAGGGATTCCATGATGTGCCGTGGCGCCTGCGGGTCCTGCCACCGTTCCACTCCCGCCGCCACCTGCCGTCGCGGCTGGACCGGTTGCGCGAGTTGGACGGGCGCGCGGCAGTGATGATCCGAGGCGCCGGAACGGAGTTCGATTCGCTGCGCGAGTACGTGATCGGGGACGACACCCGGTCGATCGACTGGCGGGGCACGGCCCGCACGGGGGAGGTCGTGGTCCGCACCTGGCGACCCGAACGCGACCGGCACGTGCTTATCGTGCTGGACACCGGACGGACCTCGGCCGGCCGGGTCGGCGACGCGCCGAAACTGGACGCCGCCATGGATGCCGCCCTCCTGCTGGCGGCGTTGGCCACCCGGGCCGGCGACCGGGTCGACCTGCTCGCGTACGACCGCCGGGTACGCGCCTCGGTCGAACGGACCGGCCCCACCGACGTGCTGCCCAAACTCGTCACCGCGATGGCGAACCTGGAGCCGGAGCTGCTCGAAACCGACCATCGAAGGCTCGTCGCCGAAGTGCTCCGCCGGGCCGGTCGGCACGCCTTCGTCGTGCTGCTGACCAGCCTGGACGCCGGTGCGGTCGAGGACGCGCTACTGCCCGTGATCGGGCTGCTCACCCACCGGCACACGGTGCTCATCGCATCGGTCACCGATCCCACTGTCGCGGCCATGTCGGCCGCGCGTGGCGACACCGCCGCGGTGTACGGTGCGGCGGCCGCGACGCGCGACCAGCTCGGGCGTACCCGCGTGTCGCAACTGCTCGAACGGCACCGTGCTCACGTCGTCCACGCCACACCGGACGAACTGCCGCCGATCGTGGCCGACACCTACCTTGCGCTGAAGGCCGCCGGCCAGCTCTAACCCGAGGCCGGCAGGACGTCGGCTCGGTCGCGTGCGGCGAGGTCGCCGGTCTCTCCGGCCAGCGCGGCCCGGCGGCCGTACGTCCAGATATAGGTGATGAACGCACCCCAGGCCGCCACCCCGATCACGATGCGGGCCCAGGTCGGCAGCCCGGACGGCGTGACGAACGCCTCGATGATCCCCGAGATGAGCAGCACGCCGGCCAACCCGATGGCGATGCCGACGGCCGAGCGCCCCGCTTCGGCCAGCGCCTCAACTCGGGTACGCCTGCCGGGGTCGATCCACGACCAGCCCACCCGCAGCCCGGCACCGGCGGCGACGAACACCGCTGTGAGCTCCAGCAATCCGTGCGGCGCGATGAGGCCGAAGAAGATGTCGAGCTTGCCGTGGGCGGCCATCACACCCCCGGTGAGGCCGACGTTGAGCGCGTTGATCCAGAGGATGTACGCCACCGGCAGCAGCGCGACTCCGAGAATGAGCGCCCCAGCCGCCACCCAGGCATTGTTCGTCCACACCTGCGCGGCGAACGAGGACGCGGGATACGTCGAGTAGTAGTCCTCGAAATCCTGCTCCACCAGCTGTCGGATCTCCTCCGGCGGTGCGACGGCCGACTGCACGCCCGGGTTGGCGTAGACCCACCAGCCGAGTACCGCACCCACCGCGACGAACAGGATCGCCACGGTGACCCACCAGCGTCGCGCCCGGTACAGCGCGGCCGGAAAGCCGGCGGCGATGAACCGCAACATGTCGCCCCACCCTGGGTCCGACGAGCCGGAGATCGACGTACGTGCCCGCGAGATCAACCGGGTGAGGCGCTCGATGGTGGCGGTGTCCGGCGCCGCTGACCGGATCGTCGACAGGTGGGTGGACGCCCGCCGGTACAGCGTCACGAGTTCGTCGGCCTCGGCACCGGTGAGCTTCCGCCGCCGCCTGATCAGCTGGTCCAGCCGGCTCCACTCGGACTGGTGCGCAGCGACGAAGGCGTCCAGATCCACAACTGGCAGACTAACGAGTGTGACCGACTTGGTGACCGGCGAGGCAGTGCCACTCGAGATGCGGCTGGCAAAGTTCCCGTCCCGGGCACTCGCCATCATCATCGACTTCGTCGTGCTGTTCGTTCTGGCGATCGTCGTCACAGCGATCGCAGGCGCACTCGCTCCGGAGCTGGACGATGCCATGGCCGCGGCGCTGATCTTGACGCTGGCGGTCGGGTTGCTGGTCGGGTTTCCCGTGGGCGTGGAGACCCTGACGAGGGGTCGCTCGCTTGGCAAGTTGGCTCTGGGTCTCCGGGTTGTGCGCGATGACGGCGGGCCGATCCGGCTCAGGCACGCCCTGACCCGCGGGCTGGCCGGCTTCTTCGTCGACTTCTACACCACGCTCGGGGTCGGTGCCGTCGTCAGCTCATTGCTCAGCGAACGGGGCAAGCGAATCGGCGACCTGCTCGCCGGGACGGTCGTGATCCGCGAGCGCGCGCCTTCGTACGGCGGACCGTTGCCGGCCGTGCCGCCACAACTGGCCGCCTGGGCGACCGGACTGGAACTGTCGAGACTGCCGGACGAGCTCGCCCTTCATGCCCGTACGTTCCTGACGCGCAGCTACGAGATGGCCCCGGAGGTGCGCGAGCGGATGGCAGCGTCGCTGGCGACCGAGATCGCGCAGGTTGTCACGCCACCGGCCCCGCCCGGCACGCCGGCCTGGGCATATCTGGCCGCCGTCCTCAGCGAACGCGGTCGCCGGCACGCCCAGCAGCTCGCCGCGCAGCAGGCGGGAGGCTCGGGGGCTCCGGCCGGACTATCGTCGCCACCACGGGACCCCAGGTTCGAGGACTCTGTGGAGTCAGCTGAGCCGCGGCCGAGCCAGAGTGATCCGTCCGCGGGTGGCTTCGCTCCTCCGAGCTAGCCGATAAACCAGCTCACGGCAACGGCCCGGCAAGCCGCTGGAGCAAGCCGCCGTACGCACTCATGCGCCTTGACGACACAGTTCACAGTCAGCTGTCGTCGGTCCGGCACCTATCGACCAGGCGGGTCCGGGCTTCCCGCCAGACCCTGATGGACAGCCCGATTGGCAGCACCTTGCGGCCGTCTACGATTCAGCCGCTGAAGAAGTGCGGCTCTATGTCGACGGAAACCTGGCAGCCACCCAGGCGTACACCTACGGCCCCACTGTGGACGGCAGCTTGCGGCTTGGCCGCGGGCAGACCGGTGACGGCTTCACCGGCGACGCTTCAGGACGAGTGGATGATGCCATCGCAGCCGGCTTTGCAATGTCTGCTAGCGATATTCGACGGATCAAGTCAGCGGAAACAATCGACCAGGTAACGCAGCCGTAGCGCGCGAGACCGCGGCTCCTGTTCCTGACAGGGCCAGTGGCACTGTCAGGAACGCTGCCGTGAACGAGCTGCCACGTTCAGCGGCCTTGACATAACTCCCCGACGTGCGGGCCGGCGCCCCAAGGGCGCCGGCCGCACGTTCGTCAGTACCGGTAGTGATCGCTCTTGAACGGGCCGTCGACCGGCACGCCCAGATAATCCGCCTGGTTCGGGGTCAGCTCAGTGAGATTGACGCCCAGCGCGTCCAGGTGCAGCCGCGCCACCATCTCGTCCAGCTTCTTCGGCAGCGTGTAGACACCAAGTGGGTACTCCGCTGTCTTGGTGAACAGCTCGATCTGCGCCAGCACCTGGTTGGTGAACGAGTTCGACATCACGAAGGACGGGTGTCCTGTCGCGTTGCCGAGGTTCAGCAACCGGCCCTCGGACAGCACGATGATCGAGTGCCCGTCCGGGAAAGTCCACTCGTCGACCTGGGGCTTCACGTTCGTCCGGGCGATGCCGTCCACGGCCGCCAGCCCGGCCATGTCGATCTCGTTGTCGAAATGGCCGATGTTGCCGACGATCGCCTGGTGCTTCATCCGCGCCATGTGGTCGACCGTCACGACGTCGCGGCAGCCGGTCGCGGTGATGATGATGTCGGCACGGTCCAGTACGTCCTCCAGCGTCGTCACCTCGTAACCGTCCATCGCGGCCTGCAACGCGCAGATCGGGTCGATCTCGGTGATGACGACCCGAGCACCCTGGCCGCGCAGCGACTCGGCACAGCCCTTACCGACGTCGCCGTACCCGCAGATGACCGCCACCTTGCCGCCGATCAGCACGTCGGTGGCCCGGTTGATGCCGTCGATGAGCGAGTGCCGGCAGCCGTACCTGTTGTCGAACTTGGACTTGGTGACCGAGTCGTTGACGTTGATCGCCGGGAACAGGAGTTTCCCGTCCCGCTTCATCTCGTACAGGCGGTGTACGCCGGTGGTCGTCTCCTCGGTGACGCCGCGAACCTGCTCGGCGATTCCCGTCCAGCGTCCCGGCTCGTCCTGCAGCACGCGCGACAGCAGCGCCAGCACGACCCGCCACTCCTCCGAGTCGTCAGGAGACGGCGACGGCACAGCGCCGGCCTTCTCATACTCGACACCCTTGTGGACCAGCAGCGTCGCGTCGCCGCCGTCGTCCAGAATCATGTTCGGGCCAGTGTGACCAGAGCCGTCGCCGGGCCAGGTCAGCGCCTGCTCGGTGCACCACCAGTACTCCTCGAGCGTCTCGCCCTTCCAGGCGAACACCGGCACGCCCTGCGGCGAGTCGACCGTCCCGGACCGTCCGACGACTACCGCGGCGGCCGCGTGGTCCTGCGTCGAGAAGATGTTGCACGACGCCCATCGCACTTGTGCGCCTAGATCGACGAGCGTCTCGATCAGTACGGCGGTCTGCACTGTCATGTGCAGCGAACCGGTCACACGCGCTCCAGCGAGCGGCTTGGCTGCGCCGTACTCGTCGCGCATCGCCATCAGGCCGGGCATCTCGTGCTCGGCCAGCGAGATCTCCTTACGGCCGAACTCGGCCAGGGAAAGGTCAGCGACCTTGAAATCCATTGGTACAACCTCCGGGTACGAGAACGGGGACGCGGCTGGGCGCATCCGAATACGAGGACAGCAGAAACCCAGCCACCCCGGCGCGGCCCATCAGGGCCCGCGGCATCACCTGCGCCGGTTCGCGCCTGCCAGTCTATGCGGTTGCGACGCTCCTATCCAGGTCAGGCTCGAGGTAGATGGTCTGGGCCTCCGGCACGGCAGCCCGGACCCGCGCCTCGGCGCCGTCGATTGCGGCGGCGATCTGATCACCGTGTTGAGCCGCGGTGATCGCGATCTTGGCCGCCACGAGCAGGTTCTCTGGACCCAGGTAGAGGGTGCGTAGGTGGATAATGCCGTCTATCTGGCCGTCGGCAGTGAGCGCGTGCTCGATCTTGCCGACGATCTCTTTGCTGGCACCTTCGCCCACGAGCAGACTAGACATCTCGATCACGAGGACCACGGCAATGATCACCAGCAGGACGCCGATCGCCGCGGTCCCGGCGGCATCCCAGTAGGCGTTGCCGGTGATGAGCGACAATCCCACGCCGATCAGCGCGAACGTGAGTCCCAGCAGCGCGCCGGTGTCTTCCAGCAAGATGACCGGCAGTTCCGGCGACTTGGCCCGCCGGATGAACTGGATCCAGTTCGCGCGCCCGCGCACCTTGTCCGACTCTCTGACCGCGGTCCGTAATGCGTAACCTTCCATGACCATTGCGGCCAACAGGACAACGATCGGCACCCACCACCACTGACTCTCGAGCAACTCGTTGGGGTGGCCCGCCCGGATCTCGGTGTACTTGTGCCACGCCTCGTAGAGCGCGAACAACCCTCCGAGGGTGAACAAGATGATCGCGACGACGAACGCGAACAAGTACCTGACCCGCCCGTACCCGAACGGATGTGTGGGCGTCGGCTCGCGAGCGGCCCGGCGCCCCCCGATCAACAGCAGCGCCTGATTGCTGGTGTCGGCCACGGAGTGGACGGCCTCTGCCAGCAGGGACGACGCCCCGGTCAGCAGCCAGGCGACGAACTTGGTGAATGCGATGCCCAGGTTGGCGAGCAAGGCGACGATGACCGCCCTGGTACTACCGCTCGGCGCCACGGAACCTCCATCTAGTCCGACTGAGCGAGCCGGCTCTCATCGTGCAGTATCGGCCAGGTCGGCCCCGGGCGACACGACGTATGCCGTCCCGGACCCGAGGATCGTCGCGGCTCCTTCACCCGCCGGGACGAAGGCCGCTCGTCCCCTTGCGAGCCGGACTGTGCCGCCGCCCGCTGAAACTTGTGCGGAGCCCGCGGTGACCAGCACGACTCGCGGCTCGCCCGCACCGAGCGTGATAGGGGTGTCGGTCAGAGCCAGTTCGGCCAGCTCGAACTCGTCCACCGGTGGCGCGAAGACCGCCTGATGTGATCCGACCCGCTGCGGGAGGACCCGAAGCCGGTCCTCGGCCTCGTACCGCAGCACGCGGGCGAGTTCGGCAGCATCGACGTGCTTCGGTGTGAGCCCCGCGCGGAGGGTGTTGTCCGAACTGGCCTGCGCTTCCACCGCCACCCCGGTCAGGTAGCAGTGCGGAACGCCGGCTGGGATGAAGACCGCTTCGCCGCGGCGCAACCGCTCATGCCGCATGAGCAGCGCGAGCAGCACACCGCGATCACTCGGGTAGCGCTCACCGAGCCGGACGATCAGGTGGCCGAGGTCGGTGGTCGAACTGCCGGCGGCCTCGACCACGGCGGCCACGCGAACCGCCACCTCATCGTCCGGCATCAGCAGCCAGCGCCTGACCACCGGCTCAAGCCCGGCCTTGCGCAGAGTTGCCGCGTCATCTCGCAGATCCGGGACGTCCAGCTCAGCCATCAGGTCGGCGGACTCAGCCGGTTGTCCGAAGCCGAGCAGCGCCGTGACGTCGGTAAGTGCGACGATCATCTCCGGCTTGTGCATCCGGTCGCGATACAGCCGCTGTGGGGCGTCGATGGGCACGCCGGCCGCCTCCTCGGCCGCGAATCCCAGTTCAGCTTGCTCGATCGTCGGATGTGCCTGGATCGACAGCGGCTGATCGATCGCTAGGATCTTCAGCAGGTACGGCAGGCGCGGTCCGAACCGCCTCAGGGTGGCCGGCCCAAGCGTCCCCTCGGGATCTTTCTCGATCAGTTCGGCCAGGGTCACCCGGCTCCCGTCGAGTTCGACGATCGAGGGTGCACCGGGATGGGCGCCGATCCAGAGTTCTGCCTGGGGTTCTCCGGTGGGAGGGACACCGAGCAGTTCGGGGATGACCGTCGGCGAACCCCAGGCGTAAGCACGGATGGGATTGCTCAAGATCAGCGGCATCACACTATCCCGCAAGCCCGGCGAGCCGCTCCGCGACATGTTCCGGACGGCGGCACCGAGCTTCCACGATGCGGTTGGCCGGGTGCACCGAGCTTCCACAATGCCACGGGCCCGGCGCACCGAGCTTCCACGATGCGGTTGGCCGGGCGCACCGAGCCTCCACAATGCGGTTGGCCGGGCGCACCGAGCCTCCACAATGCCGCAGTAGCGACACCATGCTTCCTTGGTGCCGATGCCTCGCGACACCACGCTTCCTTGGTGCCCTCGGTGCGAGCCCGCCACTGAACCAAAGCTCCGCAGCGCCACGCAGACAGCCACGTGACTCACACTCAACCCGCTCGTCGGCCGAGCCCGAGCGCCAGGTAGGCAGCGGCGAACCGGCCGGTCGCGAGTAGTGCCGCGAACCTGCCGACGTCGGGTCCTTCGGCGGCGCGAACGGTGTGTACCCGTACCGATCCCTTCTCGGCCGCCGCCAGGACCCGTGCAGTCGCAGCCTGGACGCCAGGCGTGTCGGAGCCGTCGTCGAGCACCAGCAGCGACGGCCGCGGGGCTGCGATGTCGCCCTCGAACGGGTCGGCGAACAGGTCCACCTCGGGTGCCTTTTCCAGCAGTGGAACCAGCTGATGATCGCCCCCGGCGATGGCGGCCCGCCCGCTCGCGGCCCGCAACGCCTCGGCGACCCGCCGGGCGGCCCGTGCGGCCAGCACAGACCCGCCGAACACCACCGGCAGGTCGTCGCCGAGAGCCAGTGCGATCTCCTTCGCCGGATTCTGATCGACGGTCACGCTCGGGCCGCACCGAACGGCCACATCGTCCAGGGCGGCCGCGACCGGTTCGGCGTCCACCTCGGGTCCGAGCCCGAGCACGTGCAGCGCCTTCAGTACGGGAACCGCCAGGGCAGTCGGGTCGTTCGTTCCTGCCGGGAGCAACACCGTCGAGCTGCCTCGAGCGGTGGCGACCGGAGAGTCGACTGGCGCGGCGACAAGAACCGCGCAGCCCCGCCGCGCAGCTTCGGCCACGGCGGAGAACGCGTCCTCCTCGTTGCCCCCCGGGGACATCACGACGACAAGGTCGAGCGGGCCTGCCCATCCGGGCAACCCGGGGTGCGGCCAGGCCACGAACGGTACCGGACACACCGGTTCCAGCACGGCTCGGAACAGCCGGCCATCCGCGCCACCCGCAATGACGGCACGCGGCCGGTCGCTCGGATCAAGTGTGGCCATCGCATCGGCGGCAGCCGTGTCGGCCCGCCGGACCTCGGCTCCCCAACCGGCGATCTCGCGAAGGACCGGGTCGATGGACTCCAGCGCCTCCGGGTCGTCTAGCGCCCCGTCGACAAACATCGGCGGCCTCCTCAGCCCGGCTTGCGCGCTTGGTCGACGAGCAGCACCGGAATGTCGTCTTGCACCGGGTAGGCCAGTCCGCACCCGGTACACACGAGCTCACTGGCAGCGTCGTCAACCCGAAGCTCTGACCGGCACGCCGGACAGGCAAGGATTTCGAGTAGCCCCGGATCCAGATTCATGACGCTCCCACTACGACGCTCGGATGATGCCGAGCACATCATCGCGGATTGTTTCCATCGTCGGCTCATCGACGGCTTCAGCGTTGAGACGGAGCAGTGGTTCGGTGTTCGACGGGCGCAGGTTGAACCACCAGTCCTCGTGCTCCACGCTCAGCCCGTCAAGATGATCGACTCGAACCCCCTCGCGGCCGGCGAACGCCTCTTCCACCGCCGCCATCACGCCCGCCTGGTCGGTCACCGTGCTGTTGATCTCGCCGGAGCTGACGTACCGCTCGTACGGCGCGATAAGTTCGGACAGCGTGGTACCGACCGGCGAACCACCCAGCGCCGCGAGGGTGTGGAGGGCGGCGAGCATTCCCGAGTCGGCTCGCCAGAAGTCGCGGAAGTAGAAGTGCGCGGAGTGCTCGCCGCCGAAGACCGCACCGGTTTCGGCCATCGTCTGCTTGATGAACGAATGCCCGACCCTCGTGCGGATCGGCTCGCCGCCGTGCTCGCGCACGATCTCTGGCACCGCACGCGAGGTGATCAGGTTGTGGACGACGCGCTGTCCGGGCGCGCGTTCCAGTTCTCTGGTGGCGATAAGGGCGGTCAGCGCGGACGGGTTCACCGCTTTACCCCGCTCGTCGACGACGAAGCACCGGTCGGCGTCCCCGTCGAAGGCCAGGCCCAGATCGGCACCGTGGTCCTGCACCGCCGCCTGTAGATCGCGTAGGTTCTCCGGCTCGATCGGGTTGGCCTCGTGGTGCGGAAAGGTGCCGTCCAGCTCGAAGTACATCGGCACGACCGTCAACCCCGGAACGTCGAGCACGGCCGGAACCGTGTGCCCGGCCATGCCGTTGCCGGCATCGACCACGACAGTCAGCGGACGGATGCCTTCAAGTGGCACCAGGCTGCGCAGGTGAGTGGCATAGCCGGCAAGCACATCGCGCTGTTCGACGACTCCGCGGGCACCGTCGCCGTCCGGCGGGCCGACCGAACCGGCCGAACCGGCCGGGCCAGCGAGCAACCGCTCGGCCAACTCCCTGATCTGCGCGAGCCCGGTGTCCTGGCCGACCGGCGCGGCGCCGGCCCGGCACAGCTTGATGCCGTTGTACTGCGCCGGGTTATGGCTGGCGGTGAACATCGCGCCGGGCATGTCCAGGAACCCGCTGGCGTAGTACAGCTGATCGGTGGACGCCAGCCCGATCACCACGACGTTCGTGCCACGAGAGGTAACGCCCTCGGCGAAGGCCGTCGACAGCGGGACGGACGACGGCCGCATATCGTGCCCGACCGCTACGGATTCCGGGAAATCCAGCACCTCGGCGAACGCGGCACCTACCGCTCGGGCGACATCCTCGTTCAACTGGTCCGGGACCACCCCGCGGATGTCGTACGCCTTGACGATTGTCGACAGGTCCTGCACTCCGCCGACCCTACCTCCCTGCGCTGATCATGCAATTGTGGGGCGACACGCCGACGGTTCAATCCACAAAGGTTTCCGAGCCTTCACGCTGTCCGGCGTGTCGCCCCACAATTGCATGATCAGCGGGGTTAGGCGTCGGGATTCCGCAGCACGCGCAGGTGGCCCCGCCGGCCGACTTCACCGGGTGGCGGCGGCCCCGGCTGCTCTGGACGGGCGGCCGCTTCGCGTACGGCGTTCGCGAGCGCTTCGAGGTCGTCGTGGCTCGGCGCAAGGGCGTCCGGATCGGGTGCGAGCCGGATGACCTCCCAGCCGCGGGGCGCCACCAACCGCTCGGCGTGCTCGCTGCACAGGTCGTAGCAATGCGGCTCGGCATAGGTGGCGAGTGGCCCGAGCACGGCTGTGGAATCCGCGTAGACGTACGTCAGTGTCGCTACCGCCTTGTTCGAGCAGGCGGAGCGAGAACAACGGCGCGCTGGGCTCACGAAGTGAACGTTAGCGCCGTCCCGGCGTACCCAACAGCCCGGCGCGCCAGCCACCGCGGGCGTAACCATCTAGGCTGCATCTTGTGAGCAGGACGGACCGACCCGCGAAGGTGCAACTGCCGCGGATCCGGCGCGACCGGCACGGTCGCGGTATGCGCGGACCATTCGCTCCGCCCGAGTCGCCGGCCGCGGTCAGCCGGGCCAGGAGGTTCGACGACTACGTCCTCGAGAGCGTCGAGCGGCTCGACCGCAGATGGCGCGACCAGTTGAGCAAGGTCGAGTTCGCGGTCGAGGACGTGCCGGGTCTGGACGACTGGAACCGCGACTGGGTTCCGCTTGCCCGGGCGTTCACGGCCACGGGAGCTCTGCCGCCCCGGATCGTCGTCTACCGGCGACCGATCGAGACAAGGACGTCCGGAGAGCGCCAACTGCGCATGCTCGTCCACGAAGTGGTGGTCGAGCAGGTCGCTGAACTCCTCGATGTCGATCCCGAGGAGGTCGACCCCGGGTACGGCATGCGGGGCTGAGCATGCTCGCCGCCGAGCGCCAGGCGAAGATCGTCCAGGAGATTCAGCGCCGTGGTGCGGTCAAGGTCGCCGACCTGGTCGGCCTGTTCGGTGTGTCGGACATGACGATCCGCCGCGATCTTGACGTTCTTGCCCAGCAGGGCCTGGTCGACAAGGTGTACGGCGGGGCGACCGGGCGAGCCCACAGCACGCACGAACCGGGATTCGAGGCCAAGTCGGCCAGACAGCGCGCGGAGAAGGAAGCCATCGCCGCGCTCGCCGCCGAAGACGTCACGCCCGGATCCGCAATCGGGATATCGGCCGGCACCACAACGTGGACGCTCGCCCGGCGGTTGCGCCAGGTTCCCGACCTGACCATCGTCACCAACTCGATCCGGATCGCTGACCTGCTGCACTCGACCGGCGGGCCTGAGCAGAGCGTCGTGCTGACCGGCGGCGTGCGCACTCCGTCCGATGCCCTTGTCGGGCCGATCGCGGTGGCGGCGCTGCGGACGCTGCACCTTGACGCCGTGTTTCTCGGGGTACACGGCATGGATTCAGACGCCGGGTTCACGACCCCCAACCTGCTCGAAGCGGAGACCGACCGGGCCCTCATCACCGCCAGCCGCCGGCTCGTCGTCCTGGCAGATCACACCAAGTGGGGTGTCGTGGGAATCAGCACGATCGCCCAACTCTCGGACGCCGACCTGATCGTCACCGACGACCGGCTGCCTCAGGAGGCTCGGAAGGTGCTCGAAGATCACGGGTCGACGGTCCGAATCGCCTCCGTCCGCGATGACTAGTTGGTCGACAAGCGCCCCGCAGTGGCTGGCCCAAGAACTGTCACATCTCTTCGACGAACCCACTCGCGGCATCGACGATGGGCTACGCGACCCGCGCCGGACACCGGTATGACCTGCCGCAGTTATGACCGGTATCTTCCTCGTCTAGGACGAGACCAACCTCGATACGAAGAGATCCGGGCGGTGTTGTACGAATGAGCATTACGGACGCAGGACCGCTGGGGATATGGCGAGTGAGCTTCGGCGGACAGACCCGTCTGGCTCGCGGCCCGGTCGCCGGCGGTCCAGCTGACCTGCTCCCCTATGAATCGTTGGACGAGTTGCTCGCCGAGGGCGGCCCGTCGCTGGCCGAGGCGCTGGCCGCACCCGCGGGCGATCCGGTCCCCGCGGACGCCAGTGTGCTCAGCCCCGTCGGCGGCCAGGAGATCTGGGCTGCCGGCGTCACGTACGAGCGCAGCCGGGACGCGCGGATCGAGGAGTCCGAGAATCCCGACCATTATGACCGGGTGTACGACGCCGATCGTCCCGAGCTGTTCCTGAAGGCGGCACCAGGACGTGCCGTCGGCTCGGGCGATCCGGTCGGCATTCGCGCCGACTCGGCGTGGAACGCGCCCGAGCCGGAACTCGCCGTCATCGCGAACGCGAGCGGAGAGCTCGTCGCATATGTGCTGGGCAACGACATGTCCTCACGCAGCATCGAGGGCGACAACCCGCTCTACCTTTCGCAGGCGAAGGTATACACCGCGAGTTGCGCGCTCGGACCGTGCCTGGTGCCGGTTGAGGAGGCACCTGCGCTGGACGAGATCCGCCTTGAGCTGGACGTGAGCCGGGACGGTCGAACGGTCACCGCCGGTGGCGTCGAGCTGACCCGGCTACGCCGCTCGCCCAGCGAGTTGGTCGGCTGGCTGACCCGCGCCCTCGACTTCCCGGTCGGTGTCGTGCTGCTCACAGGCACGGGCATCGTCCCGTCCGCCGACTTCACCCTCCAATCGGGTGACGTCGTGACCATCACGGGAACCGGGCTGGGCACGTTGCGCAACCCCGTCGTCGAAGTCGGCGGCCGCGGCTGACATCGGCGAAGGTGAGGTGGGCGAGGCTTCAACCTTCACCGAGAGGAAGTACTCAGGCCGGCGCCGAGTAGCCAATGCGCCCGGAGATCTGCCCGGCAGCTCCGGTGATCGCTTGAACCATGCTCGGGGCCTCGGCTCGCAGTCGCGGGTCGACGCCGGCGATGCTCACCGCGCCCGCGACATGGCCGAGATGGTCGAGCACCGGGGCGGCCAGACAGCAGATCCCGACGGCCGACTCGTCCCTGTCGGTCGCGTAGCCCCGGTCTCGCACGGTCACGAGTTGGCGGCGTAACAGCTCCGGATCGGTGATGGTGTGCTCGGTCACCGCGGCGAGTGGGCCGCCGAGCACCTCGTCGTGCACCTGCTCGGCGGCGAACGCGAGCATCGCCTTGCCGAGCGCCGTGCTGTGCACCGGGCGGCGGGCCCCGAGTTCGACGTACAGCTGAACGTGGGCACTGGTCTGCACCTTGTCCAGGTAGACGACCTCGGCTCCGGACCGGACGGCGAGGAAAGCCGTTTGGCCGGTCCGCTCGGACAGTTGCTCGAGCACCGGCCGGGCGGCCTTGGGCAGTCCAATGCGTTCAAGCTGAGCGCCGGCCAGTTCGAGCACGCGGCGACCGACGGTCCACTCGTCGGACTCCGTGCGCTCGACGGCTCCCTGCTGCTCCAGCGCGTGGAGCAGTCGGTGAACGGACCCGATGGGCAGGCCGAGTTCTCGGGCGATCCCCCGCAAGCTGGACGGTCCGGACCTGGCGAGGTGCTCGAGCACACTGAAGGTTCGCTCGACGCTCATTCTTCACTTCCGCTTGACCAGATTCCGGGACGCCGCCTTCTGTGGTGCTGAAAGCCAGTGATACCGTTCCGTCCTATCACGTGATTGTTCCACATCTGGAACGGAGCGGCATGCGTTTCATGCGAGTCGGCCCGGCCGGAGCCGAACGGCCGGTCTTGCAAAACACCGATGGACGGCACTTCGACCTGTCCGGTATCACGGCGGACATCGACGGTGACTTCCTGGCCACCGGCCTCGACGACGTCCGCCGGGCCGCCACCGACGGCGCACTCCCGGAGATCGACATCACCGGCGAGCGGGTCGGTGCGCCGATCGCCAAACCAGGCGTGGTGTTGTGCGTAGGCCTCAACTACGCGGCCCATGCGGCCGAGTCCGGCGCGCCGCCGCCCGAGGAACCGGTGATCTTCTACAAGGCGCCCAACACCGTCGTCGGCCCGCACGACGACCTGCTCATCCCCCGCGGGTCGACCCGCACCGACTGGGAGGTCGAGCTTGCGATCGTGATCGGGCGGACCGCGCGGTACCTCGACTCGCCGGCCGCGGCCTGGGACCACATCGCCGGGTTCGCCGCGTCCAATGACGTGTCCGAGCGCGAGTTGCAGATCGACCGGTCCGGCGGCCAGTGGTCGAAGGGCAAGAGCGCCGAGACGTTCAACCCGCTCGGCCCGCTGCTCGTCACCGCCGATGAGCTCGTGGGACCGGCCGGCGGGATGCGCAACCTCCGGCTCCGGTCATGGGTCAACGGCGAGCCACGACAGGACTCCACCACCGCCGACATGATCTTCGACGTAGCCGACCTCGTCTACCGGCTGTCGCAGTTTACCGTCCTGGACCCAGGCGACCTCATCAACACCGGGACGCCGCAGGGCGTGGCCCTGTCCGGACGTTTCCCGCACCTGAAGGCAGGCGACATCGTCGAGATCGAGGTCGACGGGCTCGGCCGCCAGCGCAACGAGTGCAAGGACGCTTGAGATGACCGACACCGCCACGAACGGACTCGCCACCAGCACTGTCGTCATCACCGGAGGCGGCTCGGGCATCGGCGCCGCTTGCGCGCGGACATTCCTGCAAGCCGGAGCGAAGGTTGCAGTGCTGGATCTGGATCCCGGCGAGTGGGCAGATCCGGACGTCCGCCCGGTCGTTGCAGACGTCACCGACCAGGGGGCGCTTGACGCCGCGATGCAGCAGGTAGCGGACGCGTTCGGCGCGATCGACGTCCTGGTGAACAACGCCGGCATCAGCGCCGTCGGCACGATCGAGGACAACGACGAGGACGAGTGGCACCGCGTCCTGGATGTCAACCTGATCGGCATGGTCCGCACGACCAAGGCTGCCCTGCCATACCTGCGGCGCAGCACCCACGCCGCGATCGTCAACGTCTCGTCAATCGCGGCAGCTGTCGGGCTGCCCAAGCGGGTCCTCTACTCGGCGTCCAAAGGCGCAGTTCACGCGATGACCCTCGCGATGGCCGCGGACCTGGTCGGTGAAGGCATCAGGGTCAATTGCGTCGCTCCTGGAACCGCCGACACGCCGTGGGTCGCACGCCTGCTGAACAGCACGGACGATCCCGAGGGTGAACGGCGGCGGCTCGAGGCCCGCCAGCCGATCGGCCGGTTGGTGTCGGCGGACGAGGTCGCGTCGGCGATCCGCTACCTGGCGGATCCGCGTAACGGTGCAACGACCGGGTTGTCCCTGCCGGTCGACGGCGGCTTGTCGGGCCTGCGGTTGCCTGCCACCCGCTAGCTCCCCGGCCGCTGGCTCCCCAGCCACCTAGCTCCCAGCCGCCCAGCCGTGATCATCGTCTTAGCGGGCTCGCCTACCGAACCTGGCAGCGATGCTCATGGTTAGTCGGTCTCGGTCCGTCCGGCGGGCCGCAGCCCGGTGGGAAGCTCGCCGACCACCGTCGGCACCTGCACGGTCAGCTGGGGCGACACGACAGGCATGAGATCCAGCAGCCGACCATCGTCGTCCGAACCGACGATCTCGCGGGACGCGACGATGCTGCCCGGAGCGGACGGTTCGACGATGGCGGTCGCCCATCCGCCGTCCTCAGGGGGCGCCAGCTCCAGCTCGACAGTGCTACCTGCAGGCACGTCCACTACCTGCTCTTCGCCGGCGGTACCCTCACCGTCCACCACAGTCACTGTCACCCGCCCGGCCACCTCTCCCAACGCAGAGAGCTGGAGCCGGCTCGCGATGCCGGAACCGGCGCGGCTCAACACGACGGCTGACGGGCCGGCCTCCAGCGGTTCTGCTGCTGCCGTGTAGGCGAACTCCGGGCTCTCGTCGTCGCCCGGATCATTCACGCGTACCGCTGCGGTGATGTTCTCGTCACTCTCGAGTGCGATCGCGGCTGCGGTGTCACCGACCGCTTCGTCGAGTGGGACTCGAATGATTCCACCGGCGGGAACCGTCACCACGTCGTGCTCCAGCGGGCTGAACGAGCCGGTGGCCCCGAGGATCTCGAGCGACACGATCGCATCCAGGTCGCCCGGCGCGAAGATGAGAAGGGTTCGCTCACCGTGCCCTGGCACGCCCGGCACCACGAGCGAGGTCGAGGGCGAAGTAGCGGCGGGGATCATCGAGATGCCGAGCGGCTCGGCCTCGTCGCTCTCGCGGTAGTCCAGCGCCGCGCTCACCCGTCCCTGCGACGCGCTGACCCGCACACCGACGTCCTCGGCCTCCGGCACGAACGCATCGGGGACGAGCACCTCCTGGCTGAACGCGGGGATGCTGATGTCCTTGGCGCCCGGCACGTCGACCTGGCCGGTACCGTCCCAGAACGAGACGGTGACGACGGCCGGTGTCGAGTACGGGTTGGTGAGGACCAACCTGCCACGGTGCCCGGGAGTGGCGGACGCTCCGACGAACCAGTGCTCCCGGCCCGGCGCGGTGCAGGGTGCGGTGACGAGACCTCGCAGGTCCGGCCCCTGGGCCAGCATGTACTGCTCGGCCACGACACCGGGCGCCAGCGGACCTTCGGCCTGCACTGCGAACGACGCGGGGTTGTTGCCCTCGACCTTCTTGATCGTGGGGATGCCACGTTCGGCGACGGTCGTGAGCGGTTCGGGAATGTCGTCCGGACCGGCGAGCTGCCGGACGGCCACCGGTGGCGGGCCGCCGTCCTCGCCCTCTGCTTCGTCGGCCGGAGGCGTCCAAGCGGGTTCGGCGACCCCGGCCAGGGCGATCAGGCCGAGCCGTGACGATGCCCGGGCTTCACCGCCGACGTACGGACAGACAGAAGTGGACCGGATCACCGGTTCGACCTGCTCGGGGTGTGCCCGGACGACTTCGTCGGGCGGGTCGACAAGCGCGGTAGCGGCGACCGCGGCTACCACGCCAGCGGCTACCAGAAATGCGGTAGCGGCTGCGCTCGTCGCCCGGCGCTTCACGAGTCACCTCCCCGGCGTCGCCGGCCCTTGGCACGACGGCCGCCCTTGCTGTCGGACTTGCGGGTGGAGGTATCGGTTTCGACCATGTCGGGCAACGGCCCGCCTCCTCGACGGGCTCGCCGCCCACCCTTGCGGCGTCCGCCCCCAGACCTGGCCGGCGCGTCGTCGGCCGACGGGGCGGACTCCACCGTTCCGGACGCGGAGCCCTCCCGGGAGGGATCCGGCCGGCCGGCAGTCGCGTACGAGCTAGCGCGGATCGGCACGGTGTACTGGTCGGGCATCGGGTCGGCGTAATCACCCGAAGCCGGCTCGGCGTGGCCGCCCGGAGCCGGCTCGGCGTACTCGCCTTGGGGCGGGACGTACTCGGCAGGGGATTGCGGGACGAGCTCCGGCGGGGCACCGTGCGGCGGTGCGCTCGAGGTAGCCACACCCACCGGCTCTGGTTTCCGGAGCCGAGCGGCCCGCCGTGATCCGACAGCGGGGACCTCGGGCCCGGTCGACTCCTCGAGGTCGTGCGCCGCGCCCTCGATCGCACCCTTGCGCCGGCGCATGCCGGGCAAGGCGAGCAGGATCGCTACCAGTACCGCGATCAGCTGGACGGTCAACCAGGTCTCCCGCCGCTCGCCGTCATACGAAACGACGACCTCGCCGCCCGCCGGTGGCAGCTCGAAGGCCTGAGCCCACCCGTTGTACGTCGTCGCGGTCAGCGGCTCACCGGCAAGAGAAGCCCGCCAGCCGGGATCCGCCTGCTCGGCGAGGACCAGTTGCCGGCCCTCACTCGCCGGATCCACCGGTATGGCCGAGCCCGCGTCCACCGCCTCACTCGCCACCGGGATCACACCGTCTTCGCCACCGAGCACCCGTACCCGGGCAACGTCGGTTTCGACCCGCCACATCGCGGCCTCCGGCGGCGCGCTCGCCCGGCTCAGCCCCGGAACCGTGTCAAGCACGTCCACCAATGCGGGCTCGGCAGGTGCAGGGAGGTACACGTACCGCGCGGCGAAATCGGCCAGCGCCGAACCGTCCGCACCGCCGCGACCAGACACCAGGTCTCCAACGACGTCCTCGAGCGCCGCGTTCTGTTCCGGCGCCGGCCCGGTCTCCGCATTCCCGAGCCTGGGACCGGCCTGCCGCAGCAGCGCATAAGTGATGCGGCCGTCCTCGGTTCTGGTCAGCACAAGGGTCCGGATGCGGTCGGGCAGCTCACCCTCCTCCACGACGTACGCAGGCAGCACGGCCGGACTCTGCCGGGTCAGCGGGTCGTCCGCCCCGCGGATCACCCACCAGCCGGCAGCCACGACAGGTGTGATGGCGGCGGCTACCACGAGGAGCACCGCCAGCGGCTGGCGCCAGCCGAAGCTCACCTCCGCGAGACGCTGGCGTAGGCCGGCCGCAGCGCCCACACCGGCGAGAACGAGCCCGCCGCCCAACAGCACCGTGGCGAATCCCGGCCACCCGGCCACCGGCGTCTCGAGGGTGCCGCCACGAACCGGCAGGCGCGACACGGCAAGGCCAAGCACGAGGCCAACGCCGGCGACCGTCCACCCGGCGATGATGAGGCTGCGGCCAACGACCCGGAACAGGCCGGCCCACGAGGCCAGCAGGACCGCGACGCCCAGCCACACCGGCGCCGCACCAGGTCCACCGGGATTCTGCAGCAGGACGGACCACGGCGCGAGATCAGGGTCTGACAGGCCAGGGCCGGCTGCCCCGGCTTCGGCGAGCAGCAACTCGGGCGACTGGGCGAGGTGCAGCGACCACGGAGCGAGGACGACAGGTGCGACGCTCAGCACCGCAAGCATCCGCAACAACACCCCAACAGAGCGCCGGATCGCCACGACGCCGATCGCCAGCCCTAGCGCGGCCATCCAGGCCATCGGCACGAACGCGACCACGATCGCCAGCAGCAGCCCGGCGCTCCACGCGGCGCGGAACGGACCCGGCCGGTCCGCCGTACCGAGCGTGCGCACGACGGCGAGCCCGACGAGCGGAAGCATGATCGCTGCCGCAGCGGTGCCGAGCCGTCCCGCCGCGATCGTTCCCGTCGTGGCGGGCAGCAGGCCGTAGAACGCTGCGCCCCAGATCCTGAGCACGTTGGACTGGACGAGCCGTCGTAACAGCAGGTACGCCGTCAAGGCCGCCAGCGGAACTGAGCCGATCAGCAGCAGGTCCACGGCGAATGACGGGCTGCGCACCAGCCAGCTCAGCGCGCCGACGACCGCGAGGTAAGGCGGTGCAGGGGTCGGGCTACCGAGCCCAACGCCGTGCCAGGCGTCGGTGTAGCTCGCCCACAGCGCGGCCGTCGAGTCCGGTGCCGGGAACAATGCACCGCCGCTCAGCCGCCCCATCCCGATCAGGCGCCGGGACGCTACGAGAGTGACGGCCACCAGTGCGGCCACCAGCAAGACCGGCGGCTTCAGCAGTGCCTTGAGCCACCACGCGTCGTCGGCGGCGGGCTCGTCGTCCTCGGAATCCGGCTCGGTGACCGCTCGCCGCCTCGACGGCAGGTCGTACCCGCTTCCTGTCCCTGTGACGACTGCGAGGACCGTCTCGAGCGCGTTGCGCAACTGCTGCGAGGCCGCCGGGAAGAACGGCTTGAGTCCAGCTGGGTCGACCTTGCGGGTTCGCGACCGCCGGACCCGAGCCCGGATGAGCTTGTCCGGCCGCACCAGCACCGACAGCAACGCGAAGATCTCTTCGACGGCGAGCGCCGGCTGCTTGCCGAGCAGGAATCCGACCGCCCGCCCGACGGCACCCACGATCATCCGTACCAGCGTGAACAGCCAGCGCCGCGCGGGCGCGTTGGCCAGCGAGACGTAGATGGCGTTGCGGCGATCGACCAGGTGGGTCCGGTCGCGGGTAGCGCCGAGCCGCCGGCGGCCATGCGCTGCAGCTTCCGCATGCTGGACGACGGCGGCCGGGCTCACCAGCACCGAGTGGCCCGCCAGGTTGGCCCGCCAGCCGAAGTCGATGTCGTCCCGGAAGATCGCAAGGTTACGGTCGAAGCCCCCCAGCGCTTCCCACACGTCGCGCCGAACCAGCATCCCGGCGCTGCCGACGGCGAGCACCTCGCGTGTGGTGTCGTGCTGGCCCTGGTCGTACTCGAGCTTCTCGAGGCCGGTGTGCCGGCGCCCGCCGCCGGTCACGGTGAGCCCGACCTCGAGCAGTTGCCGCTCGTCGCGCCAGCCCCGTACCTTCGGGCCGATGATCGCTGCGTCCGGCCGGCGAACGGCGGTCTCCAGCAGGCGCAGCAGGGCGTCTGGCGCCGGCGCACAGTCGTCGTGCAGCATCCAGATCCATTCCGTGCGCTGCTGCCAGCTCCGCGGGTCCGCGCCGAGCTTGTCGGCATAGTCGAGGCCCGCCTGGATCGCTGCACCGAATCCGGTTCGCTTGGGCTGGGTAGTGACGGCGGGACCGCCCAGCGCATTGGCCAGCAGAGCCGGGGTGCTGTCTCGGCTGCCGGTGTCGACCGCGATGATCCGGTCGGGAAGGTAGGTCAGGGCGCCCAGGGCATCGAGCACCTGGGGCAGCCAGCGTTCGCCGTCATGCGCGACAAGGACGGCCGTGACGTGCTGCTCGGCGAGCGCGTGCGGATCGACTGGCCGCGCAGCATCCGGCCGGGCGAACGCATCGAGGGCCTCGTCAGCGCCGTAACCGGGGTCTTCGTAGACGCTCGGGGCGGCATCGTGGAGTGGGCGGGTCGGGTCGGTCGGCATGCCTCGTCAGGGTCCGGCGTTCGGCTAGGCGGCGCACCGGGCGCGCACCGCAACGCCCTACCTTACGACGGGAAGGCGTGATTGGCCGCGTCGACGGCAAAGTCGCATCGCCAGCCCGCATCGAGGTCCAGCGACGCGTCCGCCGCACCCTCTACCAGCGCGCCGCTGCCGACAGGCTCAACTGGCGCGCTTCTTCAGCTTGCGACGCTCCCGCTCGGACAACCCACCCCAGATGCCGAACCGCTCGTCGTGCATCAGGGCGTACTCGAGGCACTCCGCCCTGACTTCGCAGCCGAGGCACACCTTCTTCGCCTCGCGGGTGGAGCCGCCCTTCTCCGGGAAGAACGCCTCCGGGTCGGTCTGCGCGCACAGCGCCCTTTCTTGCCAGCTCAGTTCCTCGGCGTCGCCTCCGAGTAGGATGTCCCACTCGTTCATGGCTCGCCTCCCTCGACCCGTTGTCCCCCATGATGCGCTGCGTGGCCGAACGGACAGCGCAACGAACGACACGTATGAAATTACACGCCTGAGATACGTGCTCGTCAAGCGGAACCGTGCTATTAGGCGAATTTTGAGCGGGCGGCGGCGAACAGGTCACCCGAGGGGGAAGCGCATCGGCAACTTCGTCATCGACGGCGATACCGAGATCACTTACTGGATCGACCGCTCAGTCTGGGGGCAAGGAGTCGCCAGCCGAGCCCTCGCCCTGTTCCTCGACACGGTGCCGGTCCGGCCCTTGTATGCCGGTGCCGCCAGCGACAACGTCGGATCGCTCAGGGTTCTACAGAAGGTGGGCTTCACGATCATCGGGACCGAGATCTCGTACGCCTCCGCTCGGAACGCCGAAATCGAGGAAACCATCCTGCGCCTCGGCTAGCGCAGACCGGGCCCGCTCGGGCACGAAGCAGCGGGCAAACGCCACGGATCCGCCAACTAGCTCTGAACAGACTCCCTCGACTGTTCAGTGGCCCCCGAGGCGTCCCCACCGTCGAGTCTGTCCGGTTGTGATCCTCGGCAGGGTTAGGACTTCTCGTTGGCCGATTTCCAGTTGGGGTCGCGATTGTCGTGGTCCAGCTCGACGTCGCGGTCGGTCAGCAGGGCGCTTGCGGGAGTGGCGCAGGCGTCGCCGCGCCAAGCTTCGATGCCTTCCCGGGCGGCGAACGCGGCGATGGCCAGGGCGGCGATCGGGTCCGCCCACCACCAGCCGAGGCTGGAGTTGAGCACGAGCCCGGCCAGCAGCACGGCGGACAGGTAGCTGCAGAGGAGGGTCTGCTTGGAGTCCGCGACGACGCTGGCCGATCCGAGCTCACGGCCAGTGCGGCGTTCCAGAAACGACAGCATTGGCATCACCGCCAGGCTGACCGCGGCCAGAGCGATGCCGATGGTGCTGTGTTCAGGTTCGGAGACTCCGGCCAACGCCCGGCCGGCGTCGAAGGTGACATAAGCGGCCAATGCTAGGAACGCGACCGCGACGATCCGCAGCGCGGCGCGTTCGCGGGCCTCGTGATCGCGGGCGGAGAACTGCCAGGCGACCGCCGCCGCGGACAGCACCTCCACGGTCGAGTCCAACCCGAACGCGATCAGCGCCGACGACGACGCGACCGTACCGGCGGTGATCGCGATGATTGCTTCGGTCACGTTGTAGCTGATCGTGGCGGCCACGATCAGCCGCACTCGGCGGCGCAACACAGCGCGACGCGCTGCGCTCGGCACCCCCGGGGCGGATGTGCTCACGAGCAGGTACACCCCTCGTCCAAGCAGCAATCCGGATCGACGAGAAGCACGACTCGCAGCAGCTCGGACAGCGCTCCGGGGACGGACTGGTGGCGTTGTCCACTACCCATCACGAAAACCAACCCCGTGGCGAACCGTCCTACGATCCGGCTGATCGGCTGACCGTGCGCGGCAACGGCGGCCGGACGCAGAGCCTGTCGCCGGCGTCCTCGGCCCGTTCACACCCCCGATCGCAGGGCAGTGAGGACGGACGGGTCCTCGATCGTCGACGGAACGGGCTCGTCCCGGCCCTCCACCACGGCGCGCATCGTCCGACGGAGGATCTTCCCGGAGCGGGTCTTCGGTAGCGCCGGCACGACGTCGACCTCGCGCAACGAGGCGATGGCCCCGATCTGGTCGCGCACGCTCTGCACGAGTTCCTCGCCGAGCCGGTCGGTGTCGACGGCCGCCCCGGCCTTGAGCACCACGAACCCTCGCGGGACCTGCCCCTTGACGTCGTCGTGGACGCCGATCACGGCGCATTCGGCGACGGCCGGGTGCGCCGCGATCACGGCCTCCATCGTTCCGGTCGACAGCCGGTGCCCAGCCACGTTGATCACGTCATCGGTGCGGCCCATGACATACAGGTAGCCGTCCTCGTCCACGTGACCCTCGTCGCCGGTGAGGTAGAAGCCGTCGAACTGCTTCAGATAGGCGCTCACGAAGCGGTCGTCATCCTGCCACAGGGTCGGCAGCGTGCCGGGCGGCAGCGGAAGTCTGATGCACAGGGCACCCTCCTTGCCCGGCGGCACCTCGTGACCCTCGTCGTCGAGCGCCCTGACGTCGCAGCCGGGCATCGCGACCGTCGGCGATCCCGGCTTGATCGGCATCGGATCCATCCCGTAAGGGTTCGCGGCGACGGGCCACCCCGTCTCGGTCTGCCACCAGTGATCGATGACGGGTACACCGAGCTTGTCGGTGGCCCAGTGCCAGGTGTCGGGGTCGAGTCGCTCGCCGGCCAGGAACAACGTCTTCAGCGTCGACATGTCGAAGGATGCGACGAACTTGCCGTCGGGATCCTCTTTCTTGATCGCTCTGATCGCGGTCGGCGCTGTGAACAGTGACTTGACGCCGTGCTGCTCCACCACGCGCCAGAAGGCACCGGCGTCGGGCGTACCCACCGGCTTACCCTCGTAGAGAATCGTGGTCGCCCCGACGATCAGGGGTGCGTACACGATGTACGAGTGCCCGACGACCCAGCCCACGTCGGATGCCGCCCACCAGACCTCGCCCGGACCGATGTCATAGATGTTCTCCATGCTCCAGTGCAGCGCGACCGCGTGCCCGCCGTTGTCGCGGACGACGCCCTTGGGCTTGGCGGTAGTGCCCGAGGTGTACAGCACGTAGAGCGGGTCGGTTGCGGCGACGGGAACGCAGTCGGCTGGGCTCGCCGAAGACATCAGGGTCGTCCATTCGATGTCTCGTGGTTCCTGAATGGCCGCTTCGCACTCGGGACGTTGCAGTATGACGCACCGCTGCGGGGGATGCTCCGCCATGGCGACTGCCTGGTCCAGAAGCGGCTTGTACTCGACCACCCGGGTTGGTTCGATTCCGCATGAGGCGCTCACAACGACTTTCGGGCGGGCGTCGTCAATACGAATTGCCAGTTCTCGGGCGGCGAATCCACCGAAGACGACCGAATGTATGGCGCCGATTCGGGCACAGGCCAGCATTGCGATGACCGCTTCGGGGACCATGGGCATATATACGATGACGCGATCACCCTTGCCGACACCCAGCGACCGCAGAGCGCCGGCGAACAGCGCGGTCTGCTGAAGCAGTTCCTGGTAGGTGTACGTGCGTCGGGTGGATGTGACCGGGCTGTCGTAGATGAGCGCCAGACGCTGGCCGTTTCCCGCAGAGACGTGCCGGTCGAGGGCATTCTCACAGGTGTTGAGCACCCCGTCGGCGAACCAGCGGTAGAACGGGGCCGCGGTGTCGTCGAGGACCTTGGACGGTGGCTGGCGCCAGGTGATCCGGGTGGCCGCATCACCCCAGAACTGCTCCGGGTCTCGCAGGCTCAGTTCATATGCTTGGCGGTAATTCATCCTCGCTCCTTACCGTGACCTGGTCGCGCACCGGCGGGGATCAACTGACGAGCCCGGAACATCAATCACCTCAGGCAAATTACGTGGAGGCAGGTGCCTCGTCAACGGCCGTGTTCGTGAATCGTCGACGCTGCCGCCCGCCAAACCACCTGACCCGCGGTCATGGTCCATCCGCGCTGGGGGCACGTCTAGGCTCGAAACGGTGCAATGTCAGTCAAGGAACGAGTGAGAGTGACCGACATGTCGGATCAGGATGTTGCCAAGGCCACGGAGTTTCCACCAGGTATCGGCAAGGTGGCCCGTCGCGAGCTGGCCTTGAACGGGTACACGCGTTACGAGCAGCTGACGAAGGTAACGTCAGCAGAGCTGTTGAAGATCCATGGTGTCGGCCCGAAAGCGGTCCGGATCCTCGACGCGGAGTTGACTGCTAGAGGTCTCGCCTTCGCCAGCTCATAGGGGCCCACCCACCTCGGATCGCAGGTTCGGTCACGGCCCGGCCACGGCTGCGGCTGGCAGGACATCCGATCCAGTCAGTCCGGACCGGAAACGAAGAGCATCTTGACGCTCGCTCCGCAGAGGCGGAGGCTCCAACTGTTGCCGGAAGGTCCGATCAGAGGAGGCGACCATGTGGAAACGCTCGATCTTGACTGGAACTGCCGTGGCGGCATTGGTCGCCGCCGGCGCTGTGCCTGCTCAAGCCGACCACGTTCACTTCCGGGTCGTGGGAGACGGTGAATGCGTATTGCTCGCACCCGACGGCGGCGAGAAGTACGCGCAATTGCCCTATGCCGGCGAGTTGCCAGAGAACCGCCAGCACCCGCTGCACGTCAACGTCCATCTGGGCCAACCAGGCGAAGTCGGTGAGATCTACGTCGCGTACGGGGCCGACGGCGTGCTGACTGCCGATGCATGGGAGTTATGCGGCGGAGTCTTCGTGAACCGCTAGGCGGGACGTCCCGACCAAAGGTCAGCCGGTGGTGACTACGGGCGTGAGACCGAGGTCGACGAGGGCGGCGTTGCCGGTCGCTGCGGCGTCCTGGCCGGCCAGGATAAGCGTCCGGGCTCGTTGGTACGGGCAGCCAGCGGCCTCGAACGCGGTGGCGGTGGCGAGGAGGCGTTCGCGGTCGTCGCCGAGCATTGCGGCGGCACGGTCGAGGATCGCGCCGGCGATGGGGTTCCCGGCGACGATCGGGCGGGCGGCAGCGAGATGGTGGGCGGCGTCGGGATGGTCGCTCAGCACGGCGGCTTCGGCTCGAAGCGCGACGTGCCAGTGGAGCAGTATCCCGGTGAGCCACGGGTTCGGCTCGTCGGTTCGGGTGTCGAGGCGTTTCAGGGCGTGCGCGGCCTGCCCATGGTGGAGCAGGGTGATGGCGTCGAAGGTGGGGCTGTACCCGGATCGGTCATCGGGGGTGGCCCCCAGCTGGTCGAGGATGTCGAGCCATTCGGTACGGGCGGCTTGATCACCGCGCAGGCCGTGGATCATCGTGACCGCGGCGGCGACCGGGCCGAACCCACGCGCCCGGGGGCGGCCCGCCTGGGCCCACGCGTCGAGGAACCGGCCACTGGCAGCGATCACGTCCGAGGCATAGCCTGCGAGGGCGTCAGCCATGAGGAGCCGTGACGTAGCGACGTGCCCGACCTCGGCCAGCAGCGGCAGGTCGTGCAGCTGCCGGCCCCACCGTCGCGCCGCCGGCAGGTCGCCGACACCGATACTGGTCGCGGTGGCGATCAGGAGCGCGTCGATCAGCTCGTCGGCGGTACCCGGAGTCACCGGTACGGATTGGAGCAGATCGACGCGGCGACGTGCGGTGGCGGCGGCAGCGAAGGTGTCACCCGCCCGCCGCTGTGCCCCGACCAGCGCGTGGAGGGCGGCGCATTCCGCCAGCGGGTCGTCCAGCCGGCGGGCCAGCTCCACCGCCCGTTCCGCGAGGGCGATCATTTCCGATGCAGCCGTTTTGGGCGCGGCCGGTTCAGCAAAGAACGCGTAACCCATCGCAGTGCACTCTGCGAGGGCCACCGCAGCCTGGGCTGCGGGTTCGCCGCCGGCCAGCTCGCGCGCTTGGGTGAGAAGTGCGGCCGCCTCATCGCGTGGGGGCCGCTGAGCGAAGGCTCCGGACTTCCGGAAGTAGGTCGTGGTTGCCGTGGCCAGGTCCCGGGCTGCGGCAGCTGTGTCTCCAGCGCGCTGGGCGACGTCGGCGGCCGCCCGCCAGAGGCGGTAGGCGTCGTCGCCGCGCATCCTGCACGCGGCCACGTTCGCCGCACACCGCAAGGCGGCAGCCGCGTCGGCGGGGTCGTCCGTGAGGGCGGCTGCCTGCTCGTAGCGCTGCTGGGACTCGCCGATCAGGTTGCGGGTGAAGGCCAGGTGCGCCACCGAAGTCGCGAGGTGGTGTGCATCGACCCGCTGCTCGGGCCGGTCGGCTGCCCAGCTCAGCGCGGCCCGGAGGTCGTCGGCCGCCGCATCGAACCTGGCCCGCCAGTCGCCGGTGGTGGGCGACGGATCCTCGGCCAGCTCCGTAGTGGTCGCCAGGCACCAGCGCAGATGCTGAGCCTGGGTGGCATCGAGCTCACCGGCCTCGGTGAGCTGTTCGGTCCCGTACTGGCGGATGGTCTCCAATGCCCGGTACCGGGTGCTGCCGGCTGACGCGGCGACGCTCAGCAGGCTCTGATCCGCGAGCCGGGCCAGCCCATCGACGACCTGGCCCGGTTCCAGAGGGCTGAACCCGGCCACCGCCGCAGCGGCCGAGGCGGTGAACGGCGAGACGAACACCGAAACCCGCCGCAGCAGGGTCAGGTCGGGGCCGGCGAGCAGAGCGTGGCTCCAGTCCAGCATGGCCCGCACCGAGCGGTGCCGGTCGTCGGCCCGGTATCCGCCGACCAGAAGCCGCAGGTGGTCGGATAGGCCCGCGACCAGACCGTCGAGCCCGAGTGCGGGCAGGCGGGCCGCGGCGAGCTCGATCGCCAACGCCACCCCGTCCAGCTTTCGACACACGTCGGCGATCTGGTCCAGGTGCTCGGCCTCGACGGTCCAGCCGACTGCCGTGGCCCGGTCGACGAACAGGGCGACGGCGTCCGACGAACCAGCGTCACCGTGCTCGTCGGCGCGGCCGTCTCCACCGAGGGACAGCGGCGGAACAGAGTAGACCCGCTCGAAGGGCACCATGAGTCGGGCCCGGCTGGTGGTCAGCACTCTCACGTACGGGCATTGCGCCAGCAGACGCTCCACGAACGGCGCCACCCCGTCGGATAGGTGCTCACAGTTGTCCAGCACCAGCAGGGCGCGCCGCTCGGCCAGGGCGGCCAACACCGAGTCTTCGATGCTGCGGCCCTGTTGCTCGCCCAAGCCGAGCGCGGCCGCTACGGCAGATCCGACCATCGCGGGATCGGTGACCGGCACGAGGTTGACGAACCACACGCCGTCGACGAAGTCACCGGCCAGGTCTGCGGCGACGGCCAGCGCCAGCCGCGTCTTGCCCACACCGCCGGGGCCGACGGCTGTGACCTGTCGGTGCTCGCCGACGGCGTCGCGCAATGCGCCGCGCTCCTGGGCTCGGCCGATGAAAGGGCTCAGGGGCGACGGGAGCCCGACGAGCGCCTGACTTGTCCGCTCGGCCCGCGCGCGCTCGGCCGCGAAGTCGGCGAGCGCCCGCCGATCCGGCGCCCCGAGCTTGCGCAGCAGGGAAGATACGTGGGTCTCGACCGTGCGCACCGAGATGAACAGCTGCGCGCCGATCTCGGCGTTGCTGCGGTGCTCTCCGACCAGGCCCAGGATCTCGGCCTCACGAGCCGAGATCCCCGCGGCAGCGCTCTGTTTCGACACGCGCCCCATTCTCCCGCACGGGACGTCGCCGACATCGCCGCCGTATCGCCACGGCTACGTGAGGGATCCGTGCAACGACCCGTGCTCACCACGGATGTGCGCCGGGCCAGACCAGCGAGACGGTGTCACTTGTAAGTCACTGCAACGAGGAGGAACTCATGAGCGACGGCATCATGACCATCATCGTCCCGGTCAGGGATCTGGCCACCGCCAAGGCACTCTACGGGACCGTTCTGGGCGTGGAGCCGTACGCCGACGAGCCCTACTACGTCGGCTTCCGGGTCGGCGACCAAGAGATCGGCCTCGACCCCAACGGCCACAATCACGGCATGACCGGCCCGGTCGGCTACTGCCACGTCGGCGACGTCGCAACGGCCCTGCGCCAAGCCGTCGACGCGGGCTGGCGAACCCGCCAGGACGTCAAGGACGTCGGCGCAGGGCAACTGGCCGCGATCGTCGAGGACCCCAGCGGCAACATCCTCGGGTTCCTCCAGCGCTAACGAGCGCCCCCGGCAGGAACCATCCGCGCTACCCAGTCGACCTGACAGCCAAGAAGTGAACGCGCAAGACCAACCGAAAGGATCAGCCATGGCTTCCATCGAACATGTCACTCTCGAAGTGGACGACCCCACGGCCGCCGACCGCTTCTACACCGCCGTCCTCGGATCGGGCAATCACGTGCGCGTGCGGGCTGCGGAGGCGCCGACGAGCGGTTTTCGGGGGTTCACGTTGTCGCTTGTGGTGTCCCAGCCGGCGACTGCGAACGGTTTCATCGATGCCGCCACCGAGGCTGGTGGCGCGGTGGTGAAGCCGGCGGAGAAGTCGTTGTGGGGCTACGGCGGTGTCGTGCAGGCGCCGGACGGGACGATCGTGACGGTGGCGTCGGCCTCGAAGAAGGACACCGGTCCGGCCACGCGCGAGATTGACGAACTCGTGCTCCAGTTGGGGGTCGCGGACGTGGCCGCGAGCAAGCGGTTCTACGTGGACCGGGGGTTCGACGTGGCCAAGAGTTATGGCCGCCGGTACGTTCAGTTCGACTCCGGTCCGGTCACGCTGGCGCTGTACAAGCGCCGTGGCCTGGCCAAGGTCTCCGGGGTTTCCCCGGACGGCTCGGGCTCGCATCGGATTGCTGTCGGCAGCGATGCCGGACCCTTCACCGACCCCGACGGGTTCGAGTGGGAAGCCACCTCTGGCTGAGCCAGGCAATGCCTGGCTGCTGCGAGCAGCGAATACCCGGATCACAGTGATCCACCATCGATCAGGAACAAGAAGAGGAGAACTCCATGACAGGCACGCAGAAGTCCACCAAGAGCACTACCGCAACCGACACGACGTCCAAGGGATTCTCGGACGAAGAACGAGCCGCGATGAAGGAACGCGCCCAAGAGCTGAAGACGGAGGCGCGCCGGGGCCAGCGCGGGAAGAAGGCGAAGGCGGACGGGGAAGCCGATGTGCTCGCGAAGATCGCCGAGATGCCGGAACCGGATCGCACCATGGCCGAGCGGCTCCATACGATCATCAAGGCCAGCGCACCAGATCTGTCGCCGAG